>CAJXTI010000004.1 GCA_913061185.1 uncultured Oceanobacter sp.
ATCTACACTATCCTCTTCGTCGGCAGCGTCAGATGTGTATAAGAGACAGGGTGTACGGTTGTTTTTTATCTGATGCTGGCACTCAAGGCGCGGTTGCTGGAAGTCGGCTATTTTACCTCGGCTGCGATCGCAGCGCCGAACCTGGTTGAGTTACTCGATCTGGTGGCGTTGGCAACGGTCGCCGATGTGGTGCCTCTGGATTTTAATAACCGGATTCTGGTTGAGCAGGGCTTGCGGCGTATTCGTGCCGGGCGCACGGTAGCGGGTATTCAGGCGTTGTTACAAGTGGCAGGGAAAACCTCGACCCGTGTGGTATCGGCCGATTTTGGTTTCGCTGTTGGCCCGCGCTTGAATGCTGCCGGGCGTCTCGATGATATGGCGTTGGGTATTGAGTGCTTGCTGTGTGATGACCCGGCGCAGGCATTACAAATGGCGCTGCAGCTGGATGAACTGAATCGCGACCGGCGCCAGATTGAAGCAGCGATGGCCGCTGATGCCGAGCGTTTTCTGGCAGTATTGGATACGGGTCAGGCGTTCCCCGCCGGAGTGTGTCTGTTTCACCGAGACTGGCATCAGGGTGTGATCGGAATATTGGCGTCGCGGGTGAAAGAGAAAATTCATCGCCCGGTGATTGCTTTTGCATTGTCCGATACGGGCGAATTAAAAGGCTCGGCGCGTTCAATTGCCGGGTTGCATATGCGTGACGCGCTGGATCTGTTGCACAAACGCCATCCGCAGTTGATGGTCAAGTTTGGTGGTCATGCCATGGCAGCGGGCCTGACACTGGTAGCCGGTGGTTTTGACACCTTTGTTCAGGCATTTGCCGATATTTGCCAGCAGTTACTCGGCGCAGAAGATCTGGCTGAACGTACCGATGTGGATGGTGAGCTGGAAGCCACTGATTTTACTCTGGAGCTGGCGGAACAGTTACGCTGGGCCGGGCCATGGGGGCAGGGATTTCCTCCCCCTGGTTTTAGCGGCCGGTTCCGTTTGCTGCAACAGCGAATTGTCGGTGACAAACATCTCAAAATGCTGGTGCAGCCCGAGAGCGGCGGTGTATTACTGGATGCGATTTGCTTTAATGTCGACCTCGGGCAGTGGCCATCATCGGCTGCTCAGGTGGATATGGTTTATCAGCTGGATGTGAATGAGTTTCGCGGGCGGCAGAGTGTACAGTTGCTGGTGAGTCATTTGTCAGCAGTTGTGTGAATCCGTGAACGGATAAGGAATGTTTCCGCTTTATAACGGCAAGGAGGGCCAGGATGGCTCCAGACAACAAATGTATATCAGCCGATACCGAATGCCCGGTGCCAGATAAAGATAAAGATGGTTATCAGTGGTCTTTGTATCACCTGGCACTGGCGTTATTACTGTTGATTGTGCTGGCTTGGGGCGGCAACACCCAGGCGGAAATCTATCAGTGGCGTGATGACAATGGGCGTCTGCATTTCTCTGATGAACCGCCCCCCAGCGCAGGTATTGACGCCAGCAAGGTTGAACTGCAACCCATATCGGAATACACCAGTGCACCGGAGCACAAGCGGGGTTTGTCATCCTCCTCTTCCAGCTCGACATCGTCTGGATCCGCGTCAAAAGCGGCCCGGGCAGCCCGTGTAGCGGCGGAGCAAAAACGCAAGGCATTACAGCAGCAGCGCTGTGAAAAATACCGCCGTCTTTACCGGAATACGAGTAAATCCCTTACCTCTGATATCAACTATGCCGTTAAAAAGCGCGATAAAAAAAATACCTATCGCGACAAGATCAGGGAATATTGCCATTAAACCGGGCTACTCTGAGTGAATCGGGATGAGAATATTGTCGCTATCAAGAACTATTGCTCTGATACCAACAATTCATTCCGTTTGCATGCCCTAGTCATTTCATCCGGGCTACACCAGAATGCCGCAATTCAGAAAATATATCTGTGCTAACCAGCGGTTGGGTTGCGCATCCGGCTTGATTCAGAGCCTTGTGGATGATCAACCAGCACTGGCAAGCATCGGTTTCGCTTATACAAGAGGACAGTATGAGAAGACATCAGGCAGGTTCGGGTTACCTCAAACTCCCGCTTTTGGCCGCATTGGTTTTAACCCTCAGTGCCTGTCAGGAAGAAGAGCAGCAGGCGGCACCGGCGGCTAAGCAAATGCCACCCACCGGGGTGGACGTCGTTCAGCTTGCACCACAGTCATTTGAACTGGCCGATACCTTGGCCGGGCGAGTAACTGCCTATCGGGTCGCTGAAATACGCCCCCAGGTAACCGGTATTATTCTCAAGCGCTTTTTTAATGAAGGTGCCAAGGTCAAGGCGGGTGACAAGCTTTACCAGATTGACTCAACTCTTTATGAAGCCGAACTATCCAGTGCGCGCGCGCAGTTGGCGGTGGCGGAAGCCAATGCTTACAGTGCACGACTGAAAGCAGAGCGCTACAAGGAATTGTCCCGTACTTCTGCCATCAGCCGCCAGGATGTGGATGATTCACAGGCAAGCTGGAAACAGTCCGAAGCGCAGATCAAACTGGCTGAAGCGGCCGTTCGCAGTGCCGAAATCAACCTGGGTTATACCAAAATTACCGCTCCGATTTCCGGTGTGATTTCGCGCTCCAGTATTACCGAAGGCGCGTTGGTTTCTGCTCAGCAAGAAGGGGCATTGACGGTGATTCGCCAGATTTCTCCGATTTATGTCGACGTTCAAAGCCCGGCCGTCAAGATTATGGGTATGAAGTCTTCGGCATCGTCACTGGACGTCTCCTTGACGTTGCAGGATGGATCGACCTATAGCGAAACCGGCAAAATCCAGTTTACCGATGTGGGCGTTGACCAGGGTACCGGCACAGTGAACATTCGTACCCTGTTCGATAACAAGAACGGATTGTTATTACCTGGCATGTTTGTACGGGCCAATATCGCTCACGATCGGGTCGAAAATGCCATTTTGGTGCCGCAAAAAGCGGTATCCCGCAATCCAGACAGCACCACAACCGTGATGGTGGTTGGAGCAGACAATGTGGTACAGCCGCGTCCGGTGGTCGTCACCCGTGCGGTAGGCGATCAGTGGCTGGTCAGTTCCGGTTTGCAGGTTGGTGAACAGGTTGTCGTTGCCGGATTACAGAAGATTCGAGCAGGTGCAACCGTTGCCCCGCATCTCATTAATGTCTCGGCAGAGCAATAAGGAGTAGCGGATTATGGCCCGATTTTTTATCGACAGGCCCATCTTTGCCTGGGTACTTGCCATCATGATTATGGTGGCGGGTGGACTGGCAGTGGTGAACCTGCCTATCCAGCAATACCCGACCATTGCGCCGCCGTCGGTCAGTATTGAAGCAACCTATCCTGGTGCCTCGGCACAGACGCTGGAAGACAGTGTTACCCAGGTGATTGAACAGAATATGACCGGGCTGGATGGCTTGCTGTATATGTCGTCTAACAGCAGCAGTTCTGGTCGTGCGACCATTACGCTGACGTTTGCGGCGGGTATGGATCCGGATATTGCCCAGGTTCAGGTGCAGAACAAGTTATCGCAAGCGGAACCGCTGTTGCCAGAAGAAGTGCAGCGCCAGGGTGTTGCGGTGAGCAAGGGCCGTACCGGCTTTCTGATGGTGATTGGTTTGGTGTCCAGTGATGGAACCCTGACCAAAAGCGATCTGGCGGACTACGGTATTGCCCAATTGAAAGACCCGCTGTCTCGGGTTCAAGGTGTTGGTGGCATCACCGTCTTTGGTGCCCAGTACTCCATGCGTATCTGGCTGCAGCCTGAAAAACTGACGGCTTATGGTCTGACTCCGCTGGAAGTACGCCAGGCGGTATCCGAGCAGAATAGCCAGTTTCCGGCCGGTGAACTGGGTGGCTTGCCTGCTGTTGCCAACCAGCAGATGAATGCTTCTATCATTGCCCAGACGCGTATGGAAAGCGTGGAAGAGTTTGAAAATATTCTGATCAAGGTGAATCAGGATGGCTCCCAGATACGCGTCAAAGACATCGCCAGGGTTGAGCTGGGGGCTGAAAGCTATTCTGTCGACAGTCGCTACAATGGCAAGCCGGCAACCGGTCTGGGTATTCAGCTGGCCAGTGGTGCCAATGCACTGGATACCGCCGAAGCAGTACGCAAGCGTCTGGCCGAACTGGAACCATTCTTCCCCCAGGGGCTGGAGATTGTTTACCCATACGACACTACGCCATTTGTGAAACTATCGATTGAGGAAGTTGCTCACACCCTGGTTGAAGCCATCGTACTGGTGTTCCTGGTGATGTTCCTGTTTCTGGGGAAATTCCGTGCCACGCTGATTCCAACCATTGCCGTACCTGTAGTACTGCTGGGTACGTTTGGCATCATGGCGATTGCGGGGTACAGCATTAATACGCTGACCATGTTTGGTCTGGTGCTGGCCATTGGCTTGTTGGTGGATGACGCCATTGTGGTGGTCGAAAACGTCGAGCGGGTGATGGAAGAAGAAGGCTTGTCGCCGAAGGAAGCGACCAAACGCTCCATGCAGCAGATAACCAATGCCCTGATCGGTATTGCATTGGTGTTGTCGGCGGTATTTGTCCCTATGGCCTTTATGTCTGGCTCGACCGGGGCTATTTATCGCCAGTTTTCGTTAACCATTGTATCGGCGATGGCGTTGTCGGTGTTTGTGGCCCTGACGTTAACCCCGGCATTGTGCGCTACCTTGTTGCGACCCCATAAACATGGGCATGGTGAATCCGGTTTCTTTGGCCTGTTTAACCGTTTGTTCGGCAAGGCGACGGATAAATACGAAGGCGGCGTTTCGAGAACCCTGCGTAGCCCGATTCGTATGGTGCTGGTGTATGGCGGCTTGCTGGTGGTTATGGCGGTACTTTATGTGCGTTTGCCAGCGTCGTTCCTGCCGGAAGAAGATCAGGGCGTGTTGCTGAACCTGGCGATGCTACCGGCTGGTGCCACGATGGAACGCAACTATGAAGTGATGGATAAGCTTACCGAGCACTACATGAACGAACCCTCGGTTGCTTCCGTGTTTACCGTCTCCGGCTTCAGCTTCACCGGCCAGGGCCAGAACCAGGGCCTGGCGTTTGTCAGTCTGAAACCATGGGATGAGCGTCAATCGCCGGATCAGTCAGTTGGTGCCATTATTGGTCGAGCCTGGGGTGCCTTGAGTCAGGTGAAAGATGCGGTGATTTATCCCATCAACCTGCCGCCGATCATCGAATTGGGTACGGCAACCGGTTTCAACGTCATGCTGCAGGATCGTGGCAATATTGGCCATGACAAGCTGGTTCAAGCCCGCAATATGTTGCTGGGGATGGCGGCGCAAGATCCGCGTTTGGTACGTGTACGGCCGAATGGCATGGAAGATGTGCCGGTGTTCCGTATTGATATCGACTATGAAAAAGTTAAAACCCTGGGGCTTAGCGTCAGTGATGTGAACAGTACGCTCAGCACCGCCTGGGGGTCGGCGTATGTTAACGACTTCCTGGATCGGGGCCGGGTGAAAAAGGTTTACATCCAGGCAGATGCTCCGGCGCGTATGTTACCGGGTGACCTGAACAAGTGGTACGTCCGTAATAACAAAGGCGAAATGGTACCCTTCAGCTCATTCGCAACCACTCACTGGGACTACGGCTCGCCGCGTCTGGAACGCTACAACGGCGTGCCTGCAGTCAATATTCAGGGTGAGTCGGCACCGGGTATGAGTACCGGTGACGCGATGGCAGCGATTGAAGAGATTGTCGCCAAGTTGCCTCCGGGTGTAGGTATTGAATGGACCGGCATGTCCTATCAGGAGCGTATGGCAGGGTCGCAGGCTCCGATGCTGTATGCGCTGTCATTGCTGGTGGTGTTCCTCTGCCTGGCGGCTCTGTACGAAAGCTGGTCTGTTCCCTTTGCGGTCATTCTGGTCGTCCCTCTGGGGGTGTTGGGTGCATTGCTGGCAACGTACAGCCGGGATCTGGCCAATGACGTGTACTTCCAGGTCGGCTTGCTGACGACCATTGGTCTGTCGGCCAAGAACGCCATTCTGATTGTGGAGTTTGCCAAGGCGCTGCATGAAGAAGGAAAACCGCTGGTTGCCGCTGCGATAGAAGCAGCACGCTTGCGTTTACGTCCGATTATCATGACCTCAATGGCATTCATACTGGGGGTATTGCCACTGGCAATCAGTACGGGTGCCGGAGCGGCGAGCCGTCAGGCAATTGGTACCGGCGTGATTGGTGGCATGCTCAGTGCCACCTTCCTGGCGATCTTCTTTGTACCGGTCTTTTACGTACTGGTGATCAAGTTGACCGAATGGCTGAGTGGTAACAAGAAAACCACCTGATCCTGTGCTGTATGTAACATGTCTTATAGCCTGTAAATACCTGTCAACAGGCAACCCGGAACCGGGCGGTGGATTTATCCTCCGCCCGGTTTTATATTGGCGCAGCAATACGCGCACCTCTCTTTCCTGTATCTGTACCCGCACATGCTGCAAGGAACTGCTTATGTTGAGTATGTTGGCCAATCTGCTGAAAGCTCTGAATTCAGAAACCGCCCCCTGGCAAATTTCTCTGGCGCTTTGTCTGTCATTACCTGTAGCGCTGACCCCCTTCTGGGGACTGCATAATTTGCTGATTTTATTACTGGTGTTACTGATTCGTACCAATATCGCCAGTTTCCTGTTTGGCCTGGCGCTGTTCTCTTTATTGGCCATGCTGATCGATCCGCTGTCGGTGCGGCTGGGTGAGAGTTTGCTGGCCAATCCGGCGCTGATTGACACCTGGACGTCACTCTACCAGAGCGACTTCTGGCGTCTGATGGGCTTTAACCACACCCTCACCCTGGGCGGATTTGTTATTGCACTGGTGAGCATGGCCCCGCTGTTTGCGGTGATGCAGGTATTGATCAAACAGTACCGCAGCAAGGTGATGGCCTGGGTTAACAAACTCAAAATCGTGCAGGCGCTGAAAGCGTCGAAGTTTTATTCCATCTACCAGTCAGTGGCGGGGTAACGGACATGTTGAAATGGATTCGCTGGTCTGGACTGATAGGCTTTGCTGCTGTCGTGGCGCTGTTGGCCGCATTTTTTTTACTGGCAGCCGGGCCGCTGGTCAAAATGGCCATCGAAAGTGTCGGCAGCAAGGCGGCCGGTGCCAAGGTCAGTGTTGATAATGTATCTCTGACCTTGTCGCCGCTGGGCTTCGAGCTGCAGCACCTGATGGTTGCCAACGCCGACAAGCCGATGGAAAACCTGCTGGAATTTGACTCCGCTGTTGCAACCGTCGACCTCGGCCCGTTATTGATGGGAAAAGGGATTATTGATGATCTGAGCGTCAACACCCTGCGTTTTAATACCGCCCGGACGACATCCGGGGCATTGGAAAAAAAGGCCGATTCCGGCACCAGTGGCAGCGGCCAGGATCAGGATAAAGAACCCGGTATTACTGAAGCGCTGGTGAGCCAGCTGCCATCGGCAGAAGAAATACTGGCACGGGAATCACTCAAGACCGAAGCCGCAGGCAAGGCGTTTACAGAAACCTTCGATCGTCGTCAGCAACAGCTGGATACTGTTCTGGCAGACGTACCGGACGAAGCTGCCCTGAAGCAATATGAAGTGGAGGTCAAAGCCATCACCACGGAAAAAATCACCTCACTGGATGATTTTAACCAGCGTAAAAAACGCCTGGAAGCTCTGCGCGACCAGTTCAAGGCCGATAAAAAAGCCGTCAATAGCGCCAAGGATCTGATTGGTGAAACACGGGTTGAAATCACCCAGCGACTCAAAGACCTGAAAGCCGCACCGGGTGAAGATCTTGCCAGCATTCGGGATAAATATCAGCTCAACGCCCAGGGTGCCGCCAATCTTAGTGGTTTGCTGTTTGGTAATCAGGCGGGTGAGTGGGCGACCGAGGCGCTGTATTGGTACGAAAAAATCAAACCCTATCTCGCCTCCGGTGACGACGAAGACTCGGAACCGGAATATCAGCGCCCTGACGGCCGTTATATCCATTTTCCGACCAATAACCCGTGGCCAGAATTTCTGCTTCGCCACAGTGGCATCAGTGCCGAGACTAGTGCCGGTAACCTGGCCATTACCGGCACCGACCTGACCCACCAGCAAGCGGTACTGGGACGTCCGGCGCGGATCGATATTGACGGTGCCGGCCTCAACAAGGTCAAGGGCCTCAAACTTAATATGATTCTGGATCATCGTCAGGCCATCGGCCGCGATACGCTGACTCTGGATGTGACTGACTGGCAGCTGGACAGCGTCAACCTGGGGTTGGGTGATACCCAGCTGGAATCAGCCATGGGTCAATTGCAGGGGATGGCGCAGATCACCAGCGGCAAGGGCAAGGATGAATTATCTTCCCGACTGCAAGGTCAGTTTGGGCAAGCGGCGTTCAGTGGTGCCGGACATACCGTGTTTGCCCAAGAGCTGACACGGGCACTGGCCAGCATCAAGCAATTTACCATCGATGCTCGCGCCAACGGAGAGCTGACCAGTCCGAAACTTGAGTTTGGTTCGGATATCGACAAACAGCTGAATAGCGCCTTTAACCAGCGTCTGCGCGAACAGCAAGACAAGCTGGAAGCCAAGCTGCAAAGTAAATTAAACGACAAAATCAGCGAATACGCTGGCCCCTATGCCGACGACCTGCAGGCTCTGAACACCGCAGATAGCAGCCTGACGGACAAGCTGGCCCAGCTGGAAGACATGGCCCGTGCCGAACTGGACGACTACGTTGCCGAGCAGAAGCAGGAAGCCAAAGACAAGGCACAAGCCAAAGCAGATGACGAAGCCGACAAGCTGAAATCAAAAGCCAAAGACAAGCTCAAGAGCCTGTTTTAATGACGCTGGCGACTGCACTACCTGTTGTCATCAGCCAGTCCTCGGACTGGCTTGACCCCAATTATATCCGCCCCGACAGGCTGGTGGATCTGCTGGTACTGCCATCACTCAGCCTGCTGGTGGTGGATCACCGTGGCCCATTGGAATTAATGCCGGGCACGATCCGCCAGTTGATTGGACAGCGTCGGCTCTTGCATCTGCACCCGGACATCAGTCGCACGTTTAACCTGATGTATTACCCTGCGCCAGGTGTTGAAGGTGACTGGCATATTGGTATTGCCGCCAGCATTCCGGAGTCGCATAAGGCTGAGTTGTATGCCACGACCTTGCCGGATGGATTCCGATTACATTTGCTGGGTTCAGGTGAGTACGCTCGTGTGCGGATTCAGGGTGGGGAAGCCGGATTGGGGGTGGCGTTGAACTGGCTGATCAACGACTGGCTACCGGCGTCCGGTTATGAACCGGGCGAAGGGATTTGTCTGTTTGAGCGGGTCCAGTTCCCGCCGTTTGTGGAGCCGGAAAACGCGCTGGTGGACATTCTTGTACCGGTTGAGCCGCGTTGAAATAACGCGGTTGTATTAATCTCGCTAGCTCCTGGGCTGGCTGTGGCCAGCTGCTTACTGGCCATAATAGCTCTGATTTCCCTCGTTTTATCTCCTTGTTTACCTTCGCCTGGTTATTGCCTGGTTATTTTATTGCTGCATGCCCGTTGAAGATGGTTCTTCTGGTCACGCTATGGAATATGGGATCGAAACCCAGCAACGCACCCCAGAACCGCAACCCAGAACCGCAACATGGAAACGAACCGTTATCCTGAATTGTCTTGCTTGGGTTGCCTTGTTTGGGCACTTTGTTGAGGACAGATTACAGCCGGGAGAGATGGGGAAATATCATGCAGAATTTCAGTTGGATACGTCGGGTCAAACTGCAGCAGCTGCGCGCCGTGCTGGCACTGGCGGAAAGTCCCAGTCTGGTGCGAGCGTCGGAAAGCCTGAATCTTAGTCAGCCAGCCGTCAGCAAAATACTGCGCGAGCTGGAAACCGACCTGGGTGTGGAGCTGTTTACCCGCACCAGCCGTGGCAGTCACACGACCCCGATGGGCGATATGCTGGTCGAACGTGTACGGGTTATTTTTTCCCAGCTGGAGCGTGTGGCTCAGGAAATTCATGATCTTAATGAGGGACTGAGTGGCCATGTGGTGGTGGGGGTGCTGCCAGCGGGCGGCGCGGATTTTTTACCTCGGGCGCTGGCGAGCCTCTACCGCGCCTATCCCGGCATCCGGGTGACAGTAATTGAAGGCACCTACGACCACCTGATTCCCCAACTTCAGCAAGGTGCTATCGAAATGATCGTCGGGCGTATTCCTGCCTACCGCTTTCGTGACGGTCTCGAAGTGGAGCCCTTGTACGAGGAGAATATTACCTTTGCCGTCTGTCCGCAGCACCCGCTGTTGTCCCGACCTGCCGTGGCTCTGAGTGATTTGTTGGAATGGCCCTGGATCATGCCGCTGGCTGATACCACCTTGCGACAAATGGTCGAAAGTGCTTTCCACGATGCCGGACTGGATTTGCCTGCCGCGCCGTGTGAGTCCATCTCGGTGATTACCAACCGGCGTCTGATTATGGAAACCGATTACATTGCCGCGTTTCCTACCCAGGTGATCCAAACCGATCTGGATACTGGCCTGTTGGCTGCTATTCCGATTAGTCCGGCGAGATCCTTTGGGGCGGTGGGTATCAGCCAGGTAAAAGAGCGACCACTGTCGCATGCGGCCTTGCGTCTGGTCGATCAGCTGCGGGCAACGGCCCGGCGTTATGAATAACACCGCAGGATGGAGATGACGATAAGCAGGCAGGCGTTACTGGTTGAATTCAGGGAGATAGTTACTCTGGTTATGGCGGGGAGCCTATTATTCATTACCAGCAATAGGGAGGGTGTAATACATTAAATCCATAACGTGAACACAGGTTCTGCCCAGCGCTGAAACCCGTGCACGACACACAATAAAAATAAGCAGGAGTTTGACGATGTCTGATATTACCGACGTTCGTTACGTCCGTTTTGGTACCCGTAATTTGCCCGCTGCAATCGATTTTGCCACCCGTATTGTCGGTCTCGAACTGGTGCGCCAGGAACATGGCAGTGCTTACTTTCGCTCCGATGATCGTGATCATACGCTGTGTTATTTCGAAGGCGACCCCGGCGATCATACGCTCGGTTTTGAAGTCAGCGACGTCAGCCAACTGGATTGTGCCGCTGCGGAACTGGAGCAGGATGGCTTGCTGGTGCGGTTTGGAACGCAAGACGAGTGTGAGCAGCGTTATGTCCATTCCTTTCTGACCTTTCATGATCATACCGGCAATAAAATCGAGCTGGTTTGGCGTCCTCATGCCAGTGGCCGCCGTTATTTCCCTTCACGGGATGCCGGGATTACCGGCTTTAGTCATGTCGGTTTGTGTTCGAAAGATCCGGCCCGTGATGAACAGTTCTGGACCAAGGTTTTTAATGCTCGGGTGAGTGACTGGATCGGGCCATCGGCACTGTTACGGCTGGACGCCATTCACCATCGGTTGGCCTTGTTTCCGACCAATCGATCCGGTGTTCAGCATATTAACCATCAGGTTGATAGTATCGATGACATCATGCGCTCCTGGTACTTCTTGCAAGAGCAGGGTGTAAAAGTAGTGTTTGGGCCAGGTCGTCACCCGACATCGGGTGCCCGCTTCCTCTACTTTGAGGGGCCGGAAGGCATGGTCTATGAATATTCCTGCGGGGTATCCGAGGTTGATGAAGCGACCCATCGGCCTCGTCAGTTTCCACTGGAACCGTCCGGGTTCTGCATGTGGGGTTCAAAGCCGGATATTCCTGAGTTCAAGAGTTAAGCCGGGCACACACAGCCCCCGATCACGAGATCTGATTTATGACGACACATCCTCACCCTCTGGAGGAGAGCATTCTTGTGCCTGCTGCCAGCCAAATCCTGGTTCGCCGTGCGGCGCGTGCACTGGATCGCCATGGTCTGGTGCACGCCTATGGCCATTGCAGTACTCGCCTCAGTACCACACATTTTCTGGTGTGCGCACCCAAGCCGCTGGGCACTATCGGGCCACAGGATACTGGCACTGTGGTGTCTATCGACGGTGATTTGCCTGAGCATGTGTTAGGTGAAGTCCGTATCCACCGTGAAATTTATCGCCGCCGCCCGGAAGTGAATGGCGTGGTTCGCAGTATGCCGCCATCAGCGATGTCGCTGTCGGCATTGGGGCGAACGCCTCGAGCCTTGCACGGTATGGGCAGTTACTTTGCCCCTTGTCCGGAACTCTGGGATGACCCACAACTGATTCGGTCTGACGAGGCGGCCAATGCCCTGGCAGATCAGCTTGGTGACGGCAGTGCCATTGTGATGCGTGGCAACGGCGTGGTCACGGCCGCCATCTCGCTCGAAGAGGCTGTTTCATTAACCTGGTATCTCAATGATGCCGCCCGGGTAGAGCTGGATTGCTTGTCGATGGCGCAGGCGGTGCGGGAGTTGAGCCTGGCGGAAGCACACCAGCGAGCGACCCGAAGCGGGCGTATTTTTGAACGTATGTGGGATTACCTGAGCTGGGGAGACCCGGAATGAATCCGCTGGCATCGAGCCTGGCTGCCACTGCTGTTGTCGAAACAGCCACAAAGACACGTGGCGTTAACACTGACCCAACAGGAGTACTGATCATGTTGTCAAAATGGAGTGTCCGGCTGGCTCGGCTAGAGCTGGCGGCAGCCGGTGTGATGCTCACTCTGGTGCTGGGTTTGTTATTGCTCAATATTGTTACGCGGGCGCTTGGTCAGGCGTTGTTCTGGGTGGATGAAGCTGCAGTACTGGCGATGGTATGGATGGCTTTTCTGGCCAGTGCCGCCAGTTTGCATAATGGCACCAATATCGCCATGACCTTGCTGGTTGAGCGTTTGCCAGCCCCCCTGGCACGGCTGATGGACGTCCTGGTGACTTGCATCCTGCTGGTGTTTATCGGCCTGTTGCTGCTGATGCTATGGCGCTGGTTCGACCCTCTGACCCTGTGGCAAATGGATGGCGATTTGGCTGCCTATTCTGCGACGACGTTCAATTTTATCTATGAAGAACCGACGATGACGCTGGGGCTTCGCAAGGTCTGGTTCTGGCTGGTTCTGCCTCTGTTTGCGATGGGTTCCGCATTGCACCTCGGGGTTCGACTGGTCACCAGTCTGCAGGCTTTGAGGTCGACCGGCAATACGCAAGGTACGACCGCTGCTGCGTTCACAGGTACTTCTGCTGCAACGGGTGATACGACAGTAAAAGGAGAAAAACCATGGTGATTTCCGGCTTTTTTATACTGTTGGTTATTGGTGTACCGATTGCCTTTCTGTTGGCGATGACAGCACTGCTCTATATCTATAGCAGCGGTAACCTGGTACTGCTCAGCTCCTATCCCCAGCAGTTTTTTGGCGGCCTGGAAAACTACGGCTTGCTGGCGTTGCCGCTGTTTATTCTGGTCGGTGAGTGTATGAACGAAGGCGGGATCGCCCGGCGTTTGATGGCGCTGGCGATGGCACTGATTGGTTCGGTACGTGGCGGCCTCGCTTATGTGAACCTGCTGTCCAATATGATGATGGCATCCATTCTGGGGTCAACCGTGGCGCAGATCACCATTATGACCCGTGTTGCGGTGCCGGAAATGGAAAGGGCTGGCTATCCCAAAGACATGGCGGTGGCTTTAACCGCAGCGGGTGGGCTGTTGGCACCGATTATTCCGCCATCCATGCTGTTCGTGATCTTCGGGGTCATTGCCCAGATTTCCATCGGCGACCTGTTTATCGCCGGCATCATACCGGGACTGTTGCTGGGGCTGGCATTTTTTGCCCTGCTTGGATGGATGGCTCGTCGCCACGATTTTCCCGCCAATCAGCGTATGAGCTGGCGTCAGCGTCTGGCATCGTTCCGTAACGGACTTGCCGCCGGGCTGGTGCCACTGGCGATTATTGGCGGTATTTTATCCGGCCTGGCGACACCGACAGAATCCGCTGCGCTGGCGGTTGTAGTCGCGGTGTTGGTGGGTCGTTATGTATACGGCGAGTTTGAACTGGCCAACCTTTGGCCAGCACTGCTGCGCACTGCCCAAAGCTCCGCCATTGTGTTGCTGTTGATTGCTGCCGCACAGGTGTTCAGTTGGGTGATTACCTTTGAAAACCTGCCCGGTCTTACAGCAGCATGGTTGCAGGATGTGTCTTCGTCACCACTGGTCTTTTTGTTGCTGGTGACCGGTTTGCTGTTGCTCATCGGTATGATACTTGACCCGATTCCAGCGCTGATTCTGGTTGTGCCGGTATTGCTGCCGGTTGCGACCTCAGTGTATGGCATTAACCCGTTTCATTTTGGTGTCGTGGTTTGCCTGACGCTGGTGCTGGGTTTGCTGACACCACCGGTTGGATCAGCGCTGTTTACCGCTTCTGCCTTGTCCGGTGTCAAAGCCGAGCGTATTGCCTGGCTATTGGGGCCTTATCTGGGTGCCATGTTGCTGGTTGTACTGCTGCTGGTGTTTTTCCCTTTCCTCGTTACGGCGCTGATCTAAGCCAAATAATGTATGAGTAGCGGGTCATCCCTGTTGCTCACCGCTGACCATGGTTTGGTCAAACCTCTCAAATAATAACAATGGCAGCTTGTCTGCCCAGGAGATACAGATGAAAACAATCACGGGTTATCTATCCATGTTGCTGGTGGTGCTACTGCTACCGACAATAGCTTGTGCCGACACCTTGCGGCTGGGGTTGATTACTCCGCCCAGCCATCAGTGGACGCTGGCGGCCAAGGCGTTTGCTGACGATCTGGAAAAGAGCAGTGACGGCAAGCTCAAGGTACTGATTTTCCCATCCGGTCAACTCGGCAACGAAGCCCAAATGCTGCAGCAGTTACAGACCGGTGCTCTGGATATGGCCTTTTTGACCGCCGGTGAAATGGCGAATCGTCGACCAGACTTCGCGGCCTTGTTTGCGCCGTACCTGGTGAATACACCGGAAGATGCCATGTTCCTGCTGCATGGGGAAACGGCAACCGGGATGCTGACCGAGCTGAAAACCCTGGGGCTGGTCGGGCTTGGTTATGGTATGGCCGGATTCCGCCAGATTGTGATGCGTAATGAAGTCCACAGCGTGGATGATCTGAAAGGTAAAAAAGTCCGTACGATTCCAATTGAGCCTGAACGTGATTTCTGGACAAAAATTGGTGCGGCACCCACGCCGATTCCACTGCCAGGACTGTACGATGCTTTTGCCAATGGCCAGGTTGATGGCATGCAAATCGATTTTGAAGGCACCTGGAATGCCCGTTACCTGGATTATGCCGGTAGCGTCATTTACTCCTCGCATATGTTATTGCCTATGGTTGGGGTGGCATCAGGCAAACGCTGGAACGGTTTGTCCGTCGCCGACCGGCAGCTGATCAAGTCTCTTGTTGGCAAGCATCTGGATAAAGTGTTTTCGATCTACTCCGATCTTGACCAAAGCTATCTGGATAAGATCAAAACGTCGAAGGTTCCGGTCACCAAGGTAGGTCGTGAGTTTTTTGGTGACGCGGTGGATCGCTGGTATCAGGAGTGGCGTGTCAAAGCTCCCGCGCTGAAGGCACTCGAAGCAGAAGCGGCGGCACTGTAGGGTGCTGCTGGATGCAAGGACGCTGTATTAAAACAAACGCCCGTCTGGGCGTTTAGTCATCATCCTCATCATCCTCATCCAGATTACGGGTAATCGGACGATACACTTCAACGCGATCACCGTGTTTTAACGGAGTATCGGGTTTGGCAAGCTTGCCAAAAATGCCGACGCGCTGCTGGTCGAGATCGATGTCGGGGTAGTTGTTCAGCAAGCCGGATTGGGCGACCGCTTCGGCCAGCAGACAGGGCTCTTCGACGTCGAGTTCAATCCAGGGCTGGTCGTTGCCAATGGCGTAAATAACGCTGATGTGCATGGCGTGTTCCTTCAATATTTAATCCGGCTTTTGGCGTTACGTTGGTTTGGGTAACTCAGCAGTGGCTCTGGATCGTGACCAGTCCATTGTTCGTGGAGGCTGGCAGGCGACGGTCTATCATGCGTTTGATCACGATCAGAAACCCCAGCGCCATAAAGGCACCCGGTGGCAATATCGCCAGCAGGATACCGGAGTAGTGGGGAATAACTTCTGTCTCCAGCCAGGCAAAGTGGCTGCCGAGCAACAGTGAGGCATTGGCGAACAGGGTGCCGGTGCCGAGTATTTCGCGCATGGCACCAACCGCAACCAGTACCCAGGTAAAGCCCAGTCCCATGGAGAGGGCATCGGCCGCTGCCAGAGCCACCGGCTGTTTGCTGGCGAAACTTTCGGCGCGACCGAAGATGGCACAGTTGGTCACAATCAGGGCGATAAATAATCCGAGCACCTTGTACAGATCGTGGAGAAAGGCGTTGATGGCCATATCCACCATGGTCACAACGGTGGCGATCAATACAATTAATACCGGTATCCGTACTTGCGGGCTGATCACGCCGCGTACCGCTGAAATCATGATGTTAGTCAGCAGCAGCACGGCGAGGGAGGCGATCCCCATACCGAGGCCGTTGGTAGCGCTGGTAGTGACGGCCAGTAGCGGGCAGAGGGCAAGCATCTGCCCCATGGCAACGTTGTTGTCCCACATGCCTTCACGAAAAATCTGCCGATAATGGTTCATATCATGCTCTCCTGTTCATTGCCGTCATGACGCTGGCTGTTGTTGACGCCACTGGTTGAGTAGCAGCAAGCCCTGATGCACGCCTTTAACCACGGCTCTGGGGGTAATGGTGGCACCGGTAAACTGGTCGAAGTGGCCACCGTCCTTTTGTACGGCCCATTGCTGTTCCGAGGTATTGGCGAGAGATTTGCCGTCAAAGCCGGTGATCCAGTCGCTTTTGGGGCGTTCGATCTTGTCGGCCAGCCCCGGAGTTTCCTTATGGCTGATGATACGGACGCCCAACAGCTCGCCCTCCGGTGTGGTGGCCAGAATCATGTCGATGATACCGCCCCAGCCAGCAATGCTGAGCTGCAGTGCCAGAGCCGTGATTTCGCCGTTCCGCCGCGCCAGCATCAGTGTGGCCGGGCCGTCCAGCGCCGGGCTGGAAAGCTGCGCGGTATCACTGAGCGGGTCATTGTCGTAATAACTCTGTGGCAGCACCTGCGCCAGCATGGCGAGTTTGTCCGCTATCTGGTGGTCTGCGATCGACTGCTGGGTGCCCAGGTTACCGACCACCAGCAGCAGGCTGACGATGGCGCAGGCTCCACCCAGTAACAGTGCCTGATACAGTGGCTGGTCGCGCCAGGACGGCTGCGGTTGTTTTATCGGCTGCTCGAGTGGTTGTTCCATGTCATACCACCTTGCGCTGTGCCGGTACGTGTTTGATGGCGTCGCCAGAGCGGCGGCGGCCATAAGCTCGGGGTTTGGTCACGCGGTCGATCAGTGGCGCTAACGCGTTCATCAGCAGAATGGAAAAGGCAACGGCTTCCGGGAAGCCACCCCAACTGCGAATAGCAAACAGCAGGACGCCGCAACCGGCTCCGAAGATCAGCTTGCCGACGGGTGTTGAAGGTGAGGTAACGTAGTCCGTAGCGTAGAAAAACGCCCCGATTATGACGCCGCCAGAAGTGAGGTGGAACAGCGCTCCGGCGTAGGCTTGCGGGTTACTGAGCTGTCCGAGCCAGGCCAAAAAAGCCAGCGAACCCAGCATGGATACCGGAATATGCCAGCTGATGGTTCGGGTAATCAACAACCACAGGCCGCCCAATAGCACCAGCAGTTCAGAGGTTTCCCCCAGACTGCCACGGGTAAAGCCAAAAAAGGCATCGTAGAGGGAAAAGTTTTGGCTGAGCATGGCCTCCAGGTCGGCACCTCCGGCAGCAGCAGCCTTGCTGGCCCCCAGCCAGGTGGCACCTGTGATACCGTCTGCAGCATCACTCATCCAGGGTTGACCAGCAAAGATAATACCAAACGCATCGGCCAGCCCCGGCGCATTAGCACTGTCGATAGGCATCACGTTCACCCAAGTGGTGAGCTGTACCGGGAAGGAAATCAGCAAGGCGATACGTGCCAGCAGGGCCGGGTTAAAGACGTTCTGGCCAATACCACCATAAATCTGTTTGCCGATGGTAATGGCAAAAAAAGCACCACCGACACCAATCCACCAGGGTGCCCAGGGTGGCAGAGTCAGCGCCAGCAACCAGCCAGTGAGCAGGGCCGAGCCATCCCCGAGTCGACTTAACGGCTGTTGTTGCAAATACAGACAGGCCAGCTCGGTCAGGATGGCAGCCAGACAAGTGGTGACAAATAGCACCAACGCTGGCCAGCCAAAGCAGTAAAATCCCCATAAACTAACGGGCGTCAGTGCCAGGCACACGCGCAGCATGATGCGATCAATACTGGAGCGGTCATGGGCATGAGGTGAAGCAGTGGGGTTGTACTGGACGTCGGCTGTCATGGTTATGCTCCCGCGTTGTCGGTGGTGGAAGCCGCTTCGGCTGTGTCAGCAGCGGTAGTGCTGCTTGCATCTGCAGCGGACTCGGCTGTTTTGCGCGGTTTTTTGACTTTGGCTTTTTTAGCCTGTTTCGCTGCTTCCTTGGCAGCGGCTTCTGCTTCCAGTCGCTCCTTGCGGGCGGCCATCAAATCCTGGGTATAGGTCAGCTTTTGCTGGCTGGCACGGCTTTCGGCCAGTTCGCCCTTGGCGTATTCAAAGTACTGCACCAGTGGAATATGAGAAGGGCAAACATAGGCGCAGGAACCGCACAGAATGCAGTCACGCAGTCCGGCATCCTGAGCACTGTCGAAGTCGTCCTGCTTTGAGCTGCGTGCCATCTCCAGCGGCAACAATCCCATTGGGCAAGCATCAACGCAGCGGCCACAACGAATACACGGCGATGGCATGTGTTCATTGACTTCGGCACGGGTCAGAGCTAATACCCCAGAGCTGCCCTTGATCAGGGGGACGTCGGTGGTTGGCAGTACCTGGCCCATCATCGGGCCACCCATCAGTAGCCGTGCCGGGGTGGCGATCAGTCCGCCACAATGCTCAAACAGATGCCTGATGGGGGTACCCAACAGAGCTTCAACGTTACGGGGTTCGCCGATACAACCGCCAGCAACCGTGGTGATCCGGGAAATCAGCGGCTTGCCATAAATCAGTGCTTGCTGAATGGCGTATACCGTGGCGACGTTGTGCACCAATACCCCAATGTCGTTGCTGCGTTTGCCCGCAGGGACTTCCAGTCCGGTCACTGCCTGAATCAGCTGTTTGGCGGAACCCATGGGATAGCGGGCAGGCACCACCACGATCTCAATCGCACCGACATTGGCGGCGGCTTCTTGCAAGGCCGCAATCGCCTGGGGTTTGTTGTCTTCAATGGCGATGACTGTGCGATAGGCTTCAATGATGTAGCGCACCAGACGGGCACCCTCGACAATCTCGACGGCGCGTTCACGCATCAGCCGGTCGTCGGTGGTCAGGTAAGGTTCGCATTCACTGCCATTCACAATCAGGGTCTTGATTTCGAAACGGCGGCCCTGACGCAGTTTGATCGCAGCGGGGAAAATCGCGCCGCCCATGCCGACAATACCAGCCTGTTCCACCAGTGTGGCCAGCTCTTCCTGAGGCATGGCAAACGGATCCGGCGGCGGTGTCAGCGCGATCCATTCTTCCTGGCCATCCGGTTGCAGGATAATGGCTTTGGCTGGCAAACCTGACGGGTGGGGCATGGTGATCGTGTCGATAGCCGTAACCGTACCGGACGTCGGGGCGTGAATATTGGCAGAAAAACGCCCTGCGGCGGCGGCAATCCGCTGGCCCTTGAGTACTCGCTCACCGACCTGTACCAGTGGCTTGGCGTCTTCACCAGAATGCTGGCACAGCGGCAGCCAAAGCGTGTCGGGCAAGGGCAAATGGCTGTTGATTTCAAAGCGGGCACTGTCAGCCTTGTGGCCGTCGGGGTGCACGCCGCCGCGAATGCGGCCGAGTCCGAATAACATATCAGGCGGCCTCTGGTTTCGACCAGTGCCAACGCTCCAGCGTCACAGGTTGTGTGGTCAGGCTGATGCAGTCTTCAGGGCAGGCTTCCATGCATTGGCTGCAACCGGTGCAGGCCTTGGAGACGACGACGTGGATCTGTTTGCTGGCCCCGACAATGGCATCGGTAGGGCAGGCTTTGTAACAGCGGGTGCAGCCGGTACACAGGGTTTCATTAATGGTGGCCAGTTGTGGCTCCGGAGAATCTCCCAGAGTGGAAAGGTCGATATCCAACAAGCGGGCGAGGTTTTCAGCCAGTGCCCGGCCACCAGGAGGACAGCAAGTGACATCGGCATTGCCGCTGGCGATGGCCTCTGCTGCTGGTGTACAGCCAGGAAATCCGCATTGGCCGCACTGGCTGCCAGGCAGCATTTGTTCGATTTCTTTCATCATCGGATCGTCTTCGCCAGTGGCAAAGTATTTGGCTGCCAGACCAAGCAGGCCTCCGAGAACCAGGCCTAATAGAGTGAGTACCAGAGTTGCGATCAACATAATGCCTCCGAAGATCCTGTTTGCCGGTCTGCCCCGGCGTTTGGGTGGTAGGTGAAAAACAGCTGCCGTTCGAGACGGCAGACTCAGATCATTCCGCTAAAGCCCATAAATACCAGCGACAACGAGCCAGCCGTAACCAGGCTGATCGGTGTACCGCTGAACAGCTCGGGCACATTGGCCAGTGCCAGTCGTTCCCGTAGTCCGGCAAACATCACCATGACAATCACAAACCCGAGTGCCGAACCGAGACCAAACATCAGGCTTTCGACCAGATTGTGTTGTTCGGTGATATTCAGTAAAGCAACGCCCAGCACTGCGCAGTTGGTGGTAATCAACGGCAGGTAAATGCCCAATGCCTTATGCAGCAGCGGGCTGGCCCGGCGAATCAGTACTTCGGTGAACTGCACCACGGCAGCAATAATCAGGATGAAGGACAGAATGCGCAGGAATTCAATGCCCAGTGGTTGCAACAGCCAGTGTTCAATCATCCAGCTGCACAGCGCCGACAGCGTCAGTACAAAGGTCGTCGCCAGACTCATGCCCCAGGCGGCTGATACATTGCTGGATACCCCCATCAGTGGGCACAGACCAAGGAACTTCACCAGTACGATGTTGTTGACCAGCGACGTGCTGACCAGAATCAACAGATATTCCATAAGGCCTCCTGAATCTCGGGCGGGTCTGTCGTATCAGCTCAAAATTGCATTTCCTGTGCCACGGGATTGGCCGTAGCTGCTGTTGTATCGAAGCGACAAAGGAATGACTGCAAATGGTGCGCAAAGGCTTGAAAACAGGGCATTTGATTGAAAAACGACAAAGATTTTGTTTGTCGTACTTGCGACAAACAGTAAAAAACCGGGAAATGCCATTGTTGCATTACTGACAAATGTTCGCGGCATTGTCGGGCAATTGACAGAGAACATGGGCGTTACGGTTAATTATTGTGGCGGCATGCTCCTTGCTCCTACCAGAGGGTGTACCAACACGTCACCGACCAGGAGCTGTTATGAGTAACGTCAGACTCTCGCCAGAACAGGCCGCCGCCGCCAGGCTCGAAGAAAAGGGGTTGGCAGAAAAAGGCATCAGCGATATTCACCCGGAAGGTGTGCTGTTGCCCGAGGAGGTATTTTTTCAGGCGGTAGAACATTCGCCTGTGGCCATTTCCATTACCGATCTGAAGGCCAATATTCTTTACGTTAATCGTGCGTTTACTCAAGTGACGGGGTACGGCGAAGACGAAGTGTTAGGGCATAACGAATCCATCCTCTCCAATCACACCACGCCTCGTATTGTCTATCAGGCGTTATGGGGCCGGTTGGCGCAGCAGAAATCCTGGACCGGCATGATGCTGAACCGGCGCAAGGACAAGCGCCTGTACCTGGCCGAGCTGACGGTCGCGCCGGTTATCAATGAAAACAACGACACCATCTATTACCTCGGCATGCATCGTGACGGTTCCGACATGCACGAGCTGGAACAGCGGGTGATGAACCAGAAGCTGATGATGGAAGCGGTACTCAATTCGGTGCCTGCCTCGGTGCTGGTGCTGGATGAACACCACCGTATTGTCTCAGCCAACCCCAGCTTCCGTGCCTTGGCGGCGGATTTGCTGCGCGATGAACCACTGGAAACCGTCGTCAACGTGATCGGCACCAAACTGGGCAGTGCCTATCATCAACTGCTGGAAGATCGCCGCAGTTTTGACGACAAGGAATTCTCGCTGGATTACGGCCGTAGCCGGGGACGCTGGTACTCCTGTTTTGGCACCACCATTGATGTGAAGTGTGAGGAAGCCGACGGCTTCTTTGAACAAACTGTGCGCCACTATGTGTTGTTAATGATCAACGACATTACCGATATACGGCGTCGCCAGGAGGAAGTGCATCTGAATGCGCTCAAGGCGCTGATGGCGGAAGAAGATCTGGTGCAAGGCATGCGGGAAACCGTCAATGGCGCGATTCACCAGATGCAGGGTCCGGTTAATCTGCTCGGCACCGCCGTCAGCATGTTGCAGCGGCGCACAGGTGCTAACCGGGATGACGCCTTGCTGGGAGCGTTGGAGGAAGCGCTGACTGCCGGGAACGGTGCCATGGACAGTATGCGGGATGCGATGCCTGCTGCGCTGGAAGAGAGCAAGAAACCGGTCAATATTAACGAGCTGCTGCGGGAGTCGCTGGCATTGTCTACTGAACGACTATTGGCACAAGGAATTACCGTTGACTGGCAACCGGCATTGCAATTGCCCGCAGTGATCGGGCGGGAACGGCGCTTGCGCAGCATGTTCAAGCAACTGCTCGACAACGCCGTGGACGCCATGAGTGAACGCACGGTGCGCCATCGCGAGCTGACCATTATTACCCGTGGTGAAACGGGAGGTGTGTGCTGTGAGATTATCGATACCGGGCCAGGTATCGCCCCAGCCTTGCAACTGAAGGTCTTTGAACCCTTCTTCAGTACCAAAACCTCCGGCAACGGCTGCCGTGGTATGGGACTGCCCATGGTGCACGATATCGTCACTGATCATTCAGGTACGGTGCATATCGACCTGTCCCACCGAACAGGATGTCGCGTTGTTGTGCGACTCCCGTTTATCTCGTCGCATTAGGAGGCCAACGTGATGACAACCTCCCGATTAGCGGCTGGTGGCAAGCGTGTTAACAGTAAGGCTGAGTTGATGGAGCGGCAATTCCGCTGCCTGGCGGAAGTCGCCGGAGTGCTGTCGGAAGCTCGCACCATTGAGGAAACGCTTACCGGAATTCTGGGCATCCTGCATAATCATTGTGGCTTGCAGCATGGTGTGGTCAACCTGTATGACCCCGAGAACAGCACACTGCAGGTCGGTGCCGTGTACCGTGAAAATGACGGTGGCGGCAAGACACCATCGGTCAAGTATCAGCCTGGCGAAGGGATCGTGGGGCGGGTGCTGTCGAGCAATCAGTCGATCGTACTGGGGCGTATCTCCAGTGAACCGAGATTTTTAGATCGACTGGAACTCTACGATCTGGAACTGCCATTTATTGGTGTGCCGATCCGGGATGGCAAAGGCAAGGCGATCGGCGTACTGGCCGCCCAGCCTGATGTTCCCGCCGATGACTATCTGGCTGAACGCACCGAGTTTATGACGGCGGCAGCCAATTTGCTGTCGCAAACCGTGCGCTTGCTGGTGAACCAGGAAGAAGGCCAGACCATTGCTCGTGAGCGCGACGAGCTGCGTCGGGAAGTACGGGTAAAATACGGTTTTGACAACATGGTTGTCGGCCACTCTGATGGTATGCGGCGGGTGTTTGATCAGGTGCGTCGGGTGGCCAAATGGGACAGCACCGTGCTGATTCTGGGGGAATCCGGTACCGGCAAGGAGCTGATCGCCAACGCCATCCACTACAACTCGCCCCGGTCACACAATCATTTTGTCTGCCTGAACTGCGCCTCCTTGCCAGAAAATTTGCTCGAATCGGAATTATTTGGCCATGAAAAAGGCGCGTTTACCAATGCCATCAAGCAGCGCAAGGGCCGTTTTGAACAAGCCGACGGGGGCACCTTGTTCCTGGATGAAATTGGCGAAATCTCCGCCCTGTTTCAGGCCAAACTGTTACGGGTGTTGCAAGAAGGCGAACTGGAGCGGGTCGGGGGTGGCCAGACCATCAAGGTCAACGTACGTATCGTTGCTGCGACCAACCGCAATCTCGAAGAAGAAGTTGAAAAAGGCCGCTTCCGCGAAGATCTCTATTACCGTCTTAATGTCATGGCGATCCAGCTGCCACCACTGCGAGAACGGCTGGTGGATGTGCCGGAATTGGCCACCTTCCTGCTCGACAAGGTATCCCGCCAGCAAGGTCGCCCCTTGCGATTGACTGACAACGCCATTCGCATATTGATGAGCCATGACTGGCCCGGCAATGTGCGGCAGTTGGAAAACTGCCTCGAACGGGCAGCGGTGATGAGTGAAGAAGGGGTGATCGATAGCGACGTGATTGCGCTGCCAGATCATCAGCGCCAGGGTAGTGTCAGTACCGGCAATGGCAGTACGGGCTACAGCAGTCCTGCACCGGCAACAGCCTCCAGCGTTGATCTCGACAATCCTGAAATGGATGAACGCGAACGCCTGATCGCAGCTCTTGAACAAACCGGCTGGGTGCAAGCCAAGGCAGCTCGTTTGCTCAATATGACCCCGCGTCAGATTGCCTATCGGATCCAAACCATGAAAATCAATGTGCGCAAACTGTAGGGCCAAGGTTCCGTGCTCTGCCGTTGCGCCGAATGCGCTGCTGATGTGCCAGGTTCTCATCGGTACGGCTGGAACGACTGCCGACGGTGGGGCATTGCTACATCATTGAACATTCCTGCCTTTGTACCCTACACCACAAAAATACTCCCTGATGTGCTGTATGTAACACGACAAATTGCCAGTTGAAAATGTAAAAAATCAATGAAAACAACGGGTTGTATTTAGGCATTGGCATTGCATCGATCTGTTAGCAACCGGCCCACCCGGGTTATCAGAGATTCACCTGCCGCAGGCAGGTCACAATGAAGGAGCTGAGACCATGCAACTGACAGTGCTTGGACAAGACGAAAGCAACGAGGCGGCAGCAGCAGAAAGCAGCAGCTGCGCCTCTGGCTCGTGCGGCAGCGATAACGACCAAATGTCGCAGCTGCCTGATGCAATTCGTGACAAGGTAAAAAATCACCCGTGTTACTCCGAAGAGGCACACCACTACTTTGCTCGTATGCACGTAGCGGTCGCCCCTGCCTGTAACATCCAGTGTCATTACTGTAATCGCAAGTATGACTGCTCCAATGAATCTCGTCCCGGAGTGGTATCTGAGGTATTGACCCCAGAAGAAGCCGTGATGAAAACCAAGGCCGTGGCGGCCAATATCCCGCAAATGACCGTACTTGGCATTGCTGGCCCTGGCGACCCGTTAGCCAACCCTGAACGCACGTTCGAAACGTTCCGTATGCTGAGCGAACAGGCTCCAGACATCAAACTGTGTGTCTCCACCAATGGTCTGTCGCTGCCGGATTCGGTTGAAGAACTGGCGAAGCATAATATCGATCACGTCACCATCACCATCAACTGCGTAGACCCGGCTGTTGGTGCCAAGATCTATCCCTGGATCTACTGGAACAACAAGCGTATCTACGGCGAAAAAGCCGCCAAAATCCTGATTGCCCAACAGCAAAAAGGCCTGGAGATGCTGGTTGAACGCGGCATCCTGGTGAAGGTTAACTCGGTGATGATTCCTGGTGTGAACGACGAACACCTGAAAGAAGTTTCCCGTACGGTCAAATCCAAAGGCGCTTTCCTGCACAACGTCATGCCGCTGATTTCTGAATCTGAGCACGGCACTTTCTTCGGCATCATGGGCCAGCGTGGGCCAGAGCCGGAAGAGCTGCAAGACCTGCAGGATGCCTGTTCCGGTGACATGAACATGATGCGTCACTGCCGTCAGTGCCGTGCTGATGCGGTTGGCCTGTTGGGTGAAGATCGGGGTGAAGAGTTCACACTCGACAAGATTGCCGCCATGGACATCGATTACAACGCGGCGATGAAAACCCGAGCCGTTGTACACGCCGGTATTCTTGAAGAACTGGACGAAAAAGAAGCCAAGCGTAGTCGTCTGGCAGCAGTTTCCGTCCCCTCTGCGGAGAATGCGATCTCCAGCAGTCTGCGTCCGGTATTGATGGCCGTAGCCACCAGTGGAGGTGGTTTGATCAACCAGCACTTTGGCCATGCGACCGAATTCCTGATCTATGAAGCCTCACCCAAAGGCGTGCGCTTTATCAGTCACCGCAAGGTTGATCAGTACTGTGTTGGTGATGACGCTTGTGGTGAAAAAGAAAGTGCCCTGGCCGGTTCCATTCGCGCCCTCAGCGGTTGTGAAGCGGTGCTTTGTTCCAAGATTGGCTACGAGCCATGGTCCTTGCTGGAAGACGCGGGAATCGTGCCTAACGGTGAACATGCCA
Source organism: uncultured Oceanobacter sp. (assembly GCA_913061185.1). Taxonomy (GTDB): domain Bacteria; phylum Pseudomonadota; class Gammaproteobacteria; order Pseudomonadales; family Oceanobacteraceae; genus Oceanobacter; species Oceanobacter antarcticus. The sequence goes on from CAJXTI010000004.1 coordinate 26,331, forward strand.
TGGAGCCTATCGAAGAAGCCGTGCTGGAGGTCTACAAGGAAATGGCCGCCAACGGTCAACTTGATGACGCGGCTGAATCTGCACCGGCAGCAGAACGGGTCTCTGCCTGAGTCATAACCCGGCCGGGGAATACCCCGGCCATCCACTGCACCCTCGGAGGTTAGCATGGCGTTATCTATTGTTGATTCCTGCGTGAACTGCTGGGCCTGTTACGACGTATGCCCCAGCGATGCCATTTACGAAAGCAAGCCGCATTTCAAAATCAATGCCCGCAAGTGTACCGAGTGTGAGGACGACTACGCCCAGCCTCAGTGCGCCAGCATTTGCCCGATTGAAGAAGCGATTCTTGATGCCAGCGGCATGGCGATTAACCCGCCAGGCTCATTGACCGGTATTCCGCCAGAAAAAATGGCTGAAGCCCTGAAAGAAATCCAGGCCCGCTAACGGTCGTAAGAACTCGTCGCAACAGGAGATTGTATCGTGCTGCATTTTTATGAAAAACCAGGCTGCATCAATAATACCCGCCAGAAAAAGATTCTGCGCGAAGCCGGTGTTGACGTGGTTGAGCATAACCTGCTCACCACTCCTTGGCAGGCACAGCAGTTGCGACGTTTTTTTGATTCCTTGCCGGTGAGCGAGTGGTTCAACCGCTCGGCACCCGCCGTTAAAAACGGTCAGATCGACCCTGAACACTGTACGGCAGAGCAAGCAATGGCAGCGATGATTGCCGAACCGCTATTGATCCGACGGCCGTTAATTCAGCTGGAAGGTTGGTATCACTGCGGTTTTGACTGGCCCCGTTTACAGCAGCAGCTGGGGCTGGGCGCTCGCAGCCGCGAAGAACTGGATGTTCCTGATGATATTGAAGGCTGTGCCAGCCACCACGCTTCGGGGAAGAGCTGCACGGTTCCCGGCAGCATAACAAACAGTCGTACCCAGACAGGAGAATACGCATGAACCTGGCGGTGACTTTACGTCCAACACTCTGGCGACAGATTGTCATCCAGCTGTTGCCAATGGCCAATAGTGAGCGGCAACCCCTGCGTGCCAATACCAGTCGCTGGTTAGGACAAATGCTGCGTGGTCAGCGTCAGGGACGTACCTGTCTGCCGTACTACCTGGGTCTGAAGCCGGTCGATTTTCGCTGGTTTATGCATCGCTACCTGCATGGCCAAAACCGTTATCAAAGCCTGCCGTCGCCACGCCAGCAAGACCGTGACAATCTGCGTCACGATACCGACTTGCGCCAGCAACTGCTGGAAATGCGTGAGGACGAATGGCAGGAAATACGCCAGTTGCTGCTGCAATACCGGGCTGGCAAGGACGATAGCGAATTGCTGATGGCTGATATCGTCGCTGCGGGTTGTCTTGGTGGCGAACATCTCTGGCGTGACCTCGGCTTGCTCAATCGCAGCGAGTTGAGTGCCTTGTTGTCGCAGAATTTTCCTCAGCTGGTGGCCGCCAACGATCGCGACATGAAGTGGAAACGATTCTTTTACAAGCAGTTGTGTGAAGCCGGTGGCGGTTATGTTTGTCGCGCCCCCAGCTGTGATGAATGCACCGCGTATGCCGACTGTTTTGGCCCTGAAGACTGATTTCGAATGACCCATTAATCCATCAATGACCATTTTTCTGGAAGAGGAGATCACCATGACTCAATGGCAAACCCTGTCCGTTACCGAAGCTGAAGCGATGTTATATGACGGCCCTATGTTGCTGCTTGACATGCGTGATTTCCGTTCTTATCTGTCGGGTCATCATCCTTCTGCGCTGCATCTGAATGACAGTAATTTGCGCGCCTTGATCAAACATACCGCGCGCTCCGTGCCGGTGTTGATCTACTGCTATCACGGCCACGCCAGTCAGGATATGGCACAGCTGTTCAGTGACTTCGGCTTTACCAGCTGTTACAGCCTTGATGGTGGCTATGAAGCCTGGTATCCGAGCATCAGCCGTCCGCTTGATGCTATCAGCCACGAACTGTGTGGCTGGCTGGTCGACAACGAATTTGATCCGACCAATCTTGACCAGCGTGGTGACAACCAGAACACAGCGCTGATGCAGGCTTGTCGGGAAGGTAATTTTGCCATCGCCCACGAGTTGGTGATGGCCGGTGCGGGTATCGATCTGGTTAACAAGGATGGTAATAACGCCCTCTGGATGGCATGCCACAGTAAAAACGCTCGTATCGTCAAACTATTGCTCGATAACGATATTGATATGGACCAGCAAAATGACCACGGTGCGACGGCGCTGATTTACGCCGTTTCTATTGGTCATAACCCACTGGTTGCACAACTGCTGGAGGCCGGTGCTGATACCTCACCGACCACGCTGGATGACTTCTCGGTACTCGACGTTGCCGCCAGTACCAGTACCTTACGCCTGCTGCAACACCACATTCTGCCGGATAACCACCCGGTTAATCGCTTTGTCGCCTGAGGGAAACCACCATGAGCACCACCGATATTATCCAAACCATCAATAAGCAAATCACCAGCAATCCGGTACTGATCTATATGAAAGGCACACCGGAAGCGCCGGAATGCGGTTTTTCTGCGGCGGCAGTCAAGTCACTGCAAGCAACCGGTGCCGACTTTGCCTATGTCAATATCCTGCAAGCACCATCGATTCGGGAGCGCCTGCCGAAGGTTTCCAACTGGCCAACCTTTCCCCAGTTGTTCGTTAATGGCGAACTGGTTGGCGGTAGTGACATTGTTTGCAGTATGGCAGCGGATGGCTCGCTGAAAACACTGCTGCAAGAAGCCAACGTCAGTGCCAGCGCTGAATAACAGGACGTCATTATGGAAACCAGTGAAGTTCGTCAGCGTATCCTGCAGGCTCTGGAAGATCCGGATGCAAGCATCGAGATAGACGGGGCGGACTGCAATTTCACCGCCCGAGTGGTCAGTCAGGTCTTTGATGGCCTGCGACCAGTGCAACGGCAGCAACGTATCCTGGCGGCTTTCAGTGAATCGCTGGCCACGGGCGAGTTACATGCCCTGACGGTGGAAGCGTTTACCACGATGGAGTGGCAAGCCCGTGCACCAGGTGGTCTGACCCGATTGATGTAATGGCGGCCCACGGTATGCCGTGGGCTTGCAGCCTGGCTACGATAAGCCAGGTAATGCACCTGCGTTGTAGCACCACGGCATGCCGTGGCAAGCGTGGTGAGGTGCCCAGTTATGATGAGATGACATGCCGTTTGGCCGACTCGTCGGCACCCAATAATGAGATGGAGACTAGCGATGAGTGAATTACCGCCTATCAGCCGCGAAGCGGCTCTTCGAATAGCCATGGCTGCCCGCATTCTGCCGGATATCAGCATTGGCCAGTTGCTGGATATTCTTACCCGCCGAATAGATGGCGATCTGTCGGAAGAATCTCTGGCGACGATCACGGTCACGGATTTGAAAACCGGCTTTGGCAGTGCCGATGGTGAAGAGGATGGTGAAGACATCAGTCTTGGCCTGCCAGCTATCAAGGAAGCCGTACGGATTCTTTGGGGTGAGAATGAAGAGGAAGATTTGCCACAACCCGTAGCGGGAGCCGGTGATATGCCCAATTCCATCCGGGTGGCTGTGGCTTCCAATAGTGGCGAGTTGCTCAACGGCCATTTTGGTTCCTGCCTGCGTTTTCTGGTGTATCAGTTGAGTGCCAGCGAATTTCAGCTGGTGGACGTACGTTCGGCGCTGGAAGCTGACTTGTCGGATGATCGCAATGCCTTTCGCGCTAGCCTGATCAATGACTGTCAAGTGGCGTATGTGCAATCGATAGGCGGCCCGGCTGCAGCCAAGGTCGTGCGTGCGGGCGTATATCCGATCAAGCAAAAAGACGTCTGCGAGGCCAGTGAGGTACTTATGCGTTTGCAGGGGGTGATGGAAAACTCTCCTCCGCCCTGGCTGGCCAAGATTCTGGGCGTATCAGCCGAAGATCGGGTACGGTTCGCTAAAGAAGCTTGAAGGGGACATCTATTTAATCCTCTCTGCGCGAGTGTTGTCGGTGATCAGGGCAAGGCGGCGAATGCAGCGAAATGACGAGTCCTTTTCAAATTCGGCAACCCGCGCTCTACGGGGGCGGCCGGATGATTCCGGCTCGGTGTCGCCGGTTTTTGACGCGACTCGTCAGGCCTGCAAACCGGCTTCGTGATACGACACCATCCGAAAGCCCAGAGCGGGCACCGGATTAAATAGATGTTCTCTGAATAGCAGTCCTCTCTATTCCAGCCAACCTGCTGTTCCGGCAGGTTGGTCGGGCCTTCTTTGTCAGTGCCTTTCCGTGGCTGGTGTTTCTGATGTTGGTGACCTGCCTGGCTCCGCTGTTGTCGCAAATCCGACAGCTCTGGGTTGTGTCCGCTTTGTCGGATAGCGTCGGCAGCGTTGTGTCGTAAATACGACATAATTACCATGTGCTTTTTTTGTTGAATTATAACGCTATGATTTTTAAGGATTTTTTAAGAAGTCCTTGCGCCGCAAGGCGGCAGGATTCTTGAAAGCAAATAGCAGGTAATCATCACTTTCAACAGGAAACTACCATGCTGCTTACTACCTATAAAGAAACCGGGCGTTTGTTCTACTCCAACTTTCTGGAGGCAACCAGTGAATCCGGCCTGCTGGCTTATCGCGGCGATCTGGTGATCGTTGCCGGTGAAATAGGGGACGACAAAGGCCATACTCTGCCACCCAAGGAAATTATGCGGGAAGCCGTGATCCTGGCAGATGACAAGATTCATATGTTTGTTGGTGCACTCGACAAAATGGCGTCCATTCCTGGACTGGTCGACTTCTACGGGGGTGATTTTGCACCGGATATGAAGGCTGTGCTGTTTGTTGTCAACCTGAAAAGCCCGGTGCAAGTCGACATCAATGGCATCAACTTTGTGCTGATTCCTATGGTTCAGGGTGTCCCCTGGAACGAATTGATGGAAGAGCTGGCTCTGGAAAAAAGCGATTTTAAAGGCCAGAAGCCAGCCGCCAAGCTGGAAACCATGTACGCCGAACTGAAAGGCTACAAGCCGAAGAAGTACCCGCTGACATCACTGGAAGAAGCAATGACCATGACCAACTCTGCCGTTCGTGAGATTCACGGCGCCTTGTAATTGTCAGGTTGTTTTGTTCCTTGAATTGACCACTGCATGGATGATTCATGCAGCGGTCAATATAGTGGACAGGGTTCAGCCGCTGTCCGTTTACTGGTTGTTTTCTTCTTTCTTCTTTCTTCTTTCTTCTTTCCGGTTATTGCCGGTTATGGCCGGTTATGGCCGGTTCAGTCTCCGTCACCTACCGGTGTCAATTTCCAGATCTCCTCATTGTACTGACTGATGGTGCGGTCGGTGGAGAACACACCACTACGGGCAGAGTTGATAATGCTCATGCTGGTCCAGCGTTCGACGTTGCGGAAAGCCGTGGCGGCTTGTTGCTGGGCATCAACAAAACTGCGGAAATCGGCCAGTGTCACCCAAGGGTCGCCAGGTGATTTCATGCCATTGATCAGGTCGTCAAACAGGCCGGGTTCAAAGTGGTTGAAGTGACCGGATTCCAACAGGTTGAAGACGCTTTGCAGGTCATGATCACTGTCGATATAGCTTTGAGGATGATACTGGTGACGTAGCTCAGCCACTTCGTCGGTTTTCAGGCCAAACAGGAAGAAGTTGTCTTCGCCCGCAGCTTCGAGGATTTCCACGTTGGCGCCATCAAGGGTGCCAATGGTCACGGCACCGTTCATCATGAACTTCATATTACCAGTGCCGGAGGCTTCTTTACCGGCGGTGGATATCTGCTCCGACAGATCGGTGCCAGGGGCGATGATTTCCATGACCGATACCCGGTAGTTGGGAATAAACGCCAGTTTCAGCTTGTCGCCGACTTCCGGGTCGTTGTTGATGATGTCGGCCACGTTGTTAACCAGCTTGATGATGGTTTTGGCCATAAAGTAGCCCGGTGCGGCCTTGCCACCAATCAGCACACAACGGTTGGTCCAGTTGGCGGTGTCACCCTGTTTGATGCGGGCGTACAGGTGGATCACGTGTAATACGTTCAGTAATTGGCGCTTGTACTCGTGAATGCGTTTGACCTGGACGTCGAACATGGAATCCGGGTTAAAAACAACGCCGGTATCTTGTTGTACCAGTTGTGCGAGACGTTTTTTGTTGTCGCGTTTGACTTCAATCCAGGCTTGACGGAATGGGTGGTTGTCGATCTGTTGTTCGATAGCGGTCAGTTCGTCCAGATGGGTAATCCAGCCTTCACCGATGGTGTCGGCCAGCAGTTTGCGTAATCCGGGGTTGGAACTGGCAATCCAGCGGCGCTGGGTTACACCGTTGGTCTTGTTGTTGAATTTCCATGGCCACAGTTGGTAAAAATCATTGAACAGACCATCTTTCAGCAGTTGTGAGTGCAGCGCCGCGACGCCATTAACCGAGAAGCTGCCAACAATGGCGAGGTAGGCCATACGCACGTTCTGGTGTTCGTCGATCACCGACATCTGCCGCAGACGATCATTATCGCCAGGCCATTTCATCGCTACCTGCTTGAGGAAGCGGGTATTGATTTCGTAAATAATGTCGAGCAAGCGCGGCAGCAGTTTCTGGAACAACGAGACTTGCCAGCGTTCCAGTGCTTCCGGCAGCAGGGTGTGGTTGGTATAGGCCATGCAGTTGCTGGTGATTTTCCAGGCCTTGTCCCACTCCAGCCCCAGGTCGTCAATCAGGATTCGCATCAGCTCGGCGACCGCCAGACTCGGGTGAGTATCATTGAGCTGGAAGACGTTATGGGTATCAAAGTCGTCGACGTTGTGACCGTGTTGTTCAATCCATTGGGCCACCACATCTTGCAGCGAGGCTGAGACCAGGAAGTACTGCTGTTTCAGGCGCAGTTCCTTGCCGTTTTCACTGGCGTCGTTGGGGTACAACACCATGGTGATATTTTCGGCTTCGGCCTTGGAAGATACTGCTTCGAAGTAGGAGCCCCGGTTAAATTCGGAGAAGTTGAATATTTCGGTGGCCTGGGCTGACCATAACCGCAGGGTATTGACGGTGTTGTTTTTGTAGCCAGGAATCGGTACGTCATACGGTACTGCCAGTACTTCTTCGGTGTCTTCCCAGCGTACGGTCAGACGGCCGGTCTGATGATCGCGGTAGGGACGGGATACGCCCCCAAAGCGGATCACGCGGGTGTATTCGCGGCGCTGGAATTCCCACGGGTAGCTATCGTAGCCAAGCCAATGATCTGGAGCTTCAATCTGGTGGCCGTTCTGGATCAGCTGTTTGAACATGCCGTATTCATAACGCAGGCCGTAGCCCATCACTGGCAGTCGCAGGGTGGCACAGGAGTCCATAAAGCAGGCCGCCAGTCGACCAAGACCACCATTGCCGAGGCCGGCATCGGCTTCGGCATCTTCGATGTGTTCCAGCGCCAGGCCCAATTTATAAATGGCCAGGTCGACCTTGTCTTCGATACCGAGGTTGAGCATGTTGTTGCTCAGCGAGCGGCCGATAAGAAACTCCATCGACAGGTAATAAGCTTTTTTGCTTTTTTCCTGATGGTAACCGGCCCAGGTTTGCTTCCACAGCTTCATCACCCGGTCGCGTACGGCATAGGCGAGTGCCTTGTAGTGGTAGTCGGGTTCTGAGGCCAGATTGCGACCCAGCATGTTGTAGAGGTAGTTAACAAAATCCTCTTCGATGTCGGTGACGTTCATACCGACTTTTTTCAACAGCTCTTCAATTAACTCGCGTTGTGCTTGTGGAGACAGGGTTTCCGGGGTTGCCGCATGTGTAGGTTCCGACATTGTGCTGTTCTCCTGCTGAATTACTGAATCAGGTTCAGATATTGTTGGGCGCTGTCTTGCCAGCCAAAGTGCTGTTGCATGCCTTGTTTCTGCAATTTTTGCCAGCTCCGTTTTTTACCAAACAGGTACAGGGCGTGTTGTAGTGTTGATTTCAGGGCGTGCAGGCTGGGGTCGTAGAACACGAAGCCCGTCGCCGTACCATTGTCGAGGTTCTCGACCGTAGCATTGACGACGGTGTCTGCGAGGCCGCCGGTGCTGTGCACAATCGGTGGGGTGCCATACATCAGGCTATAAATCTGGTTAAGGCCACAGGGTTCAAAGCGGGATGGCATCAGGAATATGTCGGAGCCCGCTTCCACCAGGTGGGCCAGTGCCTCGGAATAGCCGAGATATACCAGCACCCTGCGAGGATAATAAATGGCCAGTCGCTGTAATGCGTCATGGTGCTCACGGTCACCGCTTCCCAGTACGACAAATATGGCATTTTCCTGCTCAAGGATTTGCGGAATCAGGTCGAGTACCAGATCCACGCCTTTTTGCCAGACCAGACGCCCGACCATGCCGATCACCGGTATGTTTGGGTCTATTTCGGATTCGTGCCAGCCAAAATGATTGAGCAGGGCTCTTTTGTTTTCGGCTTTGGCGGCTACCCGGCCTTTTTCGGCGCTGTAGGTACGGGCAATCAAACGGTCGGTTGCCGGGTTCCAGACGTCCTGGTCGATGCCGTTGATAATACCCACCAGGCGGCCTTCGCCCAGTTTGCGGGCCATCACGCCTTCCAGTCCGTAGGCGAATTCTGGCCAGGTAATCTCTTTGGCGTAGGTCGGGCTGACGGTGGTGACCCAATCGGCTTTTTCGATGCCTGCTTTTAACATCGACATCTGACCATGGAATTCCAGCCCGCCTTCGGCGCTCCACCAGTGCCATGGCAGGTTCAGGTAGTTGAACAGGCTGTTGGGGAAATTGCCCTGATAGGCCATGTTGTGAATGGTAAAGATAGTGGCTGGTGGTTGTGACTCTTCCGCCAAAAATGCCGGTACCAGCCCGGTTTGCCAGTCATTGGCTTGCACCAGGTCAGCACGCCAGCCGATGCCATGTTTGTCCATCGCCAGCTCGGCAACAATGCGGGAGAACACGCCGAAACGTTCGCCGTTGTCCCACCAGTCACTACCGTCGGCGGCCAAATACGGGTTGCCAGGGCGATCAAACAGTTCCGGGATATCGACAATCCACAGCGGCACATCGATACCACTGCTGCGGGCTTCCTTGATCACTACCGGGTGGTTGTAAAAAGTTGTACCCGTGTGGAATTCGGCAATCTTGTGGACGTCGGTGAGTTTTTCCCACACGGCCAGGTAACCGGGCAGCACGACCCGTACCTGATGGTCGAGCCGGGAGTAGGCATTGGGCAGGCCGCCCGATACATCCGCCAGACCGCCGGTCTTTATGACCGGATGAATTTCGGAAGTGGCAAACAATATATTCATGGAGGATTCGGACCCTTTTAACCCTGATATTTCAGCACCACTGCGCCCAACGGTGGAATATTTACCGTCGCTGAACAGGGTTTACCCATTAGAGGTTGCTCTTGTGTGAAAACGGTGCCCTGATTACCGACATTGCTGCCGCCGTACAGGCTGGCATCGGTATTGAGGATTTCTTGCCAGGTGCCAGGGTGTGGCATGCCCACCTGGTAGTGCTGGCGTGGTAGCGGTAAAAAATTGAACAGGCAGACCATGCATTCCTGGTCGCCCTTGCGAATAAAGCTCAGCAAGGAATGCTGCTGGTCGTTGCATTCGATCCACTCGAATCCCTGTTGCTCAAATTCATACTGATGCAGGGCCGGGGCTTGCCGGTACAGCCGGTTGAGGTCGCACACCAGTTGCTGGATACCTTTGTGATCGGGGTAGTTGAGCAGGTTCCAATCGAGGGAAACGGCTTCGTTCCATTCTGTCCATTGCCCCATTTCGCCCCCCATAAACAGCAGCTTTTTGCCGGGGTTGAGCCATTGCCAGGCTAATAACAGACGTAGATTGGCCATTTTTTGCCAGTTGTCGCCGGGCATTTTGCCTGCCAGTGAGCCTTTCAGATGTACCACCTCGTCGTGGGACAGCGGTAAAACGAAGTTTTCACTGTAGGCGTACATTTGACTGAAGGTCAGTTGGTTGTGGTGGTGACTGCGGTAAATCGGATCTTGCTTGAAATAACGCAGGGTGTCGTTCATCCAGCCCATATTCCACTTCATCGAGAAACCGAGGCCACCCATCCAGGTTGGACGGGATACCAGCGGCCAGGAGGTGGATTCCTCCGCCATCATCAGCGCACCAGGGCACTGGGCGTGGACTTCGTGGTTCAGAGTCTTGATAAATTCGATGGCTTCCAGGTTCTCATTGCCGCCATAACGGTTGGGCAGCCACTGGCCGTCTTCGCGGGCATAGTCGAGACACAACATGGAGGCCACGGCATCAACTCGCAGACCATCAATGTGGAATTCCTGCAGCCAGTAGAGGGCATTGGCAATGAGGAAATTACGTACCTCGTTACGGCCGTAGTTAAAAATGTAGGTGCCCCATTCCAGGTGTTCTCCCTGACGTGGGTCTTGGTGCTCGTACAGTGCGGTGCCGTCGAAGCGGGCGAGGGCAAAATCATCACGGGGGAAGTGGGCCGGTACCCAGTCGAGGAAGACGCCAATACCATGCTGGTGCAGCAGGTCAATCAGGTAACGCAGGTCATCGGGTGTGCCAAACCGGCTGGTTGGGGCGTAATAGCCGGAGGTCTGGTAACCCCAGGACTGATCGAGAGGGTGCTCGGCGACCGGTAGCAACTCCACATGGGTAAAGCCGGTGTGCTGCAAATAGCCGAGCAGGCGCTGGGCCAGTTCGCAGTAATTGAGAAAATTGCCTTGCTCATCGCGTGCCCAGGAACCCAGATGCAGTTCATAAATACTGATCGGCTGGTGTTGCCAGTCGGCTTCGGCGCGTTGTTGCATCCACTGCTGGTCTTGCCAGAGATGTTGGCTGCGACAAACCACCGAAGCGGTTTCCGGTCGCATTTCCATCTGGCTGGCGTAGGGGTCGGTTTTGATGCGTAGGGCATTGTTGTGGCCACAGAGGATTTCGAACTTGTAGAGGTCACCGCACTGCAGTCCGGGAATAAACAGCTCCCACACGCCGGAGCTGCCACAGACGCGCATGGGGTGGCGCAGGCCATGCCAGTTGTTGAAGTTGCCAATCACCGACACTCGTTTGGCGGCCGGTGCCCAGACGGCAAAATACACGCCGTCGACGCCATCAATGCAGCTGGGGTGCGCGCCGAGCAGGTTATAAATGTGCCAGTGGCGACCTTCGGCAAACAGATGCAGGTCGAGGTCGCCTGCCTGTTGGGCAAACGACCAGGGCGATACCATGTCATGGCGAACCCCGTCGTCTTCTTCCCAGGCGACTCGATAGTGCTGTGGTAGCCGGTTTTTCTGATCCTCACTGAGGTGAGCGACAAAACAGGCGGAGCCTGCCAGTGGTCGCAGTGGCTGGCCTTCGAGCCAGCCCTTGTTGGCTCCGGGTAACCAAACCCGGACTAGCCAGCCGTTGTTATCGCGGTGTAAACCCAGAAAGCTGAAAGGGTCACCATGTACTCCGTTTTCCATCCATTGCAGGTGTTGTGACACGTCTGCTGTTTCAGTCATGTTGGTTCTCTTGGTCAGCAGGGGGAGCGTTTGGCGGCATCCGCCAACGCAGCAATCCGTTGTGCCAGGGTACTGGTCAGTTGTTGTGGATCATAACGCCATTGCCAGTTGTCGACGATGGTTCCGGGGGTATTCATTCGGGCCTGATTATCCAGGCCCAGGAAATCCTGCAACGGCACAATGGCCATGTGGGCAGGCGAGTGGAATGCGGCGTTGATCAGCGGCCAGGGCATATCGCCAGTTGTCAGGTCAAGTTGCGACAGTATCCAGCTTTTCTGACCCTCGTCCTGTAATGCCTGCCACCAGCCCAAGGTGGTTTCGTTGTCGTGGGTGCCGGTATAAACCACTGAATTTTCTACCTGCTCGGCCAACGCATGGGGGTTGTCGGGCAAGCCGTTAAAACCGAATTGCAGTACTGACATACCGGGCAGACCAAAGGATTCCTTCAGCGCGACCACTTCCGGGGTAATGATACCGAGGTCTTCGGCGATCACGGGCAGCGGATTATGGCTGGCTTGTAACGCCGCCAGCAGTTCATGCCCCGGTGCCTTGACCCAGGTTCCCTGCATGGCTGTTGGTTCACTGGCGACGATTTCCCAACTGGCTTCGAGGCCACGGAAATGGTCGATACGCACCAGATCAAACAGTTCCAGGCTCCAGGCCATGCGCTGTTGCCACCAGCGAAAGCCGTTGGCCTCCATGGTGGGCCAGTTGTAGTGGGGGTTGCCCCAGCGCTGGCCGGTTTCAGAAAAATAATCCGGTGGCACGCCGGTCACGACGGTGGGGTCGAGGTTATCGTCGAGCCTGAATTCGTCGGGATTGCTCCAGACATCAACACTGTCGTAGGCAACAAAAATCGGAATATCCCCAAACAGCCGGATACCACGGGTATTGGCGTCGGCTTTCAGTTGTTGCCAGCACTGGATCAGGGCAAATTGTTGCGTACAGATGGCTTGCAGCTCGGCAACATGGCTTTGGTCGAGTTGCGCCAGAGCCTGAGGATTACGGAACTTGTAGATATCGGGCCACTGATTCCAGGCGCTGCCCCCGAACAGGCTTTTTAATAATGTAAAACGAGCGTAAGGCAACAGCCAGTGGGGCGGATTGGCCATAAAAGTCGCCAGCGCTTGTGGGTCAACCTCTGCTTGCCAGTTGTCAGGCAACAAGGCTGGATTAAACGCAAAAGCCGAGATTCCCTGATAGGGCGACAGGCCATCCAGCGGTTCGGTTAACGGCAGCATCTGCCACACCGTCAGGTGAGCGGCTGTCATCCAGTCGAGAAACGTCCCTGCTGTGGCATCCAGTTTGCCGGAGGGCAGCGAGGTGGGATGGAGCAGAATCCCGGCGCAGCGGGCATCGGTTGTTGCGGTAGTAGCCATCATCATCCCTGCTCAGTTGCGAATCATGGTGCCCGAATGGTTGGAATGGCTGCCGCCACTGGACTGCAGTCGGGTGATATTGTCCGGTGGTGCCAGTTTTAACAGCTGATAGAGTTTTTCCAGATGACGCTGATACAGCAGGGTAAAGTCGCGTACCGAATCGGCCGGGTTGTAGTCACCAAACCACCAGAACCAGTCGGAACCTTCACATACGGCCAGCTGGTGAGTGGCTACTTCGAGTTCGCTATCACTCAGTTGCTGGCTGGCGACAACGCTGTCGAACGCCTGCTTGGCTTCCACCAACAGATCCCAGCCGATGTTTTTGTCCTTGTCCCCAATCCAGGTCGAGAAGCTGCCATAGACCCAGCTACCGGCCTTGAGCACCGGCAAGTCGCGCACCTTGGCGTTCTGATCCAGGGCATCGGAAAAGGTAGTCATTTCCACACGGGGATGTTCGGTCAGGGTTTTGTAAAGGGTTTCAAGGAAGGTGTAACCGTTATCCGGGTAATACTCCCAGGGGTTCTCGCCATCGAGAATCACCGCCACCACATGCTCTTCGACCTGATCACCAAGATGGTTGGCGATGTTGTCGAGGTTGTGGGAGAAGTTGTTGGCAGCGTCTTGCGGGTTCCAGGTTTTGTATTCAAAACCGATCAGGTCAGACATGCCGTCATCACGGAAAAACAGCGCACAGTGCTGGTCTTTATGGCGCATCGGCTGATACAGCGCCCGCTTTGAGGAGATGGCGTGGACATCCAGCCGTGAGGCTTCGCAGGAATGTCGCCATACCCCTTCACCGGAGGCCGTCCAGCGAATATCAAACTCGTCGAGCAATCCGACCGCAGCGCTGGAAACCGCACCTTCCGATAACCAGACCCCGGACGGTGCCTTGCCAAAGAAGTGCCGGAACTGCTCAATGCCATGCTGCATATGCCAACGTGCCCGTGCGTAACCATCGGGATAGCCGGGATGCTCTGGCAAGGCGGCATCCGGCATGGCATCGCGGGTGGTATTGAAGTCGATCAGCAGCGGCACAATCGGATGGCCATAAGGGGTCATGGAGATTTCAATCTGGCCGCTATCTTGCAGTTGGCGATAACGCGGCACGATGTCTTCAAGAATATCCGCCATGATCAACACCAGGGTTTGCTGGTCGTCACGGTTGAAATGTTCTTCTGCCAGGCCCTTGTTAATCAGCTGTTCAACCCGTTCGTCACGCAGGCGCAGGGAATGACCCATCCAGGCGAGGTGATACCAGACCAGCAGGTCGGTAAAAAAGGCGGTGTTGAAATACGATAGGCTGGTTGCATCTTCGATGCCTTTTATTTGATCGGCTCTGGCCATATCCAGCAATTTTCGGAATGGCGGAAAGACATCAATCATGGTCGGGGCAAACGCCTTGTTGCACGATTGCAGGATTTCAAACCGGGTATCGAGGTCGTCTTCCACCGCCATGGCACCGGCCACCAGATTCAGCAAGCGGTCACCCATCGGCTGACCGTTGGCCAGCCATTGACGCATCTGGATGGCGTAGTCATCGAGCTGTTCCAGCAGCACGGGGGCAAAGTTCACCACCACCCGTGCCGCCGGATTGTTTTCCAGGTGCGCGGCCATGTCGGAATAATCCTTGATGGCGTGCAGGTAAACCCACGGCAGTCGATACTGGCCGTCGAGTCCATCACGATAGTGCGGCTGGTGCATATGCCAGCAAATAACCAGTTTGATCTTGTTTGGCTGCATCTCGAACTGTCCGTTATGGGGGCGGGTTCAGTGGTTCTTGTCTAACAGGTTGTTGATTTTTTATCTGCGTGGCCACTGCGTTGTTAAAAACAGGCTCAAATCGGTCATTTATCTCGTATAAACTCCCTCTTTTCGCCGGTTTTTGCCTTGCATTGACTGTCTCGAAAACAAAAATCAACAACCTGCTAAGAGGTCTTGTTTAACGGGTCATATGGATATTCTGACCAAGCATCTCCGGGGTGACCAGTACGATACCGGATTCGTCAACATGGAAACGCCTGCGATCGGCTTCGATGTCTTCACCGATAATGGTGCCAGCCGGAATTTCACAGTCCTTGTCGATCACCGCGTTCTGGATGCGACAGTGACGGTGCACATTCACTTGCGGCAGCATCACGGTGTCCTTGATATGACAATAACTGTGAATCCGGCAGTCACTGGAAATCACTGAGCGCTTGATTCTGGCACCGGAGATAATGCAGCCTCCGGCGACCAGGGAATCGATGGCTTCACCCCGACGGCCTTCGTCGTCAAACGTGAATTTGGCCGGTGGCAGCTGCGGCTGATAAGTCCACACCGGCCAATCACGGTCGTAAAGGTTGAGATCTGGTGTGATGCTGCAAAGGTCGATATTGGCTTTCCAGAAGGCTTGCAGGGTACCCACATCGCGCCAGTAGGCGGGTTTGCCTTTGACCTCGTCAGTGAACGGGAAGGCCTGAACATTGTGCCTGGATATCACACCAGGAATGATGTCCTTACCGAAATCGCGGGAAGAATCCGGGTTATCGTTATCGTCAATCAGGGTGCGATAGAGAAAGTCGCTGGAGAACACGTAGATACCCATGGACGCCAGCGCCGATCCCGGTTTGCCAGGAATGCACTCTGGCTTGGCCGGTTTCTCGCTAAAGCGGGTAATCTTCATGTCCTCGTCGATCGACATCACCCCGAAATCTGAAGCTTCCTCAAGGGGCACTTCAATACAGCCGACCGTGACATCAGCACCAGATTGCTGGTGGGCAGCCAGCATGTGGGTGTAATCCATGGCGTAAATGTGATCGCCTCCCAGTATCAGCACATAATTTGGGGTGTGATGACGGAGGATATCGAGGTTCTGGTAAATGGCGTCGGCAGTACCCTTGTACCAGCCCTTGTCGATACGTTGCTGGGCTGGCATCAGTTCGACAAATTCGCCCACCTCGTAACGCATAAAGGACCAGGCCCGCTGCACATGGCGGATCAGGGAGTGGGACTTGTATTGGGTCACCACGCTGATTTTTCGAATGCCGGAGTTAACACAATTCGACAAGACAAAATCGATAATGCGGTATTTACCACCAAAGGGCACTGCCGGTTTGGCGCGCCAGCGAGTGAGCTGTTTCAGGCGGCTGCCTTCGCCCCCGGCCAGCACCAGGGCAAGGGTCTTGCGGGAAATATCGGTCGGCAGTCGTACATCATCATCATAGCTCTTGAGCATATTGTTATCCTTTTTGCCTTGGTCCTGGCACCGGGCCGGTCATCTGTCCGGGCCTTACTTCCTTTATTCCGGAGAACCACCTGTCTGAGCAGAACGGGCGGGTTCCCAGGATTGTCGGATTATTCACAATGATCGAGCGAAGGTGGTTGTCTGCTGTGATTCAGACACTCTCAGCCAGCGTCTGCTTTTAGCATCTGCCTTCCTGATGACAGCTTCAAGTGTTTGCTTATGCAGTTATACCTGTGTTCGAAAGCCGGGTTGCAGGTTTTTGAGCGGGATTATCAGCTATGTCAAGGTATTGGACGTTATACGACAAAAGGGTGTGAATAGGCATGACAGCGAAGCCTTGCTCGTGCGCTCGTGATGCATTAATTGAATTTGGCCCCCTGGCCGGGGAGACGAAAGACGTGTAGTGATGGTCACCAGCGAGGGGAAAGGAAGAGGCTACGGATGATTAGCCCTGCTGTCGACACAGCAATGACGAGGCGTAACGTGTGATGCTCATTGGAAGGTGCGCGGGTGAAAGCACCTGCCAATGAGTGAGTCGGCCGTCGTTGTCAGATGAACGACGGCGCGGACTCAGGCAGACAAGGCTTGTGCTTCGGCCATCAGATCGCTGAAATCGGCTTCAACAATCACCAGATTCTTTTTGTCGCAAAAGCGACGTTCCTTGTCATTAGGCTCCGGCATCAGTACCCAACCAGCAGGTTCACCAGCGTTGTAGATCATATCGCTCAGTACCATACGCTCGGTATCCCGTTGCATCCGTATACCGGCGAACAGGTACTGTTTGCCCTGGCGATATTCCTTGAGGAAACCAGGAATGGCGAAGCCACCCATCAGTTCGGTGATGTAATCAACGTAGTCGGCGTCGGAGGCAATGTAACAAGGATCGGGAACCGGTGTACCCATTGGTTTGAACAGTACGGGCAGCTGAGTGTCGACGCTGGCCTGGTCTATTTCGCTGTATTCATTGCCATCGGACTGGAAAATTCGGAAACGATAGTCTGTTCCGGCAATCCGCGAGATACCTACAATCAGCGTATGGGCGCGGCCCTGGTAAGCATTTTGTAGCTGGGTATCGCGATTGATATCAACGATGTAGGGCAATTCCATCGTGGCCAGCCACTGGTGGAAGGAAGACTGGCTCCATTGGCGTTCGCCGTACTGGGTGGTCAGAAAACGCTCGATAAACTTGCGGCCTTTCTTGTTTTCCAGATTCATTGCTGCACGGGGAAATTCGTACATCAATCGCGGGGCCATGGGTTTGCCGTCATTCATTGCCAATATCAGGCTGTCACTGTCGGCTGGAATCGCTTCGCCAGTGGTGGTTTCTACGACACCGTTTAATGTTCCTGCGCCCAGGTAAGGGATAATCTGCCCTGTGCGCAGACCGTTGGTCAGTGTTTGCAGAAGCTCCGAGCTTGCCATGTGGGATTCCTCTCTGTCGTCATTTTGGGTAAATCGTCTAAGCGTTACTGCGGCTGCTTCAATATTCACGCCAGAACGGCAGCTGCCGGTGACGGTTCTGCCCGTGCCCGCCCTTGCGTGCTTTCAGGCCGCCACAGGTGCCTTGCTGCAGGTTCTTGTCGCTATGTAGCAAATCAACCTTGACGCTATTTTTGGCGTAAAGACGACATTCAGATATTGCTACTTATATGGGCTTTTTATAGCCAGATATAAACGCTTCTATAAGACGTTAATAAAGCGCCAGCCAAAGATACAAAACCCGACAAATTGTTTGTTGGGTGTAGTACATCGCATGTGTTGTTGTCGTGATACATACCGGAAATCAACATTATTTATTTATTAAAATCTTTTAAAAACAATGAGTTATGTATTTTTAGCAGAATGGCACGAGGTCTGCAGTATTGGAACTGTGAACAGGCAGCACAGGCTTTCGGTAAACGCCGGAAGTTACTGGTTTTTATCAGTAGTGCCAATGAAGCACGGTTGCCTGCCGCCCCGAACCCTTAAGGGTAAAGGTCCTCGCCCGGAAATTTACAGGAGATACAGACTATGGCTATGCGTCAATGCGCCATTTATGGCAAAGGCGGTATCGGTAAGTCCACTACCACTCAGAACCTGGTGGCTGCTCTGGCAGAAGCTGGCAAAAAAGTAATGATTGTTGGCTGCGATCCAAAAGCAGACTCCACTCGTTTGATCCTTCACTCCAAAGCTCAGAACACCATCATGGAGATGGCTGCTGAAGCGGGCACTGTGGAAGATCTGGAACTGGAAGACGTACTGAAAAGTGGTTACGGAGACATCCGTTGCGTTGAGTCCGGTGGTCCAGAGCCCGGTGTTGGTTGTGCCGGTCGCGGTGTCATCACAGCGATCAACTTCCTCGAAGAAGAAGGTGCTTACGAAGACGATCTGGACTTCGTGTTCTACGACGTACTGGGTGATGTTGTGTGTGGTGGTTTCGCCATGCCGATTCGTGAGAACAAAGCTCAGGAAATCTACATCGTTGTATCCGGTGAGATGATGGCTATGTATGCCGCCAACAACATCTGTAAGGGTATCGTGAAATACGCGAACTCTGGCAGCGTGCGTCTGGCTGGCCTGATTTGTAACAGCCGTAACACCGATAAAGAAGATGAGCTGATTGAAGGTCTGGCTGCTGCTATCGGCACTCAGATGATTCACTTCATCCCACGTGACAACGTGGTACAGCGCGCTGAAATCCGTCGTATGACTGTGATTGAGTACGATCCAACTGCCAAGCAGGCAGATGAGTACCGTGCTCTGGCCAACAAGATTATCGAGAACAAAAACCTCGTTATTCCTAACCCGGTCACCATGGATGAGCTGGAAGAATTGCTGATGCAATTCGGCATCATGGAAGAAGAAGACACCAGTGTTGTCGGCAAGACTGCTGCTGAGCTCGCAGCCGAAGCTTAAGCAGCTGGGCTGATCTGCCTCTCCGGAGTCAGTTGCCCATGCTCGGGATAGGACAGATTAGTCCTATCGGAACCCGTGTTGCGCAGGCATCCCCTCGCTTGCGCAACCCGGTCTGTTACCCGTTATTAACTTGAAGGAGGCTCACCATGGCCATGTCACGCGATGAAGTGGAATCGTTGATTCAAGAAGTGCTTGAGGTTTATCCAGAGAAAGCCAGAAAAGACCGCGCCAAGCACCTGACTCCAAACGATCCGACCCTCGAACAGTCCAAGAAGTGTATTACTTCCAACAAAAAATCCCTGCCAGGTGTAATGACCATTCGTGGTTGTGCCTACGCTGGCTCCAAGGGTGTGGTATGGGGTCCTATCAAGGACATGATCCATATTTCCCATGGCCCTGTTGGTTGTGGTCAATACAGCCGTGCTGGACGTCGTAACTACTACATCGGTACCACAGGGGTGAACACCTTTGTGACCATGAACTTTACCTCGGATTTCCAGGAAAAAGACATCGTATTCGGTGGCGACAAGAAGCTGTCCAAGCTGATTGACGAAATCGAAACCCTGTTCCCACTGAACAAGGGTATTACTATTCAGTCCGAGTGCCCAATCGGCCTGATCGGTGACGACATTGAAGCCGTTGCCAAGAAGAAAACGGCTGAACACGGCAAGACCGTTGTGCCGGTTCGTTGTGAAGGTTTCCGTGGCGTATCCCAGTCTCTGGGTCACCACATTGCCAACGATGCCGTACGTGACTGGGCATTAGGTGCCCGTGATGAAGACGACAGCTTTGACACTACACCATACGACGTTGCCATTATCGGTGACTACAACATCGGTGGTGACGCCTGGTCTTCCCGTATCCTGTTGGAAGAAATGGGTCTGCGCGTAGTCGCTCAATGGTCTGGTGACGGCACCATCTCTGAAATCGAGTTGACGCCAAAAGTGAAGCTGAATCTGGTTCACTGCTACCGCTCCATGAACTACATCTCTCGTCACATGGAAGAGAAGTACAAGATTCCCTGGATGGAATACAACTTCTTTGGCCCAACCAAGACTTGTGAGTCACTGCGCAAGATTGCGGCTCAGTTTGACGAAAGCATTCAGGCCAAGTGCGAAGAAGTGATCGCCAGATACCAGCCAGAATGGGAAGCGGTGATTGCCAAATTCCGTCCTCGTCTGGAAGGCAAGCGCGTCATGCTTTACATCGGTGGTTTGCGTCCACGTCACGTGATTGGCGCTTACGAAGACTTGGGTATGGAAGTGGTTGGTACTGGTTATGAATTTGGTCACAACGATGACTACGACCGTACCCTGAAAGAAATGGGTGACTCTACCCTGCTGTACGATGATGTGACCGGCTATGAATTCGAAGAATTCGTCAAGCGGGTGCAGCCAGACCTGATCGGTTCCGGCATCAAGGAAAAATACATCTTCCAGAAAATGGGCGTGCCTTTCCGTCAAATGCACTCCTGGGATTATTCAGGCCCTTACCACGGCTTTGATGGCTTCGCTATCTTCGCCCGTGACATGGACATGACCCTGAACAACCCATGCTGGAAAATGCTGGCAGTGCCATGGAAGAAAACCGAAGCGGAAGACTCCGCTGTGGCAGCAACCGCCTGATATTCCCGATGCAAGAACGGGTGAGGGCGTGGTTGCCCTCATCTGAATCATCCCATTTACCCGCCAGACCACAGATTCGTGGCGCGGGAGGAGGACTCTTATGAGCCAGTCAGTAGACAACATCAAACCAAGCTATCCGCTGTTCCGTGACGATGATTACAAAGAGTCACTGCGTAACAAGAAAGCCAGCTTCGAAGAAGCACACAGCCAGGAAAAGATCGACGAAACCTTCATGTGGACGACCACTCAGGAGTATCAGGATCTGAACTTCCAGCGTGAAGCCCTGACGGTTAACCCAGCCAAGGCTTGTCAGCCACTGGGTGCAGTATTGTGTGCACTGGGTTTTGAAAAAACCATGCCTTACGTTCACGGTTCCCAGGGTTGCGTAGCGTACTTCCGTACCTACTTCAACCGTCACTTCAAAGAGCCGATTGCTTGTGTATCTGACTCCATGACAGAAGACGCAGCCGTATTTGGTGGTCAGCAAAACATGAAAGATGGTCTGGAAAACTGTAAGGCAACTTACAAACCAGACATGATTGCGGTATCCACCACCTGCATGGCAGAAGTGATCGGCGATGACCTTAACGCCTTTATCAACAACACCAAAAAGGAAGGTCATATTCCGCAGGAATACCCAACGCCTTACGCGCATACCCCATCATTTGTGGGTTCACACGTGACTGGCTGGGACAATATGTTTGAAGGTATTGCTCGCTACTTCACCCTGAACTTCATGGAAGACAAGGTGGTTGGCAGCAACGGTAAGCTGAACCTTGTACCAGGTTTTGAAACCTATCTGGGTAACTACCGTGTCATCAAGCGCATGATGAAAGAGATGGATGTCGATTTCACCATGCTGTCTGATCCTGACGAAGTACTGGATACTCCGGCTGATGGCCAGTTCCGCATGTACGCCGGTGGCACAACACAGGATGAAGTGAAGGATGCGCCAAACGCACTGAACACCATCATGCTGCAGCCTAACCAGCTGGTAAAAACCACCAAGTTCATCAAGGGCACCTGGAAGCACGACGTCCCTGCTCTGAAGATCCCTATGGGTCTGGGCTGGACCGACGAATTCCTGATGAAAGTCAGCGAAATCACCGGCAAGCCAATCGCGGCGGAACTGGAAAAAGAGCGTGGTCGCCTGGTCGACATGATGACCGACTCCCACACCTGGTTGCACGGCAAGAAGTTCGCACTTTGGGGTGATCCAGACTACGTCGAAGGCATGACCAAGTTCCTGTTGGAACTGGGTTGTGAACCGACTCATATTCTGGCTAACAACGGTAACAAGCGTTGGAAGAAAATGATGGATGCCATGCTGGCTACATACCCACAAGGTTCCGACTGTGAAGTTCACATCGGTAAAGACCTGTGGCACATGCGCTCACTGGTATTCACCAACCAGCCAGACTTCATGATTGGTAACAGCTACGGCAAGTTTATCCAGCGTGACACCCTGTACAAGGGCAAAGAGTTCGAAGTTCCACTGATCCGCCTGGGCTTCCCGATCTTTGACCGTCACCACCTGCATCGCCAGACTACCCTGGGCTACGAAGGTGCCATGCAGATGCTGACCACCATCGTCAACGCAGTGCTGGAACGTCTGGATGATGATACTCGCGGCATGCAGACCACTGACTATAACTACGATTTGATTCGCTAAGAATCACACTGGGTGTGGCTGGCATCATCATCAGAGCAGCGTTGGAATTGGCTCTGATGTCAACCACCACTCCCCGTGTTTAACGTTGTAAACGACGTAGTAGTGTCGCTTCCCGGTTCAGGCCGGGGTCTGAAAAGCCGCGAGAAATCTGATTTTTCGTGGCTTTTCTGCATACCCATTTAGTCAGATCCAACTCGATAGAGGGTAGTCTCATGCCAAACGTAATGCTGCGCGAAAATGACAAGGGTGAGCTGACCCTGTATGTACCCAAAAAAGACCAGGAAGACATTGTCGCTTCCATCGAATTTGATACTGCCGATACCTGGGGGGGTGAGCTGACCCTGGGTGATGGCTCCAGCTATATCATTGACACCTTGCCCGGTAAGCCGGATTTGCCCCTGACCATTCGGGCAAAACGCGGCGCGGAGGCTTGAGGTGGCCGCGGCGTCTGGGTTGAACGACCACGTTGCGCTGCGGATTGGTATGGCGTCGAGGTTATTGCCCGATATAGCTCTGGCAGAGTGGATGGAGATTCTGATCCGGGCAGTGGGGTTGCCTTTAACGCCACAACGGCTCGGGCGTTTACGTCTGAATCGTCTGCGTCAGTCGGGCCGGGGAGCACTGAAACCGGTCAGCGATGACACCCTGCGTCAGGTCATTGCCCTGCTGCGCGGGCAGGGAGTGGATATGCGCCAGTCGGTGCCAACGCCACAAGCCTACGACGAAGGTGATATGCCAGGTTCTGTGCGTATTGCCTGCGCTTCCAATCGGGGTGATCGGGTTGATGGCCCGTTTGGCACCTGTGAGCGGTTTCTGGTGTATCAGGTATCGGCACAGGAAATACGCCTGATTGATGTGCGTGAAGTGCCAGATACAAGAACGCTCGCAGACCAGTTTGAAGGCGACAAACACAGCGCCAGAGCGGGTCTGATTCGCGACTGTCACGTCCTCTGCGCACTGACCATTGGTGGCATTGCCAGTGCCAAAGTGGTGAATGCCGGTTTACACCCGGTCAAGTCAGGATCGCCACGCGCTGCGACTGCCATGATGGCTGAGTTCCAACGGGTGCTGGATCAAACACCACCACCCTGGTTGTTAAAAATTATGGAAGCGTCCGCACGGGCGACCTGGGCCAGACAGCAGGAGTGTTTATCATGAGTAATCGCCATCAACTGCAAGTTATTTTTGACTATGTCGAACAACAGGGCCTGAGTGAACAAACCCTGCTTGAACTGCGTGAGCAGTACAAAGGCATGCACTTTACCTGGTGCTTTGATGACGACATCAACTTCCCGTATCCCTACCTTGAAAGACCGGGGTTTAACGTGTTTCTGGTGGATTCCCGTGATCATTGCTCGACCCTGACCCGCGATGTTGAAGTTGCTTCCGGGGTTGTATTTGCCGAAATTATTGACGACTAGCGGAGACAGCATGAATTCTGATACCGAGAATCTCACTCCGATTGGCGACTGCCGTCGCTGCCGTTACCGTGCCAATCTGTTACTGGCTGGTCGCTGCATCCCCGGTGATGCCTGTATCGCGGTCGACAGCGGGCGGCAAATGGATCGCTTTTTGCGTTTCAACCCGGAACTGGCACGTCATTACCTGGCCGATGCCTTTTGGGAACGCCGCGCCATTGCGGTTCGTTATTCCCCGCTGGAAGATCTCGGCAGACTGGTCACCGACTCTGACGAAGCTGTACGTCGTGCTGTTGCCTACCGCTTGCCACGAGAGCAGCTACACGCGCTGATGAATGATGAAGATCGCGAAGTACGGATCACTGTGGCGGATCGTCTGCCCCTGGAACAGCTGGAAAAAATGGCCGTCGACCGTGACTATCTGGTGCGGGCCTACGTGGTGCAGCGGCTGCCGGAAGGACGTCTGTTCCGCTTTATGCGGGATGAAGATCGCCAGGTACGCAAAATGGTGGCCAAACGCCTGCCAGAAGAAAGTCTGGTAATGATGGCCCACGACCCGGAACCAGAAGTGCGTCGTATTGTGGCTTCCCGCTTACATGGGCCGGATGTGGTGGTGCTGCTTGATGACCCGGACTGGACGGTACGGCTGGAAGCAGTAGCCAACGCCCCGCTGGATACCTTGCACCCGGTACTGCAAGACGAAGACAACGAAGTACGAGAGGCAGCCGCAGCGCGGCTGAAAGCCAGTGTCTGAGTCTGGGCCGCTGTTGTTGCATGCCTCACATCAGGGCTGGCGGGTGGCAGTCGCCAGCAAGGATGGCGTGTCGATCAACCAGCATTTTGGCCATGCACAAACCTTTGTGGTGTATCAGTTGACGGCAGACGGCATTGAGTCACTCGAACAACGAGAGGTGAGTCTGTATTGCCACGGCCACAGTGCAGATCACGCCGCCATGGCCGATATCCTGACCACTATTCAGGACTGTGACGCTGTTTTGGTCGCTCGGGTTGGTGATGGTCCTGCCGACAAACTCCGTGCTATCGGCGTCGAACCTGTTGATGACTACGCTTACCTTGGTATTGACGAATCGCTGCAAGCCTACCGGGATCTTTGCCTGCAGCAGAATCAGGAGGGTTGTCATGGGCATGCTCGCTGATTCAGGCTCGTCTGCCGCAATCACTGCGGAAGCACTGGTACGAGTCTGGGTGATTAACCACCCGCTGACACCGGAACAGGTGGACTGTGCCACCACTGTGATGCTGAAAGTACTCGATGGTAAATGCAAAATGCCGCGTCACGAAAAAGTCCGCATGACCTGGCTTTATGATGCTGTCAAACATCAGCCAGGGGAGTTACTGGGCAGTGATACTCACCAGCTGATTGTTCGCGCCCGTCATTGCCTGTATCTGGCAAACATGCAGGCGCAGGCATCAGAACTGCCTCGGGAAACCCTCGCCGAGCTGGATCCGGCGCTGACTCTTGAAGTCTACGAGCGGCGCTTGCTGGCAGAAACCCGGCTGTCGCGCCCGGTAATGAAAGAATTCAAAGGCTGGATTCGGCAACAGGGGCTACTGCCTGAAAAACGCGCCAGCCAGTCCAATGCATCAGCCGATGCCGCCTGACCCGGAGTCTGATTGATCATGCTGGTACGAGAATTATTTAACGACGCCCCCCTGAGTCCTGATGGTCTGGTCTCACTTGACGTCCAGCGGCTATTACGTGAACCGATCGATATTGCCCGCGACTGGCACCGTGCTGAACGGCTGTTACAACAAGTGGCAGAACATCTGCCAGAACAGTTGGAAGTACAGATCGCGCTCTACAAAATGTACGCCTACGCCAACTGTTTTGATGCCTCGCGACAACTGATTGAACAGGTGTTGCAACGGGCAGCTCAACAAGCCGGTTTTCAGCCAGACTGGCGTTTGCTGACCTCGGCATCAACACCGTTTGATACCCTGCTGGCCAACGGTATTCATGGCCCGGTACGGTTGTATCTGTACAGCATGAAAGCCCTTGGTTTTGTCTCGCTGAGAGCCGGGAATATTGCCTTGGCTGAGCAGGTGTTAGCCAAGCTGTTGGCACTTGATCCCAGTGATGAAGTAGGTGGCAGTGTGGTGTACCAGATGGCCCTCAGTCTGACGGATGATGACAGTTAATGACAAGCCGCCCAATCCCTGTCCCTCTGACCTTGGGACATACCGATATTGATGGTGATCACCAAGAGTTTACCGAATGGCTAGCCCGGTTGGAGGCCGCTTCAGGCGCCGAATTTATCCAGCAATTTGGCCAACTGACCGATCACCTGAGCCATCACTTTGAACGTGAAAATACCCTGATGGTGCAATCGAGCTACCCTGCCTGCACTGAACACCGGGGTGAACATAACCGGGTACTGGGCGAAATGACCAATTTCCGTGCCCGTGTCGAAAGTGGCCGTGTCAGCTTTGGTCGCGCCTACGTTCTGGAACAACTACCCGGCTGGTTCGATCTCCACGTAACCACTATGGATGCCGCACTGGTGGAGCACCTGAAACGGAGTCAGGTATGACAAAAAACATCACCCTTGCCGGGTCAAACCCGGAGATAACCAGCAGCCACTATTTACTCCAGCTCGAAGGCAAGCTGCGCGCCATCATCGAGCTGAAGCCCACCTCGGAGTCAGACAATTGGTTGTTGTTTGTGCATATGTCGTACGATGGTGATACCGCTGGTACAACCAGTTTTAACCTCTACGGCTACAGTCGTGACGAAGCGGAAACACTGGCCGCCAACCTGAAAGACAATGCTTTTCTGATGAAAGAAATAGACGATTATCTGTGGGGCGAAAGCGACTGATCGGTTCCACGTTTGGCTGTTCACACGTTTGACTGTTCAATGGGCGGTGCTGTTTTACAAGGGCCGTCATATAACACAGTTTACAACAGTGCTGCCGACTTCACTTGTGCCCAGAGTGTTTGGCCGGGTGTCAGCCCCAGGTGCACCACCGAACGGCGAGTCATGCGTGACAGCAGCCGGGTCTCGCCGACCTTGACCCGTACCAGCGCCAGTGCATCGTGGTCGCCGTTACTGAGGGCTTCGACAGTACAGGGCAAGGCATTCACAATGCTGGTGTCGTCGTGGCGGTTGAGTGACAGACTGACGTCGCGAGCCAGAATACGCACCCGTACGGGCTGGTCGATGGCGTTGCCAGTGCGGTTGGTCAGGCTGTCGGGAGCATCTTTCCGACAGGCCGGATCGCTGATCCAGATCGAACCATCGTCTTCGTCCTGTGGCTGATTGGCAAAGCCGATACGTACCAGTTGCCAGTGGCTGTCGCGTTCGCGGATGTGACCTTGCAACACTACGCTGGCATCTTCTCCCTGTTGCAATGGGAAATCGAGCCGGGTGAGGGTGTCGTTCAGGGTTCCGCTGGCGACGACCAGGCCATCCTTGAGAGCAACCAGATAATCGGCCAGTCGGGCGACTTCCGCAGGGGAGTGGGTAACGTACACAATCGGCACATCAAGATGGTTTTTCAGCCGTTCCAGCCAGGGTAAAATTTCCTGTTTGCGCTGTTCATCCAGTGACGCCAGTGGTTCGTCCATCAATAACAAGCGCGGTTTGCTGAGCAAGGCGCGAGCGATGGCAACCCGTTGGCGCTCGCCACCGGAAAGCTGATGTGGGTAGCGCTTCAGCGTGTGCTGAATACCGAGCAGCTCTGTCACCTGTTCGAGGTCGTCCGCTTCAACCGGGCCTCGGGCCCGCTGGATGGCAAACTGAAGGTTACCTGCTGCGGTCAGGTGATCAAACAGGCTGGATTCCTGGAATACATAGGCCAGCGCCCGTTGCCAGGTCGGCACAGAACGGTGCTTGTCTTGCCAGCACTGACCCTGAAACACCAGTTCGCCGCTGGCGCGTTCAAGCCCGGCAATGTAGCGCAGCAGTGTAGTTTTGCCAGAACCTGAGTGTCCAAATAAAACACTGACGCCACGACCGGGCAGAGCGAGATCGACGTCAAGGGTAAAGCCTGGTCGTTGCAGGTAACAGCGTACCAACAGCTCAGGGTGTTCGCCCTGGGGATGACGACTGGCCGTTGCTAACGTTGTTTTTTTAAGTGGGTTCATGTTCATAGCAGCGGTTTGGCTCCCTGGTCACGTCGAAAACCATACAACAGCAGCAACACTACAAAAGAAAAGACCACCATACCGGCGGCCAGGGTGTGAGCGCGGCCGTAGTCGAGTGCTTCAACATGGTTGTAGATTTGCACCGAAATGACCTGGGTGACGCCGGGGATATTACCGCCAATCATCAGTACCACGCCAAATTCACCAATGGTATGGGCAAACCCCAATACCGCTGCGGTGTAAAAACCGGGGCGAGCCAGCGGCAGTATAACGTGGAAAAAAGTATCCCATGGCCCAGCGCCCAGCGTCGCAGCGGCTTCCCGTGGACGATCACCGAGCGCTTCGAGAGCGTTCTGGATCGGTTGTACCACAAAGGGCAAGGAGTAAAACACCGAGGCCACCACCAGTCCGGCAAAGGTGAACGGCAAGGTTCCGAGGCCGAGACTCTGGGTCAGCTGGCCAATCAGTCCATGTGGCCCCATGGTGAGCAGCAGATAAAACCCCAATACACTGGGAGGCAACACCAGCGGCAGAGCGACCAGCGCACTCACGGGTCCCCGTAACGGGTGACGGGTATGCGCCAGCCACCAGGCAATCGGGGTGGCCAGCAGCAACAGAATCAGGGTCACCAGCGTTGCCAGTTTGATGGTGAGCCAAACAGCGGTGAGGTCTGCACTGGAAATATCCATTCGAACCGTGCTCTCCGGGCGGGTTATGCGGGTAACTGGGAGCCTGTCGGACTCAGGCGCCAGTCTCACCTGTTTTGGCGCGTTTGAGCAAACGCAGACAGTCAATATTGCTGGCCAGGTCGAGGGCGGTGAAGCCATCGAGGGTTTCGGCACGGGTATCGGCCCCCTTGTCGAGTAGCCAGGCGACCCAGGGGGTTTTACCACTGGAGGCAGCATACATCAGCACGCTGGCGCCATTGTCATTAAGATTATCGAGATCGATCCCCAGGGTTAGCAGCAGCTCGGCAATGGCATAGTCATCGGCAACAACCGCAGCCCAGAGGGCATTGGTACCATCCATATTGCGATGGTTGAGGGCGTTCGTGGCGATGGCGTCCGGCATGGTGGCGAGGTCGGAAACCACATCAAATCGGCCCTGACGACTGGCGAGAATCAGTGGCGTGTCGTGGTAACGGCCTGGCTTGTCGAGGCGTTGCGGGTCGAAGCCATGCTCGACCATCCAGCTGATGGTGACGGGCTGCAGCGTAACGGGTTCGAGAGTGACGGGCATGGGGCAACTCCTGTAGGTCCTGGCGGTGCCAGACAACGGTATGGCAAAACTCTTGCTCTGCACAGGGTATTCCAGTGAAAACGCTCAGCGCTCAAACGGTGGGTTCTGGCGCTTGTTATAGCAGGCAAGCCGCTGTTTTCAAGGGAAAACCACATCCGGTGCGGGTAATGGACAAGGTCTGTTATCCGACTGATTCTTCGGTAATTGTCGTCAATACGACACGACAAAGCCGACAACGACAGGAGCTGCAACATGACTCAATTGCAAAAAGGCGACGCCGTCTTTGCCACCGTTACCATCACCAACGATGGCTCTGTACCCAGTGCACCGGAAAGCCATGTCTTTGCCGAACCGGGCACTATGGGAATGCTGGTTAATACTGGTCATCTGGAAGAAGATCCTGAGCAGGAAATGTTGCTGGTGTGTTTTCCGGACGATGCGGGGAATCCGATTCATCTGGTGACCTGCTTCCCGGATGAAATCAGCGCCGAGCCACCCACTAGTCATTGAGCGATCCCGTATGTTAATCAGGGAATACCACCAACGCACCCGTCATCTGCCGGATGCTTACGCTGCCGGGCCGGAAAGTATCGACTGGGATGCTCAGCCCGATCCGTTCCGGCGTTACGACGGCGCCCGGCTGACCAGTTTGCCATTGGCTGCCTCGGAGTTGATTCTTGACCCCAACAGCCGGCGCTGGGAACAGCTGTGGCAACCGCAACCAGCGGCTAGCCCGCCCGTGGTCATCCCTGATCTGGCGCAACTGGGCTTGTTACTTGAATTGTCGCTGGCCTTGTCGGCCTGGAAGCAGTTCGGCAGCGCCAAATGGTCGCTGCGGGTAAACCCGTCCAGCGGCAACCTGCACCCGACAGAATGTTATCTGGTGGCTTGTTCGATTGCGGGGTTGGAAGACGGTGTTTATCACTATCGCCCGGATCAGCATGCACTGGAGTTGCGTTGCCCGCTGGATGCGGTCACCGGGTCTGCAACGCCGCTGCTGTATCTGGGATTAAGTTCGGTGCACTGGCGCGAAGCCTGGAAATACGGCGAACGTGGCTATCGCTACTGTCAGCTTGATGTCGGTCATGCGCTGGCGGCGGTCAGCTTTGCGGCTTCGACACTGGGCTGGGCGAGTCGCCAGATTCGCCCAGTGGCGCTGCCAGACAGCTCTCTGGCGAGCTTGCTGGGGTTGGATCGCCCGCAGGATCTGCAACAAGCGGATGGCTCGGTGGCAGAAGCGGAACATCCTGATTGTATGCTGAATTTGCTCGCCAGCGATCAGACTGATACTGCTTCAATGGCTGCGTCACACCGGTGGTTGGAGAAAATACGGGAGCATGTACAACAAGGGGCGTGGTCTGGCCACGCCAATGTGCTCGACAAACGCCACTTTTATCAATGGCCGGTGATCGACGATGTCGCCAAAGCTGCCAGTATTACCACTGCAGCCATTCAGGTGGTCGAGCCGCTAATGCCGCCAGCATCCGCAAGCTGGTCGGTGCCTATCTGTGCCAGTGGCCAACGTGCGGTCGAACCGGCGGCGCGGCTGATTCGGCAGCGTCGTTCGGCACAGGCATTTGATCCTGCCGGGGGCATGGCGCTGGCCGATTTCTACCCCTTGCTGGATCACTGTCTGCCACGGTCTGACTACAGCCCATGGAACACCTTGCCGTTTGCCACTGGCGTACAGCTGATGCTGTTTGTGCACAAGGTGGAAGGATTACCTTCCGGCCTGTATTGCCTGCAGCGCGACAGTAATGTAGCGCTGCCGGATATGCGGGGACAATTACGGGCAGAATTTCAGTGGCAAGAAGTCGATTCGGCACCGCCGCATCTGTCGTTCCATCGCTTGTTAGCTGCCGGGACACGCCGTACGGCGATGCGCCTCAGTTGCCAACAAGCCATCGCTGGAGAAAGCGCTTTCAGCCTCGCCATGATGGCAGACTGCAAAAAACTGGAAACCGAACCCTGGAGCTACCGCCATCTTTACTGGCAAGCCGGTGCTATCGGACAGGTATTATATCTGGAAGCGGAAGCGGCTGGATTACGCGGCACCGGGATTGGTTGTTACTACGATGACATGGTGCATAACCTGTTTGGCCTGCAAAACGACCAGTGGCAAGTGCTGTATCACTTTACGGTGGGATTGCCGGTGATTGATCATCGTATTACCAGCTGGGCAGCGTACAGCAAAACGTAGGGATGGGGCTCTGTCCCCATCCCTGGGCTGGCTACTCGAAGTTCCAGCCAACAGAGATATACGCGGCTGCAGCGTATAGGGTGTTTTCCGGCAGGGTGACAGAATCCAGTGCGTTGGACCATTCCTGAATCTTGTCACGATGACTGTACAGACCAGTAATCAGCAACATGGTACTCAGTTGCTGGCTGAACTGATAACCAACCCCCAGTTTGCCAGTGACATCCAGACCGCCACCGAAGGTGCGTTCAAGTGAACCATTGTGGCTGCTGTTGAGGATTTTTTCGTAGATTGGTGTGCCAACTTCCAGAGAAAACTGGTAACGCATGCCACTGGATTGTTTCATAAAATAACTGTCGTAGGCGATGCCAATCATGGCGCCAAAATTACTGGCATCCTCAAATACAACGGTCTGGTTGGTTTCCGGGTCGTTGCGGATAAGATCAAAATAATCGGCTTCGTTGGAGATATCATCGAATTGATCGATGTATTGCTGCACCACGTCCATCATCGCCGGGTTGTTGGTAATGTAATCCTTGATCGTGGCGTTGTAGGCGTCGTTGGCGTTGCCGGTGGTCCAGTCAAAACGAGAGAAGGCGGTTTTCTGGTAGTGCATCCCGGCTGAGGCGTACCAGCCGTTCTGTAAGTGGTAGGACATCATCATGTCCAGAGTCTGGAAACTCAGTGACGTGGTGTTTTGCTGCACGTAACCGTCTTCGCCTTTCAGTTCCCAGTCTTCTCGATCTTCAAAGCTCAGTAGTGTCGAAGATGAGATGATGGAAAAACCGAGAGTGTCATTCACTGCCGTATAACCACCGGAACGCTGCACAAAGTTGACCGTCTCGAAAGTCGACTTCATGTTGACACCGTAGTAGTTGTTCAACTTTTCGCTGTAGTTAATGTATTGCATGCCAGCAGCACCAAAAACACTGAAGGAACGGTTTTCATATTCTGCCAGGGCCGACATGGAAGCAGTAGCAACCGCAACGGCCATCAGGGTTTGGGAAAGATACTTCGAACGCTGTGAACTCATGTGTAGCTTCCTGCAGACGGATGTGACCGAACTATACAAAAACCGTCTGGTCGAAAGAAGCATGTGTCTGAAAATTAGTCACCTGGGCTGGGCGTGCGGCATTGGATCAATCGGGTCAAGCAAACGGAATCAGTCAAACGACGAGCGCATCGCTGCCAGCGACTGCTGGTCCGCCTTGAAGCGGACTTTCAGAAAGACACCCTGGGCAGTGTAGTTCGCTGCCGAAAAATCACTGTCGATAAAGCCGGAAAAGTTATAGCCCACACTCAGCCAGACGTTGGTTTTGGGAATCCAGCCTAGCGAGAAACCGGTGCCATGTTCCGACTGGCCAGCTTCATAGCTGTGCAGGCGGCGGCCATGGGCACCAACGTCCCAGCGGTCGGTCAGGTGATGACGCCATTCTCCAGCCATATAGTCGATCGAAGCCGCGTAGTCGTCGCCATCGTATTGACTCAGCACCCGTTTCAATCCGTACTGCCCGGCAAGCTGATCGCGACTGGTGAACATCCAGTTAGCATGAATGTTGTTAATCAGCTTGCGAGTGCGATCGGGTGTGTGGTTACCGCCATCCGCAGTCTGCAGCCAGCGCGTTTGCCACAAGGCGGCATAGCGAGCCTGTTGCGGGCGCAGTGCCAAGTCAAACATGGCATCCAGTTGTTGACTGTAAATGCTGCCTGCCATGGAGCGGAAGAAGTCCAGACTGGCACCGGTAGACAAGGTGTCACTGATCGGGTGGCAAAGCGCGGAGGAAACGACCCATTTGTCGGTTTCTCGGCCGTCTCGGTATTCCAGCCGGTTGTTCCACTGCCAGGGTTGGGTGTTGTAGCTCACCCCGGTACGCAGCGCGTAATAGTCTTCGGTCTGGTCGGCGCTTCGATTAAGCAGTAAAGCCACCATTCGACGTCGACGCCTTCCCTCTGAACAAGTGCTCTGGTTGGTTCTGGGAATGGCACTGTTCCGTGACGAACCCGTTCATGAAGTGGCTCGGCGCTTGAATGTATGTGCTCAAGGGCTCGCTTCAGACCGTCTACTGGCCCGTAGCGGTGTCACCGAAGCCCGCAAGCGGCTGGGTGCCGACCCCGTTAAATGGTTGTTCCGGCAAACCGGCGACGTCTGGGCAAAGGAACGCCACAAGGGTGATGATTGACGGGTTACAAGTCATGGCGGTCGATGGCGCGGTACTGAGAACTCAGGACACGCCTGAACTACGCGATCATTTTGGCTCGGGTAATACCTCGACCAACCGGCAGACGCCTTATCCCATGATGCGCCTGGTGGCGCTGATGAATGTCCGTTCCCATATTCTGCTGGATGCGCAACTCAGTCCCTATCGTCGCAGTGAAATGACGCTGGCAGACTCGTTTCTGGCACAGATTCCAGATCACTCTGTCACCTTGTTTGACAAGGGCTTCTGGAGTGCGCATTTGATGCTGAGCCTGAACCGTACTGGCACCGACCGTCATTGGCTAACGCCCGCAAGGAAAAACATCGTTAGTACCGAGGTGGAGCGCTATGACGCGGATGACCGACTGATCGAAATGAAGGTGTCTCCGCAAGCCCGAAAGAAACACCCGGAACTCCCTTCCGTATGGCAGGCACGAGAAATCCGTTATACAACCCACGGCAAAGAGAAGGTGTTACTGACCTCATTGCCGATTGACACGTCCCCCGCCAAAGCGGTGGTCGCTCTGTATCGGGAGCGTTGGGAAATTGAACTGGGGTTCCGGGATATCAAAAGCTCGATGCAGTCAAACGCCCTGACGTTGAGAAGCAAAACCGTCGCTCTGGTGTATCAAGAGGTCTGGGGGTTGCTACTGAGTTACAACCTCATCCGTCGGGAAGCGGCACTGGCGGCAGCGGAATTCAATCGCTCTCCCAGCGACATGCGTTTCAAGCCTGTGTGCCAGTATATAGCCGTGCAACTCATCATCATGGCGAACGCAACACCGGTATCAGGGGCTGGCAGGCGGTTATCGGAACTGAGATCGGGGATTGGTGGACTGTTTTTGGAACGCCGTTCGAGGCCAGGAAGTCCGCGAACGGTGAAGATGAGCAAAACCCGCTATCCGGTTGATCGTAATGCTGCTCCGCTTAAGTGAACAGCATTACGACATGACGTCGGGTTTGTTGTTTGAACGGATCAATCAGAAGGCGTATTTGGCAGTAAACTGCGCCCGCGTCATATCACCATCAACGCCGCTTTCTTTTTCCAATGTTGCCTTGCTTAGCTCAACACCATAAGTCATCTTCTCTGCCGGACTCCACATAACGTTGGCGCGCATGCTTTTGGAGGATTTATTAACGGCGGTGCCAGCATCAGCATGGTTGTCAGCATTGATCATACTGTAGCCAATGGTGCTGCGAACACTGTCGTTCCAGTGGTGGCGGAAGCCAATAAAGGCCGCAGTGACGTTATTGCCTACCAGATCACCCTTGTTGGTCAGCGTCGCATCGCTGGACATGGCTAGACCAACGTAGCGGGCGACATGACCCTTGGTGATGCTGAATTTCAGGTCATCTTTACCCACCATCAGCTTACCGGAAACGTTCATACCGAAGCGCATGATGGATTCATCAATGTTGTTTGCTTCGTCTTTATAAGCCAGGTTACGGGCGATACCGGCAACGGACAGGTCGGCATTGCCGGCCTTGAAGTTGTAGCGTGCGATCATGTCTGGCAGCGCAGAATCATCGGTATTACCAACACCGTTGACCGTGGTTGCCGGGTTTTCCAGTGCCAGTTGCAAGCCACCATTGGTGTAGCGGATTTGCGCCTGACGGTTGAACACGGTGCCGTCACTGACGCCGAGGAAATCGACGGTTTCCAACAGTGCACCGGTATTCATAAAGGTCGACCAGGTCTGGCCGAAAGTGTAATTCCCATGCTTGAAGAAGGCATGGCGCAGACGTGGAGAATTGGAGTTGGATACC
This sequence comes from uncultured Oceanobacter sp., assembly GCA_913061185.1. GTDB lineage: Bacteria > Pseudomonadota > Gammaproteobacteria > Pseudomonadales > Oceanobacteraceae > Oceanobacter > Oceanobacter antarcticus. Next base: position 61,520 of record CAJXTI010000004.1, read on the forward strand.
ACTTCGTTGCCAGACCCGGTCAGGAAGTCCATCTCAACAAAGGTAGTCACTTTTTCGCCAGAATTGAGGGTGGTGACGGTCTTGAAGTTGATTCGTGATGTTTGAGCGCCCATATCGAAGGCGCTGCTGTCGTTGCCCGTGTTACCGGTTGGCGTGGCTGAAGGAACGTAAAAGTCACGGCCACTGCTGGTCGAGGCAATTTCACCTTCAGAGTAGTTGGATATCATAGCGTCCATTTTGATGTAGCCGCCGTAACTGAATTCTGTGTTTGCAGCCTGTACAGCCATCGGCAGGGTTGCCGAGGCCAACAGGATCAGTGAGGTTTTGCGCATGTGCTCGCTCTCCTTTTGTAATTATCATTGTTCTGCGCGGCCACTATGGGTTAGTCCTCTACGGGTATAAAATTAGCCAAAAGTCGTACCGGTAAAGAGGCACTAGTATAACTACCTATAGCTGAGTAAATCGGCTAAATGGCTGATGTAACTTACGTTTTTAACAGTGTTATGCTCATGACCATGCTATTTCAACGGTTATTGGCTACCTGTTCTTTTAACGGTCGACTGGTACAAATCCGCACCCCGCAGGGGCTTGGGTGTGATTGGAAGCGACGGATGATAGAGGCGAGTTTATTCTCTGCAGTAGCACTGACTGGCAGGCAGTGAGACACTGAAACAGACGGGTTGTCTGGCAATAACGGGGGAAATACAGACCGTTACAGTGGCACGGAATGTCCAATCCTGGCGTGGTAAAAATTCAAATCGCCATAAATAGACCATTGTCTAATTTTTTGCCCACCCGCCAATGACCAATATGGGGTCAGCAGTTTGTATCGCTGCCCCGGACACACGGAATGCGCGATAACATAAAATAAAAGAGGGGAGTACGCCATGAGCGACCAGAAGGTTTATCCGGTAAAGCCGGAGTTTGCTGATTCAGCCTGGATTGATAACGACAAGTACCTGCAGATGTACCAGCAGTCCGTCATTAACCCTGAAGGGTTCTGGCGTGAGCAAGCAATGGAACGTATCGACTGGATGCGTCCATTTACCAAGGTTCGCAATGTGTCCTTCGACGATCACAACGTCGATATTCGCTGGTTTGAAGACGGTGCCACCAACATGGCCTACAACTGTCTTGACCGTCATCTGGAAACTCGTGGTGACCAGACTGCCATCATCTGGGAAGGGGATAACCCGGATGAGAGCAAAAACATTACCTATAAAGAGCTGCACGAAGAAGTCTCGCGCTTTGCCAACGCACTGCGTGGCCAGGGCATTCGTCGTGGCGATGTGGTGTGTATTTACATGCCGATGATTCCTGAAGCTGCCGTTGCCATGCTGGCGTGTACCCGTATTGGTGCCATTCACTCGGTGGTATTTGGTGGCTTCTCTCCGGAAGCCCTGGCCGGACGTATTGAAGATTCCAATACCAAGCTGGTCATTACTTCTGACGAAGGGGTTCGTGCCGGTCGCACCGTTGCCCTGAAGGCCAATGTGGATGAGGCGCTGACCAACCCGGCGATCAAGTCACTGGAAAAAGTCATTGTCGTCAAGCGTACCGGTGCCGATGTGGCGTGGCATCCTCATCGTGACGTCTGGTACCACGACCTGGTTGCGTTGGCGTCGCCCAACTGTCCTGCGGAAGCGATGGACTCTGAAGATCCGCTGTTTATCCTGTATACCTCCGGTTCTACCGGCAAGCCCAAGGGTGTGGTGCATACAACCGGCGGTTATATGGTGTGGGCTTCCATTACCCACCAGTATGTGTTCGATTACCACGACGGTGATGTGTACTGGTGCACGGCGGATGTCGGCTGGATTACCGGCCATACCTACCTGATTTACGGCCCGCTGCTGAATGGCGGTATCACGCTGATTTCCGAAGGTGTGCCTAACTATCCGTCCATCAACCGCTGGTGCCAGATTGTCGACAAGCATCAGGTGAATATCCTCTACACCGCGCCCACAGCGATTCGCTCACTGATGGCTGAAGGTACGGCAGCGGTGGACGGGACTTCTCGCAGCTCGTTGCGGTTGCTGGGTTCTGTGGGTGAACCAATCAACCCGGAAGCCTGGGACTGGTACAATAAGACCATCGGTGAAGACAACTGCCCGATCGTTGATACCTGGTGGCAGACCGAGACTGGCGGCATCATGATTACGCCACTGCCAGGTGCAACAGCGCTGAAACCCGGTTCGGCGACGCGGCCGTTCTTTGGTGTTCAGCCAGCGATTGTTGATAACTCCGGTATGATTCTGGACGGTGCAACAGAAGGCAATCTGGTCATGGTTGACAGCTGGCCGGGCCAGTCCCGTTCCGTTTTTGGTGACCACGACCGTTTTGTCCAAACCTACTTCTCCACCTTCCGTGGCATGTACTTCACCGGTGACGGTGCCCGTCGTGACGAAGATGGTTACTACTGGATCACTGGCCGTGTTGATGATGTCATCAACGTTTCCGGCCACCGCATGGGTACCGCAGAAGTGGAAAGTGCCCTGGTTGCTCACCCGAAAGTGGCTGAAGCAGCCGTGGTCGGTTACCCGCACGATATCAAGGGTCAGGGTATCTATGTTTACGTCACTCTGAACTCGGGTGAAGAAGGCAGTGATGAGCTGGTGCAGGAGCTGCGCAAGTGGGTTCGTACCGAGATTGGTCCGGTGGCAACGCCGGATCTGATCCAGATTACCCCTGGACTGCCAAAAACCCGTTCCGGCAAGATCATGCGTCGTATTTTGCGCAAGATTGCCGCCAACGAGCACGATGCATTGGGTGATGTCTCAACGCTGGCGGATCCTACCGTGGTCGACAGCCTGATTGAGAATCGTAAAAATCGCTGATTAACAGACGTTGATTCACAGACGCTGATCGATCAGACTCAAACACGCCGATTGCAGTTGGTTCTGCAGTCGGCGTTGTTTTTTGTCGGCTTCCCAGCCCGTTTAAGATGATCCGGCCTGACCGACCGGAGGCATCACCGAGCAGCGATACGCTGTTCGCTCAGGAGGACCCCATGCAGCTTGCCCAAAAAATAATTATTGCAGACGATCACCCGTTATTTCGTACCGCGATGCATCAGGCCGTGAAACAGTTGGTACCTGATGCCGATATCCCCCAGGCGGACTCGCTGCCGGAATTACAACGCGTCGTTGAACAACATTCCGATGCCGATCTGATCTTGCTCGATCTGCAAATGCCCGGTGCTCACGGTTATTCCGGGCTGGTATATTTACGCTCCCACTACCCGGAAATTCCCGTAATTGTGGTATCGGCCTGTGAAGACCCGGCCATTATGTGTCAGGCGCTGGATCACCAGGCGTCGGGATACATTGCCAAATCCTCGCCGTTAGAAGACATCGCCATCGCGATTCGCAAGGTACTGGAAGGAGAGTTGTATTTACCCGATATTGCGCGTCGTCATCAGCATCACCCTAACCAGAATGCATTGGACATCGCTGCGCGCCTCGCCAGTCTGACGCCACAGCAATTTCGTGTTCTGACCATGATGGCGGAAGGGATGTTGAACAAGCAGATAGCCTACGATCTTGACGTCAGCGAAGCTACCATCAAGGCCCACGTCACCGCTATTTTTCGCAAGCTGGGTGTGCGTACCCGAACCCAGGCGGTGATTGCGGTGCAAAGTCTGGATATTGAAAAGCCAGATACCCAGATGGCGAACGCACAATCCGGGAGTTGATCGTTAGCCTGTTCGGCACGTGATACGCGGTGATAGAGGCCGATGTTGTGGTTCAACAGAACAGGGCGGAACAGGTTAAACCAATCGTCGGATCAAGGCCCTCAAGGCTGCCGGGCGTATCGGTTTACGCAAAAAGTAATACCCCAGCGCCTTGGCTTCTTCGGCTACTGACTGGCGCGGGTCGGCTGAAATCAGAATGCCTGGAATCGCCTGGTCGCCAAACCGCTCGCGCAGGTACGACATGGCCTGCAGGCCGGTTTCATCGTTGTCCAACTGATAGTCCGCCAGCATAATGGCGGGCTTGAAGGGAATCTGTCGGGTCATTTCCAGATCCTTGCAGGCGTACACATCACAATGCCAACTGCCCAGCAATGCCTGCATGCCCGCGAGCACCTCATCATCGTTGTCGATACAAAAGGTGGGAATGCCCTCGAAACTGGCGGTAGCGATAACGGTCTGGTCGTGATTGTCCTGCCGGGTAACATCGGCCTGGGCGAGGGGTAGGGTCAGGCTGAAGCAGGTGCCTTTGCCTGGGATGGATCGTACGCTGACCTGGTGATCCATGCGTTTGGTCATCCGGTCGACAATCGCCAGACCGAGCCCGAGGCCTTTGATATCCTGTTTGCCTTCGTTCAACCGTTTGAATTCACCAAAAATTTCCTGCAGCTTGTTGGCCGGTATACCCTGACCGGTATCCCATACCTGTACTACAATGCGGTTGTGGCGGCGTCGATAGCCCAATAATACGCTGCCATGGTGGGTATAGCGCACCGCGTTACTGAGCAGGTTCTGTAAAATGCGGCGCAGCCAGTGAGCGTCACTGGTGACCCAGATATCCTCACAGGGGCGTACCCTCAGTTGCAGGCCCTTGTCGGCTGCCAGCGCGGTAAATTCATCACGCAGGGGTTTCAGCACGGTACTCAGTTGCACCGGGTGCAACACCGGTTCCATGGCACCAGCATCCAGCTTGGCAATTTCGACCAGTACCGATAACACATCTTCTGACGATTGTAAGGCACCTTCGAGGTGGTTCAGCAGGCCCTGTTGTTCTTCATTGAGGTGCTTCTGGCTGAGTGTTGAGGCAAACAGCTTGGCGGCGTTGAGTGGCTGCATCAAGTCGTGACTGGTGGCCGCCAGAAAGCGGGTTTTGGAGTTGTTTGCTTCAATTAACTGGGAAGTTAAATCGTCCAGTTTCTGAGAACTTTTTTCTACCCGGCGCTCCAGTGAGACATTCGCTTCCTTTAACGCCTGTTCGGCCCGGCGGTGCACGGTAATATCGGTGAAGCTGGTAACAAATCCGCCGTCGGGCATCGGATGCCCCTGCATATAAATCACCACACCATTCGGTAACAGCCGTTCAAACTGGTGGGCTGACCCGGAACTGAGGAAAACCATACGGCGGTTTACCTGCTCGGCGATGTCTCCAGTACCGCAGAAACCACGCCCGGCATTAAACGCAATGACTTCCTGAATAGGTTTGCCGGTATGGATAAAACTGGACGGGTAATTGAATATTTCCAGGTAACGCCGGTTCCAGGCCACCAGTTTCAGATCACGGTCCACCACACTGACGCCTTGTTGCAGGTTTTCCAGTGCCGCCTGCAGTTGTTCCCTGCTCATTGAAAAGGCCTGACTGGCTTCGCTGGCAAGGAATGTCAGATCGCGAATCTGGATGCGCTCGCCACCCAGCAGGGTTGAGAAAATCACCCGTGCTGATGAAGAACCAACGACCGAAGCCAGCAGTTTTTCGGCTTCCTGAATCAGGGTGCTGGTAGCGATGGCATTGTCGTACTGGATGCCGTGGCGAGATTGATAGTCGTTGAAAAAATCATCGGTTTTGCGGAAGCCGAGAATACGTTCCAGTACCACCCGCACGTCATCTACCTTGCAGTCAAAGGCGGGAGTCAGTCGATCATTCTGATTCATGGCATGGGCGCTGGTGAAATCACCGGCGAGCATTCGCTCACGCACCGATGCATTGGTGACGACCGAGAACAGCACATAGAAAAACAGGTTGGCCAGCAAGCTGAGCATGACACCGGTACTGAAGTCATCAAGGTTCAGGTCACTGGCCATATGCACCAGATTGTTACTCCCCATGCCGGGTAAATTCTGGGTGATAAATGGCCACATCAGGCCATAAAACCAGACACTGGTCCCGGCGATCAAACCGGCAATTGCGCCCTGTCGATTGCCTCCCTGCCACAGCAGACCGCCGATCAGCGGCGGTGCAAACTGCGCTGCGGCGGCAAACGACAGCATCCCGATCGCCGCCAGTGAGTCGAACTCGCCGACCAATCGATAAAACAGATAAGAGCCCAGAATCATCACCAGAATCACCAGCCGCCGCACGGTCAGCACCAGTGTCCTTACCTTGCTGGAATGTTGTAGATCCTCGTTGTCTTGCTGGCGGAAAAAGGCCGGCAGGATCAGTTCGTTGGAGACCATGGTACTGACGGCAATGGTCGCGACAATGATCATGCCAGTGGCGGCACTGCCACCGCCAATAAAGGCCATAACGGCCAGGCTTTCCTGGCCGAGGGCAACGGGCAGGCTGAGGACATAGGTATCCGGGGCAAAACCGATGTCTTGCATAAACAGGTGCCCTGTCAGGGCGATCGGCACCACAAACAGCATCATCAGAAACAGATAAAGCGGGAACAGAATGCGCGCCGTACGAATATGCTGGGACGATTCGTTTTCAATAACCGATACCTGAAACTGCCGTGGCAAGCCCAGTACGGCAAACCCTGCCAGTAAGGTTTGCAGCAGAAACGACAGACTGATGATGTTGTTATTCAGCAATGGGTGATCGGGCAACACCTGGGTGGTCAGCTCCAGCAGTTCCGACGGGTAGTCATAAAGAAAGGTCATGACCCAGATGCCGACGGCAACAAAGGCGACCAGCTTGATCACCGACTCAAAGGCGATAGCCAGGATCATGCCGGGGTGCTGTTCACTGGCATCGATATCACGGGTACCAAAGATAATCACAAACGAGGCCATCGCCAGGCTGATGTAAAACGCTGTGTCTTCCCAGAAATGGTGCACCCCCATGACATTACGCCCGAGTGGCAGCGTTAGCAGCTCAAAGGTGGTCGAAATGGCTTTGAGTTGCAGCGCTATATAAGGTACGACGCAGAGAATGGCGACCAGGGTAACCAGTACCGCCAGGGTATGGTCACGGCCATAGCGAGTAGCAATAAAGTCAGCAATGGAGGTGATGCGCTTTTCTTTGGCGATGCGGGTGATTTTGGCCAGTAAACGCCAATAAAAGAGCAAAAACAGCATGGGGCCGATGTAGATCGACAAAAAGCTCCAGCCACTGGATGCAGCCTGACCTACAGCACCATAAAACGTCCATGAGGTACAGTACACTGCCAGAGACAAGCTGTAGACCAGTCCGGTGTTATGAATCGGACGGCCTTCATGGGAGCGCCGGTCACCGTACCAGGCAATCCAGAATAGCGTGGCTATATACAGAACAGAAATAGTCACCAGTTGCCATACCGGGATCATAAGCACCCTTATTGTTAGAAGTGGTTGGCGTGAGTAGCAGCGCCGCATGGCGAACGGGCGAGCATACCATGTGAGCCGCACTGGTCGGTTAGCCCGCCCGTGATGGTAATACTAAGGTAGCACAGTGTCGGTATGCAGGAATCCGTCAGCCGTGGCCGGGGTGTCTGCTTTAGTCACATGGTTTGATCACGGACAATCCGCCACTATGCCAATAGCAGCAAACAGAACAACAATAACGAGCGGCTCAACCGCCGTTGGAGGCCTGTATGACCATTCAGATCAACCTCAACCAGCCGCCATTTTCTTTTCTTGATGCTGATCAACTCGATTGGCTGACCAGCCGTCTTGATCTGGTGTTTTTTAATGCGGGTGCACCGATTCTGCAACAGGGTGATCAAGCTCCCGGTATCTACATTATTTACAAAGGAGTGGTGGAAGAGCGTGACCCTGAAAATGGTCAGGTATTCTCCCAATACGGCAAGGAAGACTTGTTTGACGTCCGGGCGGTACTGGAAAAGAGTTGCAAACATACCTTCGCGGCGGTGGAAGAGACGCTGTGCTACTTGTTGCGGGCCGACGATTTTATCCAGTTGCTGGAGCAGTCGGGCGATTTTTCCGTCTATTTCAATACCGACCTCGGCACCCAGCAGTCGATGGTGGAGCGCCAGGACTCCAGCGTGTCGGAATTTATTCTGTCGCGGGTGGATGACGATGTGATTCGTCCGCCGGTGTATGTCTCGGCCCAAACCAGTCTGGCACGCGTTGCGGCGTTGATGTTCGAGAAAAAACACGATGCCCTGCTGGTTCGTAACGGCCAGGACATCGGCATTTTGACCGGCACTGATCTGATCAAGGCGACCCTGATTGGTGACAAGACCAAACAGACTCGCGCTGCCGACATCGCCCAGTTCAACCTGATCGGCGTTGAGTATGGCGAGTTTTTGTTCAGCGCCCTGCTCAAAATGACCCAGCATAAAATCGAACGGGTGGTGGTGCGCAAGGAAGGCCAGATCGTCGGCTTGCTGGAGCTGATGGATATGCTCAGTACCTTTTCTACCCACTCGCACATCATCGCCATGCGAATCGATCAGGCCAAGTCGCTGAAAGAACTGGTCGTAGCGGCGAAGCGGGTGGAAACCCTGATCGAAACCCTGAATGGCCAAGGTGTGAAAATCACCGCACTGATGGAGCTGGTGACCACGCTCAACCGGCGGCTGATATTCAAGGCGTTCGAACTGATCTTTCCGCAACGTTTGCGCCAGTCGGTTTGTATTCTGGTCTTGGGCAGTGAGGGGCGCGGCGAGCAGATCCTCAAAACCGATCAGGACAACGCCATTATTCTGGATAACGAACACGACCGCGAAGCGGTATTACCCCTGCTGCAACAATTACATCAGGCATTGCTGGATTTTGGTTACCCGCCCTGTCCGGGTGGGGTGATGTTTATTAACGACAGCTGGATTCATACCGTTGAAGGCTGGCAAGAGCGAGTGGATCGCTGGCTGCATTCCGGCAAGTCGGATGCAATGATGAATATGGCCATTTTTATGGATGGTGAACCGGTGTGTGGCAATCCGGAATTGTTCTGGCCGATCAAGGCCAGCTGGCAACTGGAGACCCTGCGTTCCAGTATCGTGTCAGCGCGCTTTGCCAAATCGGCGTTGCAGTTTGAAACCCCGCTGACCTTTTTGGGTAACATTCGTGAGGATCATGGCAAGATCGACATCAAGAAAGGGGCGATTTTCCCATTGGTTCACGGCGTGCGGGCGTTGGCATTCGAACATGCGATAGACGAATGCAACAGCCTCGAACGGCTGGCTATATTGACGGAAAAAGGCGTTCTGGATAGCGAGACCGCGCAGGGCTTGCGTGATGCGCTGGTGTTCTTTTTACGGGTGCGGTTACGGCAGCAGCTGGAGAGTGAAACCCCCAATCGTGGCCTCAGCCAGCAATTGGATATCAACCAGCTACGCAGCGTCGATCGCAACATGTTGCGCCATGCCTTGCATCGGGTGAAAAAATTCAAGCAGCAACTGGTGCAGCACTTTCATCTGGAGAACTTCTGATGCTACGTCGCTGGATAGAAGAGCGTCTGCCACGGCGGATGCTGCCGGAAGGCCGTTGGTCTCATCTTGCCGATCCATATGATGGCGATGAGGTGGTGGTGCTGGATTGCGAAACCAGTGTGTTCGACAAAAAAAAAGGCGAATTACTGAGTGTCGCGGCGGTACGGGTGCGCGGTAATCAGATCCGTTTGACCGAAGCACTGGATCTGACCATTCGCTCGGACGCCGTGACTGACCCGAAAGCGGTGCGGGTGCACTACTTGCGTCGTGAAGACCGCATGGAAGGGGTTGCGCTGGCGGAAGCGATTGAAAAGTTACTGGATTTTATCGGCAATCGGCCAATCTGCGGGTTTTATATCGAATACGACCGCGCCATTCTGAATCGCTATATTCGTGAACTGTACAACTTCAAGCTGCCCAATCGTTTTATTGAAGTGTCGGAAATCTACGTCAAGAGCAAGCGCCGCCACCATATTCACGAAGTGCACCTGGATCTGACGTTCGAAGGGTTGGCCAGAGACCTGCAAGTGCCCATCGTCGAGCGTCATACCGCCCTGGGGGATGTGATCTCCACGGCGCTGATGTACATCAAACTCACCGGCTTTGGTCAGCCGCGCTGAGCTGGCGGATATTGGCGGCGGTCAGCTGAACGATATTCTGGCGGGCTGGCGGACTGATCCAGGCGTTATGAGGCGTTACCATCAGATTCAGCCCGGTATTGAGCGCTTGCAGCAGCGGATGACCCGCGACGGGTGGCTCGGTTGGCAAGACATCCACCGCCAGTCCGCCCAGCTGCCCTTGTTGCAAGGCGTTCAGGGCAGCCTCTTCATCAATGATGCTGCCCCTGGCACAGTTCACCACCAGACAGCCGGGTTTGATCCGTGCCAGATTGTCGGCATTCAGCAGGTGTCGGGTGTGCTCGGTGAGAGGGCAGTGAAAACTCAGTAGATCTGCCGTTGGCAGCAGGCTGTTAAGGGTCGGGCGGGGATCCTTTGCCTGGCCTGGACGTGCCGCAAACTCTACCTGCAGACCGAAGGCTTCAGCCAGACGTGCCACCGCACGGCCAAGTGTACCTTCTCCGACCAGAATCAGGCGTTTGTTGGTTAACTCCAGCGTTGGATGGTTCAACAAACAAAAGAACGGACTCTGTTGCCAGGCACCAGCGGACAAATCCTGTTGATACAAGGGGAGCCGGGCGGCTAATGCCAGCATCAGCATCAAGGTGTGTTGGGCGACTGAAGCGGTGCCGTAATTCTGGACATTCAGCACTGGCAGCTGCAGCTGCCGGGCGGCTTCGAGGTCGACGTTATTGAGCCCGGTGGCAACAATCAGAATGCCTTTTTTACCCGCCATCACCTCCGCCGGAATTCTGACCTTATTGGTGATAATCAGCTCGGCATCCCCAATATGCTGGTGGAGTTCGGCTGGCGAGGTGGTGCCGTAAACGGTCAACTCACTCACACAATCCCGAATCGGCGTCAGATCGACATCGTTCAGCGTGTCGGCATCCAGAAATACGGCTTTCATCTTTATTTCTCGTCTGAGTGGGTGTCACTCCGGCTGTTGGCCAAAGAGGGAGAGTGGTTATCAACCACGGTGTAACTCGTACAGGCTCATGTTCACGGCAGCGGCCAGATTCAGCGACTCAATCTGGCCGCTGCCGTGAATAGTAAACGCCGTCACTCCCAGTGATTCAAGCAAGGCGTGCGGTACGCCACGTGCTTCATTGCCAAACAGGTAGGCATCAAATTCAGCGAAGCGGTGAGACGACAGCGGCTCGCCGTCCATATCCAGAGTGGCGATTCTGGGGTAACGGGCCTGTAACTGATCGAGTGTTATATCCAGCTCCACCGGCACATGAAAGGTCGCTCCCATGCTGCTGCGCACTACCTTGGGATTAAACGGATCAACACTGTCGGGGCTGAGCAGTAAACGCCAGCCGCCAAACCAGGCCAGCGTTCGCAAGATGGTGCCGAGGTTACCGGGGTCTTGCACCTGATACAGGTATAACACCCGTTCGACACGAGCTGTCACCTGACTGGCTTCCTGACTGACTTGTTGTGCCCGCGCCAGGGTTTCCTGCATTGGCACGACCGCGACCAGCCCCTGCGGGGAGTGGGTATCCGACAGTTGCGTCATCTGACGCTCACCAATCAGCGTTTTGCGGAACCGGGTTGGCCAGTGCTCATGGGCTGCGGTGACAAACAGCTCGGCTTGCTGAATGGCAGATTTTTCCAGCTCCAGCAGCAGGTGCTCGCCTTCCACCAGATAACAGCCGGTCTCGGTACGGTATTTTTTCTGATGCAGCTTTTTGGCGAGATCAACTTTCATCTGGATATTCCGACGGTTATTAAGCCGGACATTGTACGGTCTGGGCTGCTGTCAGGGAATTTTCCCGGTCTGCTGTTGCCAACTCAGGTGAATTTTCCTGTCTCGTGAATTGGCCAGATTGGGGAGTTGAGACTGGTTTTGGCTTGCATGTGCTCAACTCAACCGTCAGCCTTTGATCGGACAGCAACCGCCAAGAGGTCCTTATGGCTCTTCGAAATGCCGTCCAGATGATCTGTTACCCCGACCGACTCGGGAACAGCCTGAAAGATTTGCATACCGTTCTTAATACTCACTTCACCGACGCCATTGGTGGCGTTCATATTTTGCCGTTTTACCCGTCCAACGCCGACGCTGGTTTTTCGCCCCTGACTCACAAGGAAGTTGACCCTGTTTATGGCGACTGGGGCGACATCGAAGCAATTGCGGCGGAATACGATGTGTGTGCCGATGTCACGGTGAATCATATCTCTGATGAATCGGTAGAATTTATTGATTACCTCGCCAACGGCAAGGCATCGCCATACGCTTCGTTGTTTGTGGATGTCGATGAAATGGGGGAAATCAGTCACGACGACCTGATGAAAATCCACATTCGTAAAGAGAAAGAGCCGTTTCGGGACGTGGTATTTGCTGACGGCAGTACGGGGCGGGTGTGGTGCACCTTTACTGAACACCAGATCGACCTGAATTACGATTCTGAGCAGACCTTTGATTATATTGCCAACACCTTCCGCTTTCTGACCGACAAGGGCGTCAAACTGTTTCGCCTGGATGCCTTTGGTTACACCACCAAGCGTATTGGTACCAGTTGCTTCCTGGTGGAGCCGGATGTGTACCAGACTCTTGACTGGTGTAATGAAGTGGCGCAGAGCCTGGGAGCAGAAATCCTGCCCGAAGTGCATGACCACTCCAGCTACCAGTACGCCATTGGCCGACGTAATATGCACCCGTATGGCTTCGCCTTGCCGCCGTTGCTGCTCTATTCGCTGTTAGATGGCAACAGTGAATACCTCAAACACTGGTTACGCATGTGTCCGCGTAACATGGTCACCGTGCTGGATACCCACGATGGTATCTGTATTCCAGATGTCGAAGGGGTCTTGCCGGATGAAAAAATCCGCATCCTGATCGACAATATCAACGACCGCTCGGCCGATCCGATTTTGCGCCGGTCGGCAGCCAATATTCACAGTGTCGGGGCGATTTACCAGCTCACCTGTACTTTTTACGATGCCCTGATGCAGAACGACGATGCCTACATTGCCGCTCGCGCCGTGCAGTTTTTCACCCCAGGTATTCCGCAGGTGTATTACGTTGGCTTGCTGGCCGGTGAAAACGATCACGAATTGATGGAGCAGACGGGCGAGTTACGTGACATCAATCGGCATTACTACAGCATGGATGAAGTGGGTGAGGCAGTGCAAAAACCGGTGGTGCAACGGTTGCTGAAACTGATGCGCTTCCGCAATTCACATCCGGCCTTTGATGGTCACTTCGAGCTGAATTTCTCCAATGACGCCAGTGTGGATATGGCCTGGCGCCATGGTGAGCACTACTGTCGGGCGTTTGTGGATTTGCAGTTCAATACCGCACGATTGAATTACACCGACCTTGAAAGTGGTGAAATGCAGGAATTTCAGGCCTGAGCAGTCTGGCAAGAGGCCGATTTACGCCTCTTGCCAGATTCTCTTCAAACTTCTCTTCAAACTTTTCTCTAAGCCTCTCCAGATATTCTTCCCTGCTGACGGTTATTCCGTTACTGCCACGGTCACTGCTGCACGTATCACATCTCATTGGGCGTCGGGTTATGGTTGTCGCCGCCAAAGTGCTGAATGACGATGCGCTGCGCTTCAACAGCGGCCATATGGAATTGACCTGGCAGTTCTGACGTAATACGCGCAAACCCGGTACACTGAGTCCTGTTGTCTGGTTCAGAGCAGGTCTTGTATGTGGCTTCAAAAAGAAATCCGCCTGGCCCCGCGTTCGCGGGGCTTTCATTTGATCACCACCGACGTCGTGCGGGCGTTGCCAGAGCTGGCCGGTATCGATATAGGGCTGATGCAGCTGTTTATCCTGCATACGTCGGCTTCACTGACCATCAACGAAAATGCGGATCCGACCGTACGCCAGGATTTTGAAGCCTGGTTTAATCGCAATGTACGCGAAGCCGAACCGTATTACCGTCATACGCTGGAGGGCAGCGATGATTTGCCTGCCCATCTCAAGGCCAGTTTATTGGGCCATAGTGTGATGATTCCGATCACTGGCGGTGAGCTGAATATGGGTATCTGGCAAGGAATTTACCTCGGCGAACACCGTGACAGTGGTGGTAGCCGCCGTGTATTGGCAACCCTGCAGGGTCAGGGTCAGGGTCAGGGCCAGTAACCTGGAACGAATGTATTTTTACTGACTTGTTTGTAGCGGTTGCCGGAGTAACCTGATGATTGTTCGTGAACGCCCGCATACGCTGGCGCTGTTATTTGTTTGGCGTGGTTCTATTTTGCCCGATATTGCGTTGCACCTGCTGGCGTTGCTGTTGTTTGCTGCCGGGGTGGTGGTGATTCATACCGATCACTGGGCCAATCTGGCGCAGTATTCAGTCGCTCCTTTTACCTTACTGGGCATTGCGTTATCGCTGTTTCTCGGTTTTCGTAATAACGCCTGTTATGACCGCTGGTGGGAAGGTCGTCAGCAATGGGGCCAGATGATTTCTAACGTGCGTTCGTTGGCGCGCTCGGCACATATTCTGTTGCCCGCATCCCGTCGTTTAACATTATTGGCCTGGTGCTCGGTGTTTTATCACGCCTTGCGGCTGCAATTACGTCAGCAGCCTCTGTCTATGGATGTCTTGCAGCAACAATTACCTGCCTGGGTGCTGGCGTGTTTGCCCGTTGCTGAACTGGAACAGGTGATCGGCAGCGGTAATGTCGCTGACGGTGTGTGTCAGAACATGGCAGAACAGTTGCGTCAGGCGTATGCCGCCAACGAGCTGGATACTCAGGGGATTCGTATTCTGGATGACCATGTGTCGGGCCTGGCGGCAGTACAGGCCGGTTGTGAGCGGCTGTCATCGACCCCTTTGCCCTTCGCCTATTCCTTGCTGACTCATCGCACGGCGTATCTGTATTGTTATTTATTGCCCTTCGGGCTGGTCGGCAGTATGGGTTGGATGACACCGGTATTTCTGGTCATTGTTGCTTACACTTTTTTTGGTCTGGATGCCCTGGCGCAACAGCTGGAAGAGCCGTTTGGCAGCGCCTCCAATCATTTGCCACTGGATGCCCTGTGCCGGGTGAATGACCGCTCGCTGGCACAAGCGTTGGGATTGCCTGTGCCGGATTTAATGACACCGGAACATCATGTGTTGCGGTAGAGGGGTATGATCCCGTCACTCTTCGGTTACTCAACCCGCTGTTCGATGCACTGCTCAAAGTACCGTTCGATACGGCGGTAGCCGTATTCCTGCGCCACCATATCCATCGACATAACGGTCAGAAAAAACAGCATGGGACCGTGTCGTGATTCCGGTGTGGTGTGTTTCAGCAGCCAGCTGACGACTCGGGCAGCAGTCACCGGAATATGGGTGATACGTGGTTTCGAGTTCCCTGCGGCCACAAAAGCGAGTCGGGCAATTTCCTGATGAGTGAGCGTTTCCGGGCCTCCGATGGGAAGCTCCAGCAGTGGCTGGAAGGGGGCGTTGACACACATACGCGCCAGGTCTTCGCCATGAATCGGATTGTAGCGTTGCTGACCATTCCCCAGCAGCCAGATTCGTCCTCGCTGAGCCATGGCCAGCATCTCGTTCAGCTCGGGAAAAAAACCGTTCGGTCGTATGACTCGATAGTTAAGACCGGATAGCCTGAGCTGGTCGACAAAGGCTTCCTTGGCGTCGCATATGGCCAGATGACGTAAGTACTCACCATTGAGTAGCGAAACGTAAACAAAACAGTCGACGCCTGATCGTTGGGCTTCTTGCAGCAAGTTCAAGTTGGCCTGGTAGTCTACTTCGCGATAACGCAGGCCATCCTGTTGCCGGTTGATTCCCAGTGTTGAAATGACGAGATCCACCCCTTCGCAGCAATCTCTCAGGCTGGCTGGGTGAGTCACTTCGACGGTTCGTACGTCACTGAGGCGAGCCAGTAACGGGTCTACTTTGTCTGGGTTGCGCACCAGTGCACGGACCCGATAACCCTGTTGCAGCAGTAACTGCCAGATATGGCCACCCAGGTACCCGGTTCCTCCAGCGAGCAGTACGGTTTTCATAAACTTCCTCTGCAACCGGGTGATGACAGTGATTGGGTCAGTGGTGCCCAGGCTATGTCCAGTCTGGTGTCGTCCGTGTTTTTACGCTGTTCCCTGGTCGAGAACGGTACGTTGATATAAACCGGAATCGCTTATCTTCAAACCATACGGCAGCACTACTGACATAATACTCATTAATGGTGTCAAACTCGATATCGGAGGACAGTTGCTTGCGACAAGGTCTGCCATACTCCTGGGTCAGCTTACCAACCAACAATACATTGCACGTTGGGTACTTCAGGCAGCGCCAGAGTCAATCTCTCGGCAGTGTTGGTTGGTTAGCGCGGCACGCAACCGATTTGAGATAGTGGCCGTCGCAGGTGTCAGGGTGATGGCTACCGGTGCGGTACGGTTGTTCCCCAATCGCGCCTGTTTATGGTAAAGAACCCCGTTCGCTATTGAAAAAGTACCCAATGGTCTGGCTGGCTGTGTCGTAGCCATCACCGTTATTTCGCACATCGATAATCAATTCTTCCGTATCGATCAACTTTGCGACGGCTTGTGTCCTGTTGGCATTCCGGGCGTCGAGATCCTGCCTCAACAACGCTGTGGCGATATTACTTATAGCCAGTTCCGGGCTGAATCCGAACCTATTTTCGATCACCAGCACGCTGTCGGAACGATTGTCCGCTTCGCTGATGTACCAAAGGAGGTTGCAATTTTGAAGTCATAAATCAGGCAGCCGTCGTTGGTGTACTGAACGGCTACTATGCCGAACGCGACACCCGCAGGATCCTGTGATGGCAATCGCATCGGTCTGGCTGGTATTGGCCGAGCATCCAGGTGGTGATGGTGATCCGGGCTTTGGCACTAAAACCCTGTTTGAACCTTTTGTACAAGGAGATAAAAGCCCTACCGGAACGACCGGCGGCTTTGAATTGTGGCTTTGAATTGTGGCTGGCGATTGTGGATTTGAGCTGTGGCGCAAATGATCAAACGCCATGGCGGGGTTATGCAGATATCAGCCAACGATCTTGGTGCTGTCTGTTTTGAATTTGGGTGGCAGGCAACCGTTGGAAACTGGCCCGGTTGCCTTGAAATCCAATGCTCAGCCCGCTTTTTGCAGGCAGTCTGGACAAAAGCCGACTTCGGGGAAATAGCCATTCGCGAGTTTGTAAGCGACTTCTGCGGAAGCGTAGGAACCCAGATACATCAGACTCTCGGGTTCTGGCAACTGGCTGCAAGTCGACAGGTGAACAGCGGCGATGACGCCCTCGCCAACGGGCTTTTTGACATAAAATTCGGCCATGATAGGACTCCAGTGCAGGTGGTAGGTATCGCAGCGACAAGGTTTTCACCTTAGCGGCGCTGACGCTTTGCTAACGCCAAACCGACATTAACTGCAAAGGACTGTTGCCAACTTTATGCCAGCAGGGAATTATCCGCAGCGGTTTGAAATCGGCAGATTTTATTGCGGTAAATCAGTTGGTTAGCAAACACCAGTGATTGCTGATGGAAAAGGGCGATAGAAGTTGATCTGACTCAAGGCAAAAAATGTTGTTGTGCCTGTCGTTTTTGTCGACAACGCAACAGGTACTCTGTTCAGCCCCATTCATTCGGATATTCGCGTTGCACGTACTACTTCCGGGCGGAAGCCAGTGCAACCTCGAACGGTTGGCTCGGCCAGCAACCACGACGTTTGAATAGCTCGACCTGGAATACATCCGCTTGTAGCCGTTTGATCCCTAACCGCAAGGTGGCCGGAGAGTTGCCGGGGTCAAAGCCAGTGTGTGGCCACAGCCAGCAGTGGCTGTTGGTGTCGCTGGCAGCAAGTTGCAGCCGTTGGACATGTCTTTCATGCGATTCGTGGAGCCATCCCAGTACTGCACTGCAATGGCCACTGCGGAGACCTTCTTCCAGACACCAGATAGCTTCTTGGTAAGACTTTGGATGCACCACCAGAATGTGTTTTAACCTGACACCAGCCAATGTCAGGGTCGGGGCGTAAGGAATGGCAGGGGGAGCGACCCAGAGAATCCATTTGGGCTGCTGACTCAAGCTGGCCAGTGCCGGTAATATCAGGCTTAATTCACCGGCCTCAAGTCCCTGGTGATACACCTCACATACTTGCCCGGCTTGCCAGCCACCGCCGGGCAGTTGCGTATCAAGGCTGGTAAAGCCACTGGACAGAAGCGCTTGTTGGTGATCTGGCAAGCGTTGGTCTTGCCAGATCTGACTCTGATCGAGCACCTGTTCCAGCGGGGTGTTACCGCTGTTGATCAGGGATGAGCCGGACAGATTCATGATGACTCCTGGCGTACTGAATCGGTACGCAGCGAAAACTGAAAAATACTGTACAAATAAACAGTATTATTGCAGGTTGTTCAAGCTCTGTTATGTAACCGGGATCATCCTGTATTGAGGGTTTGGCTGTGCGGCAGATGCGATAGCGTCGTATAATGCCCCGTTACGTTGTACCTATTTGGGAGATTTCCATGAGTCAGCCAGATCGTCTGGTCATTTTTGATACCACTATGCGCGACGGTGAGCAGAGCCCTGGCGCGTCCATGACCAAAGAAGAAAAGGTTCGTATCGGCAAGGCGCTGGAAAAGATGCGAGTGGATGTCATTGAGGCGGGTTTTGCTGCGGCAAGTCCGGGAGATTTCTCCGCCATTGAGGCGGTTGCCCAGGCGGTGCGTGAAAGCACCGTCTGCAGCTTGGCACGGGCGATAGATAACGATATTGAGCGTGCAGCAGCATCTCTGGCAAAAGCCGAACGTGCCCGCATTCATACGTTTATTGCGACCTCGCCCATTCATATGCAGTACAAGTTGCGTATGCAACCTGATCAGGTGTTAGAACAAGCGGTGTATGCGGTGAAAAAAGCCCGCAACCTCGTTGCCGATGTGGAGTTTTCCTGTGAAGACGCTGGGCGTTCCGAAATCGATTTCCTCTGCCGTATTATCGAAGCCGCGATCAATGCCGGTGCGCGTACGATCAATATTCCAGACACGGTAGGCTATGCCATTCCGGAAGAATTTGGCCACACCATCAAGACCTTGCTGCAGCGTATCCCCAACGCTGACAAGGCAATCTTCTCCGTGCATTGTCATAATGACCTCGGGCTGGCGGTGGCCAACTCCCTTGCCGCCGTTGCCAATGGCGCTCGCCAGGTAGAATGCACCATTAATGGTCTGGGTGAGCGGGCCGGTAACGCTGCGCTGGAAGAGATCGTGATGGCGACCCGCACCCGTCATGACCTGTTTAATATTTCAACTGCTATTGATACCACCCAGATTGTGCCGACCTCCCGTCTGGTGTCGTCCATTACCGGCTTCCCGGTGCAGCCGAACAAGGCCATCGTCGGAGCCAACGCCTTTGCCCATGAATCCGGTATTCACCAGGATGGGGTACTCAAGCACCGCGAAACCTACGAAATCATGAAGGCCGAAGACGTTGGTTGGGGTGCCAATAAAATGGTGATGGGCAAACACTCGGGTCGTGCGGCTTTCCGCAGTCGTCTGGAAGAGCTGGGAATGAGTTTTGATTCTGACGTCGCCCTCAACGAAGCGTTTGCCCGCTTCAAGGAACTGGCGGATAAAAAGCACGAAATTTTTGATGAAGACTTGCAGGCCCTGGTCAGCGAAGTCGCTGCAGATGCCGCTCCGGATGTGTACAAGCTGGTGGCACTGGAATGCCGTTCGGCCACTGGAGAAATGCCGCTGGCATCGCTGGTAGTCAGCCAGGATGGTGTTGAGCACAAGGTGACCAGTGAAGGCTCTGGCCCGGTTGATGCGGCATTAAAAGCCATTGATCAAGTGACTGGCTCAGGTGCCAATCTGCTGCTGTATTCAGTGAATAACATTACCAAGGGCACCGATTCCCAGGGTGAAGTTACGGTACGTCTTGAAAAAGGCGGTCGTATTGTCAACGGCAGTGGTGCTGATACCGATATCGTCGTGGCGTCGGCCAAGGCCTATATCCATGCTCTGAACCTGCTTTACTCTGGCAAGGATCGTCAGCATCCACAAAACGACGGTGTCTGATTCCGATGCGTGAAGCCGTTCGTTGCCAGTATCTTCATGCCATGGGTATCCCGATATGGGTGCCCCGGCACGAGCTGCCTAACGCAGCACCGAGTCAGTTGTTACCCTGGCTCGGAGAGCAAGGTGGCCCGCATGGCAGTGAACTGCCAACGGGTCATCTGCCCAACTACCATCATGCCGAAGATCACTCTCCGGGAGGTCATTTTGCGGCAGAATTGCTGCAGCATCGTGGTACATCCACGGCGATAGCAGAGACTCGTGGTAATGCGCCTGCGGTACCCGCAAATGTACTCGCCAGGAACCCCGCAACGGCAAGCCTTAAAGTTCCACCAGTCGAACCAGCGCGGACTCCGTCTGCACCGCTGCCCTCCGAAGCGGTGACGGTTGTTGATTTGACCCCGCCGCGTTTTGAACTGCATTTTGTGGCGATGGGAGGTGGTGCCATCTGGGTGTGTGATGGCAGAGAACAGCTCCAGGCGATGCAGGCCTTTGCCTTGCGGGTGGCAGCAGGGATGGGCTGGAATCAGGAAAGAGGCGAACCGCTCTCCTTTCGTTGGCCCTTTATCGAGCATGGCAAGGAAGATCAGAGTGCCGCAGTGGCGGAACAGGCACTGCGGGCACAATGGCAATTTTTTGTCCATCATGGTGGCCGCTTTGTGATTGGCTTTGGCCCTCGCTCCGGTCAGTGGCTCACACGTATCCAGGTGCCTGGCTGCTATCAGGACGGTGATGTCTTCAGCGTGATGAACAGTGCAGAACAGAAAAAACAACTGTGGCTGGCATTGCTGAAGCTGTCGATGGAACAACTGCCAGTGGAGCAATCATGAGCAACAGTGCCCGTATTGTCGCGGCCAGTCCGGAAGACCTGCAAGCACTGATGGCAATTGAACAGCGCTGTCAGTCTCATCCATGGAGTAGTGCAGTGATGGTTCGCTACCTGAATAAAAAACAGGTGGTGTGGCGGCTGGAGCTCACCGAGGCCATTGTCGGTTTTGCTGTCGTGACCCAGGTGGCCGGGGAGGCTGAACTGCTGGATATTGCTATTCACCCCGATTATCAGGGACACGGTCTGGGACAGCAGTTATTGCAACATCTGCTGGATACGGTTGCAGCCAACGGCAATGAACGTATGTTTCTTGAAGTGCGCGAAAGTAACCGTGCGGCGATCGCGGTTTATGAAAAGCTGGGTTTTTGCCAGGTTGGTGTCCGAAGCAACTACTATCCGGCCAAACAGGGACGCGAAGACGCCCTGATGTATTGCCAGGAACTGATCGTCTGACCTTTCAATAACCTGATAATCCGCAGGAGCACCCCCTCATGAGTCCAATGCTGCCAGGCTGGTTACTGGGGTTGATGTCACTTGCCAGCCTTGCTCTGCTGGGCTGGAGTATCTACAGCTATCGCTGGTCGGCGCTGATTGAACACCGCCCTGCCCAACATCTGTTTTTTGGCAGTGTGCTGGTGATGATTTTATTCTGGCAAGCACAGGCAGGCATTGTGCCGGGGCTGGGTTTTCATATTCTGGCGCTCACCTCCGTCACTCTGATGATGGGCTGGCGGCTGGCGCTGGTGGCGACCGCCATGATGCAGCTGGTGTTGGCGTTGCTGGGGCAATTTGAGTGGTCGGCACTGGGTTATCATTACCTGGTACAGAATGCAGCACCTATCGGGTTTACCTACGGTTTTTACTCACTGGTCTATCGACGCCTGCCCCATAACCCGTTTATCTATATTCTTGTTGCCGGGTTTCTGAATGCCGGGGTTACCCATGCCTTTCTGGATGTGTTGCAAAGCAGTGTTTATGCACTCAGTGATACCTATACCACAGACCGTATCTGGCATGATTACCTGCGCTATTTGCCTTTGATGATGTTTCCCGAGGGAGTGGTTAACGGTATGTTTATTGCCGGTATGGTAGCGTTCCATACGGAATGGCTCAGTACTTTTAACGAAGAGTCTTACTTCAAGTAAGCGTCGAATACTTCAGGTGTTTGGTTTGGTTATATCGGCCTGAAGTTGTGACTTTCATAGCAAGGAATAGAATATGAAGACGATGATTGGTGTGTTGGCCGGATTGCTGATGGTCTCATCTGCTTATGCGCGTGATGATGTGGGTAGCTATTCTATTGATGATGCAATGTCTCAGGAACAAGCGAAGCCTCGGCTGGGAACGTCAATACAATTCTATTTCGGCAATCAGCAACATAAGGCAGTGAGCAAAAATTTTGGTGAGTTTCGCACCAACAAAAAAACCAATGCCTTTGGCAAATCCGACAAGAAAGCCTGTGAGTGGGCGTTTCTGTCAGCAATGATTTCGTTACGCGATCGAGCCGTGAAAGAAGGCGGTAATGCGGTGGTGAATATCCGTTCGAACTACAAAAACAACCTGACCAGTAGTGACACTACCTTCCAGTGTGGGGCTGGTGCCATTATGGCGGGTGTTGCCCTGGTGGGGGATGTCGTCATTCTGGTGGACTGAGCCAAGTTTCCATTATAGCAAGGTGCACCGTGCCGAGGCTTACCTCGGCGCGTACTTTTGCAGCTTCCGCTGCAGGGTTCTGCGGTGCATGTTCAGGGCACGGGCGGTGGCGGATACATTGCCATCGTTTTCATTCAGCACTCGCTGGATGTGCTCCCATTCCAGTTGATCCACTGACATCACCTGTGCGTGTTCTGCTGAAGTTTCAGCCGATCGGCCATTATCATCCTTGAAGGCAGCCAGCAGCTCTTGCAAGGTGGCAGGCTTGTGCAGGTAGTTGTGGGCACCCAGCTTGATCGCTTCCACTGCCGTGGCGATGCTGGCGTAGCCGGTCAACATCACGATTTTTATCTCAGGCTGTTGTTGCAACAGTTGGGGAATCAAAGTCAGACCGGATTCCTGTGCCATA
The DNA here is from genome assembly GCA_913061185.1 of uncultured Oceanobacter sp. GTDB lineage: Bacteria > Pseudomonadota > Gammaproteobacteria > Pseudomonadales > Oceanobacteraceae > Oceanobacter > Oceanobacter antarcticus. Next base: position 84,306 of record CAJXTI010000004.1, read on the forward strand.
CGTAAATCCAGGGTGGCCCATTGCGGCTGGAAGTTTGCTTGGGTAGCCAGTGCGGCGCTGCTGTTGTGTGCTGGCCGGGCAGTAAAGCCCTGTCGTTCCAGACTGCGGCACAATACCTGGCTGAAGTGGACGTCGTCGTCGATCACCAGGATACGGGGAAGGGCCGGGGTCGGGGTCATGATAGTGGTTCCGGTAAGGGAGAAATTGGCAGGCTGAGGGTGCAACGACTGCCGCCGTTGGCCAGTGCCCGCAGTTCGATATTACCGCCAAACTGCTCAACGCTGGCGTTACTCAGGTAAAGACCAATACCCAGTCCGGTTTGCTTGCTGCTGCTGTAGGGTGTGTAACGGCTCAGAGCCGCAGCGGCGTGGGGATCGGGTTGAACGATATCTAACACCCAGTAGTCTTGCGCTTCACGGGTCTGGAGTTCAATCGCTTGTTGGCCGGCTTCAGCGGCGTTATCGAGCAGGTTCAGTAATGCCTGATCCAGCAGGGGAGAAGTATGAATCATGGCCGAGCTATGGTGTTCGAACGGCTGCCACACGGCATTGGGTTGACTCAGCTGCCAGCGCTGTAGCTGTTCATCGAGCCAGTCACTGGCGAGTTGTTGCCTGGCATTACGTGCCTCTCGGCCTTGCTTGGCCAGAGCCTGTAATGAATTCTGGCAGCGGTTGACCTGTTCTCGTAATAACGTCAGGTCGGATTGAAGAGCCGGTGCCGCCTGGCTGTCGATCAGATCATCCAGCAGCATGCCCATGGTCATCAATGGCGTACCCATCTCATGGGCAGTTCCTGCGGCTAACGTGCCGATACCCACCAGTTGTTCGTTTTTGAGTTGCTGCTCGCGCAATTGCTGGATTTCCAGTTGCTGGCGTTGACGGGTGCGTAACAGCTGCGGAATCAGGGTAGCCAGAATCAGGGCGCTGAGTACAAAGGTCAGCCACATACCGGCGAGGTGCCAGTCCACCAGCGACAAACTGCTCAGTGTGTGGCTTTGGTGTAACAGCAGCGGCTGATACCAGACACTGAGCAGGCTGTAATCGGCGACACACAGTGCCGTCATCCAGATGGCCAGTAACCAGGGCAAGCCATAGCTGGCCAGTACCAGCAACACCAGAAAATAAGAGATCAGCGGGTTGGTTGCACCGCCGGTAAAAAACAGCAACCCGGTAAACAGCTGGCATTCCAGCGACAAATGTAAAAACAGCTGCCAATCCTGAATATTCCGACGGGTGACTTGCCATTGGCTGAATACCTGCAGCGGCACATATAACGCCAGCAGCACCCAGGCAGAGCCGAGGTTGGCGACCTCCTGAGTCTGCAGATAACTCAGAAATAGCAGCCAGACGGTGGCGATGGCCAGCTGCAGCAGGGCGAGTCGTTGCAGTACCGGGTTCAGTCCGGTGGAAGGAGAGGCCAGCGAGCGCATGAAAAAGACGATGTCCAATGGGCATTGGAGGCCAGTATAAGGGATTCTGGCCGTCTTGATTCTGCCGGGTATGATCTGCCCTGCGTTATTTGGTCGCAGGGGCAAACAGTTATTCCGCCGGATGGGAGTCTGTGTTCCATTCAGTTCCTGACGCTGGCGTGACAAAATGCGACTTTCTGCGCGTACAGTGCGTAGCTTATGCCTGTTACAGGCTTCTCGTTCGGAGTACTCCCATGACGCAAGCGGTATCGGTCAAGGCAGACCTGGTATTGGTGCTGGTGACCCTGCTGGCGGCAGCTGGCTGGATTTTTTCCAAGGAGGCACTGGCAGGGTTGGCGCCCTTGATGTTTATTTTTATACGCTTTGTCAGCGCTGGTGTGGTGGTGGGAGCGGTTGGCTGGAAAGATGTACAAGCCATGAGCCAAGCGGAGTGGATTCGAGCACTGCGCTCCGGTGCCTGTTTCGGGATGGCGATTGCGTTCTGGATTATGGGATTGAAACACGGCCAGCATATGGGAGTCGGTGCTTTTTTGACTTGTTTGGGTGTGGTCATGGTACCGCTGGTGATCTTGTTGTTTGGTGATCGACCCCCTTCTACAACCTGGGTATCGCTACCACTGGCAGCCGCAGGCTTGGGATGTTTGTCGCTGGATGGGACATTTGTCTTTGGCTTTGGTGAATTGTGCTATTTGGCCGCTGCTTGTCTGTTTGCCCTGACCTTTGTGCTGACCAGTCGGGCAGCGGCCTCGATTCCGGCGATTGCGCTGACTTCGGTGCAGCTGACCGTCGTGGGGCTGGTGGCTTTGCCACTGTCGCTGGCATTTGAAACCTGGCAGCTGCCGGGGGGACTGAATATCTGGCTCTGGGTGCTGGCCAGTACGCTGATAGCCACCTGTCTGCGATTTTTTTTGCAAACCTGGGCACAGGGTAAAACTTCTTCCAGTTCAGCGGCGTTGATTATGATGCTGGAACCGGTCTGGACGGCTTTCTTGGCGGCATTCTGGTTTGGCGAGCAGATGACGCTGATGCAGATGTTGGGCTGTGGACTGATCTTTACGGCGCTATTGGCAAGCCGTTGGCGCTCGGTGATCCGGGTTGCAGGAAAGCTGGTACCCGCAACAGCCCGCTCCTGGTGATGCTGGACAAACAGAGCTCTGATTGTTTGTCTGCTGTTTCTGGCGTTCCGGGAATCCGAGAGTTGAAGCCGCCTGGCACCGGCGAGTCTCTTTATTTTGACGTACGCTATCCAAAAAAATTAACCCTTACGAATCAACCCCGAATCAACACAGGAGGTCATTGATGCAACCAGACCAGAGCACCGTCACCGTAGCCATGCAGGTAACACCCCTCCAACCAACCTTCGGGTTGCGCCGGATACTTGTTTATACCCTGATCGCTGTCAGTTTTGCTGCTTCGATGTGGGTCAACCAGACCAAGGCAGAGGCGGTGACGCCGGCGGACTTTCAAGCATTTATCGACAGTGATGCCCGGCAAGATGACCGTGTTCGGGATATATACCGTCATCCGGCTGCGACCTTGGCATTTTTTGATGTCGAGCCAGATATGAGCGTGGTGGAAATCTGGCCCGGTGGCGGCTGGTATGCGGATATTCTGGGGCCATATCTGAGTGATCATGGCCGGTATGTCGCAGCGCATTTTGACCCGGATTCTGACGTTGAATACTTCCGTAACAGTCGTGCGCGTTTTGCTGCCAAAGTCACCCGCCAGCCCAAGCGCTTTGGCAGTACCACTCTGACGGTGTTTGATCCGGGCAGCGAACAGGCCATTGCGCCGGACGGCAGTGCCGACAGGGTACTGAGTTTCCGTAATGTGCATAACTGGTACATGCGCGGTGGCGGTGATGAACGAGTGCTGGCAGCCTTCAAAACGTTTTATCGTGCACTGAAACCCGGTGGCGTCCTGGGTATTGTGGAACATCGTCTGGCAGTCGATCGCCCGTTAGACGATCAGCAAAGTAGTGGTTACCTGCACCAGGATTATGTGATTCGTATGGCTGAACAGGCCGGTTTTATCTTGCAAGCCAGCAGTGAAATCAACGCCAACCCGGCAGATAGCACTCGTTATCCTGAGGGTGTCTGGACGTTACCCCCTTCGTATCGGTTGGGGGATCAGGATCGTGATCGTTATCAGGCCATCGGTGAAAGCGACCGGATGACGTTGAAGTTTATCAAGCCGGTACGTAGTTAGGTACGCCGTTAAACTGTGTGCAGAGTGCTTGTGCGGCAAGGCATCAAGTTCAAGCCTCGGGCGGCAGGTCGGGATAACGGGTTGCTTTCAGGCTGTCCTTGATTTTCTTCAGGTGGGCCTGGAATTCCACTCCCCGACGTAGTGTCACCCCTGTGGCCAACACATCCAATAAAATCAGCTGCACGATACGTGATGTCATCGGCATGTATTTGTCAGTGTCTTCCGGGGTAGGAAACGACAGGCAGACACTGCTGGATGCTGCCAGAGGCGATTTGTCGGCGGTCAGTCCAATCACGGTTGCACCGTTGCTGCGAGCGATTTGGGCAATCTCAACCATATCGCGGGTACGGCCAGTGTAGGAGATGGCGACAATCACATCGCCGGTATGAGCAGCCGCAGCCACCATCCGCATCATCAACACGTCGTCGTAGGCGGTGACGGGCAGATTGAAACGGAAAAACTTGTGCTGGGCATCCATCGCTACCGGGCCAGACGCCCCCAGACCAAAAAATGAAATCTGTTTGGCCTGAATCAGAAAGTCGACGGCCTTTTCAACCGCGCTCATACATACATGTTTGCGGGCATTTTCCATCGCCGCAATAGTCGAGGTGAAAATTTTGTCGGTGTATTCCTCGGTACTGTCATTCTGCTCCACATCACGACTGACGTAGGGCGTCCCGGTAGCCAGGCTCTGGGCCAGCTGGATCTTGAAATCCGGGAAGCCGGAAGTCTCGAAGTTACGACAAAAACGGTTAACCGTCGGCTCGCTGACCAGAGAGGCATTGGCGAGCGCTGAAATGCTCATACGGGTGGCGCTTTTCGGGTCGTTCAGAATCACATCAGCGACCTTGCGTTCAGACTTGTTCAGATTTTCCAGCCGCTCGCCGATTTGATCGAGAAGACTCATGACAACCTCGTGGCAAAGACTTTTGGGTCGCGCAGTGGTTATTTTACTACAAGGGCGCGTAGCGAGTGACTATACCTCTGCTGATAGGGCAAGGCCAGAGAGTGGGTGGGCGTATTGAGAATGCCAGGACGTTGGCCAAAGCGGATGAGATGGACTTGTATTTGGAATATCACGCTGAAAAACGCAGGATGTCAACGTATCAGCCTTGGTTGGCTATTCACGGCTTGATCGTGGACAATAGCGACCAACTTTGGTGGCGGTAGTCGTTTGGACTGCTCAACCGTTATACAGAACCCAGAAGACAAAACGAAGCGAATGGCCAGTCAATTCCAGCAAGAAGTCGGACGTCGTCGTACGTTCGGCATTATTTCCCACCCCGATGCGGGTAAAACCACTATTACTGAAAAGCTGTTGCTGTTTGGCAACGCTATCCAGCTAGCCGGTACGGTCAAAGGCAGGAAGACGGGCCGTATGGCGACGTCGGACTGGATGCAGATGGAGCAAGAGCGCGGTATCTCGATTACCACCTCGGTAATGCAGTTCCCTTATCGTGATCGTATGGTCAATCTGCTTGATACGCCAGGACACGAAGACTTCTCGGAAGATACCTATCGTACCCTGACCGCTGTCGATTCCGTGTTGATGGTGATCGATGGGGCCAAGGGGGTTGAAGACCGCACCATCAAACTGATGGATGTCTGTCGTCTGCGTGATACCCCGATCTTCACCTTCATTAACAAGATGGATCGGGAAGTTCGTGACCATATTGAAGTGCTGGATGAAATTGAAACCATCTTGAAAATCAAGTGCGCGCCAGTGACCTGGCCGATTGGTATGGGCAAGGCGTTCAAGGGTGTGTACAACCTGGTCACTGACACGATTCACGTGTTCCGGCCCGGGCAGGCCAGCATCATTCCGGACGATGTCCAGATTCAGGGCATTGAGTCTGCCGAAGCGCTGGCACTGCTGGGCGAAGAGCTGGTGGAAGAATTGGTGGAAGAAATCGAGCTGGTACGGGGTGCCAGTTATGAATTTGATCTGGATGAATACCTTGCAGGCACGATGACGCCGGTATTCTTCGGCACCGCCTTGTCGAACTTTGGGGTGCGCGAAATGCTCAATTACTTTGTTGAGTGGGCACCCGCGCCGATTCCGCGTCAGACCAATGAGCGCGAAGTGCCACCAATGGAAGAAACGTTCTCCGGTTTTATTTTCAAGATCCAGGCTAATATGGATCCGAAACATCGTGACCGTATTGCCTTTATGCGGGTGTGCTCTGGCGCTTATACCCGTGGTATGAAGATGAAACACACGCGGATTGGCAAAGACATCAAGATTGCCGACGCAGTGACCTTTCTTGCAGGCGACCGCTCAGCGGTAGAAGAAGCCATTTCCGGTGACATCATCGGGCTGCACAACCATGGCACCATCCAGATTGGCGATACCTTCACTGAGGGTGAAAACCTGCGGTTCACTGGTATTCCTCACTTTGCCCCGGAACTGTTCAAGCGAGTGCGGTTGAAAGATCCGTTAAAAATGAAGCAGCTGCAGAAGGGATTGCAGCAGCTGTCGGAAGAAGGCGCAACCCAGTTATTTATGCCGGTTAATAACAACGATCTGATCCTTGGTGCGGTCGGGGTGTTGCAGTTTGATGTGGTACAGCAGCGCCTGCGCGACGAGTATAAAGTGGAATGTATTTATGAGCCGGTCAGTGTGAATACGGCACGCTGGGTGTATTGCGCAGATAGCAAGATGCTGGAAGATTTCAAACGTAAGGCAGCAGATAACCTGGCGATTGATGGCGGCGGCTATCTGACCTACATCGCACCGACGCGGGTGAACCTGAGTTTGATTCAGGAGCGCTGGCCCGAGGTGGAATTCCGCGCAACCCGTGAGCACTGATTGCTGCCTGACCGCTCCGTAGGGACGCCCTCCGTGGCTGTCTGTAACGGCACGGCAGGGTGTGCAGGGTGATAGGTATGAGCGTCAGTTCTTTGGAGGCGGATAGGCCGTGCCGGTTTGATGCGGACGAAGCCAATCTGGCGGGCAATAAAAATCTGTCGACAATTCATTTTTCGAGTGGATTATTTTCTGCACTAAAGATACAATCCGCGCCCCTTTATGAAAAGACGGCTCCTTTCTGGCACTTGTGTCGTGACGGCTGATCCGTGACTTACTGTGTTAAAAATACACAGATGGTTGCGTGGGTAATAACCGTCCTGTAGAATGCCGCCCTCTTTTCTGATCAACATGCCCTTGAAGGCGAGAATTTGATGAAAACTTACAGCGCAAAACCCGAAGCCGTAAAACGTGAATGGTTTGTTGTTGATGCAGCTGATCAGACGCTGGGTCGCCTGGCTACCGAGGTTGCTCGCCGTTTGAGAGGCAAGCACAAGCCAGAATACACACCACACGTTGATACCGGCGATTACATCGTCGTGATCAATGCTGAAAAAGTAAAAGTCACTGGCAATAAAACCAGCGACAAAATGTATTACCGTCACACTGGTTACCCCGGTGGCCTGAAGTCGATCTCTTTTGAGAAGCTGATCGACTACAAGCCGCAGGACGTAATTGAGACAGCGGTAAAAGGCATGCTGCCCAAGAATCCTCTTGGACGCGCCATGTTCAAGAAAATGAAAGTTTACGCAGGTAGCGAGCATCCACACACCGCTCAGCAGCCTCAAGAACTGAAGCTGGGAGAATAATATGGCCGTAACTCAATACTACGGTACCGGTCGTCGCAAGACGTCCACTGCTCGCGTTTTCTTGCGTCCAGGTACTGGCTCTATCGTGATCAACAAGCGCACACTGGAAGAATATTTCGGTCGTGAAACTGCTCGTATGGTTGTCCGTCAGCCTCTGGAACTGACTGAGAGTCTGGAGAAGTTTGACATTGTTGTTAATGTTAACGGCGGTGGTGGTAATGGTCAGGCGGGTGCTATCCGTCACGGCATTACTCGCGCCCTGATGCAATACGACGAAACGCTACGTCCATCTCTGCGTGCTGCGGGTTACGTTACTCGTGACGCTCGTGAGGTTGAACGTAAGAAGGTTGGTCTGCGTAAAGCACGTAAGAAGCCGCAGTTCTCCAAGCGTTAAGCTATTTTTTGCTGATAAAAAAGGCGTCCCTTGGCTTATGTCAATGGACGCTTTTTTTGTTTTTATATCCCTACAGCACGTATGTCTTCCCGGTTGTTTCAAATCCTCAATTTCTTTACTATGTGCGCCGCTCTGCATTCTACGCCGGGTCTGCCGACCGTAGTCCCTCTCAGGCAAACGACCTCGCGGCAGAAAAGAATTTTAATGATGGGAGAAGATGGTAATGAGTCAAGACGGCGTTAATAAAGGTCGGCGCACCCTGTTGGTGGGCGTGACTTCTGCTGTCGGCGCAGTTGGTGCTGGCTTTGTCGCTGTACCCTTCGTCAAATCTTGGGTTCCAAGTGAAAAGGCGAAAGCGGCGGGCGCTCCGGCCAAGGTCGATGTCAGCAAAGTCGAACTGGGTTCGATGCTGACTGCCGAATGGCGTGGCAAGCCGGTATACATCGTGCACCGTACAGATGCGATGCTGGAAAATCTGCCAGAGCATAATGACCGGCTGAAAGATCCGGATAACAGCAACAAGGCTCAGCAACCAGCCTACGCTGACAACATCAATCGCTCACGCAAGCCTGAAATCCTGGTTTTGCTGGGTGTTTGTACTCACCTGGGTTGTGCCCCCAAGTACTTTGGCGAAGTCAAACCTCAGCAGTTTGATGCAAACTGGCCTGGAGGCTGGTTTTGTCCATGTCACGGTTCCCGTTTTGATCTGTCTGGTCGTGTTTTTCAGGGATCTCCGGCTGCGGCCAACCTGGAAGTTCCGCCGTACAGCTACGAAAGCGCCAGTGTGGTTGTAATCGGTGTGGATGAGGAGAACGCCTGATGAGTAACAAGCAAAATACCTTCATGGGCTGGATTGATGACCGCTTGCCGGTAACCAGTGCCTATGAAAAGCATATGTCCAAGTACTATGCGCCGAAGAACTTCAACTTCTGGTACTTCTTCGGCGTATTGTCGATGTTGATGCTGGTTAACCAGATCCTGACCGGTGTCTGGTTAACCATGAACTTCACTCCGAGTGCCGAAGCAGCGTTTGCCTCTGTTGAATACATCATGCGAGATGTTGAGTGGGGCTGGCTGATTCGCTATATGCACTCCACTGGCGCTACCTTCTTCTTTATCGCTATTTATCTGCACATGATGCGCGCCATTCTGTATGGCTCGTACCAGAAGCCACGTGAGCTGATCTGGATCTTTGGTATGGCAATTTACCTGGCGCTGATGGCTGAAGCCTTCATGGGTTATGTATTGCCATGGGGACAGATGTCTTACTGGGGTGCCCAGGTTATTATTTCGCTGTTCTCGGTTCTGCCTTACGGTAACGAGCTGACCGAATGGATTCGTGGTGACTTCCTGATCTCTGGAGCCACACTGAACCGTTTCTTTGCCTTGCACGTGGTGGCTGTCCCGCTGGTGATCGTTGGTTTGGTGGTGATGCATCTGCTGGCGCTGCACGAGGTGGGTTCCAACAACCCGGATGGCATCGATATCAAGAAGCTGAAAGACGAAAACGGTGTGCCTCTGGATGGTGTGCCATTTCATCCTTACTACTCTGTACACGACTTGGTCGGCATCGTTGTCTTCCTTATGGTGTTCTGTACCGTAATGTTCTTCTTCCCTGAAGGCGGCGGTTTCATGTTGGAACACGCCAACTTTGAACCAGCTAATGGTTTGAAAACTCCTGAGCACATTGCTCCAGTTTGGTATTTTGGTGCGTTCTACGCGATTCTGCGTGCAGTGCCAGACAAACTGATGGGTGTTGCTGCAATGGGGGCTGCGATTGCGGTGTTGTTCGTACTACCATGGCTGGATCGTAGTCCTGTGCGTAGCTGGCGTTATAAGGGCTGGATGAGCAGAACCTTTATTCTGGTGTTTGCCGTGGCCTTTGTTCTGCTGACTTGGTTGGGTACTCAGCCTACCAATGAGCTGAATACCTTCCTGGCTCGTGCTTCATCGTTTATCTACTTCGGTTTCTTCTTGTTGATGCCTTTCTATACTCGTATGGAAAAAACCAAACCAGTGCCAGAACGCGTAACAGGAGGCCACTAATGAAAACGTTATTTGCATTGATCGCTGCACTGCTTCCTGCAGTTGCAATGGCCTCCAGTGAAGGTGTGCATCTGGATAAGCACCTGACCGATCTGACGGATAAGGCCTCACTCCAGCGTGGTGCCAAGACCTTTATGAACTACTGCATGGGCTGTCATTCGATGGAACACGCCCGGTTTAACCGCATGGCTCGTGACCTGGATATCCCAGAAGAGCTGATGATAGAAAACCTGGTGTTTGACACCGACAAAAAGTTCGGTTCGCTGGCGACCATCGCCATGCGCAAGGAAGATTCCAAAAAATGGTTTGGTGCCACACCACCAGACCTGACGCTGGTTGCCCGTGTACGACGTCCAGATTGGCTATACACCTACCTGCGCAGCTTTTATGTCGACCCAACACGCCCATGGGGTGTTAATAATGCAGTCTTCAAGGACGTGGGCATGCCTAACGTACTGGCTGAGCTGCAGGGTCTTCAGCATGAAGGTACCGCACCGGTAGCCGTGGGTTATGACACACTGACGGGTCAGGAAATCACCGAAGAGCACGAAGATGTGCTATATCTGGCAGAACCTGGCACGCTGAGTGTTAAAGAGTATGATGACCTGATCTTCGATCTGGTTAACTTTTTGACTTACTCCGCTGAACCTATTGCGGTTGAGCGTGAGAGACTGGGTTGGTGGGTACTTTTGTTCCTGGCAATCTTCTTAGTGCCTGTGTACATGTTGAACAAGGAATACTGGCGCGACGTCCATTAATCGCACTGTATTCTGATGCTAGCCTGGCCGTTTTTGCGGCCGGGCTATCTTTGTTTTTAGGTAATCGAATTTTTTAGCAAGCGAGGAAATTATGGGGGTTGTAGCCAAGCGCTCTACCATGACGTTTTATTCCGATGCCAAGGATCATTTCAGCCACCGTGTACGTATCGTACTGGCTGAAAAGGGTGTCGCCGTCGAAATTATGGATGTAGATCCGGACAACCTGCCCGAAGATCTGACATCCCTGAATCCTTACAACACCCTGCCAACCCTGGTTGATCGGGAGCTGACGCTCTACGAAGACCCGAACATCATGATGGAATACCTCGACGAGCGTTTCCCGCACCCACCGCTGTTGCCCGTCTACCCTGTGGCACGGGCAGAAAGCCGGTTATGGATCAAACGCATCGAGAAAGACTGGTGTGGCCTGGTGGCCAGCATTCTGGCTGGTGGTGACTCTGCTGAGGCAGCCCGCAAGGATCTGACCGAAAGCCTGGTTGGCATTGCACCCATTTTCACCGAGATGTCCTACTTTATGAGTGACGACTTCTCGATTGTGGATTGCTGCGTTGCTCCCATCTTGTGGCGTTTGCCGGTACTGGGCATTGAACTGCCAGAGCGGCAGTGCAAACCGCTGCTGCAATATATGGAGCGGTTATTTGAACGTGAATCGTTTCAGGCCAGTCTGACCGAAGCCGAACGGGAAATGCACGAGTAATGAAAACAATGACCCCAAGCCGACCTTACCTGGTGCGCGCCCTGAACGAGTGGATTCTCGATAATCAGTGCACACCCTATGTACTGGTAGATGCCTCGCTGGCTGGGGTTCAGGTGCCTCAGGACTACGTGAACAAAGGCCAGATTGTACTGAATATCAGCATGACAGCAGTTCAGAATCTGCTGATAGACGATCAAGGGCTGTCCTTTAATGCCCGCTTTGGCGGTGTACCTATGTCGGTATACGTACCTACTGTGGCCATTCTGGCGATATATGCCAAGGAAAACGGTCAGGGCATGGTGTTTGGATCGGAAGCCGGTGCTCCTGATCCCAACGACCCACCCGAACCGCCAAAACCGAAGCAGACAGAGTCAGAGACAAAAGCCAGTTCTGGCCGACCTTCGCTGAAAGTGGTGAAGTGACCTGTCGGGTGTCTGAAGCTGGATGTCTGACGCAATAAAAAACCGCCTTCGGGCGGTTTTTTATTGGCTGCTTTTCTAACCGATTCGATGTAATACGCCGACGGCTATTGGCATCCTCGGGCAGTATTATTCAGCCACATGAGTGCCAGGCATATACGCGAATGGCTGTTAACGCGAGTGCATTATGTCTGTGCTATCAGCATCACTGCTTTCTCTTCTTCCCTCAAGGTCAATACCTCGTAGCCTCCAGCCGTCACTGCAATGGTGTGCTCCCACTGAGCCGATAGTTTCTTGTCACGGGTAATGACTGTCCAGCCATCTTTCATATGCTTCAGTTTATGGCTGCCCTGATTGATCATCGGTTCAATCGTGAAGGTCATGCCTTCTGCCAACGTCATCCCCATACCGGGTTTGCCATAATGGGTTACTTGCGGCTCTTCGTGCATCTCGCGGCCAATGCCGTGGCCACAATATTCCCGCACCACACTGTAACCGGCTTTTTCAGCCACCTGCTGAACGGCGTGGCCAATGTCGCCTAACGTCGCACCAGGCTTGACCGTCCGAATGCCAGCCCACATTGCCTCGTAGGTGGTCTCAATCAGACGCCGCGCCATCGGCGTAATCTTGCCGATGCAATACATCTTGCTGGAATCAGCGATAAAACCATTTTTCTCCAACGTAATATCGCAGTTGATGATATCGCCGTTGCGTAAAATCTGGCTGGCCTTTGGAATGCCGTGACACACCACATGATTCACTGAGGTATTCAGGCAATAAGGGAAGTCATACTGACCTCGGCTGGCAGGACGGGCCTGCAGCTCGTTTTCAATAAAATCTTCCACCGCCAGGTTGATGTCCATGGTGCTGATGCCTGCCACAACAAACTCATCCAGCATGGCAAATACCTGCGCCAGCAAGCGGCCGGATTCCCGCATCAGCTCGACTTCTTGCGGTGTTTTTGTAATGGCGTTCATCAGCTGGCCTCCTGTCGGGGTCGGGTTTCGGCCTTGAATTCAGACTTCAGGGCTGCCAGTGGCAATTCTGCGCTGGTCAACAGCTTGCGAGTCAGCTGGGCGTAAGTCAGATTCGGATAGAACTCCGCCAGCATACCCATCTTGATCCAGAACTCCGCCTGGGCGTTGATCGACCGCGCCATCAGCGCACTGGCGTCGCGGATTTCTTCGTGCAGCCCGTCCGAGATTTTGACGATCCCCATAACGTTACGTCCTCCTGGCCAGAAGCTGAGATCAGCCTCGACACTACAAAATATATATGAATTGTATATTGATTAGATGCTGGAGATTGTTCGGGTTTGAGGGATGGTGCGTTGTGGGTTGAACTGTATTTACAGTGAACCTGTTGGATTGGTGCAGGAGGTTGCGTGGTAATGGCAGCGGTATTGGACTCCACGCCGGAGCGTGGGAGCCAGACAAAAACAAGTTTCTATAATTGATCTCAGATGGTGCTTCAGCCTATCCGACCCACAAGGCCGAATGAATTGCGTCAGACGTCCGACTGCAGACCTCTGACGCACCAAAAGATTACCCCAACTCTTCCAGCTTTTTCTTCAGTACTTCCATCACCACTTGCGGGTTGACTCCCTTGGCGGCTTTACGGGTCAGGCCAATAAAGGGGCCCATGGCTTTGCCGCGTTTTTCCACCGGCGTGTTGAGGTAGCCTTCCACCAGTTTCGGGTTATCGGCCAGTACTTGCGCCACGATGGCTTCAATCGCGCCGCTGTCGGACACTTGTTTCAGGCCCATGCTGTCGACCAGGGCGTCGACTTGCGCTTCTCCACCGTCACCTGCTGTACCTGCCTCAACCAGTGCATTAAAGACTTCCTTGGCCCCACCGTTGTTGAGAGTGCTGTTTTTGATCAACTGCAGGATGCGACCCAGTTGTGCGGCATTGACAGGCAGTTCGGCAATGCTGATTTCCAGGCGGTTGAGGGTGGCAGAGACGTCGCCCTGTACCCAGTTGGCCGCCAGCTGGTAGTCGTTGACGGCTTGTGCCACGGCTTCAAAGTAGTCGGCCAGTGCCCGGTTGGAAGCGAGTACGGCGGCGTCGTTGGCCGATAAACCGTGCTGTTCGACAAAGCGTTTACGCTTGGCATCGGGCAGTTCAGGCAGGGTGCCTCGGACGGCTTCAATGTAGTCATCATCAATAATGATGGGCAGCAGGTCGGGGCAGGGGAAGTAGCGGTAGTCGTTTTCTACTTCCTTGGAGCGCATGGAGCGAGTCTCGTTTTTGTCGGCGTCGTAGAGGCGGGTTTCCTGGGTGATGGTGCCACCGTCTTCCAGTACGTCCATCTGGCGCTCAATTTCGACGTCGATCGCCCGTTCGACGTTGCGGAAGGAGTTGACGTTTTTGATTTCGGTACGGGTGCCGAATGCTTGTTGGCCTTTCGGCCGCAGGGAGACGTTGCAGTCGCAGCGCATGGATCCCTGGGACAGGTCGCCGTCACAGATGCCGAGGTAGGTGACGATGCTGTGCATTTTTTTGAAGTAGGCGGAGGCTTCTTTGGAGCTGCGTAATTCCGGTTCGGAGACAATTTCTACCAGCGGTGTTCCGGCCCGGTTGAGGTCGATGCCGGACATGCCGCCAAAGCCTTCGTGTACGGATTTACCGGCATCTTCTTCCAGGTGGGCACGGGTGACGTTGATGCGTTTACTGCTACCGTCGTCGAGTTCGATATCGATATGACCCATGCCGACGATCGGGTGGTGCAGCTGGGTGGTCTGATAGCCCTTGGGTGAATCCGGGTAAAAGTAGTTCTTGCGGTCAAAGACGGAGCGTTTGCCGATGTCGGCGTCGATGGCCAGGCCAAATTTCACCGCCATGCGCAGGGCGGCTTCGTTAAATACCGGTAATACGCCGGGCAGGCCGAGGTCGACGGCGCAAGCCTGGGTATTGGCGTCGGCACCGTAGGCAGTGGATGCGCCGGAGAAAATCTTCGATTGGGTGGCCAGCTGAGCGTGAATCTCAAGGCCGATGACAACTTCCCATTCCATGCTGTGGCTCCTTATACCAGACCGGCTGGCGCTTGCTGATGCCAGTCGGTGACTTGTTGGAATTGATGGCCGAGGTTGAGCAGGCGGCTTTCGTCAAAGTAGTTGCCAATCAGTTGCAGGCCGACCGGCAGGTTGTCGATCTGGCCACAAGGAATTGACATGGCTGGCAGGCCTGCCAGGTTGATGGCGATGGTAAAAATATCTTCGAGGTACATGGCGACGGGATCACTGGTTTTTTCACCGGCTCGAAACGCCGGGCTGGGGGTGGTCGGGCTCATGATGACGTCGACTTGTTTGAAGGCTTCGACAAAGTCATTTTTGATCAGGCGGCGTACCTGCTGGGCTTTTTTGTAGTAGGCGTCGTAGAAACCGGCAGACAGGGCATAGGTGCCAACCATGATGCGGCGTTTGACTTCTTCACCAAAACCTTCGCCGCGTGAACGTTTGAACAGGTCGTTGACGTCTTGCGGATCTTCGCAGCGATGACCAAAGCGCACACCGTCCATGCGAGACAGGTTGGCGGAACATTCAGACGGTGCAATCACGTAGTACACCGGAATCGCCAAATGGGTGTTCGGCAGGCTGATTTCTTTGACGGTAGCGCCCAGTTTTTCGTATTCGGCAATGGCGTTGCGTACTTGCTGTTGCATGGCACTGCTGAGGTCGTCGCGGAAATATTCTTTCGGCAAGCCAATGGTCAGACCGGCAATGCTGTCGTTCAGGTTGGCGGTGTAGTCGGGGACATCTCGCTGCATGGAGGTGGAATCTTTGGGGTCGAATCCGGCCATCACGTTGAGCATCATGGCGGAGTCTTCGGCTGTTCGGGTAATAGTGCCGCCCTGATCGAGGCTGGAGGCGAAGGCAATCATGCCCCAGCGGGAAACCCGGCCGTAGGTTGGCTTGATGCCAGTGACGCCACAAAAAGCCGCTGGCTGGCGAATCGAGCCGCCGGTATCGGTGGCGGTGGCGCCGGGTATCAGGCGGGCAGCGACCGCCGCTGCGGAACCACCGGAAGATCCACCGGGTACGTGTTCCAGATGCCAGGGGTTTTTGACGGCCCCGAAGAACGAGCTTTCGTTGGATGAGCCCATGGCAAATTCATCCATGTTGAGCTTACCCAGGCTCACTGCGCCCGCGCTGTTGAAGTTGGATACCACCGTGGCATTGTAGGGAGCAACAAAGTTACCGAGCATTTTGGAGCCGCAGGTGGTCAGCACGCCATCGGTACAAAAAATATCTTTGTGTGCCATGGGAACACCGCTCCACGGGGTGGCGTTGCCAGCTACACGGGCGGCGTCGGCCGCAGCGGCCTGGGCCAGTGCTTGCTCGGCAGTCACGGTAATAAAGCTGTTATAACGGCTGTCCAGCTGGTGAATGCGATCCAGATAAGCCTGGGTGACTTCGACGCTGGAATATTCGCCTGCGGCCAGGTCGCGGGAAATCTGGGCGATGGTTTTGTTGTGCATGGGGTCTTTGTCCTGTAAATCGTCCTGTGAACCGTCCTGTGACGCTGATCCAGATGTGGAACGTGCCTGAAAACGATCCGGCTATTCAAAAAGGCCGGACGGGATTATGTGCTGCGCTTATTCGACCACACGGGGTACGAGGTAATGGCCACGTTCTGTGGCCGGAGCAATCTGCTGGAAATGCTCGCGCTGGTTTTCTTCGGTTACCTGGTCGGTGCGCAGACGCTGCACCGCATCGAGCGGGTGGGCCATGGGGGCAACATTGCTGGTATCGACAGTGGCTAGCTGGTCGACCAGGCCCAGTATGTTGCTGAGGTTCTTCTGGTATTCGGCGATTTGGGCGTCATCAATTTGCAAACGGCACAATTCGGCAATATTGCGCACTTGATCTTGTTCCAGAGCCATACAGCTTCTCCAGTATCTCTGTCTATTTAAAACGCTCGAGACTAGCACAAATGCGCCTTGCTCTAAATCCCTGCCATTGCTAGAGTTAGCGCACTTTTTTATGCCAGATGCAAACAGGAAACGGCGGGATGTTCAAAGCTCTTAGAGGCATGTTCTCCAGCGATCTGTCGATCGACCTGGGGACAGCAAATACCCTGATTTACATGCGCGACAAGGGTATTGTTCTTAACGAACCATCGGTCGTTGCCATTCGTCTCCAGGGACACCAGAAGAGTGTTGCTGCGGTCGGGATGGAAGCCAAGCGAATGCTGGGCCGTACTCCGGCTAATATACAGGCCATTCGGCCAATGAAGGACGGTGTGATTGCCGACTTCGAAGTCACCGAAAAAATGCTGCAGTATTTTATCAAGCGGGTGCATGAGTCCAGCTTTATGCCGCCTAGCCCGCGGGTTGTGGTATGTGTGCCGTATCAGGCCACCAAGGTTGAGCGGCGGGCGATTCGTGAATCGGTACTGAATGCCGGGGCCAGCAAGGTTTATCTTATTCATGAACCGATGGCAGCGGCCATCGGGGCTGGTTTACCGGTTGATGAAGCCCGTGGCTCGATGGTGGTGGATGTCGGTGGTGGTACCACAGAAATTGCCATTATCTCGTTGAGCGGTGTGGTATACGCCGAGTCTGTGAAGATTGGTGGTGACCGTTTTGATGAATCCATCGTCGCCTATGTACGTCGACATTACGGCAGCCTGATTGGTGAAGCCACGGCTGAACGCATCAAGCAGGAAATCGGTACCGCTTATCCCGGCGCTGAAATTCGTGAGATTGATGTGCGTGGTCGTAATCTGGCGGAAGGCATTCCGCGCAGTTTTACGCTGAATTCCAACGAGATTCTGGAAGCCTTGCAAGAGTCGCTGGCGGCTATTGTGCAGGCGGTCAAGAGTGCTCTGGAGCAAGCGCCACCAGAACTGGCTTCCGATGTGGCGGAACGCGGCATGGTGTTGACCGGTGGTGGTGCCTTGCTGCGCGATCTCGACAAGTTGCTGAGCGAGGAAACCGGCTTGCCGGTGCTGGTCGCGGATGATCCGCTGACGTGTGTGGCGCGTGGAGGCGGTCGTTTCCTTGAAACAGCGTCGGAACAAGCGCTGGATATACTGTCTCAGGAATAATTCGGGTAAAAAGATTACTCCGTCACCTGCTCAGGCGGGCGGAGTGTTCTTGTCCTTTTTTATTACTTTTACAGATTGCCTAGTCGTTCGGGAGTCGGGTTATCAGACCGCAATTTCAGATGCCCCCGTATCAGGGCCAACGCACCTTGTTGGTCTGCTTGCTAGCGCTTGCCCTGATGTGGGCGGATCAACGCTATGCCGTATTCCAGTCTTTGCGTTATGTCGCCGGATACGCCCTGTATCCTGCCCAACAGCTCGCTATCCTGCCGTCTTCGCTGGCCAACTGGATGGACGAGTCCACCACTTCGCGGCGGGATCTGCTGGATCAGAACAAGCAGCTTTCTGCACGTAATCTGGTGCTTGAATTAAAAGCCCAACGGCTTGCCTCGCTGGAAGCGGAGAACATTGAGCTGCGGGAGTTGCTCAGTGCCTCTGAACAGGTCGACGACAAGGTGCTGGTGACCACGGTGATGGCCGTGGATCCTGATCCCTATACCCAGCAAATCCTGATTAACAAGGGCGGCGATGACGGCGTCTTTATTGGCCAGCCGGTACTGGATGCCTATGGTCTGTTGGGGCAGGTAGTGGATGTGCTTCCTCATACGTCTCGCGTGATGATGATTGCCGATTCCAACCATGCCATTCCGGTGCAAATCAATCGTAACGGTGTCCGTGCAATAGCGACGGGTACCGGTGCGCTGGATCGGCTTGAGCTGATTTATGTGCCTAATACCGCAGATATCAAAGTGGGAGATTTGCTGGTCAGCTCCGGTCTTGGAGGTCGTTACCCCCGTGGTTATCCGGTTGCGACGGTAGAGCAAGTGGAGCATCAGGCTGGGCAGTTGTTTGCCAGTGTGACCGCTACTCCGAGTGCCCGGATGGATCGTAGTCGATTATTGCTCCTGGTGTTCAGCCAGGGAGCGGGCAAGGTGCCTTCGGACGAATTGTGGAGGAATGACCGGTGACGTCTATTCAGTCGTTTGTTATCGGTATGCTTTCGCTGTTTCTGGGGTTTGTGCTGGAGCACCTGCCGCTGCCGGATTTGCTGAGCTGGTTCCAGCCGTTGTGGATACTGGTGATTATCACCTTGCTGGTGTTTCAGTCCCCGCAAACGTTTGGTTTGTGGCTGGCAATTCCTGCCGGACTAATGATGGATGCCGAGCAGGGAGCCTTGTTGGGAACCCACGTCTTCACCTTGTCGATTCATATTTTTCTGGTGCAGTTTTTTTTCCGCCGCATAGAAGTTTTTAACCTGTTCCAGCAAATGGCGGTGGTGTTGGTGCTGGCGTTGTTGCATCAGCTGCTCAGTTTCTGGCTGGCGCAAGTGATGCTCGATTTCCCGCACCCGGTGAATATGTGGGGGCCTGCCTTCAGTTCGATGTTTGTCTGGCCCTGGGTCTTTGCCCTGACACGACTGACCTTGCGGCGGATTTCGGCATGATAGTACTGGCTTCGGCTTCTCCGCGCCGTCAGGAATTACTGCGCCAGATCGGTGTGCCGCATCGGGTAGCGCCAGCAAATATTGATGAAACCCCTGTTGCCAATGAAGATCCCAGTGAGTACGTCGTGCGGATGGCGGAGACGAAAGCCCGTGCCGTCGCCGCGCAGTTGGATGCGGTGGCGACAGTGCTGGCTGCCGATACCAGTGTGATTATGGACGGGTGTATTCTGGGCAAACCGGAAAATCCTGAGCATCATCGCGCCATGCTGCAGCAGCTGTCGGGTAATACCCAGCAGGTGTTGTCGGCGATTGCGGTGGTGAGCGGCTCGCGCTGCGATACTCAGGTGGTGATGACCCATGTGACGTTTCGCCAATTGGATGACGGGCTGATCAGTCGGTATCTTGCCTGCGGGGAAGGTGATGACAAGGCCGGTGGCTATGGCATTCAGGGCAAAGGAGCGGTTCTGGTGGCTTCCATCCATGGCAGTTACAGCAATGTGGTGGGCCTGCCGCTGGCAGAAACAGCCCTCTTGCTTGAACAACATGGCATATCATACTGGCAGTCTTGACGAGCGTGCCGCGAATGGCAGCCTGACGGCCCTGGAGTCCGGCTGACCTTGGTTTGCTGCGCCATTAGTGACCCGCCAATACAATAAAAGGATCCGGTAATGAACGCAGAAATCTTGATGAATATTACACCCACCGAGACACGGGTTGCGGTGGTGGAAAACGGTGTGTTGCAGGAGATTGTCATTGAGCGCACCAATCACCGCGGCCTGGTCGGCAATATCTACAAGGGGAAGGTGGTTCGGGTGTTGCCGGGTATGCAGGCTGCGTTTGTGAATATTGGCCTCGAGCGGGCGGCGTTTATTCATGCTGCGGAGCTGGGTCATCCGGATAGCCAGACGCCGATCAACCAGTTATTACACGAAGGCCAGTCACTGGTGGTTCAGGTGACCAAAGACCCTATCGGCACCAAGGGTGCGCGGCTGACCACTCAACTGACCATTCCATCCCGTTATCTGGTGTATATGCCCGGCGCGGATCATGTGGGTGTTTCCCAACGCATTGATGACGGTGGCGAACGCGATCGTCTCAAACAGATGGTGCAGGATTGCATGGAAGCAGAAGGCCTGACCGGAGAGGCCGGGTTTATTTTGCGTACGGCGGCGGAAGGGGTGGGCGAAGAAGAAATACTGGCTGACACCCGTTATTTGCGCCGCTTGTGGCGCAAGCTGGAAGAACGCATCAGCGAGTACTCGTCTCCGGCAGTGGTCTACGATGAGCTACCCTTGTATCTGCGCACCTTGCGAGACTACGCGCGCCCGGAAGTGGACAAGATTCTGGTGGATTCTCGCGAGACCTTTGAAAAAATCCTGCAGTTTTCTCAGCAATATGTGCCGGAAATTGAAGATCACCTGAACTACTACGCCGGGCCTAGACCGGTGTTTGAATTGTACAGCGTTGAAGATGAAATCCAGCGCGCACTGGAACGCAAGGTGCCGCTCAAGAGTGGTGGCTATCTGGTCATCGACCAAACTGAAGCCATGACCACCATTGACGTCAACACCGGTGGTTTTGTTGGCAGACGTAACCTTGAAGAAACCATCTACAAGACCAACCTGGAAGCCGCCAACGCCATTGGGCGACAGCTGCGGCTGCGTAATCTGGGTGGCATTATTATTCTCGATTTTATCGACATGACTGATCCAGAACATCAGCGGCAGGTATTGCGGATGCTGGAAAAGGCACTGGAAAAAGACCACGCTAAAACCAAGATCAGTGGTGTGTCGGAGCTGGGTCTGGTGGAGATGACCCGCAAGCGTATCCGTGAAAGTCTCGAACAGATGCTGATGGAACCGTGCAAGGCCTGTGATGGCCGAGGCTCGGTAAAAACGCCCGAGACGGTGTGCTACGAAATTTTTCGGGAAATCTTGCGGGAAGACCGTGCCTATGGTGCCGGAACCTATCTGGTACTGGCCAGCCAGCCAGTACTTGACCGGTTGCAAGACGAAGACAGCGACGGGCTGGCAGATTTGGAAGCATTTATTGGCAAAACCATTAAACTGCAGGTCGAATCCCTGTACGCACAGGATTACTACGACATCATTTTGCAATAACTTTTTCAATAGGAATCGGCATGAGGTTTCTCGGTGCCTGCTGGACGCAGCTCTGGATAACACTGGTTGTTGGACTGGTGATGACGGCGCTCTATACCAGCGCCGGGCGCCAGTTAATCCCGCTGGTGGAGACCTGGCAGCCGGATCTGGAGCAGCAGCTTGCCCGGCAGCTCGGCCAGCCTGTCACCATTGGCCAGATGGAAGGCGACTGGCGTTATTTATCGCCGATTCTGCGGCTGCGTGACATCACCGTGGGCGTGGCACCAGATCAAGTGTACTTGCAGCGCGTCGAGCTAGAGCTGGACGTCAGCGCCAGCGCGTTTTATCAGCTCCCGGTGTTCAAGCGTATCGAAGTCGAAGGGCTGGAACTATCGTTACGGCGCCATCAACAGCAGTGGTTTATTGGCCAGAACTGGATGCTGCCATGGCAAGAAGGCGACTCTGGCGACGTTGCAGAGCCTCCAGACTCAAGCCAGCCCCAGACGCTTGGCCCTCGCCAGCCGGAACAACGGCCGCTGTGGGCAAGGTTGCTGGAATTACAGCAGCGGATGGAAATCACCGACTCTCATATTCAGGTGCTCAACGACAATGGCAAAACCGATCGTTTACTGATCAAACAGCTGTTGTGGCGTCATCAGGGGGGCAGCCAATCCATACGTGGCAATCTGGCTTGGGGGCGAGAGCAGCTGGCCGATATCTCGCTGAATGCCGTATTGGATGGCCAGATCTGGCCCTGGAGCGAGCAGAGCGGGGAGGTGTTCGCCTACGTTGAGCCACAAAGCTGGACACGCTGGATTCCAGATGATCTGCCACTGGGGCTGACATTTGACAATCTCGATGCGGGTGCCGAAATCTGGTTGAAAATCCGTAAGGGCGACCTGTATCAGGTCTACGCCGATCTTAATCTTGAACAGCTGGATCTGACCACTCGCGAGCAGCCGCTGAGTCTGACCGAAGGCCGCATCCAGCTGGGCGGCGAACATAATGGCGATGACTGGCATATGCGCATCATGCCTGCGCTGGGTGACACGATCCCTTTTCATGACTTTACCATCAGTGCCATCAGCCTGCCGGATCAGCGTGGCTGGCAACTGGGGTTAGCGCAGCTGGAGATCAATCAGGCGCTTGACTATCTGTTAGGGCATGGCCTGCTGCCGGATCCTTTTGATCGCTATCTGAGTCATATCCAGCCTGGCGGTCAGGCGCAGGATGTTCGTATCTCCTTTTTGCCAGGGGCAACCGACACGGTGGATGTACGGGCGGATTTACGTGGTGTGCACGGCACTACCTATAAGGGCATTCCCGGAGTACAGGGCCTGAATGGCCAGTTGCATTTGCAGCCTCGGATTGGGCGTATCAACTTCAAGGACCAGGCAGTAACGGTCGATTTACAAGGCGTTTATCAGCAACCGTGGCAGATGGATGCGGTTTCTGGTGCGTTGCATTGGCGTATCCAGCCGGACGAATCCCGTATCTGGCTCACTGACATGCGGGGACGCTGGCAACACTTGCAGTTGCGCAGTGAACTGTCCATGACCTTGCCATCCCGCGCTTCGGGGCGGGACAGCAGTTTCAGCTTGTTGCTGGGATTACCCGCTGCCAGTATGGCGGATCGTAGTCGCTTGCTGCCTGATTTGCTGGAGCCCGAAGTCCGACAGTGGCTGGATACCGCCTTGTTGGCGGGTTCTTTCTCCAATGGCGCCTTTTTACTGAATGGTGTGCTGGAAGAAGGTCGCCCAAACAACAGCCTGACCACTCAGCTGTACATGGATATCAAACAAGGCGAACTGGAATACCTCAAAGGCTGGCCGTTGATGCGTAACGTGACGGGCCGGATTTTACTGGATACACCGTCGGTGGATGCCTGGGTCGATGGCGCTGATACGCTGGGTGGACATATCGCTCCGCAAGGCGGCCACATCCGTTTACGTAACACGCCGGATAAGCCAACCCGCTTGTTTATCGATGGTCAGCTGACTGGAGAAAGTGGCGAAGCGCTGCGCTATTTTACTGAAACGCCGTTGCAAGATATGGTCGGTCATGCTTTTGACCACTGGCAAGGACAGGGCAGCCTGAACGCCAAGATGAGTCTGGAAATGGCATTGGGCAGCTCTGATGATAATCCGCTGGTGCGTATTGCCGCGCAGCTGGACAATAACCGGCTGCGTCTGGATGACCTGAATCTGGATATCTCGTCGTTGACTGGCTCGCTGATTTACGATTCGGTCGCCGGTTTATCATCGACGGATCTGCAGGGTGAGGTAATGGGCGGCAAGGTGACTGCGGTGATGACATCCACCACGATGGCCAACGGTTTCACCACCCGTCTCCGTGCAGATGGTCGGGCGACACTGGCTGCATTCAAGCAATGGATGCCGATGTTTTTGCTCGATCCGATATCCGGTGAATTGGGCTACCGGGCGACACTGGATCTGAATACCGTCTCCAGTGATGTACGTTTTACCCTGGATACGACACTGGATGGCACCCGGATTGATTATCCGGCCCCACTAGGCAAAGCGGCAGACGACGCGACACATCCCTTGCATATCACCGTTCGGCCTGGCCGCGAAACCCGCATCACTATGAACTATGACGACCGTATTCGTGGTGTGTTTGCACTGGATAATCAGGGGCTCAATCGTGGTCAGGTGTACCTGGGTAACAGCGAACCATTTTTGCCCAGCGACGCCGGGGTCGAGATTCGTGGCCAACTTGATACGCCAGTCAAGGCCGAAGAATGGTGGGCCATGTGGTTACGACTGCAGCCGTTGGTTGCCGCCGAAACAAGCGCGAACATCAAGTCAGGTAGCGCCACAGTAACAGGTACTGGCAGTAGCGGAGCCACTACCGCTAATCCGTTACGACTGGTGGATCTGACCTTTACCCGGCTCGATGCCTGGACACTGGCAACCGGGCAGACCCATGTGGTGGCAGGTCAGAACTGGGGTGAGTGGCAAACACATATTGATAGTGATCTGATCAGCGGTGATGTGGTGCTGGGTGCCGGTTCAGAACCCGTGGCCATCGCGCTGGATTATCTGCATTTGCCGCAAACCGATGAGGTCGTTGAAGAGCCCGATGCCCGAGGATTATTATTGGGCGAAACCCCAGCCAATAAGCAGCTGGAAACAGTGCTTGCCAACGATGCACTGAAGGATCTGGTGCCCGCCGAGCTATTACCAATGGATATTAATATTGCTGAATTTATTGTCGGCAGTCGTAATTTTGGCCGTTGGTCATTGAGTAGTCGAGCCGTGGAAAATGGGCTGGCACTGACAATAAACGATAGTGATATGAAGGGGTTGCATTTCAGCGGTGATATTCGCTGGTTGTTGGAAAATGATGGTCATCACACCTATATCGATAGGCTGCAAGTGCGCGGCAAGGATCTCGGCAAGGTTCAAAAAGCCTTCCGTCAGGAACCCATTATTGAAGGCAAGGAGTTGTCATCGTCGATGAGTTTGAGTTGGCGGGGTTCTCCATTGGCATTTAACCCCATGAGCTTGAATGGTCTGGCGACCTTGCGAATTAATGATGGCGTTTGGAAAACCGAAGGCACCGGGGCACTCAAGGCGTTTGGTATCCTGAACTTCAATTCCATCACCCGTCGATTACAGTTGGATTTTACCGATCTGTATCAGTCTGGACTGGCGTTTGATGTGATGAAAGCCAAAGCCAGTATTCTGCAGGGTAAATTGACCTTTTCCGAGCCACTGGTGGTGGATGGCCCTGGGGCCAAATTTCTGATGTCTGGCAGTACCGATCTGGTCGCCGAGACGCTGGATATGAAACTGGCGGTGACTTTTCCCGTAACCGGCTCTTTGCCACTGGTGGCCATCTTGGCGGGTTTTGCCGCGCCAGTTGCCGGGGCGATTTATGTTACGGAAAAGCTGATTGGTGATGAACTGGAAAAGTTTACCAGCGCCAGTTATGACGTTACCGGGCGCTGGAGCGCACCTAAAATGCAAATTCGCCAGGCTTTTGATAATGAAGTCGATGGCAAGAAAAGCCGCAGTTTCAAACAGCGTTTTCTGAGTATTTTTGGACTGGAGGAATCCCGATGACCAAGGTCGCAGCAATTCAGATGAACAGTCTGGCAGAACCGGAAGACAATTTTCTTCAGGCCGTGGCGTTATTGCGGCAAGCTCGGGATCAGGGGGCGGTATTGGCGCTACTGCCAGAGATGTTTCTCAGCATGGACGGTAAGCGTTATCAGGATTTGGCTCGGGATCTGAGCTGGGTAGATCGTCTCGGTGACGTGGCCCGTGATCTCGGACTTTGGCTGGTGGCCGGAGCGGTGCCACAGCCAGCCCCCGATCCGGCTGAACCCAGAGTGCGTTCGGCCTGTTTGGTGTTTGATGATCAGGGTGAACTGGTGGCGCGTTACGACAAAGTACACCTGTTTGATGTCGCGGTAGGGGATTCCCAGGGACAGTATCGTGAGTCGGAGCGTTTTTGCCCTGGCGATGCGGTGGTGGTGGTCGATACACCCGCAGGCCGCCTTGGGCTGAGTATCTGCTATGACCTGAGGTTTGCCGAGTTATACCGGCTGCTGCGAGAGCAGGGGGCAGAATTATTGGCTGTGCCAGCAGCTTTTACCTGGAAAACCGGAGCGGCGCATTGGGAAATATTACTGCGCGCCCGTGCTATTGAGCAGCAATGTTATCTGCTTGCTGCAGACCAGTGTGGTTGGCATGACAGCAGGCGTCAGACCTGGGGACACAGCCAGATTATTGACCCTTGGGGAACAACGCTCGCGCAACTGGAGCATGAGCCCGGTGTGGTTTGCAGTAATATTGATCTGGCCGAATTGCAGCACTTGCGGCAGAACATGCCGGTGGTTGAGCATCGGCGCTTCTGATCAGGCTTCTGACTGTTGCCGATACTGACTGGGAGATAACCCGGTCTGGCGGCGAAAAAAACGGGTGAAATAGGCCGGATCCTGAAAGCCCAGCTGGTAAGCAATCGCACTGACAGGTTGAACGGTATAACTGAGGCTGCGGCAAGCTTCCAGCGTCAGACGTTCGTGAATCAGGCTCAGCGCTGTCCGGTGCAATTGCTGTTTGCACAAACTGTTCAGGTGTGGAGCGCTGATTCCCAGCTCATCGGCGTAACTGGCGGTCGTTCTCTGGCGGGCATAGTCCCGATTGATGAGACAGGTAAAGTCAGTCAGATAGCGGGTTTCTCTACACCATCCCGGTGTCTGCTTTACCGCTTGTTGATAATGCTGGCGTGCCAGTACGGTGGTAATCAGTTGGAGCCAGCTTTTTAAGGCATCGCCACGTTGTGCATCAGCAGTGGCGTGGTATTCCTCCAGTAGGCCATGCATATGGCTGGCGATTTTTTCGCAGGCGCTGGCATCATCCACTCGCTGGGTGATACGCCAGGTAGCTGACTTGTCCAGTTGCTCCATCAGCGAGTGGCTCAGCGACAACACAAATCCCTCGACGTCTTCTGACCACAAAAAATCGTGAATACACAGCGCTGCAATGACGATCACCGTCGGAGCTTCTGCGGTAAACGACCCACCGTCGATATTGGCTTCCCCTGAGCCACGCGTCAGGCAAAACAGTTGCGTCAGTCCCTGATGTCGATGTGGCCGAATGGTGAATTGATGCTGACGACTGCGCAGACTGAGCGTTTCGCAATGCAACAAATCCGGCGTAAAGCCACTGCTGTTATCGCCATACTGGTGGACTGTCGGAACCTGGTGGTTGTTTGTCGGTTGCATAGGCCGTTGTGGTTACTTTTGTGGTTGCCCTGGTGGCTGCTCTGTCCCGCTTGGATACATTGGCTGCTGGCGGCTGATTGATCTGCATCAGGAAAATATCAGGCAATACCATGATCTTCGAAATGTACAAGTAAGAGTGGCTTATTTCCATGTTTTATTGCTAGGCATTGATTAAAACTGCAACCAGCTGATTCACCGGATCATCAATAATAATTCCTGGTAACGGATTGGAGGTTGCAGTAATGAACTGGCAACAACACGAATACGACGCTATTCCGGGCACTTATGTGTTCGACGGCAAACGCTCTCATTCTGGCTACAACCTGAACCGGATGGCGTTTTCTTTTAACCAGAAAGCCAATCGGGATGAGTTTTCTGCCGATATGGACGCCTATTGCCGCAAATACCGGCTCTCTGACGAGCAGCGTGAAGCGGTACTGGCGGGTGATTTTCTCACCCTGATGCGGCTGGGGGGCAATGTCTATTACCTGGCCAAGATCGCGGTATTCCACGGTTTGACGGTGCAGGACGCCGGAGCCGCTTTTCACGGTATCTCGACCGACGAATTCAAGCAAATGCTGCTGAATAATGCCGCAGGATTTGAAGAAAAACTGAATCAAGAAGGAGGGTTCTGGCATGGCTAAGATCATCGGTGGTATCACCACGTCTCATATTCCGGCGATTGGCAACGCCATGGCCAACAAACAGGAAAACGATCCCTACTGGCAGCGCTTTTTTGCCGGTTATGAACCGGTCAAACAGTGGCTGGCGGAAGTGAAGCCCGATCTGGCCATTATTGTGTATAACGATCATGGTCTGAATTTTTTCCTCAATCAAGTACCGACCTTTGCCATGGGCTGTGCCGACGAATATCGTAATGCCGATGAAGGCTGGGGTATTCCTGAAATGCCGTCGTTCAAAGGCGATGCGCCTTTTTCCTGGCATGTGGCCGAGAGCCTGATCAATCAGGGCGTGGATATGTGTACCTGTCAGGAAATGCTGGTTGACCACGGTTTTACCGTGCCGATGGCACTGATGTGGAGAGATTTACCCGAGTGGCCAGTCAAGACGCTGCCTTTTGCTGTCAACACGGTTCAGCATCCACTGACCAGTGCCAAGCGCTGTTACGAGGTTGGCAAGGCGCTACGTACGGCGGTGGAATCCTATCCCGAAGATATGAAAGTCGTGATTATCGGTACTGGCGGGTTGTCGCACCAGTTACAAGGGGAGCGTTCCGGGCTGATCGATGTTGAATACGACATCCAGTGCATGGATGCCATTGTGAATAACCCTGAATGGATGTGTAGCCAGAGCAACACCGAAATCATGGAAAAAGCCGGTACTGAAGGCATCGAAGTGATTATGTGGATGGTGATGCGGGGCGCTTTGAGCGACAAGGTCAATGTACTGCACAAGCACTATCATGCGCCGATTTCCAACACCGGAGCCGGGGTACTGTTGCTGACTAATAGCGAAGAGTAATAACGAAGACTAACGGCTGTGGGGGCCTGGCAGGGCTTGTTGTCATTGCAAAAAAACTGCTGGCAACAGCCCGGAAACATGGGTTGTGAAAAGACATCTAAGTCAATTTTTTGAATCACATCGAGTTATAGAGCTGTGGCGGTGCTTAGCACCGCCGCAGATGCTTAACGGGATGCTTCGACGATACGTTGCATATCGGTCATGTAACCACGCAGTTCCTGGCCAACCCATTCAACCGGGTGGTTGCGGATCAGTTCATTCACTTCAATCAGGCGTGCGTTATCAACCGAGTTGGTTTTCAGGTTCAGACCTTTACCAATCACGTCGGTGCTGATATGCGGCATGAACTTCTCGCGCAGCAGAGGCACGGCAGCGTGAGAGAACAGGTAGTTACCGTATTCGGCGGTGTCAGAAATCACCACGTTCATTTCGTACAGTTTGCGACGGGCGATGGTGTTGGCGATCAGTGGCGTTTCGTGCAGCGACTCGTAGTAAGCAGACTCTTCAACGATGCCGGATTCAACCATGGTTTCGAACGCCAGTTCAACACCGGCCTTGATCATGGCAACCAGCATGATGCCGTGATCAAAGTATTCCTGTTCGTTGATTTCAACATCCGAAGCCGGAGCTTTTTCAAAGCCGGTTTCTGCGGTTTCTTCACGCCAGGTCAGCAGGTTTTTGTCATTGTTGGCCCAGTCTTCCATCATGGTGCGGGAGAACTCGCCAGAGATAATGTCGTCCTGGTGCTTGCGGAACAATGGACGCATCAGTTCTTTCAGGTCTTCCGCCATGTCGAAGGCTTCGATTTTGGCTGGATTGGACAGACGATCCATCATGTTGGTGATGCCACCGTACTTCAGTGCTTCGGTGGTGGTTTCCCAACCGTATTGGATCAACTTGGCGGCGTAACCTTCGTCTATGCCATCTTCAACCATTTTCTCGAAGCCCAGAACCGCACCGGTTTGCAGCATGCCGCAGAGAATGGTTTGTTCGCCCATCAGGTCGGATTTTACTTCAGCAACGAAAGACGATTCCAGACAGCCTGCGCGGTGGCCGCCAGTACCCGCTGCCCAGGCCTTGGCGATTTCCAGGCCGTCGCCATTCGGATCATTTTCAGGATGAACCGCGAGCAGTGTCGGAACACCAAAACCACGCTTGTATTCTTCACGTACTTCCGATCCTGGGCACTTTGGTGCAACCATCACAACGGTCAGGTCTTCACGGATCTGCATGCCTTCTTCAACAATGTTGAAACCGTGGGAGTAGCCCAGGGTGGCACTTTGTTTCATTAGTGGCATAACTGTAGAGACAACGGCGGTATGCTGTTTGTCTGGCGTCAGGTTCATAACCAGATCCGCAGAGGGAACCAGTTCTTCATAAGTGCCAACCGTGAAACCGTTGTCGGTGGCGTTTTTCCAGGATTGGCGTTTTTCCGCAATGGCTTCTGCCCGCAGGGTGTAGGAAACATCCAGGCCGGAGTCGCGCATGTTCAGACCCTGGTTCAGACCCTGGGCACCACAACCGATAATGACAATTTTCTTGCCTTTCAGGTAATCGGCTTCGGATTCGAATTCTTCACGATCCATAAAGCGACAACGGCCCAGTTGATCCAGCTTTTCACGCAGGTTCAGGGTATTGAAGTAGTTATTGCCCATGTTTGTTTTCCTCATTGCGGGGTGATACAGAATGTCGATGGGCAGCATGGTAGGGGAATGCTGGTGTTGCGTAAAATGCTATATTTGCGTTGTAGTGTTGCGTTTTTTGCAATGAACGGGTGGTGATCGTTTCGATAGTGGCCAGTGATTTTTTTGATCAGGTGATTTTTTATGGATTACAAAGACTTGCAGTCTTTTATCAGTCTGGCATCAATGCTTCACCTGGGGCGAGCTGCTGAGCAGTTACATATGAGTCCATCGACGCTCAGTCGTAGGCTGGCGCGAATGGAGCAGGAAGTGGGGGCGCCATTGATTAGTCGTGACAGAGCGCCGCTGTCTCTGACCACTGCTGGCGAACGCTTTCGCCAGCACGCCGAGCAAACCCTGTTCGCCTGGCAAACATTGCGACATGAGGTCAATACCGGGGTGAGTGACTTGTCCGGCCGATTGACGCTGTTTTGTTCGGTGACGGCCAGTTTTACGGTTTTGCCGGATTTGCTGTCGCGATTTCGGGAGCGTTATCCCTGCATTGACCTGAATATTCTCACCGGTGATGCCGCAGAATCGATTCCCCGTCTGAGTTCGGGGGATGCTGATATTGTCGTGGCCGCCCGTCCGGAAACTCTGGATGGCGGTTTGTCATTTCGGGCACTGACGTCCAGTCCATTGCTGTTTATTGCGCCGAGAAACGTTGCCATCATTCCCGAACTGACACAATCGGAACCCGATTGGCAAACAGTCCCCATGGTGCTGTCGACCAGTGGGCTGGCACGTTCTCGTGTTGATCAGTGGTTTGCGGCTAAATCGATACAGCCACATATATATGCGCAGGTTTCCGGCAGTGAGGCGATTGTCAGTATGGTGGCGCTGGGCGTCGGGGTGGGGGTGGTGCCAGAGCTGGTACTGCGTCATAGTCCTATGTCGTCACGGGTGAGGGTCTTGGCGGTACAGCCTGAACTGGAGTCCTTTTTGATTGGCCTGTGTTCACACGCGCATTGCTTGAACGATCCGCTGATTCAGGCACTCTGGAAGACAGCCTTTGACGGATAACGCATAATAGCGGCCGTCAGGCCGTGCTCGGAGCGGCCTTATACCCATAAGACGGCAGATACCTTTCGGCGGCGCACGTATTTAACAGCGCTGCCAGTGCATGATAAGGCCATTGAATGAAACCAGTTCAGCAACACCCAAATGAAGAAGAATCAGTAACCGAATGCAACAGCAAAGACGGTGATCCCCAACGCCATACTGGCTGGGCCGGCAGCAGGGGTATTTATTTGTTGCCCAATCTGTTCACGACTGCAGCACTGTTTTCCGGATTTTATGCCATCACCGCGAGTATGAATGGGCATTTTGAAAAAGCTGCTGTGGCCATTTTTATTGCCATGATTCTGGATGGACTAGACGGTCGTGTCGCGCGAATGACCAATACCCAAAGTGATTTTGGGGCTGAATACGATAGTCTGTCCGACATGGTGTCGTTTGGTATGGCACCAGCACTGGTCGCCTTCAGTTGGGCGTTACAAGATCTGGGCAAGATCGGTTGGGTGGCAGCCTTTGTTTATGTTGCCGGAGCGGCCTTGCGTCTGGCTCGGTTTAATACGCAATTGGCAGTGGCAGACAAGAATTTTTTCACCGGACTAGCTAGCCCGTCGGCCGCTGCTGTTGTTGCCGGAACGGTGTGGATGTTTTCTGATGCCGGAGTCAGTGGTCAATCAGTGGCCTGGTTGATGGCTGTGCTGGTGCCCGTATCGGGTCTGCTGATGGTCAGTAATATTCGTTATCACAGCTTCAAGGGACTGGATCTGAAAGGTAAGGTACCTTTTGTGGCATTGCTGGCGGTGGTACTGGTGTTTGTCGTGGTGTCTATCGATCCGGCCAAGGTGCTGTTGCTGGTTTTTGTTGGTTATGCGCTGTCTGGCCCGGCATTTGAAATATGGGATCGACTGAAAAAGCGTAAGAATTAGCCGAACTCTGCGACTACCCTGTGTCAATGATTCAATTCTGTTTATCAGGGAGTCGCAGTAATGCTTATATTCAAACCCCGACGTAGCGATCCAAAGCCTTCGGAAATCACCCCTAAAGACACCTATCTTAACCGTCGTTCATTTATGGGAGCGTCGATTGGTACTGCGCTGGGTGTCTCTGCAGTCGTGACGGCAGCGACGATGAGTTTGCCAGCACTGGCATTAGCAACTCGAAAAGAGCCAGCGCTGGCTGGCCCCGATTGGCTCAAGCAGCAAATCTCCAGTGCCAGGGAAACCGCCTACGGTGCGGATGACATCCCCGCACCTTATAGTGCAATCACCAATTACAATAATTTTTATGAATTTGGTTACGACAAGGATGATCCTGCTCGATATGCCAACAAGCTGACAACAGACCCTTGGTCGGTAGAGATTGCCGGAGCTTGTGAAAACCCTGGCCGCTTGTCGCTGGAAGATCTACTTAAAGGCATTGATCTCGAAGAACGTATTTATCGATTACGCTGTGTTGAAGCCTGGTCCATGGTGATTCCCTGGATTGGCTTTCCATTGGCTGAGCTGATTAAACGCTGCAAGCCCTTGTCCAATGCCAAGTATGTTCAGTTTCAAACCCTCGAAGATCCAAAGCAATTCCCCGAACAGCGCAGTCGCTTCTCGACAATCGACTGGCCCTATCAGGAAGCCCTGCGTATGGATGAGGCCATGCATCCGTTAACTATTTTAGCCGTGGGGCTTTATGGGGAAGTTCTGCCAAATCAGAACGGTGCGCCATTACGTCTGGTCGTGCCATGGAAATACGGCTTTAAAAGTATTAAATCGATAGTATCGCTACGCTTTAGCGAGACTCAGCCCACTACGACCTGGAGTGCCCTGGCTCCCAAAGAATACGGCTTTTATGCCAATGTGAATCCCGATGTCGATCATCCACGCTGGAGTCAGGCTCGTGAACGCCGGCTGCCCTCCGGCCTGTTGTCTGCCAATCGTGTCGAAACCCGGATGTTCAACGGCTATGCTGACGAAGTATCCAGTTTATACAAGGATATGGATTTACACCGGTTCTATTAAGGGGGAGATAGCGTGATGGCGTTATCAACAAAAGCCTGGCGTGGCTGGCTGGTGCTAACCGCAGGTTTGTTACCTTTGATCTATCTGGGGTGGCAGATTATCCGGCTACAGTCGGGGGAATGGGATGTACTGGGGCCGGAGCCGGGTAGGGCGATTGTCTTTTTTACCGGCAGTTGGGCATTTAACCTGCTGCTTGCAGGCCTTGCTATTTCGCCATTACGGCGGCTGGGGATCAAATGGCCAGCGACTCACCGTCGAATGGTTGGGCTACTGGCATTCTCGTACGCAACGTGTCACCTGTTGGCTTATGCTGCTTTTCTGCTGGAGTGGCAGTGGCGGGAAATTGCATCAGAACTGGTGGAGCGGCCCTACCTGACACTGGGTATGTTTGCCTGGTTACTTTTATTACCGTTGGCAGTGACGTCTCACAGCTACTGGCAGCGACGACTTAAACAACGCTGGAAACAGTTGCATGCTCTGGTTTACCTGATTGCCGTACTGGCTGCGATCCATTACTTGCTGCAAATCCGATCTAACTGGTTTGAACCTGTCCTCTATACTGTGGTGGCTATGCTCTTGCTGGCTGAACGGCTGTGGAGGAAATGGTGGCGTAAGCCGTCCGTCCGAATCAGCGCTGCACAAAAACTGCACATTTCTTTAAAATGACTGCTAACTGTCATCAAAGTGAAAAAAACAGTTGACGGCAAAGTTGACGTCCCTATAATGCGCGCCTCCCCACTGCTGATGCAGCGGGGAACGGAACAAGCCTCATGATTTTATGATCGCTGTTTCGATCTTCAAGAGTGACGTCATATCGTTTGATCTGACAGCCTCGAAAAGAAAACGAATCAAAGGTGTTGACATGCTGATTTATCAGCGTATTATTCGCCACCTCGATTCAGGAAGTGATCAGAAAGGTGTGTTTACTTCCGGTTGTAAGTAGTTGTTTTTGAAGAAGTTTTTGAAAATAACGATTGACAACAGAATCTGGCGATGTAGAATGCGCCACACGATTTAGACCTCTGGTCTGGATGGTGAAAGCGGTTTGTTTTGAAGTTGAATCCTCTGGATCGTCTCAAAACGAAATAAAAAAACCGCTTGACAATGGGATTTGATGCTGTAATATGCACAGCCCGCTTCGACGAAACAGTCGAACAGCTCTTTAAAAAATTAAGCATTAAGTAATTCGTGTGGGTGCTTACTGAGATGATCTGAAGTCAAGATTATCAAGAAGTAAGAACT
>CAJXTI010000005.1 GCA_913061185.1 uncultured Oceanobacter sp.
TCTGGATCAGGCAGTTCTGGATCAGGCAGTTCTGGATCAGGCAGTTCTGGATCAGGCAGTTCTGGATCAGATGGTTGCGCGGTCTGCTGCTTTGGCTGGCTTTCCAGCATCTTCTCCTGCACGACTTCCCGCACCTTTTCCAACACCAGCGCACCGCTGGCGATGACCGTGCATGTCCAGCCTGGCTCGACGACCAAGGTACTATTGCTGTCGGTGAATAACAGCGGCCCGACTGCGCAAAAGCCGCTGGGCAGGCTTTCTCGGCTATACACTTTCACCGACTGGCGACCGGCAGGAAAGACCATCTCGACGGATGCCAATGGCTCGGGAGCGTCACCCGCCCTCGGTATTAGCCGGGGTAATGGCTCACCCGGCTGAATACGTTCCAGTTGAATGGCATCGCAGATCAGTGGCTGATCCGCGGACACAAACCCGAACAGTCGCTGGTGACGGATGGCAAACTCGGCTGCCATTGTTTCCGGCGCTGCCAATGCCACCAGCAAAGGCGTATCGGCACCCTGATAACGCACATACGCGCGCCAGTGATCGGCCACCTCGGCGGTTGCCGGTAATGACTGCTGCGCCTGTTGCTGCAACTGCTGACACACCCGCTGCTGCTGATTGGCCATCTGTTCGAGCACGGTCTCTACCGGTTGCTCACCCAGCCAGCGCTGATCGGCAACGCCGATGCCGAAGGCCGACAACACGCCCGCCATGGGGTGTAGATAAACCTGCTCAATGCCCAAAGCCTCCGCCACCTGACAGGCATGCTGGGCACCGGCACCACCAAAGGCGACCAGGGCGTAATCCCGTACATCATAGCCGCGTTGTACCGAGATTTTTTTGGCGGCACGGGCCATGTTATCGACGGCAATGGCCAGAAAACCCTGCGCCAGTGATTCAGCGGTCTGCGCTTGCCCGGTCTGGTGACTCACCTCAAGTGCCAGCTGTTGAAACTGTTGCCGAACAATATCCACATTCAGAGGTAAATCCTGACCCGGCCCGAACAGACTGGGAAAATACTGCGGCTGGATTCTGCCCAGCAATACATTGCAGTCAGTGACGGTTAATGGCCCCCCGTTGCGATAACAGGCAGGGCCAGGAAAAGCCCCTGCGGATTGTGGCCCAACCTGCAAGCGTCCATCGGCAAACGTGACGATCGAACCGCCCCCGGCCGCCACGGTATGAATATTCATCATTGGCACTCGCAAGCCAACACCGGCAATACGGGTGCTGGTTTCACGCTCCAGCTCACCGGCAAAGTGACTGACGTCGGTCGAGGTGCCCCCCATATCAAAACCGAGCAGACGCTCGAAACCATCGGCCGTGGCCGTGCGTACCATCCCCACCACCCCACCGGCCGGACCAGACAATACGGCATCCTTGCCAGACAGCATGGCTGCCGGGGCCAAGCCACCGTTCGACTGCATCAGCGCCAGCGTGGCATCGACACAAATGCTCTGCAACTGCTGCTCGACATTCGCCAGGTAACGCTGCAACACCGGCGTCAGATAGGCATCCGCCAACGTGGTTTCGCCACGGGCGACCAGCTTGATCAGCGGACTGACCTGGTGGGAAAGGGAGATTTGTTCAAAGCCCACGGCACGCGCCAACGCTGCCAGCGCCAGCTCGTGCTGCGGGTATTTATAGGCGTGCATCAGCACCACGGCAACAGCACGCAAGCCACCGTTCCAGGCCTCTTGCAGCTGCACACGAGCAGCTTCCAGATCCAGCGGCCAGTCAACCTGGCCGCTGGCCAATATCCGCTCCGGCACTTCATACACCGCCTGATACAACCGTTCAGGCTGTTCGATAGCGACGGCAAACAGGTCAGGGCGAGTTTGATAACCAATCTGTAGCTGGTCTCTCAAACCACGACTGATCAGCAGTGCAACTGGAGCGCCCTTACGTTCCAGCAACGCATTGGTGGCCACCGTAGTACCCATTTTTACCTGCTGGATCAGACTTCCCTGCTCGGGATATCGGCGCAACAGCTGACGAATACCCTCTATCGCGGCATCGTTATAGTGGTCGGGGTTTGCGGACAAGAGTTTGTGCGTCACCAATACGCCATCGGGGCGCAACGCCACCAGATCGGTAAAGGTGCCTCCCCGATCAATCCAGAACTGCCAGCGGCTGGCGGGAGTATTCAGGTGGGGAGATAAAGAGGCGGTTGGCTGGGTCATGGCGGCATCGCTGGTCGGTCGGGCCTGTCAGTCTAACAGAGCAGGGGAATCCCTGAATAACCCGGCGAACGACGCAACGTCATTCACAATTCAACCATGAAAAATAACAGCAGCGATGGCTATCAGCGCATATGGGCCAGATACGCCGCGACGTCTTTTAGCTGTTGCTCGGTCAGATTTTGCACCACACCAATCATCGGCGACTTCGCTCTGTCCGGATTTTTATCCAGAAATTTCAGCAAGGTTGCTTCCAGGTATTCATAGGGCTGACCGGCAATACGAGGATACTCGCGGGAGCCATGGGCGCTGGCGCCATGACAGGCGAAACACATCGAGTCAAACAGGGCCTTCCCCTCGGCCGAAGGGACAACGGGTTGTTGTCTCGGCTTGACTGCCCGATCGGCAAAATACAGCGCAACGGCCACTCGATCCGAATCCGTTATATGGGTAGCCAGTTTGCTCATCACATAGTTTTTACGCTCGCCGCTGGCAAAATGCTCGAACTGGGTAAACAGATAGGCCGGATTCTGGCTGGCCAGATTGGGAATGTAATCCCGAGTGCTGTTGCCGTCCTTGCCATGGCAGGAAAAACACAACGTACCGCGATACTCCCCCTGCTGAATGGCAGCTTGCAACGCAGCCGGATCTTGCTGGATACGAGCCATATCTGCCAACAGTTCGTCAACAGTCTCCGCCTGCACAGAAACGGACAGCAACCCCAACGACAGGAGTAAACACAGTACAGGTTGAATAATATTTTTCATTTCCATAACATTTCCAGTGATGATCCAACAAAATACCGGCCCCGTTCCCCAGCTCCAACCCCTGTCTGTGTTGTTTCGCCAGTTTGTAGGACTGCCACTGATCTGAGTCAACAGCCCGAACAGAGTACAAGCGTTCAGCCATGGATAAGAAAGACCTTGTCACGACTTGTCCTTTCCTCTCACGACGGACATCGGTGTTCGCGCCGGACGCATTCGGTTAAACTCCTGCCCTACTTTCCCAATCACGTATCCGATTTCAAAGCCAACATGATGCAAGAGACTTACGCTCCCCACGCCATTGAGCCTGCTGTTCAGCAACAGTGGCAGGAAAACCAGGTATTCCGTGCTGTGGCCGACGCCAGCAAGGAAAAATTCTACTGCCTGTCGATGTTCCCCTACCCCAGTGGCCGCTTGCACATGGGCCATGTGCGTAACTACACCATCGGTGACGTAATCTCTCGCTACCAGCGCATGCTGGGCAAGAATGTGCTGCAACCGATGGGCTGGGACGCATTTGGTCTGCCTGCTGAAAACGCCGCCATCAAGCACCAGGTTGCGCCAGCCAAGTGGACACGGGAAAACATTGCCTACATGAAAAACCAGCTCAAATCACTGGGCTTTGGCTACGACTGGGAACGCGAAATTGCCACCTGCGACCCGGACTATTACCGCTGGGAACAATGGTTCTTCACCCAGTTGATCGACAAGGATCTGGCCTACAAAAAAGTATCTGCCGTTAACTGGTGCCCCCACGACCAGACGGTACTGGCCAACGAACAGGTAATCGAAGGCTGTTGCTGGCGCTGTGACACACCGGTTGAACGCAAGGAAATCCCGCAGTGGTTTATCCGTATCACAGCCTACGCGGAAGAGCTGTTAAACGACCTCGACCAACTGGAAGGCTGGCCGGATCAGGTCAAGGCCATGCAGCGTAACTGGATTGGCAAATCCCGTGGTGTACAACTGCAATTTGGTATAAAAGGCCGGGACGAAGCGCTGGAAGTTTACACTACTCGTCCGGATACCCTGATGGGCGTCAGCTACGTGGCAGTCGCGGCTGGCCACCCATTAGCCAAAGAAGCCGCCGCGAACAATACCGAGCTGGCTGCCTTTATTGACGAGTGCAGCAAGTCCGGCACCGCCGAAGCCGATGTCGCAACCAAGGAAAAGAAAGGCCTGAAGACCGGTTTTACTGCCATTCATCCCCTGTCTGGCAAAGAAGTGGATATCTGGGTGGCCAACTTTGTATTGATGGAATTTGGTACCGGTGCAGTGATGGCCGTTCCCGCCCACGACCAGCGTGACTGGGAATTTGCCAATCAATACGGTATCGAGATTACTCAGGTGATTGCTTCAGCAACCGAGAGTGACGCAATTGACCTGAGCAAGGCGGCCTATACGGAAAAAGGCACCCTGATCAATTCTGCCGAATTCGATGGTCTGGCTTTCGAACAAGCCTTCGATGCCATCGCCGCCAAACTGGCCGAACTGGGCAAGGGTGAAGTCAAAATCAATTATCGACTGCGCGACTGGGGCGTCAGCCGTCAGCGCTATTGGGGATCACCGATTCCCATTATCCGGACAGAAAGTGGTGAATCTATTCCAGCAACAGTAGACATGCTGCCGGTGATTCTGCCAACGGACGTGGTGATGGACGGCATCAATTCTCCCATCAAGAACAACCCGGCATTCGAAAACATCGAATTCAACGGTGCTCCGGCTTTCCGTGAAACCGATACCTTCGATACCTTTATGGAGTCATCCTGGTACTACGCCCGCTACTGCTCGCCCAAGGCCGACCAGATGTTGGATCCAGCTGAAGCCAACTACTGGCTGCCGGTCGACCAGTACGTCGGTGGCATCGAACACGCCATCCTGCACCTGCTCTATGCCCGTTTTTTCCACAAACTGCTGCGAGATGCTGGTCTGGTGGACAGTGACGAGCCGTTCAAAAGCCTGCTGTGTCAGGGCATGGTACTGGCCGACGCCTACTATTACACCAACGTCAATGGCGGCAAGGAATGGGTCAATCCGGCAGAAGTCACCGTTGAACGTGATGACAAAGGCCGGATGGTGTCTGCCAAACGCACTGCGGACGGCCTCGAGCTGCACCACTCGGGCATGAGCAAGATGTCCAAATCCAAGAACAACGGTGTTGACCCGCAAGAAGCCATCAAGCACTACGGTGCCGATACCGTGCGTTTGTACACCATGTTCGCAGCGCCGCCAGAGCAAACACTGGAATGGTCTGACTCCGGCGTACAAGGATCGCAGAAATTCCTCCAGCGGGTATGGCGTCTGGCTTACGAACTGAAGCAACTCGATCAGGTTGAACTGAGCGCCGTTGCACTGAGTAAATCCGATAAAGACGCGCGCCGTAAACTGCACGAGACCATTGCCAAGGTATCTGACGACATTGGTCGCCGTTACAACTTCAATACCGGTATTGCTGCCATTATGGAGTTGATGAAAACCCTCACCAAGCTCGACCTCGCGCTGGAATCCAGCCGTGCCGTTGCGGCCGAAGCCATGGACGCCGTGATTCGCATGCTCAGCCCGATGGCGCCGCATATCACTCAGGCGCTCTGGGTCGCATTCGGCAACGAAGGCCTGGTGATCGATGCCAGCTGGCCAGCAGTGGATGAGTCCGCATTGGTAGCTGATACCATTCAGGTCGTGGTACAGGTGAATGGCAAGCTGCGTGCCAAACTCGACGTTGCGGCCAGTGTCAGCAAGGAAGAACTGCAAGCACAAGCCATGGCCGACGAGGCAGTGCAAAAGCAGCTTGATGGCAAAACGGTGCGAAAAGTGATCGTAGTGCCTGGCAAACTGGTCAACATCGTCGCGAACTGAACAGGCTGACCATTTTGAGCTATCTTCGCGTTCCACATAGCCTGCTGATGCTACTGACCTTGCTGGTCAGTAGCTGCGGCTGGCAGCTGCGTGGAGACTATCAGCCTCCTGCCGATACCACGGTACTGATGCTGCAAAGCCAGGCAAGCAGCAACATTAACCAGCGTATAGAGCAGGCACTGCAGCGTCATGGCTGGCTACTGGTAAATAACCGCGAGGACGCCCAGGCAGTCCTTGAAATCCAGTCGTTTGTTATCAATCGCCGGACTCTGACGATTAACAGCGCCGGACAAATTGCTGAGTATCAACTGGAGGCCGAGCTGCAGGGTCGTCTGGTCACCGCCGCTGCCGCTGCCTACTCCATCGAGCTGTCCACCCAGTCCTGGTTCGACAATGACGTCACCCGAGTCACGGCGACGGCTCTGGAAGAAGACGCCGTGCGTGAGCGCCTCACAGCACGCATGATTGAATTACTGATTTTCCGCTTGCAACACATCCGGAGCGAGAATTGAAACTTCGTACCGACCAGTTGCAGGGCCATTTGGGCAAATCACTGCTGCCGGTATATCTGGTCTCTGGTGATGAACCCTTATTGGTCATGGAAGCCTGCGACCAACTTCGGGCAGCCGCCCGTGCACAAGGGTTTGAGGAGCGTCAGCTCTTTCATGCCGAAGCTGGCTTCGACTGGAACCAGCTTCGAGATGAAGCCGATGCCATGTCGCTGTTTGCCAGTCGTCGGTTACTGGAAGTACGCATCCCCAACGGCAAGCCCAGCGATAAGGGCGATACGCTCAAGGCCTTGTTGCAGCGGCCGAACCCCGACAATCTGTTACTGGTTATTTGCCCGCGGCTGGACAGCAAATCACAAAATACCGCCTGGCACAAAGCCATCGACAAGCACGGCGGCCTGGTACAAATCTGGCCGATTGAACGCAACCAGTATGCCGGTTGGCTGCGCCACCGCTTGCAGCAGGCGGGTTTACAAGCAGATCCGGCTGCTATCTCTCTGCTGGCCCATCAAACCGAAGGCAACCTGCTGGCAGCGGTTCAGGAAATTGAAAAACTGCGCATGAGTGGTGCAGTACGTATCACAGAAGAGTTATTGCAGGAAGCACTGGGCGACAGTGCCCGTTTTGACGCTTTTGGCTTCGCCGATGCCTGCCTCGACGGCAAGGTACAGGAGGCCAGCCGGATTCTGTCGCACTTGCGCGCCGAGGGGGTCGAAATACTATCGATTCTTGGTGCCCTGACCCATAAAATTCGCCAGCTAATGGTTCTGTCTGGCAAATCTGGTCAATCATTGAGCGAAGCCTTCAAACAGGCCAGAGTCTGGCCGCGACAACAGGGCAGTTATAAAACAGCACTGACGCGACTGACGCGACAAGAACTCCAGCAAGCGCTGATTTTGGCAGAAAAAATCGATGCTGCAGCCAAGGGGCAAGGCGGTAATTGCTGGTTACTCATGAGCGAACTGACACTTTTGGTCACATCAACTCACTTGTTCCACAGCCAGCGTTTGGGACAGAGTTAACATTGGGCAGTCCGACTAACGCACAGTTTTCGTGTATATAAGATGAGATACTGCTGCCTGTTAGTTATTAACACTAATGGTCAGTAAGCGACGCTATGAGTAAATGAGCCCCCACACTGGCGTTACCGCTGACAAATTTTGTCAATGGATAACAAAGAGTGACATTTATCCCCTAGTGTTCTGCAAAAATAGGTAGCAACACCCGATCTATACGTTAAACTGCATTTGACTCGTGAAGGTAGACAGGATGAATTCTGTGAAGCAACAACGTAACGCGGATTTGGTGTGGGATCTCCAGAAGATCCATCAGCACAAGCGTGCCGTCAATTTTGTAAAACAGTTTGAGAATCACTTTTGTGTGTTCTCTTCTTCCGTCCGGCAGCTCTATACCAACTACAACGTTTTTTTTCCGGAAGAAGCCAACCGCCAACTGGTTATCCTGCCTGATCCCTATGCCTTCCACGACACTTTCAGCCACCTGAACCCGGAAGCTGTCCAGTCCACCGGACTGCATGTTATTCCTGGCAATCTGATTGGTAAAAGTGGTTTGTATCTGATTATTTCGCACCGGGATAAAAACGTACGCTCAGTGCCTATTCCATTCCAGGAAGGTATTCGCCAGATTCTGCGTCGCTCCAACACCGAGGATCCGTTCCTGCCGGTATTGATGAAAGGTGACCTGCGCGAATTTAACGATCAGCTTCCCTGTCTGCATCTGCATCGCCTGCGTCTGAAAGAATTAAAAGCTTTGTCATCACTGGATCGCGAAAGTATTCGTGCCGTGATCACTGACAAGCTGATGACGCTGTATCAGGAATCCAGCGCCCTGAATCTGGCCTGATCCAGACAGACGTAAAAAAACGGGCCTTGATTGCCCGTTTTTTTACGTCTGTCGTTACTGTTCAGCTGTCCGTACTGTCTGCCCGGTAGTAGCGTCGAACCAGTCGCCCCAGGCCGGTTCGCCATGGCTTGCGCTTGATCCCGAAGGTATAAAACAGTTGTGACACATCCGCATTCGGTGTCCAGATTACCGGAGCTAGACCCTCGCTATGTTCCACCAGACGAGCCTCGGACAAATCCTCAAATTGCCCAGCCTCAGCTAACAAGGCTTCGGCAAAAGCGTAGGAGGTGACTGGCTCTACGCCACAAAAATGATAGGTGCCCCATAAATCATCACTGCAGTCGGCCTGTTTGAGCATCGCCAACAGCACGTTGGCAATATCATCATCCGGTGTCGGGCTGAAAGTACGCTGGTCATCCACCTGAATCAGGCCATTATCTCGAATACGGGTGAGCAAGGTATGGGCAAAATCACCGGACTGTACCGCAAAAGCTTGGCCGACCCGCAAAATCAGGTGCCGACGACACTGACGAATCCGTTGCTCAACAGCCATTAACGCAACGCCCAGTTCACTGGAACAGTAGTCATTGTCCTGCTCGGAGAAGCGATGCCCGTCATCCGCAGCAAAGACCGCCAGCGACGACACCAGCACCACTGGAGCATCATGCTCATCGGCCAGATCAGCCCAGGCCATGGCATCACTGAAGTCGCTGGGATGACACAATGAGGGCGTCAGCACAAAAAACGGCTGCCCGGCCGATTGCACGGAAAACCGCTCCTGCCTTTCAATCGCCACGCCTTTGTAGATATAGTTTTCTGTTGCCAGTGCTCTGGTCAGGCACTGGCCCACCGAGCGGTCTGCACCGATCACATAGCTATAGAAAGGATTTACCGACAAACGTTTTACTCCCCGTCAACTGCCTGGTTATTGATACTCCAGCGACATACGCTGCAATTCATGGGTATTTGCCAGCGCATCCTGCTTGTTGGCAAACAGACGGACATCATTAAGACCAATCAGCAATACAAAGCCTTCGGCCAAACCGACGTAGCCAGCTCGATGTTCCCGGATCAGCGGCGAGCAATCGGGTAAACACGCCGCGTCCGTCAATGCCACACTGCGAATCAGACCATTGCCCAGAGGATCCTGCAACGCATCCAGGTGACGATATAACGCCAGACCATCCCGGCCAATCGTCAGCACACAACCATTAAGCAGTGTGGCTGCATCAACACGGACACCATTGGCCAGTGTTGTGACATGATCTGAGACAATCAGATCTGAACTGGTTTCTATCAACATACAGGACTACCACTACATTACCGCCGATCAGCCATCATACTCCAAAGGGATCATCTATTTAATCCTGCACAGCTCTGCGTGCGCACCTATGAATTACAGCGCTCGCAATGACGGCGTCAATCATCGACCCACCATGCTCATTTATCACTCATAAACTGTGCTTTTCGTCGATTTTTGCCCTGTCCTTTCATCGCTCGCTACATTTTTATTTAAATGCACCCTTAAAGCCATACGGTAAGAGATGGAAAAATAAAAGCTAAAAACTATCTGAAAAATAAATTCAATTAATTTTTAAAATACAAAGAAGCGACCATACTGTCTGTATGACGAGTAACGGCATTCGACCAGTACCAAACGCTATTCAACATCGATCTTTCCATTCAAGGAGCA
Organism: uncultured Oceanobacter sp.; assembly: GCA_913061185.1. GTDB lineage: Bacteria > Pseudomonadota > Gammaproteobacteria > Pseudomonadales > Oceanobacteraceae > Oceanobacter > Oceanobacter antarcticus. The sequence continues at coordinate 9,869 of CAJXTI010000005.1, forward strand.
AACATGACAACACTGATCAGTAAAGAAGGACAGGCTGTACCATCGGTCACCTGGCCCGCTCGTGCTGGAGATGACTGGGTTCAGATCTCCAGTGATGACATTTTCAAGAATCGCACCGTGGTGGTCTTTTCGCTTCCTGGTGCCTTCACGCCCACCTGCTCCAGTACCCACTTGCCGCGTTACAACGAGCTGGCCAGTGTTTTCCGCGCCAATGGCATTGATGAGATTCTCTGCATCAGCGTCAACGATACTTTTGTGATGAATGCCTGGGCCGCCAATCAGGAAGCCGAAAACATTCGTATGATTGCCGATGGTAATGGCGAGTTCACTGCTGGCATGGGCATGTTGGTGGACAAGAATGATATCGGTTTTGGCAAACGCAGCTGGCGTTACAGCATGCTGGTGAAAAACGGCATTGTCGAAAAGATGTTTATTGAGCCACAAAAACCGGGCGACCCATTTGAGGTATCTGACGCTGATACCATGCTCGAATTTATCAATGCCGATGCCGAAAAACCCAGATCGGTGGCGTTATTCACCAAGCCGGGCTGCTCCTTTTGTGCGCGAGCCAAAGGTGCATTGGAAGCAGCGGGGATGGATTATGAAGAAATCGTCATGGGTACGGATGCCAGTATCGTCTCACTGCGCGCTATCACCGGACGTGAAACCGTACCGCAAATTTACATTGGCGGAGAGCACATTGGCGGCTCGGATGAGTTGATCAAGTATCTTTCCGGGAAGTAATCCGGCCTCAACCAACACCAACCACACCGTTTAACCGGTGTGGTTGGTGTTGGTTGGTGTTGTTACCGGACATTGCCGGGGGTTCCTATCTCTATAGCAACGGAACAAATATTGGAACAATCATCAGAACACTAATAATAGCAATAATCATCGGTATAGGGCCGATCAGAAAAAAGTCTCAGAACAACTCAATATCACCCTCGTCCGTACCGCCACAGGCCTTGCGTTTCCTGTCATTTTCTTCTGCCAGTACCAGATCTTTCAGATCCGCCAGTTCAACATCCGTCAGCTGGGTAATATCCATCGACTTGAAGGTACGTTTCATGGTGCGATAGGCCTGATAGCAATAAGCATGGGCTGGCCCCATCCCCGGTACCGTCTGTCCACTACTGCCAAAAACCACTTTTTGGCAAAATACACAGTTCAACGACATGCTGGGTGATTCCAAATATCTGAATATATTTGCAGTCTAGCAGGCTGTCGAAAATCCACTGCCAGCAGTCAGCCGACAAGCCGGATTATTCGCTCGGTGCCTTCAACTCAGGCTGGCCATGACCCAGCGCCTCCTGACAGGCTACCGGTCGGTTTTTGCCATCCACCAGGATGCCTGCCACTTCATGACCATTGGTCGGCCGCAGTAGCAAATAGCCATCAACGCAGAACGCCTCTTTGCCAGACGCCTTGTTCGAGACTTTGACGTCATAACCAGGTTCCAGCGACAACAAGACAAACTCGTCGATGCGGGCGCTGTCAGCGTCAGATGGATGCTTGATAAAGCCGTAATATTCCATTGCCAGCACAGATAAAATGATCCCGGCGACAAATCCGATAAATGCCCAGCGGGTGATATCCGGTGGCTCGACCGGATTATGATGTGATTCGTGATTGGTTTCAGTCACCGGATATTTCTCCTGGCGGGTAGGTTGCTCCCCACAGTGGCATTAACGACTGGGGTATATTGAGTTGGTTAAGGATACGGGCCACCACAAAATCAATCAGATCCTGAACCGATTGTGGTTGATGGTAGAAACCCGGACTAGCGGGCAGAATGGTCGCTCCCATACGTTTCAGTGTCAGCATGTTGCTGAGATGAATTTCCGAATACGGACTTTCACGGGGCACAAGAATCAGTTTGCGACCTTCTTTTAATGCCACATCGGCAGCCCGTTCGATCAGATTATCGCTGGCGCCGACGGCAATCGCCGACAACGTGCCGGTACTGCACGGGCAGATCACCAGCGTGCCGGGCTGACCGGAACCAGAGGCCCAGGGGGACATCCAGTCATCACGGCCGAACACTCGCAGACGCTGCGCATCAACCTGAAAATGGTGGTGCAGCGCACGGGCCTGACCTTGAGGTTTGCCAGGCAGCTGCAATTCGGTTTCCGTTGCCATCACCAGCAGGGCTGCGCGGGAAAAGATCAGGTCAACATTCTGATCCGCCGCCAGCAGAACCTCGATCAGGCGCAAGGTATAGGGTGAACCAGAGGCTCCGGTGACCGCAACACAGATACGACTGTCATTCACGCGTGCTCTTCCTCTGCTTTCAGGTTAACCCAGGCAGCAAACCGTGCCGGTAGGCCGGAAAATCCGCCATTGGACATAAATACCACCCGATCACCAGGACGCAGCTGTTGCTGCAAATGTTCCAGCAGCTCCTCATCCGTGTGGAAACAGCGCCCTTTTTCTTCAGGCAGACGGTCTGCCAGGCTCCAGCCCTGGCCTTGCGATTCCAGCCAGAAGGACAAATCAGCATCGCCCACAGCGGGTATCAGTGCTTCCTTGTGCACTCCCATTTTCATGGTATTGGAACGTGGTTCGAGTACCGCAATCAACCGCTCGTCATCCGTCATCGCCGCTCTGGCACCAGCCAGAGTGGTCTTGATCGCCGTAGGGTGATGAGCAAAGTCGTCATACACACGCACCCTGCCGGTATTTGCCAGGCATTCCATCCGTCGGCGCGGCAATCTGAACGACGTCAGGGCCTCCAGTGCCTGCTCGGGCCGTACGCCCATATGCCGCGCAGCCAGCAGCGCAGCACAGACATTGTTCAGATTATGATCACCATTCAGTGACCATTGCACCTGACCCAATTGCTGCTCGCCCTGCCACAATGAGAAGAGACTGCCATCATCCGCATGCTTGCGTATATGCCAACCACTTCGTTCTCCGAAACGTTCGATTTCGCTCCAGCAACCTTGCGCCAGCACTCGTTCCAGCGCCGGTTCAGATGCGGGCAATACAATACGGCCAGAAGCCGGAACCAGTCGCACCAGGTGATGAAACTGACGCTCAATCGCCGCCAGGTCGTCAAAAATATCCGCGTGATCAAACTCCAGATTGTTCATCACTACGGTTCTGGGCAGGTAATGAACAAACTTCGAGCGCTTGTCAAAAAACGCTGTGTCATATTCATCGGCTTCTATCACAAAAAACGGGCTGTCACCAAGGCGGGCGGACACCGGGAAGTTTCCCGGCACACCACCAATCAGAAAACCCGGTGCCATTCCCGCGCACTCAAGTATCCAGGCCAACATACTGGCTGTTGATGTTTTGCCATGGGTACCTGCTACCGCAGCAACCCAGCGACCTTGCAGCAGATGCTGATTCATCCACTGGGGGCCGGAACAATAGGGAATACCTCGTTCCAGTACATACTCGACCGATGGGTTCCCCCGCGACATGGCATTACCGATAATCACCAACTCGGTATCAGCAGGAATCGCAGCGGGGTCAAACCCTTCAATCAGATCGATCCCGGCAGCCGACAGCTGCTCGCTCATGGGTGGATACACACCATGGTCACTGCCTGACACCTGATGGCCGAGCGCCTTCGCCAACTGCGCCAGCGACCCCATGAAAGTGCCACAAATTCCCAAAATATGAACGCGCATGGCCAATCATCCCCACAAACCAACAAAAAGTCCGCTAGTGTAGCCGCTGGGTCGCGCTGACCCAAGCACAGATAAATCGGCCTGTCTGTCGGTAGAAGAAGGCGAAATCAGGTCAGGCGGCCACGGCTGGCACTGTAATCAGAACCTGATTCCGGTAGTATCGCCGCAACGGAACGAATGTGACCAATGAGGCCCAGCGACCTATGCTTAGATTGAGGACTTTTTTACAGCAGCACTGCGACAATGCAGAACTGATCGATGTTATCGACCAGTTGGCAGTGACCTGCAAAGACATTGCCCACCAGCTCACCCTCGGTGACCTAGCGGGCATTCTTGGCAGCGCCGAGCAGGAAAACGTACAGGGTGAATGCCAGAAAAAACTGGATGTAATCGCCAACGATCTGCTGAAGGACTCACTGGCGGTATTACCCGCTGTACGCGGTATCGCCAGCGAAGAAGAGCCGGATCCTGTGGCATGCAATAAAAACGGTGCTTATCTGGTGCTGTTTGATCCACTGGATGGTTCTTCCAATATAGACATCAACGTGACGGTTGGCACCATTTTCTCGATTCTGGCGGCGCCAGAAGGCAGCCATGGCAGTGACGAAGCGGCTTATCTGCAACCAGGCAACCAGCAAGTGGCCGCTGGCTATGTTCTGTATGGGCCATCCACCATCATGATGCTGACCACGGGTAACGGCGTGTATTCCTTCACACTGGACACCCGCATGGGCGAATTCCTGTTGATGAAAGAAAATATTCAGGTGCCCGCCGCTACTGCCGAGTTTGCCATCAATATGTCCAACCAGCGTTTCTGGCTGCCCGAGATGCAGCAGTACGTAGATGACTTGCTGAAGGGCGAAACCGGCCCGCTGGGTAAACGTTACAATATGCGCTGGGTGGCTGCCATGGTGGCGGAAATCCATCGTATTCTGACTCGAGGGGGAATTTTCTTGTACCCGTTCGACAACCGTGATCCCGCCAAACCCGGCAAACTCCGGCTGATGTACGAAGCCAATCCGATGAGCATGCTGATGGAACAAGCTGGTGGCCGCTGCAGTACCGCCAGTGAAGCTATTATGGCCATTCAACCACAAGGCATTCACCAGCGCGTCTCCGTCGTGATGGGTTCCGCTGAGGAAGTAAGCATCGTTGAGCAGTATCATCACTAATTAACGATTGATGATCAGGAGGTCAGCGATCCGTCGTACTGACCTCCGTTCCTCCCTTCCGGCCCCACTTCAGCAAAGTGGCTTGCAGCGAAGCCAATGACAGCGGCTTACCCAGGTAGTCATTCATTCCCACGCCGATACAGCGCCGAAACACCAGATCCGAGCCATTGGCGGTACAGGCAACAATAGGGGTTGTCACGCCGTTGGCACGCAAACGCCGGGTTGTCTCAAAGCCATCCAGAACCGGCATCTGACAATCCATAAGAATCAGATCAAAATCCTGCTCCGCCACGCATTCCAGACAGCGTTCGCCGTTTTCGGCAGCAACCACGTTGGCTCCAGGACACGCCTTGAGGATCATTTTTTCTGCCACCCGGAGGTTAACCACATTGTCCTCTACCACCAAAACGGCAAGCGCCATACCAAGCACATCCGTGTCTTGGTTACCGGACACGACAGAACGCTTGATCGGCAGATTGATTAATACCTGGGTTCCCCCACCGTCATTATCCCGTAACTGGATACTGCCGCCGAGGATATGGCTGATATGCTGTGAAATGGTCAGACCCAGCCCAATCCCGTCGTATTGACGACTGAAAGATGAGCTTATCTGGGAAAAGGCTTCCATAACCTTGTGTCGTTTATCGGGCGGAATGCCGATCCCGGTATCCTTCACCTGGATTCTGAGCCAGTGGCTGGTCGGCTGCTGATGAATCGAGAACAATGCCACCACATACCCTTGTTCGGTAAATTTGATCGCGTTGTCAATGATGTGGCGAACAATTTGCCGCACCAGCGATGGATCCACCCGAATTTTGCCTTGCGACAGGATATCATCGTATTCAACAACGAAAGACAGCCGCTTTTCCAGTGCCCGAAGGCTGAACTCGTGCATCAGGGTCGCCAGTATTTCAGGCAGCGGATGCTCGGCAAAAACCACCGGCAAGTTATTCTTTTCCGTGTCTACAACCACCAGCACATCTTCCAGTAGCTGTGCCAGATTGGTCAGCGACTGCTCAGCCATCGATTTGTATTCGTAAAATTCCTCAGCCTTGTTATCCAGTGCGATCAACTGCAGCATCCCTACTGCGCCATTTAATGGCGTACGTAATTCATGGCTCATCATCGCCAGAAATTCACTTTTGGCCTGACTGGCCTGCTGGCTTTTGTGCTGTTCTTCCCGGAGTTCTGCGGTATAGCGCCGGTGGGCTTCCTGAGCGTGCTGCAACGACTCAGCCAGCCGATTAGCGCTATCTTGAAGATTGCCTATCTCTGCCCCACTGTCGATCGTAATACGCTGTTTGACATTGCCAGAAGCCAGCTGGCCGATAAAGCCAGTGAGTCGTTCAAGCGGCGGGATAATCGTTGTCGAGATTCCCCCAGCCACCAGCATGGAGACCAGTACAAACCCCAGACCTGCCACCATGGACTGATACATAATGGCGTCCTGACGCTGACGAATAAAGGTATCCGCCACTTCCATCTTGACCAGCCCGATACGGTGTACCTCTGGCTGTTGGGAATCAAACTCGGACAAGCTGTCCAGCGCCGGAATTTCAGGAAAAATTTCCCGCGTCAAGGTACGAACATCCTTTCTGGGGATTTCTTCGTAACGCTCGGTTTGCTGGAAATACAGCCGCTTGCCACTCATATCCAGGATCTCAACGGCCGCAATGGAAGGCTGCTTGAGCACCGCCATCACCACCGGATTCAGCAACTGATAGTTGCCTGAAAAAATAGGGTATTCTGCGCCTGCCACCAGGTGTTCCAGCGCGATATTCGCCAAGCTGTCAGTTTCCCGCTGTAACTCCTCCCAGCGCTGCATCATGTGATAACTGGTAATCAGAATCGCTGCCAACACCACCGGAATTGTTGCAACCAACATGATTCTTAGGCGGATCGACCAGCGCCGAACCGAAATCATCGACGTTCCCTGTCCTTGAGGCGGGTTACCATGTCATTTTCATCGGGCAGCACCAGATTCAGGGAGCGAGCCACCTGTTCGTTGTAACGCACCTTGAAATAGGGATTGTAGTCCGGCTCTGGCCAGCTACCCGACTTGCTCCCCTGCCGAATGATATCCACCAGTCGACTGGCAACATCGTCAAGGTCGCTATAGGTCGTCGCCAGCGCACCAGCACGGATATAAGCACTGGATGGACCAATCAATGGTCGATTCTGGCGATAGGCGGTAATGAGGATATTCTTGATATTGGCAGCACTGAACAACTCGGGATCGTAAATGCCGACCAGCGCCTGATTGTCCTGCAACAGATCCACCAGCGCTCGATTCATACCCGGATAGTCACTGATAAAATAAGGAGTGACTCCCATCTTCCGTAATGCACTTTCGTTGCAACACAAGGTGAGCAGACGCTCCGGACTACTGGCCAGCAAGCCGAGCGGAGTCTGGCGACCGAGAATCTCGTGGGCAAGGCTAACCTGACGCATCAAGGGTGGCTCCAGATACACAGCACTGGACAGATGATCTGCCCTGAAGATGTCTTCACGAGTTACCAGGGTAGCCAACACTGGCAAGGCAATGGGCAACGCCAGAGACGCCGCTTCCCGCACTGCCACAGGGCCGACCAACACCACGACATCAGCACTGGCAATGGCGCTGTCCAGATGACCGTCAGACAACACCCGTACTGTCGAGCTGGCGCCAGATCCGGCAGCCGTCTGTGCTGCCAGCTCATTAACCGAGTCCATCGTCTTATGGGTGATAAACAGCAACTCAAGCGCACTGGCAGTACCACTCAACCCGACTAACAGGGGAAAAACCAGTAGCTTAAACCATTGCTTGAAAAGCCATGCATCCATGCAAGCATCCGCTCCCTGTCAGAAATTAAGGCCAAGCTGTACATTGTACAGATTATTTGTAGAGTAGCGCTGGTTCGCGTACACCAGACTACTGTCGTCAACCAGATGCTGTAAATGAAAACCCAGCCAGGGGTTAAAACGACCGATCCGATCAAACAATTTCAGGCTGATCTCATAGCGACGATAGCGATTTCCCGTACGGCTGTACTTGCTATTGTAATAGTCATACCAGAAATGTGACCCCGTCAGACTCCAGCGACTGCCCTGATGATGCCAGCTCGCAACCACACTGTCTTTCGCACTGAGGCGGGTATCAACACGTTGATTGCGTTGCACGCCATCCTCACCCTTGAGCTCGACATTAATATAGGCAGACGACAACCAGATCCAGTCTGTGGGAGTCATGCGCCAGTTAAGCTGTACTTCTGCCCCATCAATATCCATTTGGGTATCCGAACTGATGGCCAGGCTCTGAATCTGAATGGGATCCGAAATCAGGTGGGTCATATGCTCCTGAAACAATTTCAGATCAATTTCGATATCAGGATCAGAGAAACGACCATAATAGCCTACTTCGGTGCTGACAATTCGCTCATGATCGAGATCCCTTGACTCCGGCCATTGATGAATAAAAAACTGTCCTTCCGACAAGCCGAGGTAATTATCCCCAAGGCCGCTGACGGCCACCGTATAATTAGGGTTCTGCTCCAGCAAATCCGGTGAACGCACGGCTTCTGAGTGAATAAGGCGAATACTCTGCTGGGGGGTCAATAACAGATTCAGGCCAATCCGGGGAGAGAAGGCATCATCATTGGCATCTTCGCGCTCATAGGTGCCACCAAGGTTGACAATGACACGATCATAGCTGCGCCATTCCAGATTACCAAACACCCGATAGGTATCGTTATTTACCTTGCCGCCAAAATACGTCTCGGACGTCACCTGATCCCGTCGCATATTGATACCCAAGACCGTACGCAGTGAGTTACTCCAGCGCCGGGTATCCTGAAATTCAATATCAACCCGCTCATCAGCGATATTCCAATTGGTTTGTCCCGTCACCTCTTGCGACACATTGGCAACGTCCCCACCGGTACTCGCCAGCATCGCCTGCAGCTGATCCAGATCGGAATTGCTGACCTCAACCGGATGGCCAGCTGACGTTGCCAACGCCTCAAGCTGCTCGGCAGAAGCCCCGGATGCCACGGCATTAATCATGGATTCATTTAATGCCAACCGAGCCAGATCCGGATTGTTGCGATAGAGGGCATACAGGTTCGGATCCAGCAATATCGTTGGCACCCGGACAGAAGTCTCCTGCGTGCGATCATCATATTGCCAGTAGGCACGTACCGAAGACGAATGATTGGCACTGAAATCCCGAGAAAGCTTGGCCATGACCATTCCCTGACGCGTATCCTGATCTGGATAACCCTGATCAAAATCCCCCTGGCGAATGTCAGTATGGCCCGCCTTGTAGGCCGCCTGGGTATTCAGCTGCCAGCCACCCTCAAACCCCTGAGTCCGATTCAGGCTGACAAAACCATGACGGCTGCTGTCGCGCAGGTCATCAGCCCCCTTCGTGCTATCGATACCATCAAACCCATTCGATGCATTCAGTTGTGCTGTCAGTCGGTAGGAAACACTGTCATCTTGCCAGGAATAACTGGCCAAACTGTCATCCTCTCCCTGATTGCCATTACGGTAACGCAAACGCACCCCCAAAGTGTCACCCGGGTGCTTGCTGATAATGTTAATGACCCCCTGAAAGGAATTGGAGCCATAGGTTGCCGAACTGGGGCCTCGGGTAATTTCAATCCGCTGAATATCCTCTAACGCGATCGGTATATCATCCCAGACCACCGAGGCAATGCCGGATTTAAACACCGAGCGGCCATCCACCATCACCTGTAAGCGCCTCATCACACTGGGGCTGGAAGAGTGATAGGCAATCGATGCGTTGTTCTCATCATCGCCATGACCAATAAACATGCCTGGCACAAAACGCATCAGTTCTGGCAGGGTTCGGACATTCCATGCCTCGATTTGCTCTGCTTCAATCACGGTGACACTGGCAGGTACCTCGGCACGCGGCTGGCGCAGGCGCGTCGCCGTCAGGACAACCGGAATATCATCATCACCGAGGCCAAAGACTTCCGCAAAGTCTGGCAGCTGCTTATCGTCGAAATCGCTGGCCGTCGCATTGCCAGACACCCACAGTAACGGGATGCCCACCAAGGCCCAAATTAACATCGCCATAAGTCGTATTTCTTTTACTCGCTGATCAGGATAATAAACTGGCTGCCTGCATCTTTTGGTCGATGCCTGCAGTTTTATACTGATGTAGACCTGACAGAACAAGAGCCGCTTGGCTATAATCCGGCCAAATAACTCAACCGACCCAGGGAAAACAAGATGAGCTACAACGCCATTTCCGCAGGTAAAGACCTGCCAAACGATGTTTACGTCGTCATTGAAATTCCAGCCAACCATGCCCCCATCAAATACGAAATAGACAAGGACATGGATTGCCTGATGGTCGATCGCTTCATGGCCACCCCGATGTTCTACCCGGCCAACTATGGTTATATTTCAAATACGTTGGCAGGTGACGGTGACCCACTTGACGTGCTGGTGATCACGCCTTATCCAGTACAACCGGGTTCTGTCATCCGCGCTCGCCCGGTTGCCGTACTTAACATGGAAGACGAAGGTGGCGAAGACGTCAAGTTACTCGCCGTTCCTCATACCAAACTCAGCAAGATTTATGATGACGTTCAGGACGTAAACGACGTACCTGAGTTGCTGCGCAACCAGATTGCCCACTTTTTTGAAAACTACAAGGATCTGGAAGCCGGGAAATGGGTCAAGGTGCGCGACTGGGGTAATGCCGACGAAGCACGTCGCCTGATCATGGAATCTGCCGAAGCTTACAACAACAAGTAATCCGGTACAGACCAACCAATCAGTATCAATAAAAAAGCAGAGCGCAGCCGCGACTCTGCTTTTTTTATGCTTCCTATTGGATGGTTAAAGCCCACCCTGGCATCTAAAAAATAGAGTGAGCGATAAAAGACCGAGGCAACAATCAACGAAAAAGCGCAGTTTAACCGTGCTGAATGAGCCTTTTGAGATGATTTTTAACAGCGTAACTTTTACAGCTGTGCTCAACGGATCAGGGCAGGCTACGCAACCTGGCCAACTCGGCCTCTGCCACTTCAGCACGATGCAGGGCTTCAACGGTCGCGGTGACGTCTTTCTGCACACCGATGTAATACATCAGCTGATCGTCATCACTGTACACTGGCGACAGACTTAATTCGTTCCAGAACAACGACCCATCCTTGCGATAATTTCTCAGTGTGGCTCGTGCCGGTCGTCCTTCAGCAATCGCCTGGCGGATTGCACCCAGATCGGCCTGATCCCGATCGCCCAACTGTAAAAAACGACAATCCTGATAGAGAATCTCATCGGCCTGATAGCCAGTCAGACGCTCGAACGCCTTGTTGACGTAAACCAGAATATTGTCGTCACCTTCCTGCTCGGCAATGACGATGCCATCATTGGAGGCATCGACCGCTTTTTTCAACAGCTCAAGGCTGATCGGCCCCTGAGGGTCTGACGCGTCAGCAAACATACATGCTCTCCATTGGAATATTCCGGCAAGTTAATCAGCGTCACCGCCGTGGTCAAGTATTTGGCCCCTTTGGGACGCGACTTTTACTTTGTAACGATGTAAGAATAGAATCTGTACACCCTTGTACACCACCGGTTACAAAAGAAGATTTCATCATCGTACCCGGTCACCGTCCACCCAAGGTGACAGCCTGCTTGTTACCAGATAACGCAAGAGCCCATGACATGACTGGCAATGGTTCCGAATCTCACGCTGCGTATTATCCGATCCGGATAGTGTCTGCGGAAACAGGCATCAATGCCATCACCTTGCGCGCCTGGGAACGACGCTATGGACTGATCGAACCCAAACGCACCGCCAAGGGGCATCGCCTTTACACCGAGCAAGACATACAGCTGATCAAACGGGTGATTGCCTTGCTGAATCGCGGCATCCCCATTTCCCAGGCCCAAGCCATGCTGGCGAATGGCGAGGCCGATCTTGATACTCCGCTCACCGCCGCAAAACCTTCCCAGTGGCAGCATTATCGGGAATTATTACAGCAAGCGACGCAAGACTTTGACGACCGTTTGCTGGCTTCCACCTTTGATGAAGTCAGCCAGTTTTTTCCGGTTGAGCTGGCGCTGCGATTTCTGTTTGTGCCTTTTTATCGTCAGCTCAGGGAAAACAGCACCCAGACACTGGGCAGCGCCCGGCTGTGCTTTTTTACTTCATTCCTGCAAGCCAGGCTGGCCTGGCGCCTGTCAGAAAGCGGAACAACGCCAGAACAGCCAAGAATACTGCTGGCAAACTGCACCAGAGACAGCGAAATCAATCTGTTACTGCTCGGCTTGCTGATCCGACAACTCGGTCTGGGCGCTACTCGTCTGTCCGGTTTAATGGCGCTGGAGCAAATCATCCCGTTGCTGAACGAATGTCGACACTGGCCTGTTGCCGTTCTACAAATAGAAGCAACACCTTCGACAGAACGTATTCAGCAATTACACAAGATTGCCGCAGAAACCGGCTGTCCGTTGTTTGTCACCGGACAATCCAGTGAATTTGACAGTCAATTACGTCAGCAAGGGCTGGTCCCACTTGGCGACGACTACCAGATCGCAGCATTAAACGTACGAGACATAGTACAAGGAATGACGGCATGAACCAGGCCCCCTACCAATTACTGACCCGCCACCCGGATTTGCTGACGGCTACCACGCTGATCCTTACCAGCGAGAGCGACACCGATCCCGAGTGGCTCAACATGGTGCGTAGCGCCGGTTGTCGCCTGCAAACCTGGGATTGGCGCTGCTACCTCGCCATGTCAGCGGCGCTGGGCGAAGACAAGGTCACCTTTGCTATTCCCGAAGCCGAACTACCGGATAACACCGAACGCGTCGTTATTGTCTGGCCTAAAGCCAAGCAACTGGCCATCGCTCTGGTACAAATGCTGACTCGGGTACCCGCTCACCGCCATCTGCCTGAAGTCTGGCTGGTCGGCGCCAATGACAGCGGTGGCAAAAGCATCAATAACGCCATCAAGCACCTTGCGGATCCGCTGAAGCACGACAGTGCCCGCCATTGCAGCCTGTGGTCAGCGCTGCTGCGGCCTCAGCAACAAGCGTTCAACTGGCTGGCACTCGCCAAAGCAACGCACTACGATGGTCGGGATTATCTATCCCTGCCCGGCGTATTCAGTCAGGGAGCTCTCGACAAGGGCACCGAGTTACTGTTGGCACAACTCAAGCCGCTGCACGGCAAGATACTCGATCTGGGTTGCGGCTGTGGCCTACTGGGCCTCAGCCAGGCGCTGCGTAGCCCGGACATCAGTCTGACGCTGGCAGATACCGACGCCTTTGCACTGCGCAGCGCCGCACTGAATGCGGCGCGGTTAGGGATCCAGGCAGATATTGTCGCCAGTGATGGCATGAGCCAAGTCGACGGCTATTTTGAGACCATTATCAGCAACCCACCGTTCCACGCTGGCAAAGAGACAGACTACCGTTTTGCCGAACAACTGTTTGCCAGTGCCCGTAAACAATTACGGGCAGGAGGAAAGCTATGGATCGTCGCCAACCGCCACTTGCCCTATGAAGAGTGGGCCACACACCACTTCAGCCAGGTAGAGGAAGTCGCCACAGCCAACGGCTTCAAGATACTCCGTATCAGCCATTAACCGCCGGAGTCCGACAGCAGGGGGAGCACTATGTTCAGGAACGAGCAACAGGTTCAGATCAGGCACCGACATATCCTGTCTGGGCCAGCCCTAGCCGGTGCCCTGCTGGCACTGATCGAGATCTCCGGCTCAGCTTGGGCAAATGATGCAACACTTTCCTACGACCCGGAAAACTACAGCCGGTTTTTACCCCTGACAGCCCTCGATCTGCTACGCCAGCTCCCCACCACAGGAATGGGTAAGAATCTCAATATAGAGGATGACATTCTCCTTTATGGCATGAGCGGCAGCTACCAAAGTTTGTCTATTAATGGCCAACCGCTACTGGGAGACAGCAATGCCCAGCGGCTGGCTCTTGAGCGCATTCCGGCCGCCATGATCAAGCAAATTGACATCAGTGAAAACAGCCAGTCAGACCAGGACTGGGGAGGAGGCGCTGCCGGTGCCATCAACCTGATACTGAAGGATCAATTCAGCCCAAGCAGTTACCTGGCAGGCATCAGTGATCCGGAGGATGGTTATCAACTGCTGGCCGATGCATCACTATCTCGTACTCTGCGAATCGGTCTTTCACGTATTCGCCAGGCTAGCAACAATCAGGGGACGTATGACGACGGCACCCGGCAAACCTGGTCAAAACACCGTCAGCAGCAAGACGATACGCTGCGGCTGTATCACCAAGCTTCATTATCTGCAGCAACACGCCTGAGCAGCGAACTCATGCTGATGAACAGCGACTTCGACCGCAATCACACCGCTCTGCCATTAACGTTACGTTATGATGCCAGTCACCCAGGCCTGGCCGATACGACTTACCAGCATGATCGTACTAATCAATATCTGCGCTTTAATGCCAGTCATCATTTTGATAGCCGTATTACCCGGCTGTCGCTGACAGGTGAGCAATTTGAACAGCAACAACAGCGAGACAACACCTACGATGACGAAGACGACAGCCGCTATCGACTGAACTGGACACTGGCAGAAACCCGCGATGAACACCGCTGGTCACTGGGGCTAAGCTACCAGCAACGAAAGCAGAGCACCTACCATGCTGGCGATAGCCAGCAACAACAGCTGATCTTCAAGGAAAACCGGGCCTCTGCCTTTATACAGGATGCCTGGCAGGTAACACCGGGCACCCGTCTTACGCTGGGATTACGAATGGAATCCTATGAACTCAGCCAGGACAATGAAGGAAATCAAAGTCTTGCCGACAAATCTGAGATAGCAACCGCGACCTACTGGCTGCCCAGTGCAATCCTCAATCGTCGCCTCGACTATCATCAACAATTGCAGTTCAGCCTCGGCCAAAGCATTCATTCAGCCCGCGCCAGGGATCGGGTTCCCCACCAACTGGATGACGAGAACCTGTTATGGATGGGCAATGCCAACCTGGTGGACGAGCAGATAACCTCCTACGTGATGCGCTATCAGCGCCAATTCCAGACCGGTGTCCGGGCGGAAGAAGAAGGCTTGATTCTGTCAGTCTTCCAGCGCAGCCTCTACCAGCCCATCCATTATCGCTATGACGCTTTGGCCGCAGGGCAATATCAGATTACACCGGTCAACAGTGCTGTTCCTGCCGTTCTGCGCGGTATTAGTCTGTCTGTACGGCGACCGTTATCGCTGGCTGACCGACCACTGATTGTCGAACTGGGAGCTAATCTGTATGAGTCGGATGTTCGGGGTGGGCAAGTAATAGAACAGCGCCGACGGCTGGATCAGTCACCGGACTCCGTGATCAAGGCCAGCATGGAGTACTGGTATTTCCGTCATGCCCGACTCGGAGCCTATTGGTTTTATCAAGGTCAATCGGCCCATCTCGCAGTTGGAGACACGCACGAGATCAGTGTACGGAACACGCCTTCCCATGATTGCGGTGGCTATATTGACTACTCCTGGTCAGGTGGTTGGCGTATTGGCGTATCCATCAGCCAACACCTGACCGGTGACTACCGCAGCAATGATCCGGATTTCCAGTTAGAAAGCGCCAGCGAATGGCGCTGGCAATTGCAATTACGCAAGGAAGGCTAGCCGAAACACAGGAGAACCCCTGTCGAGCTTCATGCCCAGAAAGAGCAGCAAAGACAGGACAAAAAGACAGGGCAGCGCCCCAGTCAAAGGCACTGCCCGGTGGGCGCTTACCCGAATCAGTCTGGCATATTACGGGAGTAAAAAATCTCCAGCATTTCCTTGCGAACCTTGTTCTCGATCACATCCCGCTCAGCATCACTCAGGCTCAGCGCGGCTTCACCAAACAGGTAGTTATCCAGTTCAAAATCCTTCAGCAGCATTTTGGTATGGAAGGTATTTTCCTGATACACGTTCACATCGATGGTCTGATAGGCGTTACGGGTATCTTCGGTCAGGTAATTCTGGATTGAGTTAATATCATGGTCAATATAGTGCTTGTTGCCATCAACATCACGAGTAAAACCGCGCACCCGGTAATCCACCGTAACGATGTCTGAATCCAGTGCATGAATCAGATAATTTAATGCCTTCAGCGGCGAGATCAGACCGCATGTCGAGACATCAATATCTGCCCGGAAGGTGCTGATCCCACCATCCGGATGACTCTCCGGGTAGGTGTGCACCGTCACATGGCTTTTATCGAGATGAGCAACGACAGAATCTCTCAATGGGCCAGGCTTCTCCTCCATCAGATCATCGCTGGGCGGTACTTCATGCTCAGCAATCAGAATGGTCACACTTGCGCCCTGCGGCTCATAATCCTGACGGGCCACGTTGAGAATATTTGCACCGATAATATCCACCACATCACCCAGAATCTGGGTCAGGCGGTCGGCGTTGTAGAGTTCATCAATGTATTCGATGTATTCCTGACGTTCTTTCTCGGTCTGGGTATAACAAATATCGTAGATATTAAAACTCAAGGACTTGGTCAGATTGTTGAAGCCATGCAGGCGCAACTTGTCGTTCAATAGCGTATCCTCATCAACCCCGCCTGATGCGGTGGTGTGGATGTTAAAATTTGAATTTCATTGAAGCTGATATCAGGCTTCAATCACTTCATGGCTGTGGGTAATGGCAACACCCGCCTGTTCGAGCATAATCGATGCCGAGCAGTATTTTTCTGCCGACAAAGTGACTGCGCGCTCCACACTGCCCGCCTTCAGATGTTTCCCGGATACTTTGAAATGTACGTGTATACGGGTAAAGACCGACGGCACGGAATCTGCCCGTTCCGCTTCAATAGAGGCAACACAATCGGTGACCTGCTGACGCTGCTTGGTCAGGATGCTCATGACATCAAAACTGGTACAACCGCCCAGGCCCAGCAACAGCATTTCCATCGGCCGAACCCCCATGTTCCTGCCACCGTGATCTTCTGGACCATCCATGACAACTGTGTGACCACTGCCAGACTCACCCAGGAACATGGCACCATCTACCCATTTGATTTCTGCTTTCATCTCGTCAACCAGCACAGTTATTAAAGAAAGGCGCGGAGCGTACCATAACCTGCGCGCGCGGTTAAATTGTCTCACCTGGGCAACACGCCCTGTCGCCGTGTTTTGTCACCCTGACAAAAAGTTCAATCTGCCGATACATTTGATGCCGCCGCCCTATGCTTGCTACCAAATCCGGCTGTTATGCCGGGCAAACCCGGACCCCACAAGACAAATCAAGGACTTACATGATTTTACTGATATTAATGATCTGGTTCACGGAACTGAAAGCCATACTGTCTGTAATGGTAAAAGCACTAACGCACTGCGTCACAAACTGACATACTATTTAACTTATTCTGTTCATGAGCAATAATCGCATCAGTACCGGATTGGAAGCCCAACTATGAGCCTGGTAAGACTGCCCCAAAAGGATCCCTATCTGGAAGACTTTTTGTCTCAATGTCACCGTCGTCGTTACCCGGCGCGCAGCACCCTGATTTATGCTGGAGAAGAAAGTCACACCCTGTACTATCTGGTCAAAGGCTCCGTCAGCGTCATTATTGAAGACGAAGACGGACGCGATATGATCATGGCCTACCTGAATCCTGGCGACTTCTTTGGTGAAATGGGTCTGTTCGATGAAGAACACAAAACCCGCACCGCTTGGGTAAAATCCAAAATTGAATGTGAAGTTGCCGAAATCAGCTACAGCAAGTTTGAAGAACTGGTCAAACTTAATCCTGCGCTGCTCTTCCGCCTATTCCGCCAAATGGCGCATCGCCTGAGCCATACCACCCGCAAAGCCGGTGACTTGGTATTTATGGACGTCACTGGCCGTGTTGCTCGCACCTTGCTGGAATTGAGCAAGGAGCCTGATGCCATGACTCACCCGGATGGTATGCAAATCAAGATTACACGGCAGGAAATCGGCCGCATTGTTGGCTGCTCCCGCGAAATGGTTGGACGGGTATTAAAAGACCTTGAAGACAGCGGCTTGGTATCCGTCAAAGGCAAAACCATGGTGGTGTACGGCACCCGCTGAATTTGATACCGGATTCAATGCTTTATTGACTAGCACAATCAAAAAAACACTGTCATGGCAGTGTTTTTTGTGGTGATCATAAAAACCATCGGTCAGAAAAACAGTTTGCTCAGCTCGACGCCAGGCTCATCAGCCCGCATAAAGGCCTCTCCGACCAAAAAGCCATGAACATTGTGCTGACGCATGGCTTCAACATCCTCACGACTCAAAATACCGCTTTCCGTTACCAGCAATTTATCGTCTGGCACCGCCGCCAACAAACCATAGGTCGTTTCCAACGTCACTTCAAACGTATGCAGATTGCGGTTATTGATACCCAACAGCGGCGTTGTCAACGTCAGCGCAGATTCCAGTTCACGCTGATCATGAACCTCGACCAGCACATCCATACCCAGCTCCTGCGCCAGACCTTCCAGATCCTGCAACTGCATGCCCGACAACGCCGAGACAATCAGTAAAATACAGTCGGCATTCAACGTCCGTGCTTCGTAAATCTGGTAGGGATCCACCAGAAAATCCTTGCGGATGACCGGCAGCGAGCAGGCACTACGGGCTTGTTGGAGAAAATCCTCATGCCCCTGAAAATACTCACGATCCGTCAGTACCGACAAACACGCCGCACCGCCCTTTTCGTAAGACTCGGCAATGGCTGCAGGGACAAAATGTTCACGTAATACGCCCTTCGATGGTGATGCTTTTTTTACTTCGGCAATAACCGCAGGATCACCGGCATCAATGCGGGCACGCATGGCTCGATAAAAGCCGCGTAGTTGTTCCGGGTCCTGATCCAGCGCCTGCGCTCTTAATTCAGCCAACGGCAAGTTACGCCGACGCTGCTTGATTTCCAGTGCTTTGGTTGCGAGGATTTTTCGGAGTACGGTCGGTGTATCGTTATTCACTGCGTTATTCGCCTTTTGTTTCGCCGGTTTCAGGCAGCGCCATCTTCAACCAGACAGGTTGAAAAGCTGACCAGCTCTTTCATTTTTTCCAGTGCCAGACCCGAGTAGATGGCATCCTGTGCCATGCTGACACCATCTTTCAGATTCAGCGCCAAGCCAGCCACATAAATGGCAGCACCGGCATTCAAAGCCAGCATATCTGCGGCTTTCTTGCCTGCTTCCGTTTTACGTTTGCCCAACGCATCCTGAATCAACTCCAGGCTTTCAGCCGCGCTATTAACGATCAGACCATTCAGGCTGCGCGGTTCAATTTCCAGCTCTTCTGGACGAATAATACGGTCACGAAGTTCACCCATGTAAAGTTCACAGGCGTACGTAGGGCCAGCCAGACTGATTTCATCCAGCCCGTCATCGGAATGCACCACCATGACGTGGCCAGCGTTCATCCGCTGCATCACTTCCGCAACCGGGCGCACCAACGCCTTGCTGTACACACCAATCAACTGATTAGGTACACCGGCCGGGTTGGTCATGGGCCCGAGAATGTTAAAAATGGTCCTTAGCCCCAGCGACTTGCGCACACCAATGGCATGTTTCATGGCACTGTGATGCTGGGGAGCAAACATAAAGCCCACTCCCAACTCTTCAATACAACGGGCAACCTGCTCGGGGCTGAGCGTCAATTTGACCCCCGCCGCCTCAAGTAAATCGGCACTGCCTGATTTCGACGAAACGCCACGATTACCGTGCTTGGCGACCTTGCCGCCTGCAGCCGCAACCACAAAGGACGAGGCCGTTGAGACATTAAACAGGTTCGAGCCATCACCACCAGTACCGACAATATCCACCGCATGGTGCGGATGAACATTGACGCCGCTAACCAAATCCCGCATCACACGCACCGCACCGACAATTTCGTCAATGGTTTCGCCCTTCATCCGCAAGGCAACCAGAAATGCCCCGATCTGGGCATCTTCACACTGGCCGGTCATTATCTGGCGCATGACATCGGTCATTTCTTCCGTCGTCAGATTTTCACCTTCGACAACCCGTGCAAGGGCAGCGCGCATTTCCATAACGGTCTCCTGATCAGTTCAGCCGCATTTGCAAAAAGTTGTTGAGCAAGTCATGGCCATGTTCGGTAAGAATGGACTCGGGATGGAACTGAACCCCTTCAATCGCCAGTTCCCGATGCCGAATCCCCATAATTTCTTCCATGCTGCCATCCGGGTTTTGCGTCCAGGCAGTCACTTCCAGGCAAGCAGGCAAGCTGTGTTTGTCAATCACCAGAGAGTGGTAGCGAGTCGCCTGGTACGGATTCGTCAGGCCGCTAAACACCCCGGTATTGGCATGGTGTATTGCTGACAGCTTGCCATGCATCACCTGCCCAGCACGAACAATCGTGCCTCCAAATACCTGGCCGATCGACTGGTGGCCAAGACAAATCCCGAGGATCGGCAACTGGCCGGCAAAGTGACGGATAGCGTCCATCGAGATTCCGGCCTCGTTCGGTGTACAAGGCCCAGGGGAGATCACGAGATGATCCGGTTTCAAAGCTTCGATTTGCTCCAGTGTAACGTCGTCGTTACGAAACACCCGCACATCTGCACCCAATTCGGCGAAATACTGCACGATGTTGTAAGTAAAGGAGTCGTAGTTATCAATCATTACCAGCATGCTGTACTCCAGCGGCGCCCGCTACAGCTGACGCCTTGTCACATTCATTCGGAAGATGGCGGCCTGTCTGGCAGGCCGTTATTGATCCAGCCCGGCTTCCGCCAGAGCAACGGCACGGAACATGGCCCGGCCCTTGTTCAGGGTTTCCTGCCACTCCATTTCCGGAATTGAATCGGCCACAATCCCGGCTCCTGCCTGAATATTCAGCACACCGTCCTTGATAACAGCGGTACGAATCGCAATAGCGGTATCCATATTGCCGTTCCAGCTCAAATAGCCCACCGCGCCGCCGTACACACCCCGTTTGGTTGTTTCCAGTTCATCAATGATTTCCATTGCCCGGATTTTCGGCGCGCCACTCAAGGTTCCCGCCGGATGCACGGCCCTCAGAACGTCCATCGCGGTTGTACCGTCTTTTACCTGGCCGGTGACATTGGAAACGATGTGCATCACATGACTGTAATGCTCCACCACCATTCTGTCGGTCAGTTCCACCTTGCCAGTCTGCGCCACCCGGCCAACATCATTACGCCCGAGGTCGATCAGCATCAGATGTTCTGCTATCTCTTTTGGATCAGCCAGCAGCTCCTGCTCCAGTGCCAGATCCTCTGCGGCGGTATGGCCCCGTTTGCGCGTTCCGGCAATCGGCCGTACGGTGACTTCACCGTCTTCAAGGCGCGCCAGAATCTCTGGCGAAGAACCGACAACATGAAAATCATCCAGATGCAGACAATACATATAAGGTGACGGGTTCAGTGTTCTCAACGCGCGATAGATATTGACCGGATCGCCCGCAAACGGAATCTGCATACGCTGGGATATCACACACTGCATAATGTCCCCGGCCAGGATGTAATCCTTGATGGCAGACACCGCCGAGCGGAACTCGTCTGCACCAAACACTGAGCGGAAATCATCTTCAACCACCTGACGTGGCTGCACCAATGGCTGACCCACCTCTCCCTGGTAAGGCTGACGCAGCTGTTCGCGCAACTGTTCAATACGCCGTTCGGCAATAGTCAGAGCATCCTGCTGCTGTGGATCAGCCAGTACAATGAGGTGCAAGGTGCCACTCAAGTTATCGAATACCACCACCTCTTCTGACACCATCAGCAGAATGTCCGGAGTATTCAATTCATCGACAGGGCAACCCTTTTCCAGCCGGGGTTCAATATAACGTACGGTATCGTAACCAAAATAGCCGACCAGCCCGCCCTGAAAACGCGGCAAGCCGGGCAAATCCGGTACCTTGTAACTTTGCTGTAATTCGCTGACATATTGCAACGGGTCACGCACTTCCAGCTCGCTGACCACTTCGCCATCTTCCAGCCGTACCACCCGATGCCCCGACACCTTGATGATATGTCGTGCGGGCAAGCCGATCATCGAATATCGACCCCATTTTTCTCCACCCTGAACCGATTCGAACAAGTAGGAATAAGGGCGATTGGCCAATTTCAGGTAGGTACTGAGAGGAGTGTCGATATCAGCCAGAACCTGGCGCGACACAGGAATACGGTTATAGCCCTGGGCAACCAGCGTTTCAAATTCTTGCGGAGTCATAATAGGAACCTGAGTGTGATTAAACGCAATAGCGGATGCATCCTTCCATGTAATACAGAGGTGATGCAGGAAATCAGGCGTTTATCACCATCGACGGGCGAGCAGTTGGCCTTGTTGCTGAGGACGATCCAGAGGGTAGAACACCACGGGCTCCATAGTCGTGATTTAATCGAACAGAGATCATACCAGAAGGCCCATCTCCGGCAAGCCTTGCGGCGGTTGATTTCAGTTTTTGAGGGGACGCCAGTCCAGACAAGGCCAGCTTCTTAATTCCGCCGCGTCACGCAAACGGGCATTCGGATTCAATACTACAGGCTGGGCCACTTTTTCCAGTAAGGGCAAATCGGCATGGCTGTCGGTATAAAATGCGGCATCTGCAAATTTCAAACCCCGTTCTCGCAAAAAGGTTCGGGCCAAACCCACCTTGCCACTGCCGTAGCACAGTGGTCGCTGCAAGCCGACAATACGATCATCAACCACCTTGAGGCGGTTACTGATCACATGGGTGATACCCAATGCATCAGCGTAGGCCCGAGCCACATAATCATCGGCACCCGTAATCATCACCAGCTCGACACCCTGGCTCTGATAGGCATATAGCAGCGATGCCGCCTGCGGATAAATATGCAGATGGCCACGCTCCTCAAAAAACTGCGCCACCCGCTGCTGATACACCGATAAAGCCATGCCACGGGCACGGGTTTTGTAATAATTCGATAATCGCCAGTGAGTCACCCGCCCTTTTTTATAGGCGCGATACAGCGAGGCCAAAGCCAGAGTCGCCTCAACCAGCGCCCAACGCTCACGGCGAACCCGCCATTTGATCCAGAGGCTATTGGCATCCTTGTTAATCAGTGAGTCGTCGAGATCAAAAAAAACGACTTTTACCTTGTATACCTGCATGACACTCTGCCCACAATGCGTCCATTCAGACTAACATGCATTCAAATCCTTCCCAATGCGAATTCGTCGCGTCAACTCACTGTTGCATTCAGACTCAAAAGTTCCGCCAAAAAAACATAAAAATGTTACATCCAGATGATTGACCTTGTGACAAGTTGATGTAGTCTGAAGACATCAGGGAGCAACAGAAACGCCTGATCGCAACCCGGTAAAAGGTATTTTCCGGTTGCAGTTTTTTGTTATCAAGCTATTGTTTTATAAAGGTTTTCAAGACTACCGTAACGTGAAGGAGGGTAAAAATACCGATCCAGGCGCACTCGGCAAGATCCAGAAACCGGTCTGTATACCTATACGGATCTGCCCTTTAGCAAGTGCGTAATGACAACTGCGCCAACGCGCAGACGTCCGCCGGATTCCCCGGCGTAGCCTCATGCTTATTTTAACCAAGGAGCATTTATGAAAGGTCTGGCAATCAGTTTTCGTGACATCGAACATTCAGATGGGATAGAAACGTCTATCCGCGAGAAAGCCACCAAACTTACTTCCACCTTTGATGACATCACCGGTATTCGTGCTGTTGTCGCCATGCCGCACAACCACAGCTATAAAGGCCGACTGGCTCATGTGTCACTGGAAGTGGGATTACCTGGTGAAACGGTAGCAATCACTCACGACAACCACGATAACTCTGACCACGAAGATATGTATGTGGCCGTCAGGGATGCGTTCGAGAAGGCCCAACGCAAGATCCGCAAGATTCATGAAAAGCGGGTAGATCGTAACCGTCGAGCAACAACTGTTGTCGCCCAAGCCACCTGAACACCCCAGATATAATGGCAACTGAAGCTGAATTTACCGCTTAAGCCACTACAAAAAAGCCGCTGACATCAGCGGCTTTTTTGTGTTTTCTACTCTGGCTGGCACAAACAACCGGTAAAGAAAAAGGCCACTCCAAAGAGTGGCCTCTGCTCTTACCTCTTGTCCGGATCAAACCTGACCCGGAGCATAATCAGCATTGAGTGAGCATTTACTAGAATGCAAAGTGCTCTACATCCAGATCCATCACGCTCGCAGCACCGGCAGTCATGGTAGCTGCGTGCATACGGGTACGTGGCAGAATACGCGTAAAGTAGAAACGTGCGGTCGTCAGCTTGGCTTTGTAGAACGCTTCTTCTGACGTACCCGCTGCCAGTTTTTCCTGCGCAACCTTGGCCATTCTGGCCCAGAAATACCCCAGTACCATATAGCCGGAATACATCAGGTAATCGACCGAAGCGGCACCGACTTCATCGCGGTTTTTCATGGCGCTCATCCCAATTTTCATGGTCAGGTCGCCCCACTCCTTGTTAGCTTCCACCAAAGGTTTGATCATTTTCGACAGTTCTTTATTGCCAGACTCGGCCTTGCAGAACTTGTGC
This sequence comes from uncultured Oceanobacter sp., assembly GCA_913061185.1. Classification (GTDB taxonomy): domain Bacteria; phylum Pseudomonadota; class Gammaproteobacteria; order Pseudomonadales; family Oceanobacteraceae; genus Oceanobacter; species Oceanobacter antarcticus. The sequence continues at coordinate 34,215 of CAJXTI010000005.1, forward strand.
ACCATCTTGGTGAACGTCCGCAGGCTGGCACCCTGGGTCATCAGAACTTTACGTCCTAACAGATCCAGTGCCTGAATACCCGTTGTGCCTTCATAAATAGTGGCAATACGGGTATCTCGCGCCAGCTGTTCCATGCCCCATTCAGCAATATAACCGTGGCCGCCATACACCTGCATACCCAGGTTGGTGGCTTCACAACCGGCTTCGGTCAGGAAGGCTTTGGCAATCGGCGTCAGGAAGCTCAACAGCTCTTCCGCTTCTTTGCGTTCGGCTGCGGTGGCGGCTTTTTTAACGATGTCGTTTTGCTGCGAGGCAAAGTACACCAGTGCCCGGCCCGCTTCGTTCAGCGACTTCTGGGTCAGCAGCATACGGCGCACATCCGGGTGAACAATAATCGGATCGGCGGCTTTCTCAGGTGCTTTCGGGCCAGTTAGTGAACGCATGGCCAGACGCTCTTTGGCGTATGCCAACGCGCCCTGGAACGATGCTTCCATCGCCGATGAACCCTGCAACGCGGTACCGATACGGGCGGTATTCATAAAGGTGAACATGCAGTTCAGACCCTTGTTTTCCGGCCCAATCAGCCAGCCTTTGGCACCGTCGAAGTTCATGACACAAGTGGCATTACCATGAATGCCCATTTTGTGTTCCAGTGAACCACACTCTACCGCGTTACCATTACCCAGGCTGCCATCTGCATTTGGCATCACCTTGGGCACAATAAACAGGGAAATACCTTTAGTGCCTTCAGGTGCACCAGGCAGCCGCGCCAGTACGATGTGGATGATGTTTTCGGCCATGTCGTGGTCACCGGCAGAAATAAAGATTTTGGTGCCAGTGATGGAGTAGCTGCCATCGGCATTGGGCTCAGCCTTGGCTTTCAGGATGCCCAGATCAGAACCGCAATGGGGTTCAGTCAGACACATGGTGCCGGTCCATTCGCCCGATACCAGTTTGGTCAGGTAGGTGTTTTTCTGTTCGGCAGTACCGTGCTGGTCAATAGTGTTCATGGCTCCGTGCGACAGACCGGGATACATGCCCCAGGACCAGTTGGACGAACCGACCATTTCCGAAATAACGATTCCCAGCGATTCAGGCAAACCCTGACCGCCAAATTCTTCTTCGTGAGACAGCGATGGCCAGCCACCTTCAACAAATTTGGCATAGGCTTCTTTGAAACCGGTCGGTGTGGTCACGGAACCGTCTTCATTACGCTTGCAGCCTTCGATATCACCCACACGATTCAAGGGTGCCAGTTCCTGTTCACAAAAACGGGCGCCTTCAGCAATGATGGCGTCCACCATGTCTGGAGTCGCTACTTCGGCGTAGGCAGGAATGCTGGCGTAATGGGACGGCATATCCAGCAGCTCGTCCATAACGAATTTAATTTCACGCAGGGGGGCTTTGTATTCTGGCATTGCGGATACCTCGTCGCCTTACTGTTTGGGTCGCCTGATGGGCGTTATCTGTTATTAGTCTAGCGTCTGACAGCTAAAACGGTGAATGTCAGCGCAGGCTGTCGAATGAGTGTATCTGAACACACTTTCAAACAACTGTTTGAAACATACGTTCGCCTTACAATTCTGTCAAGCAAAAGCGTGCAATAACCCTTATCAACCCCGAAACCCACGACAAGGCAGCAACCTCCTCTTTTTTAAAACGCCAGCACCAGAGTCGATTGCCCCTGACCCTGAGGCCTGTGACTTCCAGCACGGCGTTATTCGTCACTTATTGAGCCGGTTAATAAATGACCGATTTGAGCCTGTTTTTAACACTGCTGTGGCAACGCAGATAGAAAATCAACAGCCTCTAGAAGCACAAACCGGATTCAGACTTGGGTATCCAGCAAGTATCCTATTTGAGCGCTCTGCGCTTCTATCAGCTTACCGGCGGCGCTCACCAGTTGCTTGCCCTGTTGCATATCCACCAACGCTTCGGTCACACCGCCCGTTTCTTCAATCGGACGCTGGGACATGGAGCCTGCCACTTGCTGCGCCGCCACGGTGACACGCTGTTCGGCATCACTGACCATATGGGTCGCCTGAGTGCTCACCGTCATGGCCGAGCCGGAAGTAGAACCTATATTCATTTAACCACTCCTTACTGTATCAATAGGGTTCATCTAAAAATGTAGCGCGCGATGAAAGGCCAAGGCAAAAATCGACGAAAGCGCAGTTTATGAGTGATAAATAAGCATTTTGAGTCGATTTTTAACGCCGGATTGTGAGCGCGGTAATGTATAGGGGACATCTATTTAATCCGGTGCTCACTCTGGGCTAGCGGATGGTGTCGAATCACGAAGCCAACTTGCAGGCCTGACGGGTCAAGTCAAACGTCGGCGACACAGAGTCGAGATCATCCGGCAGCCCCCGCAGGGCGCGGGTTGCCGCCGTCCAGTGCGGTGTTGACGAATTTGAAAAGGACGCGTCATTTCGCTGCATTCGCCGCCTTGCCCTGAACAACGGCAACACTCGCGCAGAGCCGTGCAGGATTAAATAGATGTTCCCTATAGATGTGCCCAAATAGCGCACTACGGATACAAACAGGATAGTCGCCGCACATGCGAACCAGCCTGCAGATTTGTCGTAACGGTGTTTCAGGCTACGCTTCTGTACAAAATTCCAACACTTTATTCGGTAACATCAGGCTACCAAATGTAATCCACTGGGTGTTATTAGCAGATTGACCCAAGATCGACATCCAAGCAGGATACGTCTGGTATTCATACGCAAAAACGGATCAGGGAAGACAATGGCAAGACGCCTCAGGTTGAATCTGTTGAATACGCTTCAGGTATCAAAACACCAGTCGGCGGTGCAGCTGTCAGACTTTCGTTGTGAATGGTGCCTGACCACAGTCAGCAACAGTGTCAGCGGATTTTTGTGCCACCACTGCGAGACTATCTTGCGTGCTCCCTACCCGGCGTGCAGCCAATGTGGCGAACTATTAAACTCCACTGAACGCCGTTGTCAGCATTGTCAGCAAACGCCACCCGCATTCGACTACACCCTGGCGTTTCTGCCCTACCAAACACCCGTTAGTTATTGGTTGCGTCAGGCGAAAGACCGCCGCCGCTACGAATGGCTGTTACGTCTGGGCTACTGGATGGCTCGCTATCCCCCCGCCGCCATCAACCAGGTGGACGCGTTTACCTATGTACCTTCAGGTTGGCAGAAACGCCTCTGGCGCGGCTTTAATCCCGCTCGGATTATCTGTGAACAACTGGCAGCGATGCACCACAAACCGATATTACACAAAGCGCTGCGCCGTCGTGGCAGTACGCCGCAACGGGGCCAACAACGCCAGTCCCGATTGCTGCAGGCCAGACAACAGTTTGCCAGCGGCCAGCAAGCGCTGGACGGCTTGCACCTGCTACTGATTGACGATGTGCTCACTACCGGTGCAACGGCAGATGCCACAGCAGCGCTGCTGAAACAGCAAGGTGCCAGTATTGTGGGTGTCTGGGCGCTGGCACGGACGCCGCCTCCCGGAATGCCGATACCAATGCCACAGCATGGATGTGGGTTGCCTGAGAGTCAGGCATAATCGCCTGTCGAATCCAGATGAGGCCCGATCATGTCTGCACATCCCTACGCTAACCTGACCCCGGAACGGGTGATGGATGCCATTGAGTCAGTGGGCTATCTCTGTGACGCCAGGGTATTCCCGCTCAACAGTTATGAAAATCGGGTGTACCAGGTCGGTATCGAAGAAGGTGAGCCGCTGATCGCCAAGTTCTATCGCCCTGATCGCTGGAGTCGCGCTGCGATTCTGGAAGAGCACAAGTTTATGTTTGATCTGGTCGAGGAAGAAATCCCCGTCGTTGCACCGATCCAGATTGATGGCGAAAGTCTGTTCTATAGCGAACCCTTTATGTTTGCGCTGTTTCCGCGCCGTGGCGGCCATGCACCGGAACTGTCATCCAATGCCGATCTGGAATTGTTGGGGCGCTGGTTGGCACGCTTGCATCAGGTTGGCAGCTGGGAGTCCTTTGAACATCGGCCGGTCATTCTTGGCGCACAGGATCTGGCCCAGGCCGCCGAGACGGTGCTGAGCTCTGGCCATATGCCCAGCGACTACCACGCAGTGTATGCCAGTATCTGGCCACAGCTGGTGCAAAGCCTTGAGCAGCAAATGTCATCCCGTCCTTTCCGTACCATTCGGGTACATGGCGACCTGCACCCTGGCAACCTGCTTTTGCGTTATGAACAACTGTGGATGGTCGACTTTGATGATTGTGTACAAGGCCCGGCCATGCAGGATATCTGGATGCTGCTGAGTGGTGCACGGGACGAACAATTGTCTCAGCTGGACGTCATCCGCAACGGTTATGAAATGTTCCGCCCCTTCCCCTATACGGAACTTTCACTGGTCGAGTGCCTCCGAACCATACGTGTTATGAAGCATGCTGCCTGGCTTTGCCAGCGTTGGGACGATCCGGCTTTCCCTATCGCCTTTCCCTGGTTTGACAGCCATCGCTTCTGGTCAGAGCACATTCTGACTTTGAGAGAACAACAGGCGGCATTGCAGCAAGAACCACTGGTACTGTTTGCCTGAGCCTGTTGGGCAGCAGTGCACCCGTTTTATATATCTAACATGCGTTAAGGAACTGCTATGACTCGATCGATGACATCTTCTCTCCTGCTGACCACTCTGCTCTGCACCGGTACTGCAGCACATGCCGATGAAATGGATACCAGCAAGCTCTATTTGGGCGGCAGTTTTTCCTACAACACCATCGACTCCCCATTTGGTGGTGGCAGTGCCGATGCAACCGGTGTCCAGGGCTTTGCTGGCTATAAAATGGCAACTCTTGAAGGGGGAATTCATACCAGCGTTGAACTGGGTATCAGCCAGACCGGTGACTTCGACCACACCGATGAAAGCATCAGTGGCTTGTGGCTCGCTGCCGTCGCCGAAAAAGACCTGCCAGAGATCAGCCCTAACCTGTCACTGCTTGGCCGGGTTGGACTGGATGTGGGTGACGACGACGGCATACTGACCGGTGTGGGTGTTGGTTATCGGCTTAACCGCCAACTGCAATTACGTGGGGAATTTGTTAACAAGGATGCGTCCAACCAATACCTCGCCAGCTTGCTCATCAAACTCTGATATTGGCACCGGCATCTGGACACACAGCCGGAATATACAGTCTGAACAGACAATGAGATCGCAATAAAAAACCGGCCATCGCCGGTTTTTTATTGCGCTTTTATTAACTGCAACAACAAGCAGAATCAGCGTCGCCCTGAACGACGCAACGCCGAGGTGGTGTAGTCACTGGACGAGCGCTCTGCGCCAAAGACGTACGAACCGTCCTCTTCATTATCCAGACCCAACGCCAGGTAACGGCCAGAGGTCAGGTCGTAGAGTACTTCCAGGCCGTACCATGGCACCGTAGCATTGTAGTACATCACCTCATGGCCTTCCGCCACACGCCACAGCAATCCACGGCCATCATAATGATCAATAATCGATGCCTGCCAGGTATCTTCATCTATATAAAACACCCGTTTGGCATAAACATGGCGCATGCCATCTTTCAGGGTCGCTTCTACCTTCCAGACGCGGTGTAATTCGTAACGGGCAAGATCCTGGTTAATATGGCCAGGCTTGACGATGTCATCGTACTTCAGTGTGTCAGACTTCAGCTTGTAGCTGTTATACGGAATATACATATCCTGCTTGCCAATCAGCTTCCACTCGTAGCGATCAGGTGCACCATTGTACATATCGAAGTTATCCGAAGTACGCATGCCGTCGGACGCTGTGCCAGGGCTGTCGTAGGCAATGGTCGGTGCCCGACGAACCTTGCGTGAACCGGCATTGTAGATCCACGCCTTGCGCGGTTCTTTTACCTGATCCAGGGTTTCATGCACCAGTAGCACGTTACCGGCCAGACGGGCCGGAGACAGTACATCCTGTTTGAAGTAGAACAACACGTTGTCGTCCTGACCCGGCGTGTAGTCGGTCAGCTTGTCACTGAAAGTGAACTCTTCCTGAAAACGGACCAGTGTGTAGTCACCACTCGCCTGGGGTGTTACCTGGCCGATAGTACGTTCGACACTGCCACCGCGATAACGGACGATATGGTTCCAAATCACTTCCAGGCCCGTTTTGGGCATGGGAAAGGGAGTACCGTCGACGTAGTTCTCCAGACCATTGCCACCATCAACCAGTTTGGTCGCCGTCGCATTACTGGCCGTCACATCGTAGATGCTGCGAGGATACGCAGCGGTACGATGGGAGGGATAGACCGGCATACGGTAACTGTCCGGGTATTTTTCAAACATGGCTTTTTGGCCAGCCGACATTTTGTCGGCATATTGTTTGTAGTTACTGCTATTGATCACAAACAGCGGCTTTTCGTCAGCAAACGGATCAACCAGCTTACCACCACTGACGTATCCAGCCGGAGCCTGCGTCAGGCCACCGGTCCAGGCGGGAATATCACCCGACCCGGCCTTGTTGGCACCCATAGGGGTCAGCTCATTACCCAATTTAGCAGCTTCTGCGGCCGTCACTGCAGCCTCGGCAGACAGCCCGAGCAGCGAAAGCATCAGTGCACTGCCCAGCACACGTATCGTCGATTTGATCATTCTGTGTTCCTCGCTTGTTCCACTGTCTGCCAATTAAAATGAATAGGATGCAGACAGACTGATGTTGTCGCGGTCTTTAATCTGGTTGTAATCACCGCCGGTGTAATTGGTATAGCTCACATCGACCGATGTCTTGTTCAGATACACAAAGCGCATGGCCAAACCGGTGGTCAGGCGGTTATCAATAAACTGGGCACCGGGTTCTGGGCCATTACCCTTGTCATAGGCAAGCGACACAATCGGGGTGATGTTGACCCCTGCCAGCGCATTGTTGTAGTCGAATGACATGCGCAAACGCACACCGCCAGAAAGCCGGGTAACGTAGCCGTCATCGGTACAATTGGCAGCATGCACGTTTTTACCACTATTTGCTTCATTAGTGCCCGGTACGGTGTCGGCGGTACAGAAGTTGGTATCCCCTGCAGCGCTATAAACGCCATCGTTGTTACCAATACCGTAAGCGCCCGAGCGACCGTAACGAGCATCGTCCGTATCTGGCAGATCCGGGATAAAGCTCACACCCAGTTCACCCACCAAAGCGGCACGGTCTGAACCAAGGATACGATCAAAGAACGCAATATAGGTAGTTTGTGCCTGCCACATATCGAACTGATCGTAGCCAACGGCCAGTTCACCCGATAAATCAGCCGGGTTACCGCCAGCTTCGGCCAGACGCTGCTGATACATACGGCTATAGGGAGCAGCGTTACCGGCCAGCAGCAGCTCAAACGCATTCCACTGCAAGGGCATATCCGGGCGATAACTGATTTCTCCAGATACCGAGGCGCCGCCTTCTGTTGCCGTCGCAAAACTTAATCCCATCACCTGAATATCTTCAGGATAAGCAATCTGGTAGAGCGGATAATTGCTCTCGTAGGTGGCATTGGCATTGTAGTAACTGCTGTCAGACTTGTTCACCACCACGCCGTTGATAAACGGCAAACGGCTGTGAATATTCATGTAGTAGGCACCAAATTCCGTGTCACCCAACGCTTCGGAATACCAACGTAATGCCAGACCATATTGGCCGGAATCTCTGGGTTCATCGTCAGACAATCGTTCCGCCACCGGTGCAACCCGTTCAGACAGGGGCTGATTGTCCGCCACTTCCTGATCTCGGGCTGCCAGGATATCCAGCTCACTGGAGCTACCTCCCAAGATCACCGGGCCACAGCCGTCGGCAACAAAATCGGACGAAGAGAAGAAGGTGCCGCATGGATCAGTCCGGGTCTTTTCCCACTGCAGCTGATAGAAGGCTTCCATCGACAGATCCGGGGTCAGGCCGACCGAGGTGTACAGCATGTTGACGGGCAACAAACCTTCTTTCAGCTCTGCCCCAGGTTTACGGAACGCCGAGGCATCCACCGGATTAATGCTGTTGATACCGCCCTGAATAAAAGTGCTTTCACCCCAGCTTAATACCTGACGTCCCAGACGTACCGAGAGCGGTGTCTCGCCAATATCAAAATCACCCCAGACATACGCATCCAGCAAGTCATAACCACGACCCGCAGCATCCTTGGTTTCATTACTGAGTGCCTTGAAATCCGTATCGTCATTCATGATGGCATCGTCATAAAATGCCCGAACCCGGAAAAAACCGCCGTAATTTTGATAGGTCATTTCCAGATCGGATGTCCATTTTATCACTCGGGTATAGACATCACCCTTGCCGTAGTTCTGTGTGCCGTCGTCATAATTGTACGAAGAACCCGTCGTATCGTTGCCCGAGGCCGCGCCATTACCAGGCATAATCTGATACGCACCAGGTTCCTGTAGTCGCCAGCCGATACCGGCACTGACGGTGTTGTCCAGCCGCATATCGATCGCGCCAACAGCAAACTCGGTTGCCTGAACAGAAGTGGCTGCAAGAGCCGAAATGGCCAGAGCCAGTGGAAGCTTTTTCATCGCGTGCCCGCCTGTATTCTTATTATTCATGGTCGCCCCTTTACTCTGCCGCTGCTTCAACAATACCAGCGCCACCATCGACCAGAGTCGGTGCTGCCGGATCGTTAAACAGGCTCACAATGTGGTTGGCGATAACACCAAAGGTCGCAGCCGTTTCCGCAGTCGCATCGCTTGTATCCGGTACCGCCATCGAGATATGACTGCTCAAATCCGCATTGAGGCGCAAGGCAACCTGCACCGGATGAGTGGCCGACAAATCGGACGAGGTATCCACCAGCGTCGCACTCAGAACATCAATCAACGGTTCGGTACCCGATAACGGGGCATCATCAACCGTATTCGGAATAACGTGATCACCCACCGCCTCAATCAGGGTATAAGGCGTACCGGTGGCTGCCAGCTGTTTAACGTAGTTGATCGGGTCAGAGGCATCCACGGTCGCCTGATACACATACATCAGTGACTCATAGTCCGAGCCGCCCTGAGTGAGGTTAAAGCTGTCGGGATCTGTCAGTCCTGCCACGATTGTCGGGCCATAGGCATCGGAATGTTCAAGCATTTTTGCCAACCCACCACCAGGAACACCAAAAGCGGCAGCCTGCACCGGATTCAAGGCACTGTTACCTGTGGCATTGGCCGCCAGCGTATTGGCGTTATTGATCGCCACAAATTCGGTACCGACAATCGCACCCAACGAAATACCGGCAAAATAGATCTTGCTGGCATCAAAATCCGGCGTACTGTTCAACACGCCGTTACCGTCACCATCGATATCCATAAACGGAATCGACGCATTCAGGTTGAGTAAATCCATCACTGCCTGACGGGTGTTATCGCGCGTGGTCTGGAAGCGCACAAAGTTAATGTAAAGCGAACCGGAGACATTCGCGGCAGCATCCGTTGCGCTGACCGCTGTTGGTGCTACGCCATTGGCGGTCAGCCCAAAGTGACGCTGACTGTAAGTTTGGGCCGTAACAATCTCCGTCACCTTGGCCAGCAACGCGGCCGTGCCCTCGCTCTGCCCCAATGCGTACAAACTGGTTGCACTGTTCTCGCTGTGTTCGCTGCCCTCAACAATCGCCAGGGCCGGTACTGCCGCAAATTCGGCCCCCAGCATGGCGGACAGATCCACCGTATCGGTTGGCATCACCCCGTGTAGCGGCAGGTCAATGGCGACCGTGGCATAACAGTTCTGGGCGAACTGGTCTGCCAGCGGCAAGGTATCCAGGCGCTGGGAGCGTAAACCGTGTTGATAAATCACCACTGGCCAGCCGGTCGCCGGTTTGACGCAACTGGAAACCGGCTCAACCACCAGTACCGGTGCTGACACGGTGCCCTGGGCTGCGGCAAACGGGAACAAATCGGTGACGTTTTCAGAAGGTGCCGCATAAGCCGCCGCCGTTGTGGCATCGGCTCCCAGCGCCAACTGAATATTGCTGATCACATCGGCATCAGACACCCACTGTGAAGTAATCACATTGGCGGCTGTCAGCTGTTTCAGCAAACAGTCAGAGTCCGTTGCACTCGACGGTGTACAGCCATAACCGGCGGCCGGACTCTCACCACTGTAGGCACCCTCTGGCGCGCTGTGATAATACGGCAGTTCAATACGGCCACTGCGGAATGTCGACTGCAAACCAGCCGCCAACAAGGCTGAAGGAACTGACGCACTGGTGCTGAAATCCGTTTTGCGCGGTGCCGGTGTCGGCAAGGTAGCCAACAGGGTATTGCCCTGAATCAGCGCCGTAGCGGTCGCGGTATCACCACTGGCCATCATGGTGACGGTCGCCATTTGAGTGCTGGCATCGTCGGTGGTGGTGTTGAGATAATTCTGCACCACCGCTGGAATATCCTTGTTGCTCAAGGCACTGTTGACGTTACCGGGGGCGGCCATGGCATTCATCACGGCCGTTGAACCGCCGGTGGTAAAGGTGTAGGCAAGCGCAACATGAACATCGCTGCGCTGCAGTACACCGCCGACAAAACCTTCCGCCAGTTGCTGCCAGCCTTCTACCGCTGACTTGGCAGATTCAAGAGCGTCCGTATAGGCTTCCAGATCCGGATCAGACAGGTACTTGTATTGCGTCGAGGCATCAATCTGATTGCCATTGGCGCCCAGCAGGCTGTCGAGCACCACCACCAGATAACGGGTGCTTTCCAGTAGCGGCTCAGTTGGGCTGATACGAAGTACGTTGTTACTGAGGTTGCCATCGGTGTAACTCACCACCTCGGCACGAATAGCAGGCATGCTCAGGTATTGAAACGGCGCTGCAGAGTCCAGAGAACCCAGCTTGGCTCCACCCTCATAGTTCAGTGGCACCAGATAGACGGAGCCAGCGGCAACGTCAGTCGACAACTCACCATCAAAGGCAATATCAAACGGCGCCGTAACAGAAAAACCATCCAGATCGTTAATGGCATCGTAGACCGGGTTGTAATCAGGGTTGATATCACCCGTCGCCGACAGCGGAGCGATGTCTTTGCCCGCAGCATAATACAGAGTGCCATCCACATCGGTGGCATCGACGGCGGAGCCATCGGTATTAGTCGGGTAGGTTTTGAACAGAAAATCGATATTTAACGGTAATTCTGACGTAGCAGGATTAAACATCGGAGAAACAAAAGTATCCTGATTTTCCCCACTACCGGCGAGCACCGAGGTTTGATCGACTTCACTATTGCCATCCACACTGCTGATGTTGCAGCCAACCAAGCCCGCGGTTGCTGCCGCAATGGCCAGACCGAGAAACGTCTTGTTAACCATATTGCTACCTGTCGTATTGTTGTTATTAGTACTGTGAATGGATAAGGAGGCATCCATAGCCACAGCTATGAGAGGAATATAGTCTGCCAAAGCGCTCATACTCATCCCTCCAAAGTATGAATCCACCGAGAATGGCCATTGCTTTTGTTAAGTTCTGTAACAAGCAAATCTACCCGTGTGCACGCCAAACCGCCTCGGCACCAGCTACTACCAAAAGTCTAGACAACAAACCGGCATTCAGAAAGAAATCAGGCAGGCCTGTGGCCTGCCTGATAAAGCATGAAGTGAGCAGCGGGGGGGTCAGAACACGATGGTCTTGTTACCATGCAGCAGTACCCGATCTTCCAGATGGCTACGCACGCCGCGCGCCAGCACCATTTTTTCCACGTCCTTGCCCAGCCGTACCATATCGTCCACGGTGTCGTTATGGCTGATCCGGATAACATCCTGGTCGATGATAGGACCCGCATCCAATTCCTGGGTCACGTAATGACAGGTGGCACCGATCAACTTCACCCCACGATCGGCAGCCTGGTGATAAGGCCGCGCGCCCACAAACGACGGCAAAAAGCTGTGATGAATATTGATTACCTGACCAATATACCGCGCACATAACTCTGGCGGCAAAATTTGCATATAGCGCGCCAGTACGATGGTATCGGCCTTGTGTTCTTCCACGATCGCATTCACCCGGCGAAAATGTTCCGCCTTGTTGTCTTTATCAACCGGCACATGAAAAAACGGGATACCGTGCCACTCTACCAGCGAGCGCAAGGTGTCGTGGTTGGAAATCACACAGGGGATATCACACATAAGCTCCTGGCTGTGCCAGCGGTGCAACAGATCTACCAGGCAGTGGCTGCCCTTACTCGCCATCAGAATGACTTTTTTCGCGCTGCCGGAGTCATTGATGTGCCAGTCCATATCGAACTCGGTGGCAATCTCCGCAAAACGACGGCGCAGCTCGTCAATCTCGAAGGGCAGCGACTCCGCCCGAATACAGTGGCGCATAAAGAACCGGCCGGTGGCCGCATCTGAATAATGGTTGGCCTCGACAATCCAGCCACCCAAGCCGGAAAAAAACTGCCCCACCCGAGCGACGATTCCGACCCGATCTGGACAAGAAATCGTCAATCGATACACACGTTCCATAAGAATTCTGCCTGTTACCACGCTATGCTTAAAAATGTCTTGAACGGTTGTCAGAGCGAAGCGCACCAACAGCAGTACAAGCTGTTCGTTTGCCGCGCATCGACAGATAATATTTAACGCTGCCGGAAACCGTCTTGGTGAACCCATCATTGAAGGTACGCTGAGTTTAACCGCTAATCCGCTCATTGTATGTGCCTGGCAACAGACGGAGAGCATCATGGCCATTATCAGTTTTGATATGGGGCAGCGAGTCATCACCCCGGAGCAACCAACAGCCCGCAAGGTTGAGCGTACCGGAGCCATCAGCCCGGCCAGCGCACTCCACCAGCATACCGGCAGCGAAACAACACCAGCGGGGCATAACCCACCCCGCAACCCCGCGATCCACCGCTATCAGCAACAGGCTCGACAACAAGACAACACTCCCCGCCCGGTGCTGTACGTAGCCGAGCTGATGACCGTTTCGCCCACCACTCTGCCAGCAACAGCCACCCTTGAAGAAGCCTGGTTATGCCTGCGCGAGCACCCCTTTCGCCACTTGCCGGTCGTTACAGAACAACGGATTCAAGGGCTGCTCTCCGACCGGGACCTGCTCACTTACTACGCCTCACCCGACCAACATCAATCCACGGCAACACTGATGTCGATCGCCAGCCGTCCGGTGATGTGTGTCGAAGCTCATACCGACATTCGCCAGGCTGCAGCGCTGCTGTGCGAACAGCATATTGGCTGCTTACCCGTCGTTGAACATGAGCTGATCACCGGCATTCTGACCCGTAGCGACTGTCTGAGAGCACTCAGTCGTTACCCCGAAATCACCCTCTGGGTCTGACGGTTAATGCTTCGACACTGCACTTTCTGGCAAATGCAGCCATCAATGACCCGTCCAATAAGCGCACTCAGATTCCTTAACTCCGATGGCTTACATGCTGTTATTGCTGCAGTTTTTTTACCCGCAGCCTATAGTGATCAATACGACCGACGGCAGGAAATGACCACATCCATGAACAGCTATGAACTGATTCACCCCAAAACCCATCTGCGCGTACTGTCGCGCTACGAAATACAACAGTTACGAGACGTCAGCAGTCAGGCTCACGACCTGGTACGGCGCTGCTGCTACGCGGTATTGAGTGCCGGTAGCCAGAACGACAGCTATGTTGAAATAGAAGAAGCCTATCAGCCGTTCGATATCCACTTTGAACAAGAAGATCGGGGACTGGTATTACGACTGATCAACCCCCCGGCCAGCGCCTTTGTCGACAACGAAATTATTCGCGGTGTACGGGAGCAATTATTTTCTGTACTGCGGGATGTTCTCTACGCCCAGGATTCCATTATCAAAGCCCAGCGCTTTGACTTGAACAACAGCGAAGACATCACCAACGCCATTTTTCACCTGCTACGTAATGCCGATGTATTACGGGCGGATCAGCTACCCAATCTGGCGGTATGTTGGGGAGGCCATTCTATTCCACGCAGCGAATACAAATACTGCAAGGAAGTCGGCTATCACCTCGGTCTGCGCGGGTTGGATATCGGTACCGGCTGTGGCCCCGGCGCGATGAAAGGTCCCATGAAAGGGGCCACCATCGGCCACGCCAAGCAACACAACCGCAACGGCCGTTATATTGGCATTACCGAACCCGGCATTATCGCCGCCGAATCTCCTAACCCGTTCGTTAACGAGCTGGTGATCATGCCCGATATTGAAAAACGCCTAGAGGCCTTCGTGCGGTTGGGGCACGGGATTGTGATCTTTCCTGGCGGACCAGGAACAGCAGAAGAACTGCTCTATTTATTGGGAATTCTCGCTCACCCGGACAATCAGTCGATGCCTTTCCCACTCATCATCACAGGCCCCAAAGACACCGAACCCTATCTCAATAACATTCATGAATTTATTGGTTCCACACTGGGAGAGCGAGCACAAGCCAGATACCAACTCATCATCGATGAAGCCGAAGCGGTTGCCGCAGTGATGAAGCAAGGCACTGAACAGGTTCGGGAATATCGGACACAACAGAAGGATGCTTATTTTTATAACTGGAATATGAGAATCGAACCCGATTTCCAGCATCCGTTCGACCCAACCCATGAAGCCATGGCAGCACTGGAACTCTCCACAGAATTACCCGAGCACCAATTGGCCTGCAATCTGCGCAAGGCTTTTTCAGGCATTGTTGCAGGCAATGTGAAACCCGATGGACGAGAGCGAGTTGATAAGTACGGCCCCTATCAACTCAAGGGAGAAAGAAAGCTCATGCAGCAGCTGGATCAGCTATTAACCAGCATGGTGGCCAAAGGGCGGATGAAGCTGTCTGGAGAATATGTGCCCTGTTATCAGATTCAGGATCTATAAGCGAGCAAGAAGGGTCTCTCTCCATGAGACCCAATCTAATCAATCAATGATGATGACCGTGGCCACCCTCCATAACCTCACCTTCAGCATTGTAGAAACCGGAAGCTCCATGACTGATAAAGCCAAGATTAATCAGTTTGCGGAAAAAAGGATCTGTCTCGTTGTCGCCGATATCTGCGTAATCGGTCGAAATATAAGCCTCGCGACTCGCAAAAACCTCGGCAATTTCCTTGTCATCAGTGATTTGCTCGAGCATCTGCCACTCGTTATGAAGATTCTTACCGTCAAACGAGAAATTCTTTACCAACCTCAATACAGGTAGCCATTCAATCTGAGTAACACCTGCATCGGTTTCCGACTTGTACGTTGCAACTCGACCGCAGCCTTCACCAGACTCAGACACCTTTTTCAAACCTGGAACACTATCAAGGTCAATCAGCTGATACTTGCTCAGCCAGTCAGAATCTCCCTTACCTTTATTGATGTCGCCCGGTGCATATTCGATCGCTCTTTTGTCCGCATCAAAATATCGAACCGGACGTACTTTTCCATCTCGAACCTGGTTCCAAACTTCTGAATAATTCCTTTCCGGATACAGATGCGCGACCAGACCGTCCTTTCGATAAATCTTCAGGGTGTTGGATTTTTTCGTTTCCTTCTGACCATGTGTCACTTGGGTCATTTTGTAAGTCGCACCTACAAAATCCGCCGACAGCTCACAGTTATCAGCCATTGCCATCACACTAAACAGAGTTGTTGCCAACCCTACAACGCCTTTTTTAAACATCGAAATCTCCTAACAGACCAAAGCAAACGGGGCCCAATCAGGGCCCCGTTCTAGATATCAGCCAACAATGACCGAATCATTACTCAGCGGCTGTTACCACTGAATCAGCAGCAGAAACCAG
The DNA here is from genome assembly GCA_913061185.1 of uncultured Oceanobacter sp. Taxonomy (GTDB): domain Bacteria; phylum Pseudomonadota; class Gammaproteobacteria; order Pseudomonadales; family Oceanobacteraceae; genus Oceanobacter; species Oceanobacter antarcticus. Next base: position 49,908 of record CAJXTI010000005.1, read on the forward strand.
ATCACCCGCATGGTTCATCACGTGGAAGATAACGCTCTGCTCGTTGGTGCTGGAGACCAAGTGAGCCCCAGGACCAGAAGCATAGATACCAACGTCTTCACCAGAATGAGTCTCTGAGGACAAAGGAATCAGGGCTTCCTGGTGATAGCCAGGAGCTGTAGTGTCCACACTGGTCAGATCCTTACGACCGGTATCAACTGCCTGGTTGTAACCTTCATCCGAATCAGTTTCTGAGCCTAAATCCATATAGCCACGACCATTCATATAACCCAGAGTGGTGTATGGCATATCGTCAGAGGCCAGAGCCGGCTCATCAGAGCCAACCGATACCACCTTGCCAAGGATCGGATTACCACGCTTTGGATAACCGGCAATAGTGAATACGTGACCGTGGTCAGCAGTAACAATGATCAGCGTCTCAGAGCTGTCAGTCGCATCAACCGCTGCCTGAATGGCATCAGCAAATGCGATGGTATCAGTCAGGGCACCCGCTGCGTTACCTGCGTGGTGGGCATGGTCAATACGGCCGGATTCAACCATCAGGAAGAAGCCATTCTCATTGTTGTCCAGAATGCCAATGGCTTTCTCGGTCATTTCAGAAATAGAAGGCTCACCCAGCAGGTCATTGGCACGATCCGCTTCGTACTGCATGTGAGATTCGTTGAACAGACCGAATACTCGCTCTGTGGTTTCACTATCAATAGCATCGAAATCAACACCAGCAGGTGTGTTGCCCGCTGCCGAAGTCGCATCAGTACCGAACGTCACAACACCGTTAGAGTACGTAGTCGCCCACTCATTAACCAGGTTACGACCGTCTGTACGATCCCCCTCAGTGCCAGAAACAGCATCCACCGTGTTATCGGAAGCAACATTAGGCAGGAAGTGACGACGACCACCGCCAAATACCACTTCGATACCGTCAACGTCGATACCAGCAAACTTGGTTTCCAGGTTGGATTCGAAGTTAACCAGCTGAGAAGCGATATCTTCACAAACGTCCTGAGCATCATCTGGCTGGTCTGAGTAGTCTTCCCAGTTACGATCTGCTGACTTGGCGTAAGTAGCAGCTGGAGTGGCGTGAGTAATACGCGCAGTAGAAACAACACCGGTCGACTTACCAGCGATTTCAGCCAGCTCCAAAGCCGTTACCAGCTCGTTGCCCGCTACGGTTGAACAATCACCACGAACGATGTCTTCATCAACACCAATCACACCCACGTCAGTCTTAACACCAGACATCATGGCCGTCATGGTACCCGCAGAGTCAGGAGTCTGTGCATCCACGTTATAAGTCTTGGCCAGACCAGTGAATGGGAACTCGCCGAAGCTCAGCACATTCTCTTCACCCATCATGCCCTGATCCTGGCCGTCTTTAATACGAGCAGCCGTCACTGTGGACACGCCCATACCATCACCAACGAACAAGATGATGTTTTTGGCGGAACCAGCTTCGTTGACGATGGAAGCTACAGCCGCTTCAGTAGAATTGGCCTTGGCCGCCGACTGGATATACCAATCATTGCCGTAAGAAGTAGCCAGCTCAGCGTTAGACAGGCTGGTACGTGGAGCAGCACCATTACAGATGTAGCTGGTTGCCGTGATTTCGTCAGCAGACAGAGTACCGCTGGCATCAGCATCAATTCCAGAATCAACCTGAACACCACCGAAGGCGCAGTTTTCGTTGCCTTCAGCTAACTCGGTTTGCATCACCAAGCTGTTACTGCCGGTCGCTCCGTCATTGCCATCTGTACCGTTAATGCCATCTGTACCATTGTTACCTTCATCACCAGCACAACCTGCCAGCAACAAGGAACCAGCCAGAATCGCTGTATAAATTGAATTACGAGTCATTGTCGTCTCCTTATTATTCGCCAGTTAGACCAAGTGCACGTTCGATGATGTGGAAAACAACGCTCTGCTCAACAACGCCCTGGGCCAAATGCGCACCTGGACCTTTTGCATGTAGAGTAATGTCTTCACCCGCGTGAGTTTCTGAACTCAGTGGAATCAGAGCTTCCTGGTGATAACCTGGAGTCGTTGTGTCAATACCCGAAATGTCCTGACGACCTGTGTTGTAGTCGTAGCTGTAGATAGCATCAGAATTGGTTTCAGCACCCAGATCCTGATGACCCAGACCATTGGTGTAGCCCAGAGTGGTGTATGGCAGGTCATCGGACGCCGTAGCGGCTTCTTCAGAACCCACAGAAACGACCTTACCCAGAATCGGGTTACCGCGCTTTGGATAACCTGCGATGGTGAACACGTGGCTGTGATCAGCAGTCACCAGAATCAGTGTCTCTTCTGGATCTGTACTGTCTACAGCAGCCTGAACAGCGGCAGCAAACGCAATGGTGTCAGTCAGTGCACCAGCGGCGTTGCCAGCGTGGTGACCGTGATCGATACGACCGGATTCAACCATCAGGAAGAAACCGTCTTCGTTGTTATCCAGAATATTGATGGCCTTTTCGGTCATCTCGGCAATGGAAGGCTCGCCAGCGATATCGTTGGAACGATCCGCTTCGTACTGCATGTGAGATTCGTTGAACAGACCGAACAGACGCTCAGTGCTTTCAGTGTCAACCGCATCAAAGCCGGTCTGATCCATTACGTAAACGCCGTTAGGATAGGTAGTCATCCATTCAGCGGTCAGATCACGACCATCGGTACGATCACCTTCAACAGAGCTAACTGCATCTGTTGAGTTGTAAGCCGCATCATTTGGCAGGAAGTGACGACGACCGCCACCCATGACGACTTCGATACCATCGACATCGGTACCGTAATAACGTGCTTCCAGATTGGATTCAAAGTTAACCAGCTGAGAAGCAATGTCTTCACACTTGGTCTGCGCGCTGCTTGGAATATCTGAGTAATCTTCCCAGTTACGGTCAGCAGAGTGAGCATAAGTCGCCGCTGGCGTTGCGTGAGTGATACGAGCGGTAGAAATAACACCGGTAGACAGACCTTTGATTTCTGCCAGCTCCAGAGCTGTAACCACTTCGTTTCCCGCCACAGAAGAACAATCAGAACGAGAGACGTCTTCGTCCAGACCGATAGTACCCACGTCAGTTTTCAGACCTGACATCATGGCCGTCATGGTACCGGCAGAGTCAGGAGTCTGCGCATCAACGTTATAGGTCTTGACCAAAGCGGTGTAAGGAAACTCTTCGAAAGACAGGTAGCCTTCTTCACCCTGATTACCTGCGTTCTGGCCTTCCAGAATACGAGCAGCAGTCAGAGTGGAGATACCCATGCCGTCACCAACGAACAAAATAACGTTCTTGGCAGTCTTGGAAATATCTTCGTCAGCCATTGAAACCTTGGCTTGAACACGAGTCTGAGCATCCGTGTACCAAGCGCTTTCAGACTGATTGGTACCGAGCACATCAGCATGTGCAGCGGTAGAGGCTGCCATGGCAATAGCCAGTGACAGCTTAAAGCGTTGCATAATCATAGAGTTCCCTCATGAATGGTTGGTCATCGACAGTCAAGAAAGGACTGCCGAATCTTGGGCCTGAGGATACTAGCCGTTAAAAATGACAATCACTCTTATTTTGGATGACAAAAAAGTTAACAAAATCAATATGTTATAAGATAACATAACATTTCATACACCTAGTACGAGGCATCGATCCAAACCACCCAATAGTAAAAACGCAAAGAGCCGGGCAAAGCCCGGCTCTTTCATGTTGGAAACTGTTTATTCGTTAAATTCTCAGCTCACTTCTTTCGCCGCAATTCGCGCTGACCACTCTTGTGGGCCAGTGGTGTGTACCGACTCACCCTTGGTATCAACCGCTACGGTGACTGGCATATCCACCACGTCAAACTCGTAGATGGCTTCCATACCCAGATCCGCAAAACCCAGCACTTCCGCACCCTTGATCGCCTGGGAAACCAGGTAAGCCGCACCGCCGACGGCCATCAGGTACACGGCTTCGTTGTCCTTGATGGCTTCAATCGCGATCGGGCCACGCTCGGATTTACCGATCATGCCGAGCAAGCCGGTTTGTTCAAGGATAGTACGGGTAAACTTGTCCATCCGGGTGGCTGTGGTCGGGCCAGCAGGGCCAACTACTTCGTCGCGAACCGGATCAACCGGGCCAACGTAATAGATAAAGCGACCTTTCAGATCGACCGGCAGTTCTTCACCACGGGCCAGCATTTCGACCATACGTTTGTGAGCGGCATCCCGGCCAGTCAGCATCTTGCCAGACAGCAGTACGGTTTCACCGGTTTTCCAATCCTTGACGTCTTCCGGCGTTACGGTGTTCAGATCGACGCGGCGGACACTGTCACCGACTTCCCAGCTGATTTCCGGCCAGTCTTCCAGCTTTGGCACTGGCAGCGAGGCAACCCCGGAACCATCCAGCACAAAATGGGTGTGACGGGTTGCCGCACAGTTAGGAATAATGGCTACCGGCTTGTTGGCGGCATGGGTCGGATAATCCGCAACCTTGACGTCCAGTACCGTGGTCAGACCACCCAGCCCCTGAGCGCCGATGCCCAGCTTGTTGACCTTGTCGAACAACTCCAGGCGCAGTTCTTCGGCACGATTACTGGCACCACGCGCCTGCAGTTCCTGGATATTGATTGGCTCCAGCAGCGATTCCTTGGCAATTTGCATGGCTTTTTCAGCCGTGCCGCCAATGCCGATACCCAACATGCCCGGCGGACACCAGCCAGCCCCCATGGTCGGAATCTGCTTCAGTACCCATTCAACCACATCGTCAGACGGGTTCAGCATGGCGAACTTGGATTTGGCTTCGGAGCCGCCGCCTTTGGCTGCGACATGCACGTCGACGGTATTCCCCGGCACCAGTTTCATATGAATAACCGCCGGCGTGTTGTCCTTGGTGTTGACCCGCTTGCCGTCCGGATCCGCCAGTACCGAAGCACGCAAGACGTTGTCTGGGTTCAGGTAAGCACGACGAACCCCTTCGTTACACATGTCTTCGACCGACATGTCGCTTTCAAATTTGACATCCATACCAATGGTCAGAAAAACGGTAACGATACCGGTATCCTGACAGATCGGACGTTTACCCATGGCACACATACGAGAGTTGATCAGAATCTGCGCCATGGCGTCTTTGGCGGCCTTGGACTCTTCACGCTCGTACGCTGCGTGAACGGCGTCGATAAAATCTTTGGGGTGGTAGTAGGAAATGTACTGCAGCGCATCAGCGACGCTTTGGATCAGGTCTTCTTGCTTGATCACTGTCATGGCGAGTTCTCTCTCTGTGCTCTCTCTCGGGTGCCCTGGCTCCGTCTTGCGACAAAACACTCAGCAGTGACATGCGCCAGACCGATGCTGGCGCGAACGGTGGCCGATTGTACCCGAAGGAACAAGCGGCTCAAATGCGATCGACAGACGCCTTTAGTCAAATGTCAGGGTTTGGTCGCGGCCGGAGTGTGCAGCGTGGTGATACGCGACTCCACCTGACGCAGCTGCTTGCGTAAGGTCTCAATCTCTTGCTGACGATTGGCCAGGGATTCTTTCAGGCTGGCGACGCTACGCCCCGTCATTTGTACCGCCTCGCTGTTCTGGGCAATACGCAATTCGGATTCCGGCAAGGATAACAGTGCCGCTTCGACGGAAGATACCCGCTCCGACAGTGCGCTGCTGGCCAGCTGTTGCTGCTCCAGCGTCGCTTGCTGCGTGGTCAGGCTGATCTGCTGCTTGTCGGCCTCAGACTTGAGTCCTGTTAATACCGCAGTATTGTTCGCTATGGCTTTTTCATTACTGGCGATCATGCCCTTGTTACGCTTATTGGCAACATCCCACAGCTTGCGAATTTCAGAATCATGTTCTTTCAGCAGCACCTTGAGCGCATCGAGTGACAAACTGGCGTTTTCGCCAGTAACCGACAAACGCTCATTTAGTTGTTGCAGATTAACCGACTGCTGCTGAAGGGTCTGTCTGGCCGCCAGCAGCTCGGTCTGCATCGTCTGCACCAGGGTATAAAGATACCCGGCGGCGGCGAGACCAAGCAGAGCCAGCAACAGTGCCACAGCCACCAGCCCGGCCCCAGCGGACTTGCCTGTTGTGTTGGCAGGCCCGGCTGCCGCCGGTGAACGCCGCGATTTATTTTGCCGCTGACGCATTTCAATATCGTCTTTCGAGGGTTTGATGTCGGGTATAAGCGGTTCTTTAACGTTGTCCATTAGGATTTCCGGAACTGGCGATCAGGAGATAAACGGCCCGCAGTATACAAACATTAACGCTGAAATACCGACCGCAGCCGGGAATTTTCATGCCTGACCAGAGTATCAGACACACCTGTAGAGCCAGAATTCATCCTTTCCATAATAGTGATTCACTATTAGCAACACATAGCCGCTCCGGCCGCTCCGGTGTTATCATGCTGCGACTTCGGAAGGCGGGATGGAGCCGTTGAATTATTTTTATAAAGCCCCATCTACACCCCTGAATGCAACCACCTAGCCTGATAATGGAGAACGCTCATGGCCTTCGAACTTCCCGCTCTGCCATACGAAAAAACTGCACTGGAACCTCACATCTCTGCAGAAACCCTCGATTTCCACTACGGTAAGCACCACAACACCTACGTCACCAAACTGAATGGTTTGATTGGTGGTACTGAATTTGAAGGCAAGACTCTGGAAGAAATCATCAAGACTTCTTCTGGCGGCGTATTCAACAACGCAGCCCAAATCTGGAACCACACCTTCTACTGGAACAGTCTGGCACCGAATGCCGGTGGTGCACCGACTGGCGCTATCGCCGACGCCATCAACGCTGCGTTTGGTTCATTCGAGGAATTCCAGACCAAATTCAACGATATGGCGGTGAACAACTTCGGTTCCAGCTGGACCTGGCTGGTGAAAAAGGCAGACGGCACACTGGATATCGTCAACACGTCCAACGCTGCTACCCCGATCACTGAAGAAGGTCTGACGCCGCTGCTGACCGTTGACCTGTGGGAACACGCCTACTACATCGACTATCGCAACGTACGTCCGGATTACCTGAAAGGTTTCTGGGCATTGGTGAACTGGGAATTTGCGAACGCTAACTTCGCTGCCTGATCACTGCATTGATAAAAAAGGGAGCCTCGGCTCCCTTTTTTGTTGGCTTGTTTTTTTATTAACTGGCCGCCTTTCCTTCCTTACCTTTTTCAGCCCAGTGGCGGCTACGCTACAGGAGTCTCAATGCAACTGTTACTCGCCTCATCATCTCGCTATCGTCGCCAGCAACTGGCACAGTTGGGTATTCCATTCGAATGGGCCAGTCCAGATATTGATGAAACCCCATACGTCGATGAAACCATCGATGCCTATGTCCAGCGTCTGGCGGAACAAAAAGCCCAAGTCATGGCGGCGCAATACCCGCAGCACTGGATTATCGGCAGCGATCAGGCCTGTTCACTGAATGGCGCGGTAGTCAGCAAACCGGAAAACCATGACAACGCCCGTCAGCAACTGCTGGCCAGCGCCGGGAAGACCATTCGTTTTTCGACCGGTATTGCACTTTGGCATCAAGGTAAAACAAGCAGTGCCGTTGAGCACTTTGATGTGCAATTTCGGGCTCTGTCAGCCGATGAAATTGAAGATTACCTGAGACTGGAGCAACCCTACGATTGTGCTGGCAGCTTCAAGGTCGAAGGCCTCGGCATCCATTTATTTGAAGCCTTGCATGGGCGGGACATCAATAGCCTGATTGGGCTGCCATTAATCCGCGTATGCGACTTAATGAGAGCAGCAGGACTGAACCCGCTGCAGTTGGCAGCCTCCGCGCCGCGTGAGCAAACCCATTAACGATTGGTTGGACGACCACTAAACAGTCGATCAAGCGACGCATCAATACTGTCTGCACCGAGCTGATCCGATACATCAAATTCCCAGATACCGTTGTATTTTTCACGGGTCAGATCACGGGAGGTCTCAGCGTTATTAACAATGGTCGGACGTAAAAACACCATCAGATTACTTTTGACATGTTCGCTACTGGATGAGCGGAACAACCAGCCCAGCACCGGAATATCCCCCAGCCAAGGCACCTTGCTTTCACTCTCGATCACGTCATCACGAATCAGGCCGCCCAGGACGATGGTTTCCTGATTACCAGTCAGAATCATGGTTTTGATCGATCGTTTGTTAGTAATCAGATCCGCACTGCCCGACACCGAGGTGGCCGATACGGATTCTGCCGTAGCTTCCACTTCCAGACGAATATCCGTGCCGTCATGAATGTGTGGCTTCACTTTCAGCGTCACACCAACATCTTCACGGGTGATGGTGGTGAAAGGATTGGAATTGGTCGACGACGACGTCGAGCCGGTAATAAACGGCACGTTCTGGCCGACAATGATTTCCGCTTCCTGGTTGTCCATGGTCATGATGCTGGGGGTCGACAGCAAGTTGGTATTACTGTCACTCTGCAATGCCTGCAAGATCACGCCGAAGTCCAGCACACCGTTATTCTCACTGTAACCACCAACCGTCAGGCCACTGCCAATGGCACTGGCATACGACCCGGACGCAACACTGGTGGCGATGGTACTGAGCGACGGCCCGGCGTCGCTGAAATTAGTCATGGATACCGGATTATCCAGATCACCAGAAACCCATTGCACGCCCAGTGCATCGTTCATATCACCCGTCACTTCAACAATCGCCGATTCAATCAACACCTGGGCACGGCGTACATCCAGTGACGCGACCAGTTCCTGAATCTCTTTCATCAATGACGGCTCGGCACGCACTACCAGGGCGTTCAGTTCTTCATCGGCGTGGATACCGACAGAACCCTTCACTTGCTGGGCATCCTTGTCGTTACTGCTCACTTCACCCATCAGGTTTTTGAGCAGATCCGCCAGCTTGGTGGCATCGGCGTACTGCAGCCGAATCACCTGGGCACTGCCGCTGAAATAGGATGGCTGGTCAAGCTGCTCGATCAGATGGCGAATACGTTCGCGAGCCGTTTTTTCGCCTTTGATAATCAGCCGATTGCTGCGCTCATCGGCCACCACCCGAATACTGCCAGCGGTGTTGTTGTTATCGCCATTGCCCTGGGAAACCTTGGAGGGATCCAGGCTTTGTAACATGGTAACGACATTGCCGACCCAGGCTTCTTTGAGTTGCACCACTTCCAGTTCTTCACTGCCGGACTTATCGAGGCGATCGATAATCTGCTCGATGCGCTGAATGTTCATGGCATGATCTGAAATGATCAGCGCGTTGGCGGATTTGACCCCGGCCAGATGGCCGTATTTGGCCACCAATGGGCGCAAAATAGGCACCAGATCCAGTGCCGGTGTATTCTTGATCATGATCACCTTGGTGAGCATTTCCTGGCTGTCATTGGCCGATTGGGTGTTCAGGTCACGACCAACCTGTTTCACCTCGTTCTGTTGGACAATCAGCACCACATCCCCGGCTGGTACGGCGGCATAACCGTGCACCTGCAACACCGACAGAAACAACTCATATACGCCGTTGGAATCCATCGCCTCACTGGTCAGGACATTAACCTTGCCCTTGACGCGCGGATCGACCACAAAGCTTTTTCCGGTAATATCCGCCACCTGGCTGATAAAGGCGCCGATATCGGCTTCTTTCAGATTGATCTGCCAGCTCTCCTGAGCACTGACGGTGAAGCTCAGTGATAACAAGACAGCCACTACCCAATGTTTGAACACACCCATATCCTTAATTCAGCCTGTGGTTAACGGTGAAACGATCATTGCCGCGCTGTACTTCGATACGCACGCTATCGGTATTTTGCAAATCAGCCAACAGGCTCTGGTCACTGGCGGGGTCTCCGAGTGACTGGCCGTTGATCGACAACAGCAGATCACCTGGTCGGAGTTTGAACTGCATCAGCGGCGAACCGGGTTGCACCCGATAGCCCAAACCATCCCCTTGCGGCTCCAGCCCCATGCGTCCCAGCGCTTCAAGCGGATCATCTTTCAGTTCAGACGTCGCCAGATCGACAAATTCAGTGGCATTACGGATCTTGCCAAAACGCTCCTTTAACGAACCGGAACGCCCGCTAGAGGCACTCGGGTTACCCCTGTCAGTATCGTCACGAGGGACAATCCGCACATCCGAGCCACGACTTGTCTGCTCGTCAAACTTGAGGGTTTCCAACTTGCCCACCGTATCCAGAATGACTTTGTCCGAATACACACCGGCCAGCCGGGTACGGCCTTGAACGGCATCCCCCATCCGATAAAATTCCCCAGCCCGACCCGCCGCAGAGATGATGGCACTGGAGTATTCCTCTCGCGAGGACTGATTAACTCCCAGCAGGGTCAGCTTCAGGCGGGTATCCGGTGCTTCCACTTCTTTTTGTACCACCACTGGAGCGACCGCCGTTGCTTCACCGAACAGGTGATAGGCTGCGGTTCCCCGCACATGACCATCTGCCGCCTCAGCATTACCTTGAACGGGCGCTTTTAATACCAGCGGTGCCGGGGCGGCCACCAGCCACACCAGTTGTGCTGCCTGCCAGCTCAATAACACCGTCAGCATCAGCTTGCCCGCCAGCAATATCCATTTTTGCCACAGCAACAGCTCTACCACATTCTTATCCAAATCGACTGCTCCGAATCGGCGCCAAGGTTATAGAATCTTTCGTGACACTTCAAAAACCACGGTATCCACATCGGCTTTGTCTGGCCAGGTTTGCCCTAACACATCAAACATGCGACGTCGTATCGCCACTCCACCCCAGCCATCCGGCTGGATGAACCCTTGTACCAGCTTCTGGCCTTCCATTGACGTCACATCCAGCACCGCACGTTCTTTATCCATACCCAGAGCCCCAACCAACATCGGCACCTCGGCCGTCACCCGTTTGCGTTGTACCGGAAAAGCCGCAGCACCACCACTGAAAACCAGGCGGCCACCCAGTGCGGTCAGCTGCCGGGTATCCAACTCAATCACGGCAGCCACATCATTGGCTTCGATGTTGCCAGACAGATCAATCTGCAATGGTTTCAGTAACGGCTTCAATAAATCAGTATCAACAAAACCGTCCAGCCCGGTGACATGTAACTGCTGATCGGCCTCCAAACGCACCAGACCATTCATTCGGATCGCAGGTGCTGTCAACGTCAAGTCAACTTCAGCCGCCGCCGTCAACAACGCCCAGGGCGACAACCGCCACTCCGCATCAATGGGGCCAAGTTGTCGTTGCTCGGCCTGGAGATGACCATGCCAGAGTGTGCCGGAAACTGACCGAACATCGACCGGTAAATTCCGCACATCAGGTTCCAGCATGCGCCAGACAAAGTGTAATGGCGCATTGATGGCCAGAAATACAAGAAAGGTAAACAGGCCGAGAAGCAGGTACCAGCGAGTTGCCCAAATGGCTGCAAACATGATGATGATGGTATCCGTGTCGCTATAAATTGCGTGTCATTCTACTGACAGGGCGCCGGAGTCTAAAGCGAAGTTATGACATCCATGTAACAATTACGCAGTGTATCGGTAACAAGTGTTCAGCTTGCGTCTGATAAACCTTTCACCGCGTACCTCATTACCTCATAACACGATTCACGCCACATCGTGCAACAAGCGCTGTTGCAGTGCGCGGTCTCCAGCGATCAGCCGTTCCTTTTGGGGTCGGCTCAACCGTTTCGCCCGGTATTCGACTTTCAGTGCCACCGACTTGCTCGGCAACAACCAGCTAAAATCCAACTGCAAGGGTGCCTTGCCTCGCAACGCCCGCGCAGCACGCACGCTACCGGAGTTGTGCTCGCGAAAGCGCCGAATCACATTCGTCGTAACGCCACAATACAAGGTGTTGTGGCGGGTACGAATAAAATACAAAAACCAGCCTGCGTCAGTGGCAGATTCAGTAACAGGTTTGATATCAGAGGAACCTTCTGCCAGGTTGACGTCATAATTTACCTGATCTGCCGGTATACTCAGTCGCGCTACACTGTTTGCTGCCATAAAATCGGTATAAACCCCAAAGGTAATTGCGTTATCCACTATGGTCACTCACAGCCCGCCAAGGAGTTTTTAATGCACCCAGGTCGCCCGCTGTTTCGCGAACCAGTCAGTGGCCTCACCCATCTTGCCGGTGCGCTGTTTGCCATTGTTGCGCTGTGCATTCTGAGTGTCCAGGCAACGCTACATGGCAGCATTTGGCATATTGTATCGTTCAGCGTATTTGGCACCACCATGCTGCTGATGTTTGCCAGCAGTGCGGTCTATCACCTGTCATATGGTTCCGAGCAATGGATTGCCTGGCTCAAACGGATTGATCATATCGCCATTTTTTTACTGATCGCCGGTACTTATACGCCGGTTTGCCTGGTTCCTCTCCACGGCACCATTGGCTGGTGGCTGCTTGGCACCGTATGGTTACTGGCGCTGCTTGGCGTGGCGCTGAAGCTCTTCTGGATCACCGCACCACGCTGGCTGTCTACGCTGGTGTATATCGCCATGGGCTGGCTGATCATAGTCGCTGCCCAGCCAGCGATAGAACGTATTCCAACCGATGCGTTGATCTGGCTGGCCTGTGGCGGTGGTTTCTATACCATAGGCGCGGTTATTTACGCCTGCAAATGGCCAAACCCCTGGCCTGACACCTTTGGCTTCCACGAAATCTGGCATTTATTTGTGATTGCTGGCGTATTCTGTCATTTTTGGGCCATTGCCTTTGGCCTCGCGGATTTACCCGTAGCAAACATCGCTCCGGCGATGTCTGCGGCATCCCATCCCGACACCACTGGCTGACACTTTTATAACCAACAGAACGCCATGACTGACTCCGAAACTGAACTGGAAATTTCCAGCCGCCTCTCCGTCCCGCTGTATCAGATCGAATTACTGGCCATCCGCGCTCAAGGGGCTGGGGGCCAGAATGTTAACAAGGTATCCAGCGCTATCCACCTGCGCTTTGATATTGGCGCATCGTCCTTGCCGGCCTATATCAAGGAACGCCTTGCCAATACCTCCGACAGTCGTATCAGCAAAGACGGTATTATTGTGATCAAGGCGCAGCAACACCGCACCCAGGAAAAAAACCGTCAGGATGCGCTGGAGCGTCTGGCCGAGCTGATCCGCAAGGCAACCGTTGTCTTGCCACCCAGAGTCGCTACCCGACCCACCCGTTCGTCACAGCGTAAACGGGTCGATCAGAAAACCCGGCGCGGGCAGATCAAAAACCTGCGCGGTAAAGTCGGCAAGGTCGATACCTAGGAGTCTGTCAGTCCAGGGGGCGTTCTGCGGGTTTTGTTGGCCAGTAGGTCAATGGGCTTGCTTGGTGATGAGACAGTTCGAGTCACAACATGGTCACAGGCCCTGAGGCCTGTGCCACACAACACTCGTCAGAGTGATCGCGCCTTGCGGATCATGGCGTAGGAGGTCTGGATTTGCTGGGTTTTTTCTTTCGCCAAGCGCAGCATTTCTTCTGGCATACCACTGGCAGAGAGCTTGTCGGGGTGATTCTGGCTCATTAACCGTCGATAGGTTTTTTTCAGCGTTTCGTCATCAACATCAGACCGCACGCCCAGTGTTTTATAAGCCTGCTCCAATTGCTGGCTTTGGCTGACACCGCCGTTACGCGCCTGAAACATGGCTGCTTCGATCCGTTCTTTGACCCGATCGATCTGCGTCTGGCTAATACCCAGTACGTTACTGAGATGCTCAATCATGGCCCACTCTGCGGGTGACAACTCGCCATCGGCGTAACCGATGGTCATCACCACTTCCAGAAACATCTGTGCCATCGGCAAGCTCAGTCGCGGCCGCAGCTGTTCCAGCTCGCTATCGAATGAAAACTCCGTGTCTTTACCTTCCTGAAACCAGGCAATCGCTTGCTGCCTGGCAGCGTCCTTGAGCTGCATCCGGTCCATAATAAAATTGGCAGCGGCAATTTCTTCCTCACTGACGCGGCTATCAGCCTTGGCAATCCGCCCCATGCAACGACACAGGGATGACACATACAGCTGGCGAACATCACCAGCACCGCCGGGGCGAGCCAGTGTCATTAACTGGCCACCCCAGGCATTTTCCAGGTTCTGGTCGAACATATGGCCTACAAATGCGCCTATCATCATGCCAAACGGGCCGCCGGTCATAAAACCGAGCATGCTGCCCATGGCTTTTCCCATCCATAGCATCAGAACGTCTCTCTGGTGAGTTGCTGTTCCAGTTCTGCCAGACGCTGTGGAGTACCCACATCTGTCCAGCAACCATTAAGCAAGCAGCCTTTTACCTGCTTGCGTGCCATTGCCTGACGTAATATCGGTGCCAATGCCTGCTTCCCCATAGATATTCCGGCCAACAAGTCGGGGTGAATCAGACTGATACCGGTAAACGTCAAACCCTGGTCGCCAGCCTCTGCCGCAACCTCGGTACCGTCAAGGGAAAAATCGCCCGCCGGGTTATGAAGCGGGTTATCCGTCAGCCACAGCCAGGCCAGAGTGCCGTCGTCGAGTACCCCGGAGGATAAGGTTCTGACCGCTTCCTGATAGTCCCAGTCAGTCCAGACATCGCCGTTAACCAATAAAAACGGCTGATCTCCCAGCAACGGCAGCGCCTGTCGTACGCCGCCAGCGGTTTCCAGGGCAATCGCTTCAGCGGAATAGCGAATGGTTGCACCCCATTGCTGGCCATCCTGTAGCTGGGTTTCAAGCATATCTCCTAGCCAGGCGTGGTTAATCACCAGTTCGGTGATACCTGCCGCGACCAGTTTTTCAATATGATGAACAATCAGCGGTTTGCCCGCCAGTGGTAACAACGGTTTGGGGCAATGATCGGTCAATGGCGCCATACGCTGGCCTCGACCAGCAGCCAGGATCATTGCTTTCATCGGGATAACTGCACCAGTGCGGGCATCAGCCGCTGGTTGAGCCAGAGACTGAAGTCACTCAGTTCGTCGTAACGTCTGGCAATATCCACCAGGTACTGGCAGGTATTGGGAATATCGGCCAGATAGGTCGGTTTATGGTCGCGCAAATTGAGGCGGGCAAAAATACCGGCGGCCTTGAGGTGTCGCTGCAGACCCATCCAGTCAACGTCCCGCACGCAGTGTTCCCAATCACCGAGATAATAACCAAACGGTCGGGCCAACTCCCAATAATAGGCCACCAGTTCATCCACCAGCGCCTGCGGCCAGCGCACGTAGCAATCTCGAACCAGCGACACCAGATCGTAAGTGGAAGGGCCAGCCAGGGCATCCTGAAAATCAATAATGCCCAACCCGCCATCCGGTTTCAGCATCAGGTTGCGGGAGTGATAATCCCGGTGCACCGTTACTATTGGTTGCGCTAATGCCTGGCGAGCAAGCAGATCAAACACCCGATCCAGCATGCAGTGTTCGGCGGCTGTCAGTGCCAGTTGCAGCTGTTGGCCGCACAACCAGTCACGAAACAGCTCCATTTCTCGTTGCAGACACGCTTCATCATAAGCAGGCAGCTGACGGCAGCTGACACCCTGTAGCTGCACCAGTTGCTCAATCGCCTGCCGATACAGCGCCAGTATTTGCTTGTCGGTTGCAGCCGGATCGTGCAAAGCCGCCCATAGCAGATGGTCACCAAAGTCTTCGAGTAACATAAAACCCTGGTCGATATCTGCGGCCAGTACTTGGGGAACCGCCACCTGCTGGTGACGCCATTGCTCGGCAATACGAATAAAACGCGGGTTATCTTCCTTGTCTGGCGGGGCGTCGACAAGAATCCAGCTCTTGCCCAGGCCTCTCAGGCGGAAGTAACGGCGGAAACTGGCATCACCAGACACCGTTTCCAGGCTAGTATTAACATCCAGGTTCGCCTCGCGGCGAATGGTACTGGACGCCCAGTCAACCAGGTGATCAAGGCGCGGATCCATGCTGGCCTCACATTTGTTATCGATCTAAAATTGCGCGCGTTGAGCGCCCCCCGTATCATCTGCGCGCTAAGATAGCACACTTCACAGTACAGGCACCCACGCTCAGCCATGGCGGATCACAGACATTCAGATGCAATCCATACACAGCCGATGCCCATTCGCATGCCGCTGACGCCATCGCGCCTGCCTGCTCGTTACGCCTGCAGGCTGCTACTGATCGCCTTCTGCACGGCGAGCACCAGCGCCCTGGCTCAGGCTGAAACACCGCTGCTGAATTGGTATCCACGGGCGCTACTGAGTGATGCTGAGCTTGCCGGGCTGCCGTCATTCTGCTCCGGTCGCTACCTGCCCAACCAGCTGCAACCGCTCTCTGATGGCCGTCTCGAAGCCGAATCCGAACAGGCGTTTGTAGATCGTAATGGCAACGCCGAGTTCACCGGTTCCGTCAGCATGCGACGAGAAGACTACGTATTAAAAAGCGATTCTGCGCGCTGGGATGCCAGCCTGCGTCAGGCAGAGTTTGATAGCGACGTCAGTTTTTTTAATGACGAAGTGACCGTCCACAGTGACCATGCTCGCTTTCAAGAACAGCAGAGCGCCGCCAACAGTCGTAGTGAACTGGTACTGGAAAGTGCCCGCTATGCGCTACCCGCACGCCATATGCGCGGTACTGCAACCAGTATGACAACCCGTTCGGAAGGCACCATCGAACTGAATGAAGCCACCGTCACCTGGTGTGAACCGGGCCAGGACGATTGGCGTATCGCAGCCAGCCATATTTATCTCGATCAACAGCAGGGCATTGGCAGTGCCTGGAACACCCGTCTGGAAGTGATGGATGTCCCTGTTTTCTACATCCCCTATTATCGTTTCCCGATTGATGATCGTCGTACCACGGGTTTCCTCGATCCCAGCTTCTCGCTGGGCGGTAACGCCGGTCTGGAAGAACTGAAGTTGCCGTTCTACCTGAATCTGGCCAGCAATCTGGACGCGACTATCGCGCCGCACTACTTCAACCAGCGCGGCTGGTTGTGGGAAAGCCAGTTGCGCCACAAAACCCGTTGGCTTGGCGACGGTGAGCTGAACTATGCCTACCTTAATCAGGACGCCACCGACGAG
The DNA here is from genome assembly GCA_913061185.1 of uncultured Oceanobacter sp. Taxonomy (GTDB): domain Bacteria; phylum Pseudomonadota; class Gammaproteobacteria; order Pseudomonadales; family Oceanobacteraceae; genus Oceanobacter; species Oceanobacter antarcticus. Next base: position 66,843 of record CAJXTI010000005.1, read on the forward strand.
CGTGAACGCTGGCTGATCAACTACCAGCAGTCCGGCACTCTGGGGCCGCACTGGCAACATCGCTGGGTCTACAACCACGTCAGCGACAACGACTATCTCGCCGATCTGAACTCATCCACCGCGATCGACCGTACTACCCACTTACCGCGTTTGGGCCAGCTGCGTTACCAGAACGATGCCTGGCGGTTTGAGTTGCTGGCCGAGGGTTTTCAGACCATCGACGATACCATTGACCTGGCTGACCGGCCTTACAAACGCTTGCCTCAGGCCACCCTCGACTATCAGCAACGATACGATCGCTGGCGGGTAAGCAGCCGTTTGCAAGGCAGTCGTTTCGAACGGGAAGACAGCGCTACCATCAACGGCAGTGAGCAGACTCTGACCGGCTTTGCTTCTCTCGATGGCCGTCGGCTGGTCAGCGACAACGCCATCGCCTGGCGTTTCGAACAGCCGTACAGTTATATCCAGCCGGAAGCCAGTTACCGCTATCGCTATTATCGTCTGAGCAGTCCAGACAGCTTCGATTACAACACCGTGGTCAATTACGGTGTCCCCCGTTACAGTCTCGATTCAGGGCTGTTTTTTGAACGACCGTTACACTGGTTTGATACTATCCAGACCCAAACGCTGGAACCGCGCCTGTTCTGGGTCAAAAGCCCTTACCAGTCGGGCCAGGATACAATTCCCGCCTTTGATACCAAGGTTACCAGTGTCAGCTACGACAGCCTGTTTCAGGGTGATCGTTTTATCGGCGCTGATCGTCTCGCCGACCTCGAACAGGTCAGCCTCGGTATCACCAGCCGGATTATCGATCAGCGCGGGGGTGAATGGCTGCGTTTTAGCCTTGGCCGGGTTTATTTCGGCGATCGGCGCCAGGTTCAACTCGACAGCGACGAAGTCAATGACAGCCACGCCACCTCCAGTACACTGGCCGAAGTGGAATGGCGTCCGGGCAGACACTGGCGTTTGAACCAGACACTGGAGTGGGATGTGTATGGCGACTATGCGCGCCAGCGCCGTCTGGGAGTCGGCTATGCGCCGCTCAGCAACCGCATGCTGAACCTTTCTGTTAACAAGGTTCAAAGCGAGAATTCCGATAGTGGTACGATCGAGACTGACCTGTATCAGGCCGATATCAACGCCTTCTGGGCGCTCAGTGATCGCTGGGCCCTGACCGGACGCGTACTCAAGGATATGAAGAACTACCCGGAAGGCGAGCGTCGCCCCACCAGCTCCGTACTGGAATCGCTGGCCGGATTTGAATACCAGAATTGTTGCTGGCGCTTGCAAGTGCTGTACAAGGAGTCTTCTCCGACAGCCGATGACAGCGCCAGCTACAGCACCGAAAAGAGCCAGAGCCTGATGTTCAGTATTCAGCTCAAAGGTCTCAGCACGCTGGGTGGCGGCACCGACGCCACCGTTCGCAACAGCATCAAAGGTTACTCCAGACGGCAATACCATGACTATTAACAAGCTGATTTTCCTGTTTTTCCTCACCCTCAGCAGCACGCTGAGCCACGCCGAGCCGGTACTGATTGACCAAGTCGTTGCAATCGTTGATGACGACGCGATCATGGCCTCACAGTTGCAGCAGCGGGTGCAGAATGTCCGCAGCCAGAACCGTGGAGCCAACCTGCCTGATGACTCGGTACTGAAAAAACAGGTACTGGATCGTCTGATTGAGGAAAGTATTCAACTGCAGCTGGCCAAGCGCATTGGTATTCGTATCAGCGATGCCCAGCTGAACGACTCCCTGCAACGTATTGCCGCCCAGAACAAGATGAATCTGGAGCAGTTCCGCGCTGCGATGGAAGCCGAAGGCATTCCCTTTGCTACTGCCAGGGAACAGATTGAAACCGAGATGATCACCAGCCGGCTGCAGCGTATCCGGGTCGGAGAAACCATTCAGATCACCGATCAGGATGTCGATTATTTTCTCGCCTCCGAAATCGGCAAAATGGCCTCTGCCGCCGAATACCGCCTTGGACATATTCTGGTGTCTGTTCCTGCCGATGCCAGCGCCAGCGACTTGCAAAAAGCCGAATTGAAGGCCCGCGCCCTGGTTGCCCGTATTCGCGCTGGTGCCAACTTCACTGACGTTGCCATTGGCGAATCAGATGGTCGTAACGCGCTCAAGGGCGGCGACCTGGGCTGGCGCAAAGAAGGTCAGCTACCGGGGATTTTTGCTGCGGTTGTACCGACACTGGCAGCCGGTGAAGTCTCTGACCCTATCCGCAGTTCCAGTGGCTACCACCTGGTTGCCGTGCTGGAAAAGCGTGGCGGCAACAGCCAATTAATCACCCAGTACCAGGTGCGCCATATTCTTGTCAGTCCGAATGAATTACGCAGCAAAGACGAAAGTGAAACACTGATCAATCAACTGTATCAACGGCTGTTACAAGGAGCAGACTTCGCCGTACTGGCGAAAGAATTCAGCGACGACCCTGGCAGTGGCTCCGCCGGTGGCGACCTTGGCTGGGTCAGTCCCGGTGCCATGGTGCCAGAGTTTGATGCCACCATGCAGCAGGCACAAATCGGCAATATCAGTGCACCATTTGAAACCCAGTTCGGTTGGCACATATTGCAGGTGCAAGCCCAACGCCAAAGTGATATCGGTAAGGAAATGCAACGCAACCAGATCCGTCAATTGCTGTACTCGCGTCGCTTTGAAGAAGAGCTGCCGTTGTGGCTGCGCAAAATCCGCACCGAAGCCTATGTTGACATCAAGGAGCCTGCATGACCCTGCGTCTGGCAATAACAGCCGGAGAACCCGGCGGTATTGGCCCCGACCTTTGTATTCAGCTGGCTCAGCAGGGAAGTGAACACCAACTGGTGGTGATCGCAGACCCACAGCTGCTGGCTGAACGGGCCAGACAACTCCGCTTGCCGCTGACCCTGGTGGATTTTAACCCGGCCAGCGCCACAGTTCCGACCTCAACGGGTACGCTGTATGTTCAGCCGGTCGCCTTGCAACAACCCGCCATTGCCGGTGAACTCAACCCGGCCAATGCCCGTTATGTACTGGATACCCTGACCATCGCAGCTCAGGGATGCAACGAGGGTCACTGGGATGCGATTGTCACCGCCCCGGTGCACAAAGGTGTGATCAATGATGCCGGTATGCCATTCAGTGGCCATACCGAATACTTCCGTGATTTTGCCGGTGTGGAAGAAGTTGTGATGATGTTGGCCACCACCGATCTGCGGGTGGCTCTGGTCACCACCCACTTGCCGCTACGGGACGTCGCCGATGCTATCACCCCCGAGCGCCTGAGCCGGGTTATCCGTATTCTGGATCATGACCTGAAAATGTTTTTTGGCTGCCCGCAGCCACGTATTCTGGTGGCTGGCCTCAATCCTCACGCCGGAGAAAATGGCCATCTGGGCCACGAGGAACAGGACATTATCGAACCCACGCTGGCACAGCTGCGCCAGGAAGGCATCCATCTGATCGGGCCACTGCCCGCCGATACCCTGTATACACCGAAACATCTTGCTGGCGCTGACGCCACTCTCGCCATGTATCACGATCAAGGCCTGCCAGTGCTGAAATTTCATGGTTTCGGGCGCGCCGCCAACATCACACTGGGGCTGCCCTTTATTCGTACTTCTGTCGACCATGGTACCGCCCTCGACCTTGCCGCCACCGGCAAGGCCGACAGTGGTAGCCTGCACACGGCCATTGCCGTCGCAGCACACATGGCCGACAGCCGCCACACCGCCGGAGTCAAAACCGCATGAGTCGCCACCCCAAACCCAATCTGCACGGCCACAAGGCCCGCAAGCGCTTTGGGCAGAACTTTCTCCATGACCCCTATGTGATCAGCAACATCATCAACGCCATTTACCCCAAGGATGATGATTGTCTGGTAGAAATTGGCCCAGGCATGGGCGCCATTACCGAGCCGCTGCTGGAAGCCACTGGCAAATTGAATGTGATTGAGCTGGATCGTGACCTGATTCCCATCTTGCGCACCAAGTTCTTTAATTATCCCGGCCTGCAAATTCACGAAGGGGATGCCCTCAAGTTCGATTTCAGCCAGCTGGCTGAACCCGGCAAACGTCTGCGTATTATTGGCAATTTGCCCTACAATATTTCCACGCCACTGATTTTTCATTTGCTGAGCCACCATGCACTGGTGCAAGACATGCATTTCATGTTGCAAAAAGAAGTGGTCGAACGTCTGGCAGCGGTACCGGGTAACTCCGACTATGGCCGCCTGAGCATCATGACGCAGTATTATTGCAAGGTAGAGTTGCTATTTATTGTCGGGCCAGGATCGTTTAATCCGCCGCCCAAAGTAGAGTCTGCCATTGTCAGAATGACGCCTTACGAAACGCTGCCAATCGTCGCTAAAGATACAAAAATGCTACAAACCGTCGTACGTGAAGCCTTCAGTATGCGTCGTAAAACTATACGAAACACTTTAAAAAAGCTCATCAGCGCCGAACAACTGGAAGCATTGGGCATTGATACACAGCTGCGCCCGGAAGTACTGACACTGGAAGACTATGTCCGTATTGCCGATGCCGTATTACAGCTGTCTGAGCAAGCGGAGAAAGAAAATGGGACTGAGTGAAAGCATCCGGGTGACCGTGCTGCCAGAGTATCTGGAAGAACAATCTGACCCGGAAGATGAACGTTTTGTATTTTCCTACCAGGTTTGCATCAGCAACCAGGGGGATCAGGGTGCCACGTTAAAAACCCGCCATTGGTTTATTACCAATGGCAATGGCGATATACAGGAAGTTAAAGGCGAAGGCGTAGTCGGAGAACAACCCAACATTGCCCCGCAACAGCAGTTCGATTACACCTCTGGGGCCGTACTGAGCACCCCGGTTGGCAGTATGCGTGGCTACTATGTGATGGAAGCGGATGATGGCACCCTGTTTCACGCTACGATTCCAGTATTCACACTGGCAACCACTTACGCCTTGAATTAGTCAGCCGTTGCCTTAATGACATTTCCAAGACTGTCGTGATACACAACGCGATAGTCAGTACAAGGTATAGTCAGAACAAGGTAAACATGATCCGAAAAGCGGAGCTTATAAATGGTCTATGCGCCTTTTAATGTCATTTACAACACTGCGATTTACAATACTGTCATTTATAACGCAGCTGTCACAACGCGGGCAGCTTTCCAAGCTGCCCGCCAGGAAACCGGATCGTGACCACTTATGCTATTGGTGACATCCAGGGCTGTTATGAACCGCTACAACGGCTGTTGGAGCTGATTCGTTTTGATCCGCAACATGATCAGCTCTGGCTCGCGGGAGACTTGGTTAACCGGGGCCCGCAAAGTCTGGAGGTATTACGCTGGGCCAGGTCGCTGGGAGACAGCGTTGTCGCCGTATTAGGTAACCACGACCTGCACCTGCTGGCACGTTACTACGGCAGTAGTCGCAAGAGCAAAAGCGACACCCTCGACAGCGTCCTGAACGCACCGGATTGCGATGAACTGATGCACTGGTTACGCTATTGCCCATTAGTGCACCTGAGTGATGACCAGCAATGGTGTATGAGCCATGCCGGTATTCCACCCATCTGGTCGGCAACACAGGCCAGAGCACTGGCAGCAGAAGTTGAGCAGATCTTGCAGGGAGACCAGAGTCAAGACCTGCTGCGCGAGCTATACGGCAATGCACCGGACATCTGGGATGAACAATTAACAGGGCCTGAGCGCTGGCGCACGATTGTCAACTATTTGACACGCATGCGCTTTATCGATACTCATTGCCGCCTTGATTTTAGCGCCAAGGAAGGTCTCGACAGTGCACCGAAAGGATTTATGCCCTGGTTTGAGGCAAGCAACACTCAAACACGCCTGATTTTTGGTCACTGGGCAGCACTGAACGGCAATATTCACCACAATCATATCGAAGCCCTCGACACTGGCTGTGTCTGGGGCGGACAGCTAACAGCCATGAGCCTGAACAACAGACAGCGCTATGCCGTACCAGCTTCGGCCTGACGCCTATTAAAGGAGTAACAGATGAGCGGTTTTACCCAGATAAATGCAGCCGATGCCAAAGCCATGATCGCCAACGGTGATGTTCAGATCGCCGATATCCGTGATGCCATGAGCTACCAGTCTGGCCATATGAATGCGGCACAACGTGTCGACAACCAGAACCTGAATGACTTTATCGCAGCGACCAGCAAGCAAAAACCCCTGATCGTCTGTTGCTATCATGGCAATTCCAGCCAGGGTGCGGCCCAGTTCTTTGCCGAGCAGGGTTACGAGTCGGTGTACAGCCTGAAAGGGGGTTACGAGATGTGGAAAGTGACCTGCCCAGAATTGTGTCAACACGGTTAACCACCGCGATATCAGGGCTTGCTAACATCCGGCAAGCTCTCTCCCGCAGGGCCTGCGGCGATCAGACTTGCAGGCCAATCTCACCGTTCAGCAGCGCCACCATCAGGCCACTATCCACGCCTCTGATACCTCCTCCGCATGATCCTGGCCACGCCTGCGTCTTCGCCGTATGAACCTTTGTTAACCATACCGTCGTCAGGACAATGACAAGCACCTTTTCGTCACGCCCGTTTGCTCCCGTGCAGTAGCCAATTCCTTGCCACAGGTCTAACCCCTGTTAGCTCCCGCCATTGTCGACCTTCCATTTTGACGTTGGCATACGCTGTTACGGCACACTCAATGCATAACACATTGAAGAGTCAAAAAGTCATCAGCGTCAAACAACGACTAGACTGAACCAATCCGGTGCTGCCAAACCAAAGCATTAGACAGCGAGCTTTAAAGGCATTGGAAAGTATGCTTTTGTATCTGAACAACCGAATCAAAAAGAGGAACGCCGCAGTTCTGGACGTCAATTGAACAACGATATCTACCAGCCGAAGAGGTGCCCAATGAGTGTATTCAGCCGCTATCAAGATCGTTATCAGGCCACTCAGCAAGAAGTCATGAGCCTGCAAGACTACCTCGAGCTCTGCAAAAAAGACCCGAGTGTGTATGCCACAGCCGCCGAACGTTTGTTATTGGCCATCGGTGAGCCGCAACTGGTAGACACGTCCAAAGACCTGCGCCTCAGTCGCATATTCTCCAACAAGGTCATCAAGCGTTATCCGGCATTTAATGAGTTTTACGGCATGGAAGAAGCGGTAGAAAGTATCGTTTCCTACTTCCGTCATGCTGCTCAGGGGCTGGAAGAACGCAAGCAGGTGCTGTATCTGCTGGGGCCAGTTGGCGGCGGTAAATCGTCGCTGGCTGAACGCCTGAAACTGTTGATCCAGAATGTGCCGTTTTATGCCATCAAGGGTTCACCGGTCTTCGAATCGCCGCTGGGGCTGTTTGACCCGGCCGAAGATGCCGACATTCTGGAAGAAGATTTTGGCATTCCGCGCCGTTACCTCGGTCGGGTGATGTCGCCCTGGGCGGTCAAGCGCCTGCATGAAATGGGCGGCGATATCAGCAAATTCGAAGTGGTCAAGCTTTACCCTTCGACTCTCGACCAGATCGGGGTGGCCAAAACCGAGCCGGGCGACGAAAACAACCAGGATATTTCCTCACTGGTGGGCAAGGTGGATATTCGCAAACTGGAAGACTATTCCCAGGATGACCCGGATGCCTACGCCTATTCCGGTGCCTTGTGCCGCTCCAACCAGGGCCTGATGGAATTTGTCGAGATGTTCAAGGCACCGATCAAGGTGCTGCACCCCTTGCTAACCGCCACTCAGGAAGGTAACTACAATGGCACTGAAGGCATGGGTGCGATTCCGTTTGAAGGCGTTATTCTGGCTCACTCCAACGAATCGGAATGGCAAACCTTCAAGAACAACAAGAACAACGAAGCCTTCCTCGACCGTGTTTACATCGTCAAGGTGCCTTACTGCCTGCGCGTTAACGAAGAAGTGAAAATCTACGAAAAGCTGCTGGAACACAGCTCACTGGCTCATGCTCCTTGCGCACCAGATACCCTGAAGATGCTGGCCAAGTTCACCGTTCTGTCCCGTCTGAAAGAACCAGAAAACTCCAGTGTCTACTCCAAGATGCGTATCTATAACGGTGAAAATCTCAAGGATACCGATCCCAAGGCCAAGTCACTGCAGGAATATCGCGACGCAGCCGGTGTTGATGAAGGCATGAACGGGATATCCACCCGTTTCGCCTTCAAGATCCTCTCCAAGGTCTTCAACTTTGACGCCACCGAAGTCGCCGCCAATCCGGTACATCTGATGTACATTCTCGAACAGGCGATCGAGCAGGAGCAATATCCAGAAGAAACCCACAACCGCTATCTCAATTACCTGAAAGAATATCTGGCCCAGGATTACGTTGAATTTATCGGCAAGGAAATCCAGACCGCTTATCTCGAATCCTATTCTGAATACGGCCAGAATATTTTTGACCGCTACGTTACCTATGCCGACTTCTGGATTCAGGATCAGGAATACCGCGACCCGGAAACCGGCGAAATACTGGATCGTGTCGCGATCAACGAAGAACTGGAAAAAATCGAGAAGTCCGCCGGTATCAGCAACCCGAAAGATTTCCGCAACGAGATCGTCAACTTCGTTTTACGCGCCAGAGCCAACCACAACGGCAACAACCCTTCCTGGCAGTCGTACGAGAAAATGCGCTCCGTTATCGAGAAAAAAATGTTCTCCAATACCGAAGACCTGCTGCCAGTTATTTCCTTCTCTGCCAAGTCTTCCAACCAGGATCAGAAGAAACATAACGATTTTGTTGCTCGCATGACTGAACGAGGCTATACCGAGAAACAGGTGCGCTTGCTATCCGAGTGGTACCTGCGCGTACGCAAGTCCCAGTAACCGGTTTAAACCCGTGTAGCGTTTAGTTAGTCGCTGCACGGTTTCCGGCCGATGGTCTGCCCGAATAGCCAGCCTTGCTCAAAGCCGGGCGGCTTATGGGCCAGAGAAGCTCCACCGGGGAGCTTCTGACGTGTGGAGACTATATATGTCATATATCATTGATCGACGTCTTAACGGCAAAAACAAGAGTATGGTGAATCGGCAGCGTTTTTTACGCCGCTATCGCCAGCACATCAAGGAAGCCGTATCCGACGCCGTCAATCGCCGCTCCATCACCGATATGGAGCGGGGAGAGCAAATCAGCATCCCGACCCGCAATACCCATGAACCCGTTATCAGCCATGGCCAGGGTGGTAAACAGCATCGGGTCTTTCCGGGCAACAAGGAATTCAATACCGGCGACCAGCTGGAAAAACCCAAAGGTGGTGGTGGCGGCTCCGGTTCCGGCAAAGCCAGCAATCAGGGCGAAGGGGAAGACGACTTCAGCTTTTTTATTACCAAGGACGAGTTTCTCAAATATCTGTTTGATGACCTTGAACTACCCAACATGGTCAAGAAAACCCTGTCGCAGTCGAAAGAGTTCAAGACCCGGAGGGCCGGTTTTGTCTCGGAAGGCACGCCCAACAACCTCTCGGTTGTCCGCTCCCTGCGTAATGCCCATGCTCGCCGCATCGGGATGGGAGCAGGCAAACGTCGGCGTATTCGGGAACTGACCAGCGAAATCGAAGCCATGCTGGCGGCTGGCAATACCAAAACCCATGCAGACCAGATAACCGCCATGCGGGAAGAAATCGAATCACTGGAGAAAAAACTCAAGCTGCTGCCTTTTATCGACCAGCTTGACCTGCGCTACCGCAATCAGGTCAAAGTCCCAACCCCTACCAGCAAGGCGGTGATGTTTTGTCTGATGGATGTCTCCGGTTCCATGACCCAGGACGTCAAGGATCTGGCCAAACGCTTTTACCTGTTGCTCTACCTCTTTCTGGAAAAGAACTATGAGCACATCGAGATTGTGTTTATTCGTCACCACACCAGCGCCAAGGAAGTCACCGAAGAAGAGTTTTTCTACTCCAGAGAAACCGGCGGCACCATCGTATCAAGTGCGCTGAAGCTGATGAATGACATTGTTCAGGAGCGCTACCTCAGTGGTGGCTGGAACATCTACGGTGCCCAGGCATCTGACGGCGACAACTGGGATGACGACTCCCCTATTTGCGCCAGAATACTCGCCGATCAGCTGTTGCCCATCATCCAGCACTTTGCCTATATAGAAATCACCCCGCATGAGCATCAGGCACTCTGGTACGCCTATCAAAGCGTTGCCAAAGCCAATGCCCACCAGTTCGCCACCGCCCAGATCCGTAATCCCGGTGATATCTTTCCGGTCTTCCGGGAACTGTTTGCCAAAGAGCGTTACAAGGAGGCCGTATGAGTCTCAATCAAACGTCAGACAAGCGCGAGTACCTGTCCACGGATTCTGACTGGACCTTTGCACTGCTGGAAGACTACGATCGGGAAATTGCCCGTATCGCCAAGGGTTATGGCCTCCAAACCTATCCAAACCAAATTGAAATCATCAGCGCTGAACAAATGATGGATGCCTACTCATCGGTGGGCATGCCGATTGGCTACAACCATTGGTCTTACGGCAAGCAGTTTCTGGCTACCCAGAAAAGCTACCAGCGCGGGCAAATGGGTCTGGCTTACGAGATTGTCATTAACTCAGACCCCTGCATTGCTTACCTGATGGAAGAAAACACCATGCCGATGCAGGCACTGGTGATTGCCCATGCCTGTTACGGCCACAACTCCTTTTTCAAGGGTAACTACCTGTTCCAGACCTGGACAGACGCCAGCTCTATCATTGATTACCTGCTGTTTGCCAAGCACTACGTCCGCAAGTGCGAAGAACGTTACGGTAGCGAAGAAGTTGAACGTGTGCTGGATGCCTGCCATTCACTGCAGAACTATGGTGTTGATCGCTATCGCCGACCACGGCCAATATCCGCCGCCGAAGAAAAGTTGCGCCAGGAAGAACGGGAAGACCAGATGCAACGGCAAATCAACGATCTCTGGCGTACGCTACCGACCTACAACACTGATGAAGTCAAAAACAAACAAGGTAAATTCCCGGAAGAACCGCAGGAAAACCTGCTCTATTTTCTCGAAAAAAACGCCCCGATTCTGGCCCCCTGGCAGCGGGAGCTGGTGCGTATCGTGCGCAAGATTTCGCAATATTTTTATCCACAACGCCAGACCCAGGTGATGAACGAAGGTTGGGCTACCTTCTGGCATTATACCCTGCTGAACCACCTGTATGATGAAGGCAAGGTCACCGATGGTTTTATGATGGAGGTGCTGTCATCGCATTCAAATGTGGTGCACCAACCGAGCTTTGACTCGCCCTATTACTCAGGCATCAACCCCTACGCACTCGGCTTCAACATGTTCAGGGACATCAAACGGATTTGCGAAAACCCGACCGCTGAAGATTATGAATGGTTTCCGGATATCGCCGGTAAAGACTGGCTGGAGACCTTGCACTTTGCCATGCACAACTTCAAGGACGAGAGTTTTGTACAGCAATTCTTGTCACCTCACCTGATGCGGGAATTCCATCTCTTCAGTCTTTATGACGATGACGAGCGCTCCCATTACGAGATCGAAGCCATTCACAACGACAGCGGCTATCGCAAGGTGCGGGAAATGCTGGCGCGCCAGTACGACCTGTCGGTCAGGGAGCCGAATATCCAGGTCTGGTCCGTCGACCTGCAAGGGGATCGTTCCATGACGTTGCGCCATACCATGCAGGATGGCACGCCGCTCTCCACCGATGTGCACGAGGTGCTCAAGCATCTTAATTATCTGTGGGGGTTTGATATTCATCTGGAAACCTACAAGGATGGCAAACTGATGAGCAAGCACAGCTGCCCTTCCATGAAAGTAGCAGACTAACGCTGTCAGCCAGCACCCGAGCGAGGATAGAGGCCCGACTCCCTGGAGTCGGGCCGTCCGCAACCTCTCAACTCTTCGATTAATTTTCTCGTCAATTACCAACAATCACCAGGCAATCACCAGATCATCGCGCTGGATCGCCAGCGAGGCCGCGTCACTGGTCATTTCTGCCACCACAAACTGGGGCTGTACCTGCTTGATCACGACTTCGGTTGCCATATCAGTCAGCTCGGTACGGGGTTCAAGGTCAAGATTATAAAAGGTGCCAGTGCGGTACACCTGAAACTTGTCACCGGGACGAATACCGGTACCGCCACTGGCTTCAATGTGTATACGCTTGCCTCGGGCTGCCACGATACGAGCCATGAATGGCTGACACCGTATGACTTCTCCAATGTCATCGACCATGGCTTCCAGAATATGTCCCACTTCCTTGCCATAGGGAGTGTCCCAGAATACCGGCGAAGCAAACCCGACGCTGGCATTCCGCTCCGGTGTCCAGGCGCCAGAACCCTGATAAGTACGCTGAAACAACAAGGCACCGCTCAGGCCGTCATGCACAAACAGATCGGCGACAAACTCACGCTCCGGGGTTGCCCTATCCAGCCCCAATAGCGACCTCCAACCGGCCTGTGGTTCGGGTTCAGTTTGCTTGCCCGGATTGCCTTGCCCCAGCTGCCGCACCACACCAGACACTACATATTGCGCTCCCAACCGGGTTGCCAGCGCCACCGATGTCGTCAACCGCTGCTGACTCGTCTCCATTGATGGTGCCCGGCGTGGATCTTCGTACAGGCTGATTCGGCTGGCATCAAGCGCTTGAACAAAGCGGCTGTTATTCAATTCACTGATCAGTACTCGCGGTAAATCCTGTTCGATATTCTGCAGCCGTCCCAGAGTTGCCTGGGACGGTTGTGCCAGACCAAACCCAGCCACTGCAATCGCCTTGCGATAGGATTGCTGACTGGTCGAACACATGGCTTCCGGGCGCACCTCTGCCCGAATTTCCAGCTCGTAGATGCCGTTGTGCTGACCTTCTCCCAATACTTCGATATTGTGCACTCGGGCACGACTGCGAATATCCATATCATCCTGCTCCAACTGCCCGGCAGACAGACGTTGGGTCGAGCGGATACTGGCTCCAGCCGTCAACCCCGCCTGCCGTAACGCATCGGTCAGGGCATCTTCGCGGGCCTGATTAACCGATATTTCAATGACGGCGCGACCGGTCACCTCCACCGTCTGCGCCTGTACTGGCCCACTGAGCCACAACAGCAGCACACTACTGACTCCGGCATACCATATTGCACACATTGCAGCCTCCCGGCTCCGGTCAGGAACCATCATCATTCGATAAAATAAAAACCGGAGTCAGGCACGGGCGCTTCACCCTTGACCCGGCTGCGCTGGCGTTCAACAAACTGGCTCAAGCTCGCGCCGCCAAGGGAAACTCGACAATCAACGTTAACCCGCTGGTTATCCATGGTTTGCAGACAGTTACGGAAGCCCTGATCAATGGTCATTTCCAGCAGAGTTTCCACCGTCCCATCCGGCATCACATCCGAACTGACCACGCGGGCGCCATGCAGCCAGGTTTCGATATAGGTTTTCAGACGGTCGTTTTCGACCACCATATCGCGCACCGTGGTACTCCCTTGAATGGCCGTTCCGTACACCCGTTCAGCCATGGCTCGATAAGCATCCATACGGGCAGCACGAATCGCCAACAAACGCCGCTGGGCGTCCGTCATGCCTTTGCCATTTGCCATTGCGCCATACCCCACCACTCGCAGCAGCATGGGGGCGATCGGATCAATTTGTTGTTCTACCGGTGAAAAATACGCTTCGGCGTCTTTCGGTGTGCTGCTGTGGCGCATCAGCATGTCGCTACACCCTGTCATTATTAACGCCGTACAGACAAGTATCTGCAGATATAGCACTCGTTTCATGATGATCTCCGACCGGTTTACAGCAGTTATCGGCCGAAAATACATTGAGTTAAGCTTTTTTCCGCGCCCGCCAACGTTGCGGAGCCAGCAGCCCATGATGCAGCAGACGATCCAGCCTCTGTGGCCACTGATACAAGGCCAGCGCCAGCAGCAGCAAACCAGCGCCCTGCAACGTCGCCAGCTGCAGCGTTTCATCGTTCAACAGATGGCCCCAGAGCACCGCCAAAACCGGTGCAATCAACGTAATCATGGTGACCCGCGCGGCGCTGTAATGACGCAACACCAGGAAATACAGTACAAACCCGAGCAGTGAGCCAAACACCGTCAGGTAACCAAGACTGAGCAACCCTCTGGTTGGCCATGGATCAGGCCAGACCAAACCGAAAAACGGAATCGACAAGACGTACAACACCGACGACAACAACAAACTGCCGCTGGTCTGTACCATCGGATGCAACCCGGCGTTGGAGCGTTTGACCCAGACGGCACTCAAGGCAAAACAAAATACCGAGACCAGAGTGCCGACAATGCCCCGCCAGGACTGCTCATCCAGATCCAGGCGAGCAGCCACGACCAGTCCAAGCCCAGCCAGCGCCACCAGCAAGGCAAACACTCTGGCAGGCGTCAACTCACGTTCTTTCAGCCAAACCCAGGCAATCGCCCCCGACAGCATCGGACTCAGTCCGTACAGCACCGAGATCAACCCGGACGGGATGTAATGAGCCCCCCAATACACCGCCATCATGGCGCCATAAATACCGATGGTGCCGCCAACATAACTGTTGATCGCCTGCCGCGAGCGCTCCAGCCGCTGCCCCATAATCCATACCAGCGGTAGCGACAGCATGGCGCTCACGGTCATTCGCAGCATGGCGGCCATAAAAAACCCGATACCTTCCTGGCTCGCTTGTAACGCCAGTGGTGTGGTCGACCAAATAAGGATGACCAGTAAATACGCAACAATTACTAACATGGCAGTTTTCCTGACGACCTGATCCGGCTGATGGCGACAAAATGGTGGTTTCCGCGCCTTGTTGCAACCGCTGCAGGCGATTCGCCTCGCAGGATAAGCCTGGACAATGTCAAAGAAAGGTCAGCGATTGTCATTCATGCGTCATCTGCAAGTAACCGGAAATTCATCAACCAACCATAGCGTTTCTCATTCTCGGCTAATCCCAATCTTCAGAGGACGACCTATTCAGATTATCCACGCTTGACTGGCAATCGTACTGGCGGCGTGTGGCAGTGATGGCAGTGATGGCAAGGACGGTCAAGACGGTCAGAATGGATCCAATGGCAGCGACGGAACGAACGCGCCAACCGCCAAAGCGCTGGATCTGACCATTCTGCATATGAATGACCACCACTCGCATCTCTCGGCAGAAACACTGGATATCGACACCTCGGCGCTGGCGTTAAACGCCAAAACGGAAGCCGACGAAGCCATCAGCGAAGTCGCGGTTGAATACGGCGGCTTCCCGATGCTGACCACGCTGTTCAACACCCTGAGCAACCAGCACACCAATGTGCTGAAACTGCACTCCGGTGATGCGGTTACCGGTACGCTGTACTTTTCACTGTTCAACGGTACTGCCGATGCTGCCGTTATGAACCAGATCTGCTTTGATGCCTTTGCCCTCGGCAACCACGAATTTGATGGCGGCGACTCCGGCCTGGCCAACTTCCTCGACTCCCTCAACGCCAGCGCTTGCGAAACCGCGACCCTGGCTGCCAATGTGCAACCATCCGCCACATCGGCCATCGCCAGTGGTTATATTCAGCCCTATACCATCGTTGAAAAAGACGGTGAAAAAATTGGTATTATTGGTATCGATATCGCCAGCAAAACCCAGAATTCCTCCTTCCCCGATGCCGGTACCCTGTTGCTGGATGAGACCGAAACCGCCCAACAGTACATCGACGAGTTAACAGCGGCGGGGATTAACAAGATCATCCTGATGACCCACTATCAATATGCCAACGATCTGACTCTGGCATCCAACCTGACTGGCGTTGATGTGATTGTCGGGGGCGATTCACACACCCTGCTGGGTGACAGTACCTTTACCAAGCTGGGCTTCAATCCGGTAGCGGCATACCCCACCATCGTCACCAACAAGGATGGTGACACCACCTGTGTTGTACATGCCTGGGAATACGCCCATTTGTTGGGCAAACTGGATGTCAGGTTTGATGCCGACGGGGTTGTCACCCAATGTTCCGGTCACCCCTACCTGCCAATTGGCACCACTTTCACATATGCCTATAACGGCAGTGAAGATCGCACGCTGGACGCCGTGGATGCGTTTACAGTGACACAGCAGCTGACCGCTGACGACGACGTGGTGTCTACCGTCGCCGACAGCAACAGTGCCGCTATTCTGGCAGGCTACGATCAGGTTGCCGATGTACTGCGTCAAACCGTCATTGGCACCATCTCGGAAGATCTCTGTCTTGAGCGTATTCCCGGCCAGGGCCGCTCCAGTATTTGTGATGTATCGGATACCACCGTGCATGGCAGCGATATCTCCAACATCGTCGCCAAAGCCTTTATGACCATCACGCCAACGGCTGACATCGCCATTCAAAATGGCGGCGGCGTCCGGGTCGACGTCGCCAGCGGTGACTACACCATTGCAGACGCTTACTCGCTGCTGCCATTTGCCAACACCATGGCAACTCTGGAAATGACTGGCCAACAGATCAAGAATGTTCTGGAAGATGCGTTCGACTACGCCCTCAGTGAGGGCGGTTCTACCGGTTCGTACCCTTACGCATCCGGCCTGCGTTTTGACGTAGATGCCTCGCAGGCCAAGGGCAGCCGTTTCAGCAATCTGGAAGTCAACTCCCGCGTCGCCGGTGACTGGGGCGCCCTTGATCTCGCCGCCACCTATACCGTGGTGACCAACAACTATATTGCCGCTGGCCAGGACGGTTACACCACCTTTGCCGAGATCACCGGGGATGCCTATGTCGATACTTTTACCGAGTATGCGCAAGGCTTCATGGACTACGCCAAGCAACTCAGTGACGCTGGCCAAACCGTCAACAAGCTGCCCATCAGTGAATACTCCACCCAATCCTATATTGGCACGGACAGCTGCAATCACAGCAGTGGCAGCTGCACCGGGTTCTGAGCCAGAACCGGCTGGTTCTGCTATCCACCCAAACAGGGGCCACTGGCCTCTGTTTGTTGTCTCTTACCCCTGCGTTGGTGGGTAATAGCCGGAAAACTGCCGCGCCAGACTGGCCGCATAGGTATCGGTCATACCCGAGATATAATCGATGGTGCGCATATAACTCTCATACAGTGTCCAGCCGGGCTGTGGAGCCGAACCTCCCATCAATTCCAGCAAGCGGGCATTACGAAACGTCGGAGCCTGACTGGTTGAACACTCTCGCGCCGCACTGAGAAAAGCGTCCAGCAGAATACCCAATGTCGTGTAGGAGCCAATCTCGATTGTCAGCTTGCGCCCGTCTCTGAAGATGCGCTGGCGCGCCAGTTCCTTGGCATCCGCCACCACATGGCGCACAGCTTCCGGGCAATAGTCAATAATGCCACCGTCCAGACAGCCCTGCAGCAGTTGCGCTTCATGGCGAGTAAAGCTGGCACTGACCGCTTGTACCATCACCTCCATCGCATAACCGCGCAGAATCTGTAACTTGCGCCGGTCACCCTCTTCGTTGGCCAGGTCTTCCTGAACCTGTTCCCACTGATCGACCAATAACGGACTGAGCAGGGTTTCGACCTCGTGATACTGCAACAAGCCCACTTCAACGCCATCTTCAAGATCAATCAGACCGTAACAAATATCATCAGCGGCCTCGACCAAATACACCAGCGGGTGGCGACACCAGCGATCCTCTCCCCGCTTGAGCAGCCCCAAGGCGCTGGCGACTTCTCGCAGAATCGGCAGCTCCGACTGATAACAGCCAAATTTTTTCGCTCTGCCCTGCGTCACTTCGGCAACACTCCAGGGGTATTTGAGAAACGTCCCCAACGTCGCATAGGTTAACCGCATACCGCCCTTGAAGCGGTTGTATTCCACCTGAGTCACCAGCCGTAACCCTTGGGCGTTACCCTCAAAGGTCATCAGGTCGGCCTGCTCCAGTGCAGACAAGCCTTCAAGAAAATGGTGATTCTGTGGATCCATAAACCAGTGCCGAATAGCGTCTTCACCACTGTGTCCATAGGGAGGATTACCAATATCGTGAGCCAGACAAGCGGCCTGAACCAATGCACCGAGATCGCCAGCATCGATAAACTCCGGCAGTTTATGCGCCATGGCGTTACCGACCATGCTGCCGAGCGAGCGGCCGACACACCCCACTTCCAGTGAATGAGTCAGGCGACTGTGCAAATGATCGTTCTCGGTCAGCGGATGCACCTGGGTTTTACGATTCAACCGCCGAAACGCCGACGAAAAAATAATACGGTCGTAGTCCTTGTGAAAGGGAGTACGGCCGATATCCAGCGCCAGACGTGCCTGGGTTTCGCCGTAGCGCAGCGGCAACAGTAATTGCCGCCAGTTCATGCGCCCGCCATGCGGTTGCTTTTCCATAGACTCTGCTCCGTTCACTACTGCTTATATGCCGGGCTATACGCCTGGCGCGTTGATCGGTACGCACCCTTTTCAACCCGCCGTTCAGCCCACAACGTCAACCCTCAGGCTGTCTCCCCGCCCACGCGGTCAAACAGGCGAGGCCTGATGCTTGCGACCATGGTATAGCAACCGGCTGACTTTCTATAACCTGCTGATTTAACAAATATTTTATCCACAAATGTGGCCTGTTTTGAGGCTACTACCAAGGTCTATCTGTTGCGCGATCAGACTTAGCTGCTAGTTTTAGCTTACCTATAAAATAACAATTAGGAGGGGTTATGGCTTTCAAGTCTGATGACGACAAAAAGGCCTACTGGCGCAGAAACATCAATCTGATGAAAGTGCTGCTGGTAATTTGGGCTTTATGCTCATATGGATTCGGTATTTTGCTTCGTCCGATACTCGATGTTATCCCGGTGGGGGGCGTTGGGTTGGGATTCTGGTTCGCTCAGCAAGGTTCCATTTATGTGTTCCTCGCAATCGTATTTTATTACGCCAAGAAAATGCGCGATCTCGATCGTGAATTCGGCGTTGAAGACTAATAAAAATAAATAGCTGAGGAATCAATAATGGATCTCACGACCTTAACCTACATCGTTGTAGGTCTGACCTTTGCCCTGTATATGGGTATTGCGGTATGGGCCCGAGCGGGCACGACCGGCGAATTTTACTCTGCAGGCGGTGGTATTCATCCGGTCGCTAATGGCATGGCAACCGGTGCCGACTGGATGTCTGCGGCTTCTTTTATCGGCATGGCCGGCCTGATCGCCTTTAAAGGCTATGATGCCTCCATCTTCCTGATGGGCTGGACCGGTGGCTATGTACTGCTGGCACTGTGCCTGGCACCTTACCTGCGTAAATTTGGCAAATTCACGGTGCCTGACTTTATTGGCGACCGTTACTACTCCAAAACCGCCCGTATCGTTGCTGTTATCTGTCTGATTGTGGCGTCACTGACGTACGTTATTGGTCAGATGAAAGGGATCGGCGTGGCCTTTTCGCGCTTCCTCGACGTTGACTACGCAACCGGCCTGTACTCCGGTATGGCGATTGTATTCTTCTACGCCGTATTGGGCGGCATGAAGGGCGTTACCTACACTCAGATCGCGCAATACTGTGTACTGATTTTTGCCTACACCGTTCCTGCGGTGTTTATCTCGCTGAACCTGACCGGCAACCCGCTGCCACAACTGGGTTTCCTCAGCGATACGGCTGATGGCACGCCGCTACTGGTCAAACTGGATCAAACCCTGGTTGATCTCGGCTTTGCAGAATACACTGCCCAGAAAGGCGGTACCTTCAACATGATGATGTACACCCTGTCACTGATGTTTGGTACAGCTGGCTTGCCTCACGTGATCATCCGCTTCTTCACCGTACCGAAAGTATCCGATGCGCGTAAATCTGCTGGCTGGGCATTACTGTTCATTGCCATCCTCTATACCACGGCTCCAGCCGTTGGCTCCATGGCCCGCCTGAATCTGACCAACACCATTCAGAACCCTGAATTTGCTGTAGGCGACCCTCAAGCCAACCTGGAATATGAAAAGCGTCCAAATTGGTTCAAGAACTGGGAAACCACCGGTCTGTTGCAGTTTGAAGATAAAAACGGTGACGGTCGTATCCAGTACTACGATGACTCAAACCCTGAGTTCGCCGCCAAAGCTGAATCATACGGCTGGAAAGGCAATGAAATGGTCAAGGTTGACCGAGACATCATGGTATTGGCCAACCCTGAAATTGCCAACCTGCCTAACTGGGTCATTGCACTGGTAGCCGCTGGTGGTCTGGCAGCTGCACTGTCAACAGCAGCCGGTTTGTTGCTGGCAATCTCTTCGGCTATCTCGCACGACTTGCTGAAAAGCACCTTTATGCCAGGCATCAGTGAGAAGCAGGAACTCATGGCTGCTCGTATCGCCATGGCAGGTGCCATATTGGTGGCGGGTTACCTTGGTCTGAATCCGCCCGGATTCGCGGCTCAGGTAGTGGCTCTGGCCTTTGGTCTGGCAGCGTCCTCGATCTTCCCGGCATTGATGATGGGTATCTTCAGCACCAAGATCAACAACACCGGAGCGGTCGCCGGTATGCTGGCTGGTCTGCTGTCTACCCTGGTATACATCTTCACCTACAAAGGCTGGTTCTTTGTTGCTGGCACCGAAATGTTGCCAAACACACCGGACAACTGGTTCCTTGGTATTGCACCGGAAGCCTTTGGTGCCATGGGTGCGCTGATCAACTTTGTTGTTGCCTTTGCGGTAACCAGCATGACAGCTCCCGTACCTAAACATATTGAAGAAATGGTCGAAAGTATCCGTGTTCCCAAAGGCGCTGGCGCCGCTCAGGATCACTGAAATGTTTTGAACTACCCGCTCTGCAACCCGGCTTCGGCCGGGTTTTTTGTACCTGTTACTACGAATGACCCAAACGATCTGACGAAAAATCCTCTTCAATTACCCGTTAGAAGGATATTGATCCCGTCACAGCAATGACTTCAGCTGCTGCAAATTCGCTTGTTGCTGCTGACGATCCAGTGGGCGTTCGATGGTGACGGGCAACGCCTTGTCGACGGCCAGCTGAATATCCTCACCCTGTTGCAGTCGTTGCAGCAGCAAGTCGTAGTTACGCTTGAACACCGAAAATGCCTGCTGCTCAGTACTGTTGGCGAGAAAAAACCAGTCGCTGGCGCGCCCGGCAAAATAGACGATAGGGTGACTCCAACCGAAGTCCTTTTTTGGTGACGGTGCCCGACAGGCTTCTATATAAGCGGCGTGAGCGTCTGGAACACCAAATTCTGCCGCCAGATCACAACGAGAAATCACCTCATGCACATTCGGCAGGTAACTGCACTCCTTCACTGCTCGCTCAGCCGCCGACAATATCATGCTGGCCGGATAGTCCATTAACAACCTGGCCCACAATCGCTTGGCGGTGATCAGGGTCGCCGCGTCGGGAAAGGCTTTAAGAAACTGGTTGTGGTAGTTGAAGCGAAACAGCTCGAACATTTGATTCAGTGCTGATTTTTGTGCGGTGTTGGCTTCTCGCGAGCCATCATCACCAGCTGGTGTCGTTGAGTCGGCGCAAACTTGCTTCAACTGTTGTGTAGTCCGGTTCAGCAGTTGTTTGTCCATTCTTGCCTCCTTGGGTGGTCGGTTGCGACAACTGACGAGCCCACTGTTGTTTGATGTATTGCAAAAAGCGACTGTTCCAGCTGTTATGCACCTGATGGGAGTCACGCCAGTAGAGTACAAACTCGGCTACCCGTTCGCGGGCAAATTGCGGATCAATATGAGCCATGGCGAGAATATCGTAACAATCGCGCGAGGGCTGCCAGTCGCTGGCGATCGGCAAGGGCACCGTAGAGTGTTCCATGGCTGCTGAATAGCGTGCCCATTGCTGGCGAATATGCTGAATAAACTTGCTGTTCCAGGTTTTTAACGCATCGCCCCGCTCGCGCCAGTAAAGAATAAACTCGGCTACCGCGTCGTCAATAAACTGCTGATCGATACCTGAACGTTGCAAAATCTGTAGCGCGTCCTCACTTGGTCGCCATTGGTGGCCAATGGGTGCAGCTTCGTCACTGGCAACATTAAAACCACTGCGATTCAGCTGGTTTTCCTGCTGTAGCCGTTGACGTTCGGCGTCGTTCTGGGCGTACACCCACTGTTTTTTGACAAAGCGGAAAAAGCGGGTATTCCAGTCATTACGATTAGCCCCCTGCTCTTGCCCCTGCAATAAAAAGACATCCCGCTGGGTCCAGATAAAACTGGTGGGAATACCATGCTGTTGCAGTCGCGTCAGAGTGTCAGCACCGGGCTGCCACTCGTTGCTGATCCCCTGGTGACCTGTCGGTATCGCGCTGGTTGGCGGCGATCCTGTGCCTATAGGCCCACGCCCCATAGACCCGGTGCCCATGGCCTGGCTGGTTTCGACTCGCTGGGCGGAAGCGTTGACCGAGGACTGGTTCTGATCAAAGCTCAGTACCAGTTCAATACTTTCCGGATACATCGGGCCGTGCAAGCGCACCAGCCCCTTGTCGACCAGACTGGCCAGGGTACGACGAATCGTCACATCATCCCAAAAGGGTAATTGCTGCCGCACCGTTTCCCGCGCCAACCGAATACCATGACGGCTACTGTCGTGCTGCAATACCGCAGCCTGATTGATAATGGTCAGCAAGACAGCGTCCTCCAGCCCGATTGTGGCGGCCAGCGTCACGGACAAGGGGATGGAAAAATCGGTAAACAGTGGATGGCTACTCATGATGTACTTGTTGAATTGACCTGGGTCGAAAGCGGAAGAATGATCGGACGAGGTATCAGCATACCACCCTTCCGGGTGTAACCATGCGGAAGAAACATTGGTTCGCTATTCGATTAATCGACCATTGTGTCTTGGCCGCCTCCTCAATTATTGGACGCGGCCTGTCGTGCCTGTTTGTGCCTGCGGGTACGGGGTGGCCCAAGAATAGTACAAAAAAACAGTCATACCCGGACGTGCGTATGAGCCACTCCCGACACGCATCTCATCTCGCATCACACCAGCCCGACTTACGCCAGGCGCTTGTACTTCATACGTTTTGGCGCAGCATCGGCACCCAGACGTTTTTTGCGATCGGCTTCGTATTCGGTGTAGTTGCCTTCAAAGAAGTTCACTTTGGAATCGCCTTCGTACGCCATGATGTGCGTGGCAATACGGTCGAGGAACCAGCGATCGTGGGAGACCACCATTACCGCGCCCGGAAAGGCCAATACCGCTTCTTCCAGTGCCCGCAGGGTTTCCACATCCAGGTCGTTGGACGGTTCGTCCAGCAACAGTACGTTAGCCCCTTGCTTTAAGGTATAAGCCAGCTGCAAGCGGCCACGCTCACCACCGGACAAGTCGCCCACACGCTTCTGCTGGTCACCACCCTTGAAGTTGAAGCGGCCAATATAGGAGCGGCTTGGGTATTCCTTGCCATTGATATTCAACATATCCTGGCCGTCAGAAATCGCCTCCCATACCGTTTTCTTGTCGTCCAGCTCATCACGCAGCTGTTCAACAAATGCCAGCTTGACGGTTTCACCCATCACGACTGCGCCGGAATCCGGTTGTTCCTGCCCCGCAATCATGCGGAACAAGGTTGATTTACCCGCACCGTTACCACCAACAATACCAACAATGGCACCAGCCGGTACGGTAAAGCTGAGGTCATCAATCAACACCCGATCACCGAAAGATTTGGTGACGTTATGGAATTCAATTACCTTGTCACCCAGGCGCGGGCCAGGTGGGATGTAGATTTCGTTGGTTTCGTTGCGGGTCTGGAACTCGCGCGAGTTCATCTCTTCGAACCGGGCCAAACGCGCCTTGGACTTCGACTGACGGCCCTTGGCTCCTTGACGCACCCATTCCAGTTCGTGCCTGATGGCCTTGGCGTGAGCATCTTCTTCTTTCTTTTCCTGATCCAGACGCTTCTCTTTCGTTTCCAGCCAGGTGGTGTAGTTGCCCTCGTAAGGGATACCGTGGCCACGATCCAGCTCCAAAATCCACTCGGCACAGTTATCGAGGAAGTAACGGTCGTGGGTAATCGCCACCACGGTGCCGGGGTACTCTTCGAGAAATTTCTCCAGCCAGCCGACCGATTCGGCATCCAGATGGTTGGTCGGTTCGTCCAGCAGCAACATGTCCGGCTTCGACATCAACAATCGGCATAAGGCAACACGACGACGCTCACCACCCGACAGCTTGGTGACATCGGCATCCCAGGGTGGCAGCCGCAAGGCGTCGGCGGCGATTTCCATCTGGCGATCAATATCATGGCCACCGGCGGTTTCGATCAGGGCTTCGAGCTGGCCCTGTTTTTTAGCCAGTGCATCAAAATCGGCATCCGGCTCGGCATACGCCGCATAAACTGCATCCAGTTCGGTCTTGGCATTCATCAGCTCACTGAGGCCGTCTTCGACGTTGCCCTTGACATCTTTGGCCGGATCGAGTTCCGGCTCCTGAGATAAATAGCCTATGTTCAGGTCGGGCTGGGGACGGGCTTCGCCAATGAAATCCTGATCAACGCCTGCCATAATCTTCAGCAGGGTCGATTTACCGGAGCCATTCAGACCAAGTACACCAATTTTGGCACCGGGGAAAAAAGATAGAGAGATATCGCGTAGAATCTGACGCTTGGGCGGTACAATCTTGCCCAGACGGTTCATCGTAAATACATACTGTGCCATGGTGAAACCCTTAACTATAAATGCTGCGCCAAACTACTCAAATCCGCCGAAAATGGCAATCAGCGACATCACTATCCCATTGCTAGCAGTCGGTTCCGGCGTGATTTGGCTTTCAAGGGCGATGATCAGCCAATGGGCTGATTCGGCACTCAGTAGAGTAAGGCTATGAGCAGGAATCAGATCGATGCAGCATGACAAACAAACAGGCAACCCCGTGCAGTCAGGAGCAGGCCCACAGCGCTTTTTTATCCCCGCCTTTGTCATCATGGTTACGATTGTCGTATTCAATGTGTATCAGCACGTCTGTTCCGATCGGGAAAAACTACTCACCAGCGCCAGTATTATCGTTAACCAACAGGCCACCGCTCTCAGTTCCCTGCTGTTGGCCTATACGCCATTACAGTGCCATCTGCGCGAACATATCCCCACAGCCGAGCAGTTGTCAGCCACAGCCAAACTCGATCAACTGGCCGGATTAACACCATCCCTGGAAGCCATCGCCATAGTGACTCCCGCTCATGACATTCTGTATCAGCACACCCTGTCGGGACTGCTGCTCAGTCAGGAGCAGCTGGTTGTCCTTACCGACAATCCAGAACCGCACTCAACAACACAACTGCAATTATTACATGGACAACTCTATCTGGTGTCCTGGTGCAATCGCAGCAATCAGCAGTATCAGGTTGCCAGCCGCCACTCGGTTAACCACTTCAGTGCCAATACCCTGTCCAGCAGCAACCCGGATATCAGCCTCAGTCTGGTGAATAGCCGTTCTGGCAGCGCATTAGGCGACACATTAAATAATCGGCCAGACAACCTCCCCCATGATGCACCATTGGCACAAAAAACAATCACCGGCACTGAGTGGTCTGTCGTTGCGCGACAGGTGCCAGGTTATCTGGAGCGCCAGCTCGCCGGACGTCTGGTTGCACCACTGCTGCTGATCTTGGTACTGATAGCATTTGCGCTGGCATTCTGGCGTTTTATTCGCAAAGCCGAGCAGGCCGCCAGGCATGCGGATAGCCAGCGTCAACAGGCTGAAGAACGGGCCGATCTGGTGCTGCAGTCGATAGAAGACGCCCTGATTTCTACCGACGCCGACGGCATCATTAATTATATCAACAACCGCGCCAAGCTACTGCTTGAGCAAAATGGTCACGCGATTGTCCTCGGCCGCACACTCGCCGAAGCCTGGCCGCATCCTCGGGCATTGTGGTCCCACGGCCTCAACGCCCGCGAGCTGGAAGTCCTGCGCGATAATGGTCGCACTCTGTCGATCTCCCTCGACGGCGAGTCCCGCATTCTGGAGCAAAGCTACCACCCGCTGTATCGCGACCGGCAACTGGATGGCATCGTCTGGATACTGCGTGACATCAGCATTTCGGTGCGCACCCGTCGCGAACTGGAACTGAGCCGCCAGCG
The DNA here is from genome assembly GCA_913061185.1 of uncultured Oceanobacter sp. GTDB lineage: Bacteria > Pseudomonadota > Gammaproteobacteria > Pseudomonadales > Oceanobacteraceae > Oceanobacter > Oceanobacter antarcticus. Next base: position 92,776 of record CAJXTI010000005.1, read on the forward strand.
TTATATGTCCCTGTTCGAAGAAGCGGGTGTGGCCCACTGGTTATTGGATGTTTCCGAGTTCCGCAACACGCTCTCCAGCCTGGTGATTGTTAATGCCAACCAGGCGGCCGTGGTGCTGGCAGGAGCCACCAGTCGGCCACAACTGCAACTGCAGTTTCGGGAACTGTTTATTGATGACGGTAAAGCCTTTCTCGAGATGATCCGCCACAGCCTCAACGAACAGACCCGCTATACCCACACCAATGTCTCCGTCAAACGCTTTGATGGCCAACAGCGAGAACTGTCGGCCCACTTCAGTCCCGGCTTCGACCACAAACTGATGATCTCCCTGATTGATATCACCGAAGAAAAGCGTGCCTCAGAACAGACACGGGAACAGGAAGCCTTCTGGGCTGCCGTGATGGCTGCCATGCCGGATACCGTCTTTGTCGCCAATCTCGATGATCGGCTGGAACCCGATCTTGTTTACTGCAACCGCACCGGTTCCCAAACGCTTGGTTACCCGGCAACCGATAATCGTGATGGCCACGACTGGCTGCTGTATGCCTCTGACGAGGTAAAAAAACACTGTCTCCAGGTCATGACGGTCGTCAGAAAACTGCCTCCCGGACAACCACTGGTCACCAGCGCCCAATTCCGTCATCACGACGGCAGCATCCGGGTTATTCGCTTCGAATTTACGCCATTCCAGCACAGTGATAACGGCAAGGTGGATCGCTATATAGGCACCGCTCGGGATGTAACCGCCGAGCTTACCAAGCAACAACAAGTCGCCGAAAGCGAAGCCCGTTACCGCATGGTGGCCGAGAACATGACCGACGTCATCTGGGCAACAGACGATCAGATGCAGCTCAACTTTGTCAGCTCGTCGGTACAGCGGCTGCTGGGCTATCCGCCAGACGAGTTGCTTGGCCTCGGTATCGGCGCGATTTTCAGCCGCCGGGATATCCGCAGCTTGTTCCGTGAATTACAGCAAAGCCTGCGTCAGGCGTTGCAGAATAACGGCAACGACCCCGGACTCTACCGCAATGTCCTGGTACAAAAAGACATTCAGGCTAAAACTCGCAGTGGCACACGCTGCTTGCTGGAGCTGCAGGCCAGTATGATCTGGGGCCAGGACGGTGCGATGCAAGGCATCATCGGCATCTGCCGCGACGTCACCGAAAAACGTCAGAACGAGCGCGAACTGCTACTGGCGGCCGATGTGTTTGAAAACACCAACGAGGCCATTATTGTTGCCGATGCCCACTTCCGGGTGGTCAAGGTTAACCGGGCCTTTACCCATATCACCGGCTTTGCGAGTAATGAAATCATTGGCAAGACCCCGGATCACCTGGTAGCACCGGAACATCGCAACAACCAGTACATGCACGAGATTATCGAAACCCTGGTGATTGAAAACTACTGGCAGGGAGAGCTGAAATACCGCTGTCTGAATGGCGAAATCCGCACATCCTGGACCGGCATCAGCATCATTCGCGATCAGCAGCACGAGATTCAGAGCCTGACCATCATCATGTCGGACGTCACCGAACGTAAAGCCAACGAAGAACGCATTCACCGCCTGGCGTATTACGACCCACTGACCGGCCTTGCCAACCGCGCCCAAATGCACGAACGGCTGGAGCTGTTGATGCACAAGACCGACAGTTCCGACGGTTTCCTGTCATTGCTGTTTATCGATCTCGACCGCTTCAAGCCGATCAACGATTCACTTGGTCACCCGGCGGGCGACAAGGTACTGATCGAGGTTGCCGAACGCCTGCGTCACTGTGTTAAAAGTGGTGACATGGTGTGCCGGATGGGCGGCGACGAGTTCACCATCAGCCTCGCCTTCAAGGATTCCGCCGACGATGTAGTCGCGATTTCCCAACGGGTATCAGAACGCATTCTCAAAGAAATCAACCAACCCTATTACATTGGCAAGCACCAGCTGTTTCTCAGTGCCAGCATTGGTATCGCCACCTACCCGAGCGATGGCAACAGTGTCATCGAACTGTTGAAAAACGCCGACATGGCGATGTACCACGCCAAGGATGCCGGTCGTAACAACCTGCAATTCTACGACGCCACCATGAATCGACGGGCGGTTGAACGCATGGAACTGGAAAATGACCTGCACCAGGTGATTCAGAAACAGGAGCTGTATCTGCTGTTCCAGCCACAATACGACTCCAGGACGCTCAAGGCCGTCGGCGTGGAAACCCTGCTACGCTGGCAACACCCGGTGCGGGGCGAAGTATTACCCCAGGTGTTTGTGCCCATTCTGGAAGATACCGGTCTGATTGTGTCAGTGGGGCGCTGGGTATTGGAACAATCCTGTCTGCAAATGGCGCGCTGGCTCGAACTCAACAGTTCGGTTCGTCTGATCGCGGTCAATGTATCGGCGCGCCAGTTCAAATATCCGGGCTTTGTCGAGGAGGTCAAACAGGCAATCATAAAATCCGGCATATCAGCCAGCCATCTTGAGCTGGAACTGACCGAATCGGTGTTGATTGACGACATCGACTTCACCTTGTCGGTATTACACGAATTACGGGCACTGGGTGTACGCATCTCGATTGATGATTTTGGTACCGGCTATTCGTCACTCAACTACCTGAAACAATTCCCGGTCGATATGCTCAAGATCGACCGCAGTTTTATCCAGAACCTGCCAGCCAACCGTGATGACGCCCAGATCACCCGCACGATTATCGCCATGGCCCACAACCTCGGCCTCGGTGTGATTGCGGAAGGCGTCGAAAACTGCGACCAGCTCGAATTCCTGGTCAAGGCCCGCTGTGAAAAGATCCAGGGTTACCTGTTGTCATACCCGGCCACCGCCGAAGAGCTCGAAAACCGCATTAAAACCCAACAAGTTTGTTGTGCAATGCAGTTGAAAGACACTCAGTCTGACGGTGAATAACACTCACGTGCCAGCAAGCCACAATTTAGGGTAGAATGCTCGCCCTTTTAAATTGCCCGGCGTAGCCACGACCCGATGCGCAACGCCCCACACACCGAGGACGCCCTGATGTTTAGCCGCGACATGAACATTGCCGACTTTGACCCGGATCTCTGGTCAGCCATGCAGGCTGAAGACCAGCGTCAGGAACACCATATCGAGCTGATTGCTTCCGAAAACTACACCAGCCCACGGGTCATGGAAGCCCAGGGTTCCCAGCTGACCAACAAGTACGCCGAAGGTTATCCAGGCAAGCGTTACTACGGTGGTTGTGAACACGTTGATGTGATCGAACAGCTGGCCATCGACCGCGCCAAGGAACTGTTTGGTGCACCGTACGCCAACGTTCAGCCTCACTCTGGCTCCCAGGCCAACGCCGCCGTCTTTATGGCGCTGGTCAAGCCTGGCGATACCGTATTGGGCATGAGCCTGGCCCACGGTGGTCACCTGACGCACGGCGCGTCGGTCTCTTTCTCTGGTCGCATCTACAATGCCATCCAGTACGGGCTGAACCCGGAAACCGGTGAAATCGACTACGAAGAAGTTGAACGCCTGGCAAAAGAACACCAGCCGAAGATGATCATCGCTGGTTTCTCGGCCTACTCCCGTATCGTCGATTGGCAGCGTTTCCGCGACATCGCTGATGCCGTCGGTGCCTACCTGTTCGTCGACATGGCTCACGTTGCCGGTCTGGTTGCTGCCGGTGTCTACCCGACGCCTGTCGGTATCGCCGATGTCGTTACCACCACCACTCACAAAACCCTGCGTGGCCCGCGTGGTGGCCTGATTCTGGCGAAAGAAGACGAAGAACTGAACAAAAAACTCAACTTCGCCGTCTTCCCGGAATCCCAGGGTGGCCCGCTGATGCACGTGATTGCCGCCAAGGCCGTGTGTTTCAAAGAAGCCATGTCGGAGGAATACAAAACGTATCAGGCTCAGGTGGTAAAAAACGCCCAGGCCATGGCGAAAACCTTTATTGAAAGTGGCATCAACATCGTTTCTGGCGGTACCGACGACCACCTGTTCCTGGTGGATCTGATTGGCAAGGAATACACCGGCAAAGACGCCGACGCCGCACTCGGTCGCGCCAATATCACTGTCAACAAAAACTCCGTTCCCAACGACCCACGTTCTCCGTTCGTAACCTCGGGTCTGCGTATCGGTAGTCCGGCAATCACTTCCCGTGGTTTTGGTGAAGCGCAAGCCACGGAACTGGCGGGCTGGATCTGTGACGTTCTGGATAGTCTGGAAAATGGCACCTCAGCACACGTTGAAGCCGAAGTGAAAGCCAAGGTAATTGCCTTGTGTGACCAATTCCCGGTTTACCGCTAACATCGATCGACCTGTCACATCGCGCCACACTTGCTGTGGCGCGATGCCCGCCCCGACCGGCCGCTAGCGGCTACGCTCCATCGTCCAGGAGTCTGCTCAACACAGATTTTCACCCGACACTGCAGTTTTTTATTGCAACTTGACCCCGACGTTTTAGAATCGCAGCGCTCGTGCAAGAAGTTCCGATCGTACTCTTTCTGATACTCAGGATGCCTCTGATGACGACGTCAACCGAACAATGCGCCTGTGGCTGGACTCCTATTTCCGAGTCCCGCCTACTGGATCTGATCAAACGCGCAGAAACCAGCATGGAAGCACCTGTCAAAGCCCTCTGGGAACTGGTGCGCCTGCCGGATGCCGAAATATGGCAACAGCACCCTTGGGCCGATGAAGGCTGCGGCTTCTGGGTACTGGCGACCTTCAGCCGCCACTGTCTTTATTTTAACGATGTCACCCAGGGCTTTGCCGTGAGTCCATTCCGCAACTGGGGCAATATCGATCACTTTGAACCCGACCCGACGCCGCTGGATGAACTGATCGAACGCCTGACCGCCAGCGCTTGCGAGAGCGCCTGAAGTCAATTCCAGCGACACCACTGCAGCGAATGCCATTGCCTGACCATTCCGTCAGGAGTACACTGGCGCGCTTTGGCCACTATGGCCGTATCACGCTCTTTAGTCAGTTCCGCCTATGCATTGTCCATTCTGTTCACATCCGGAAACCAAGGTGGTCGACTCACGCTTGATGGCTGACGGCGCCCAGGTTCGCCGTCGTCGCGAATGCTTGGGCTGTGCCGAGCGTTTCACCACGTTTGAATGCGTCGAACTGACCTTTCCCCATGTGATCAAACAAAATGGCGAACGGGAAACCTTCCGCGAGAGCAAACTCCGCAGCGGTATTGAACGAGCGCTGGAAAAACGCCCGATTCCGGTCGACACCATGGATGCTGCCATCCACCGCATTCTGCAAACCATTCGTAACAAAAACGACCGGGAAATTTCCAGTCGCCAGATCGGCGAATGTGTCATGGCCGAATTACGCCAGCTGGATCAAGTCGCTTACGTCCGCTTTGCCTCGGTATACCGCAGCTTCAAGGATCTGGACGAATTCCGCGCCGAAATTGAACGCCTGACAGACAGCGTCACCGCTGCCGTCATCACAGCAGTCGACGCATGAATACCCCTATTGAACACAGCGATGAATACTGGATGGCCAAAGCGCTGCGACTGGCTGAACGCGGCCTTTATTCCACCAGCCCCAACCCCCGAGTTGGCTGTGTCATCGTCAAGGACAACCGCTTGATCGGCGAAGGCTGGCACCAGCAAGCCGGTGGACCACACGCCGAAGTGCACGCCCTGCGCATGGCCGGTGATCAGGCCCAACATGCCACCGCTTACGTCACCCTCGAACCCTGCAGCCATTTTGGCCGCACCCCCCCCTGTGCCAATGCCCTGGCAGCAGCCGGTGTAGCCCGAGTGGTTGGCGCTTGCCGCGACCCCAACCCCCAAGTAGGCGGACGCGGCTTTCAACACCTGCGCGATGCCGGAATCGAGGTCACAGAAAGCTGCTTGCAAGCCCAGGCCGAAGCTCTGAATACCGGTTTTATCCAGCGTATGCGCAGTGGGCTGCCCTGGGTCAGCATCAAACTGGCCCAAAGCCTGGATGGACGTACTGCCATGGCCAGCGGCGCAAGCCAATGGATCACCGGCCCGGACGCCCGACGTGATGTTCAACGCTTACGGGCGCGCAGCTGTGCCGTCATTACCGGTGCCAGCTCGGTGCTGATCGACAATCCGTCGATGACCGTCCGGCCAGCCGAAACCGGTATTGAACAGCCTGAACACCTGTGGCGTCAGCCCTTGCGGGTGGTGATTGACGGCCAGCAACGGCTGAGCGGCAACGAAAAACTGTTTAACCAGTCTGGGGATATTTTGCTGGCGGTTACCGACCCGACTCGCGTCACCGTCCAGCGGGCGGCAGAATTGGGCCAACTGACGCTCTGGCAAAGCCCGCCGACCCGTTCTGGCAAGGTCGACCTGCCAGCCCTGCTGCAGTTTCTGGCCGCACAAGGCCACAACGAAGTGCTGGTCGAAAGTGGCGCTCACCTGGCGGCGGCCTTTGTCGAATCCGGTCTGGTAAACGAACTGGTGTTGTACTGCGCACCCACCTTGTTGGGCAGCAGTGCCCGCCCGTTACTGGTGCTGCCACTAGAGAGCATGCAACAACAGATGCGCTGGCAATGGCAGGATATACGCATGATTGGCAACGATCTGCGCCTGACCTTACGACCTGAACAAGATCAGCCCGGTTAGCCGAATGCTGAGCAACGGCATCCGGCTTGTCGCCAATGCCAATAGAAATAGAGACCGATAGAGAGCAGCCATGTTTACAGGAATTATCGAAGCGATCGGCACCGTCGCCAGCGTTACCAGCGTCTCTGGCGACCTGCGTCTGACGATCCGCAGCGGTGCGCTGGATCTGACTGATGTCAAACTCGGCGACAGCATTGCCACCAACGGCGTTTGCCTGACGGTCGTGGCACTGCCCGGCGACGGTTTTGTGGCCGATGTCTCACGCGAGTCACTGTCCCACACGCGTATTAGTGCCTGGCAAGCAGGCACACGGGTGAATCTGGAAAAGGCGCTACTGCCGACGACCCGCCTGGGCGGCCATATGGTCAGTGGCCACGTTGATGGCGTTGGCCGTATCAGCAGTCGTCAGGCCGATGCACGTTCCATTCGCCTCGGCGTCAATGCTCCGGCAGAACTGACGCGTTATATCGCCGCCAAGGGTTCAATTACCGTCGATGGCGTCAGCCTGACTGTCAATGCCCTCAACGACGACGGCTTTACACTGAATATTGTGCCCCATACTGCGGCGGAGACAACATTGATTTCCATTCAGCCGGGTCAGCAGGTTCACCTGGAAGTTGATATGATTGCCCGCTATCTGGAACAGTTGGTCAAGGCACCAGCAACCACAGAAAAAACACCCATGGATGCGGCTTTTCTGGCGCAACACGGGTTTTGGAAATAGGCGGAACTGACCGGCAACAAGATCGGCACCGACACACACTCACAGGTTATTCTGAACAGGCTCATTATGGCACTGAACACCATCGAAGAAATTATTGCCGACATCCATGACGGTAAAATGGTCATCCTGATGGATGACGAAGACCGTGAAAACGAAGGCGATATTATTGTTGCTGCAGAGAAAGTGACGCCAGAAATCATCAACTTTATGGCCACAGAAGCGCGTGGTCTTATCTGTCTTCCCTTGTCAGCAGAACGTTGTGATTACCTCGGTTTACCCGCCATGGTAACCGCCAACGGCGCCAAGTTTTACACCCCGTTCACGGTTTCCATTGAAGCCGCCGAAGGCGTCACTACCGGTATTTCTGCCGCCGACCGCGCCGCCACTATTCTCGCCGCTGTGAACCCGATGGGTAAACCGGAAGACATCGTCCAGCCGGGGCATATATTCCCGTTACGCGCCCGTCCGGGTGGTGTACTGAGTCGCGCTGGCCATACTGAAGCCGGTTGTGACCTGGCACGCCTGGCGGGTCTTAACCCCGCCGCTGCCATCGTTGAGGTATTAAACCCTGATGGCACCATGGCCCGTCGCCCGGAACTGGAAGTGTTTGCGGAAAAGCATGGCATCAAGATCGGTACAATCGCCGACCTGATCCACTACCGCATCGCCAATGAAAAAACCGTTGAGCTGGTCAGCAAGGACGACATCTCCACCGAATATGGCGATTTTGTGTTACACACCTTCCGCGACACCATCCAGAACGAAACACATCTGGCGCTGACCCTCGGTGACATTCACCCGGACAGCCCCTGTGTGGTGCGGGTACAGACCAATAACTATCTGCGCGACGTGCTGGGCATGCGCCCAACCAGCGGCTCCAGCTGGTCGTCTTCCCATGCGCTGCAACGTATCGCCGATGAAGGCGAAGGCGTACTGGTGTTGTTGTCGGCGGGTCAGCGCGAATCGATTGAAGACAGCCTTGGTGACTTCTTTGGCCGCGCCCGCCCGGTGCGTAGTCCCAACAAGGACAGCTCCGGTGCCTTCCTGACCATTGGCACCGGCTCCCAAATCCTGCGCGAGCTGGGCGTTCAGAAAATGCGCCTGCTCAGCTCGGAAATGAAATACAGCGGCATCTCGGGTTTCGATCTCGAAATTACCGAATACTTGCCATTTGATGCCTGACATTCCCCTGCTTACAAACTGGAAATACTCATGAAACAGATCAGAACCATTGAAGGCAACCTCACCCCGAACGACGGTAAATACGCCATTGTCGTTGGTCGCTGGAACGCCTTTGTTGTGGAAAGCCTGCTTGAAGGCGCGGTCGACAGCCTGCTGCGTCACGGTGTTGACGAAGAAAACATCACGATTATTCGTGCACCGGGTGCGTTTGAGATTCCTCTGGTAGTGCAGCGTATCGCCGCCTCTGAACAATACGATGCCATCATTGCCCTCGGCGCAGTGATTCGTGGTGGGACACCACACTTCGAATACGTCGCTGGTGAATGCACCAAAGGCCTGGCCAACGTCTCGCTGGAATACAGCGTACCGGTTTCCTTCGGTGTACTGACCGTCGACAGCATTGAACAGGCGATTGAACGCTCTGGCACCAAGGCCGGCAACAAAGGGGAAGAAGCTGCAATGTCTGCCTTTGAAATGGTTTCCCTGCTGTCCGCCCTGGAGGCCTGATCCGCATGTCACGTGCTTCTGGCAACCATAAACCCAGTCCTGCTGCGCGCCGCAAAGCGCGTGGTTTTGCCTTGCAGGCGCTGTACCAGTGGCATATCGCCGGTGCCAACCTGACTCAGATTGAATCGGAATTTCGTGCCGATAACGACATGAGCAAGGTCGACCTGGAATATTTCCACGATATTCTCCACGGCGTACCGCGTGAGCGTTCTGCCCTGGATGAAAAAATAGCCCCGCTGATGGATCGTCGCCTTGATGAAATGACACCGGTTGAGCTGTCCATTCTGCGTCTTGGTGCCTTTGAAATGTGCCGTCGGCCAGATGTACCCTACAAGGTCGTAATTAACGAATCGGTGGAATTGGCCAAAATCTTTGGTGCCACCGACGGCCACAAGTACATCAATGGCGTCCTCGACAAACTGGCCCAGCGTGAACGGGCGGTCGAGATTCGTGGTGCCCGTGCACCACAGCGGCAGGACAACAAAGAACAGTGAGCGAGCAGCCGGGTGGTTCTGAATTTGCGCTGATACAGCGCTGCTTCAGCAGCGGCTACCCGCAAAACGCTGCGACCCTGCTGGGCGTTGGTGACGATGCCAGCGTTATTTGCCCGCCTGCGGGTCAGCACCTGGTACAAAGCCTCGACACCCAGGTTGCCGACGTTCATTTCCCTGCCAACGCTCCTGCCCAACTGATCGCCCAGCGCACTCTGCGCTGTGCCGTCAGTGATCTGGCGGCCATGGGTGCGACGCCACAGGGTTTTTTACTCGGCCTCACTCTGCCAGACAACCAAACGGACTGGCTTGATGATTTTGCTCATGGCTTGCGCGACGCCGCTACCGAATTCGGTATCAGCCTGTTGGGGGGCGACACCACTCGTGGGCCAGCCCTGGTAATCAGCATCCTGGTACAGGGCTGGGTAGCCACTGCCCCGACACCAACCGGTTTGACGCGCAGCGGTGCCAGGGTCGGAGATGATGTTTGGGTCAGTGGATATATTGGTGCCGCAGCCCTGTCCTTGCCCACCGTGCTGGCCAACCCTGAGACCACCGATGGGCTCGCTGCCGCTTATTATTACCCCACACCCCGGCTGTCACTCGGCCAGTCACTGCTAGGGGTCGCCACAGCCGCGCTGGATATTTCCGACGGCCTGTTGCAAGACGCCCACCATATTGCCACCGCCTCGGCGGTTAGCCTGGCCCTGACCGGAGAGCAGATTCCGACAGCCGTCGGCTGCGGTCATCCCGACTGGCCCAACTGCCTGACGGGTGGCGACGATTATGAATTATTATTTACCGCCTCCCCTGCACAGCAGGCCAACATTCAGGCACTGGCGCAACGACTGGCTCTTCCCCTGAGTCGTATTGGCCAGTGCCTGCCAGCAGCCCCCGGTCAGCCACCCGCAGTGACCGTTTCGCTTGATGGCCTGCCGTTGCAGCTGAAAACATCCGGCTACCAGCACTTCTGAACCGGAATGAGGTCAGAACCACCACTCAACGCCCTGCCAAAGGAATGCCCATGACACGCCTCACCCATACTGCCCTGCTGTTGTGTTTGCCGCTGATCACCTTGCTGGCACTGCCGAGCCAGGCCGCCGAAGAGGCCTACGTCCAGGTCTCTGCCAGCGCCGATGTTCAGGCAACCCCGGATTACCTGTTGCTCAACCTGAATATCAGCGATACCCGCCCGACCCTGGCAGACGCCAAACGTCAGGTCGACGACAGCTTTCATCAGCTGATGGAAGTCACCCGCAAGCTGAACATTGCCGAAGATTCGGTGCGAGCTGAGCAAATCTCCAACTACCCCCAATACCAATGGCATGAAAAAGGCCGCACCTATGTCGGTGAACAGGTCACCCGCCAGATCGCGATTACCCTGCGCCAGTTGGATAACTACGGCGAACTGGTGCATCAACTGATGCAAAACCCATTGGTGCAAATCAGCCAGAGTCAATTTCGTTTCGACGATCGCGATGGGCTGGAAAACCAGGCACTGAAGGCCGCCTTGCTGAAAGCCAGAGACAAGGCCAAACTGATGGCCAGCACCCTCGGTAGCCGGCTGGGGAACGTCTTGGCGATTAGCGAAAGCGGTTCCAGCTCACCCCAGCCGATGTACGCCATGCGGGAAATGGCCGCCGATACCCGCAGCAAAAGCGCCCCTATGCTGGTACAGCAACAAACCATCAGCGCCAGTGTCGATGTGCGTTTTGAACTGGAATAAGGACGAGTCATACCATGAGTCTGCAGCACCCCACAGCCAACACTGTCACAGCCAACACCGTTAATCCCTGCCCGGCGGGCCTGCGTCCTGGGCGTTACCGCCATTACAAGGGCCAGGACTACGAAGTCTTCGGTCTGGTACGCCATAGCGAAACCGAAGAATGGCTGGTGCACTACCGCACCCTGTATGGCGACTTCAGCCATTGGGTACGGCCATACCGGATGTTTATTGAAACAATCGATGTGGAAGGCAAAGCGGTTGCCCGGTTTGATTATCTGGGGCCTATCGAGCTGCCGTCCAAGCCGGACACCCTGCCTGTGGATGCGTTATGACCCCTGCCATTAACCTGGCCAAAAAAGCCGGGATCACGTTCACCCTGCATGAATACCCACACGATCCCAAGGCCGACTCTTGGGGTGGTGAGGCTGCGGAAGCACTCGGCCTGCCTCCCTCACAGGTGTTCAAAACCTTATTGGTCAGCCTCAGTGGCCATCAAAGCACCCTGGCTGTGGCGATTATCCCGGTGGACAAAAAACTCAGCCTGAAAGCCATCGCCAAAGCATTGGGTGCCAAAAAAGCCGATATGGCCGATCCTGCTGTTGCGGAAAAAACCACCGGTTATGTGGTGGGAGGCATCAGTCCGCTGGGGCAGAAAAAGTTATTACCCACCGTACTGGACAGCAGCGCCGAACAGCAGACCACCATCAATGTCAGCGGTGGCCGTCGCGGGCTGGAGATCGAACTGGCAGCCGCCGACTTGTTGGCGCTAACGCGCGGAAAACTGGCGGCTATTGCCAGCGAGAGCTGATTAAAACGCCACGCTGTACAGCCACTGCAGCTGTATTCTGGGCAGCGCCAGGGCATCGGTCAGGGGCACATTATATTGCAGCCGCAGCTTGCTGCCCTGCCATGGCAAACGCCAGGCGATCAGCATATTCAGATAGCTGGGGCTGCGGCTCTGGTGGTTAAGAATCGAATCGGCCAGATCATCTCCAGATACCCGGCTCAAGCCCACATCACTGCCCAGCGTCTGCCAGCGTACACCGGCTGCCAGCCTTGATTGCTGCCACGACAGGTCGAGATAACTGCCCCAGCTGCGCAGATCCAGTACTGCGCTGGCATCGGTGGTTTGCCCGGCAGCACTGCTGAGATCCCCTTTTTCCTGACGTTGTTGATACTCGCCCTGTAGCCGCCAGCGGCCCCATGTGTTGTCCCACTCACTGGACAAGCCCATGGCGATATGACCAATACCACCGTCAAAATACTCGGTCGCCGTCGAGCCATGACTATGAGTGGCCGTACTGGTGGAGAACAACTGCATGCCCCGTTGCCCCACCTCGGCTCCATACACATCCAGTTTGATGGCATGCTGCCACTGCCCGTAGCGAGCACTGACGGCAGTAGTGACCATGGCAGCCACGCCGTCCCTGGCGGTGTTCATTTGGCTGGTGCCCAGCAAACTCAGCGCTGAATGCCACTGCCACAGACCCGAATTTGAATCCAAATCCTGCCTCTGATAGCCCAGCCGTACTTCGGCTTCTGACCACTCACCACCCCACATCGCCTGATACATCAGCGGCAGATCAACAAACAAGCGGTCGTGGCTATGCAATCGATTCAGCCAACCAAGATCAACCAGCTGCTGCCCAGCCTGTAGCTGCCAAGCACCGCTACGGTGTCCGATCCAGGCTTCGTGGATGTCGGTACTGCTGCGGTGACGCGACACCACCACCTGCCCATACACGCCCTGATCTGGCAACCGAAACGACCGTCCGATATCCAGGTGTTGCAAGCCAAATCCGGCGCTGCGGTAATGACCGTCGTAAGGCAGAAAACCGGCAATCAGTGGTGTCGCGGTCTTCTGATAGCCCATCACTACATCCAGTTGCCACGGCGTCCGGTCTTGCCCAGTCTCACCCGCAGCGGCGGTTTCATGCTGATGACCACTGTCAGCCAGTACCGGTAAAACCATCAGACTGGAGGCCGCCGCAAAACAACGGAGATTATTCAAACGGATTGGCAAAACGGTCATCGCTAATAAATTCCTGGTCGGTCAGGCTGTGAAGAAAATTGATCAGATCCGTCTTGTCTGCGGCCGTCAGGTCAAAACCATTCACAAAACTGCTCTTGTACGGATTATTACGACCATCACCGCGATAAGCACCAGCGGTCAGGTTTCGCCCTCCAGCTGCGTAAAAGTCCACCACGGCTGCCAGCGTGGCAATGGAACCGTCGTGCATATAGGGTGCGGTCAATTCGATATTACGCAGGGTCGGCGGACGAAAAGCCCCCATATCATTCCAGTCACCCGTAACCTGATACTTGCCGGTATTGTCGCTCGGATAACTGCCCTGATTATCGATGTTGTACAAACCGGTATTAAAAAAGGGCCGTTCCGGAAAGCGGGTGTTCGTGGTGATAGTGGAGCTGGAAAAATTAAAACCGTTGTGACAGTGGAAGCACTCCAGCGCCTCGGAGAAAAATAACGCCTCGCCCCGACGGGCAGAGTCCGACAGTTCATTACGGTCATAGGGTGAGCGATCGGAAATCATCGTGCGGGTAAAGGACGCCAGCGCACGGGTGATATTGGTCAGGGTAAAAGGGTCCGTCGCTGTCGGAAAGGCGTTAGCAAACAAGGCCTGGTAAACCGTATCACTGCGAAAGCGTTGAAGAATCGCGGCCAGATTGGCGTCATTAATTCCCAGCTCTGCTGGGGTATCCCCGGTCAGAGGCATCGCCAACTGTAATTCAATGCGGGTGAAAATCGGATTCCACCAAGTATAAGTCGCGTTATAGGCCACGTTGGTCAGCGTTTGCGAATTACGCACCAGAGCCTCACCGGTCGAGCCGGTCGGCACCGCTTTACCATCGGTAAAAGCCAACGCCTGAAAATGGCAGCTCTCGCAACTCTGGGTCTGATTGGCCGACAGCCGGGGGTCGTAAAACAGAAAACGGCCCAGGGTAATTTTGGCATCTGTCAGCGGATTCTCGTCCGGGATAGCAGGCAGCACAAAACCGCCCTCACTGCTGAGTTGCAACAAGGTAACGCCTTCTGCCTGCTGCTGCAGCTGCAGATCAAAGTCGGACGACTGGCACCCCGCCAGTAACAACAGACACCCGACTGCCAGCCACCGGACAGATAAACTGATCAGCTGCATTTATTCGACCGTCACCCAGGACTGGGAGTCACAGCCATCAGCCAGGCATTGACCAGTGGTCACATCCAGCCCCATACGGGTAAACAGGGCCTCACATTCGGGATCATCGGCGGACGACATGCAGCCGATCGCCGTGCCCTCGGTATTACTGCTCAGATCAGACCCGGCAACCAGTGCCGCATAGTCAAAATTGATGGTACTGCTGCCCGGCGTCAGGCTGGCAAAGGTGTAGGTCGGACGGTTCGGACGTGCGTTAGAGCAATCCAGATTGGTGTTATTTTCATCCAGCGTACAACCGGTCGTGCCAAGGTGGATATTCCAGCCAACAATATCCATCCGGGCGTGCTTGTAACCCCCTGCCCAGCTCCAGGTCAGGCCATCAATATTCAGCGGTGATAGCGCCGTGGCACGATCCAGATGATTGAGTTCTTCCGGCACACCCAGAGTAAAACGCACCCGGCTGTAGTCTGCGGCTGGGGCCGTTCCGCTAATCACCCTGTTGGTTGCCGTGGTGGATGCAGTGCAAGTGCTGGTGCCATCTTCAAAATCCAGCAGTGCCATATTGTTGTACTGCCAGTCGGTCTGATCCAGTGTCAGACTGACGAAGTCTCCGTTGGCGGTTGCCAGCTGTACGTCGGAGATATACAAACGGAAATCGCTGATCTGCGGCAGACTGCCATTCCCTTCATTGGCGTTACCCGCCAAAGTGGTTCGCTCACCACAGGCCAGGGGTTCGGCACCAACGGATGCAGAAAACGGCAGGCTGTAGCTGGCAGATGAATCTGCCGTGGCTGAATCTTTGTCGCTGCCACTGCCACAACCGACCAGCAAAACACTGGCGGTCATCACACTGAAAGCGGTTAAAAAAGTCGCGCTGGGGAGAGTAAAAAGAACGGTCATGGATGTGTCCTTACTGGATGACATTAAGAATTCGCCGTTGGCTGTGAGTGCCAGCCAGCGGCGATAATGCGGGGGACATCCGTTCAAATCCAGACCGTGCGACACTGTGTCACAGTATTAACAGCGGCGTTACGGGAACCAATAGAACAGCTGTTACATAACCCGTCAGATCAACAAACGCTATCGGTTCACAAAAACCGCAGCGGGAAGTCACTGTCATCTTTTTTCAGTCTTGTTGTCATCTCTCTCAACTAGCCTGCGCCGTTCTGCTTGACCAGACCCAAACTACGTCAGAACCACCCAGGATGATGATCATGTTGAAACAGATTTCCGCCGCGCTGTTACTGTCATCGGCACTCGCCGTTGCCAGTACCGGCCATGCGACCGTCGCCAATGGCGATTTTGAACAATGGACTAACTCAACTCCCGACGACTGGACCACCATCGACAGCGGCATCAGTCTTGCCGCGTCCAGCAGTGTGGTGTACAGCGGCAACCAGTCGGCCGCCATTACGGTCAATACCGGCACCCAAAGTTCTACCGACTTGCGCCAGACCGTCAGTGTCACCAGCGGTACCCACTACGACTTCAGTGCCTGGATTTATCACACCGAAGGCCACGTCCAGGCACGCCTGTATGTCGCCGATTATCAGGGCTATTCCGATAACAGCCTGACCGATCAATGGCAGCAACTCAGCTACAGCTATACCGCCACCAGCACAGGTTCCATCGAAGTGGGCCTGCGTTTTTACGACCAAAGCGGCTTTGATGGCTCGGAACTGGTGTATGTCGACGACTTTGAACCAACCACCGACAGCGCGACAGACACTGGTGCAGACAGCGGCAACACAGGAAGCAGTGGCAGCTGCGTCACGACCGACGTCAATATCACGACCGATAATTACGGCTCCGAAACCAGCTGGTACATCCTCAATGCCAGCGGCACCGAAGTCGCCAGCGGCGGCAATTACGACAACAACAGCAGCAACACCGAAACATTCTGCCTGGATACCGGTAACTACACCTTTACCATTCTCGACAGCTACGGCGATGGTATTTGCTGCTCGTACGGCAACGGCTCTTTTGCAGTGGTGGTGGCTGGTACCGAAGTGGTCAGTGGCGACCAGTTCACCAGCAGCCAGAGCAACAGCGTTACTGTCGCCGATAGCAGCGACGGATCATCCGGCGGCACAGAAACTGGCGGAGGTTCATCCGGTGGTACAGGAGCAACGGATAGTGGTGCCAGTTGCACAGCAGGCACTCTGAGCCTGACTACCGACAACTACGGCGCCGAAACCAGCTGGGCCATCAGCAACAGCAGCGGCACCGACATCGCCAATGGTAACGGCTACAGCAGCAACACCAGCTACAGCGAAGATATTTGCCTGGAAGACGACGACTACACCTTCACCATTAACGACAGCTATGGCGACGGTATGTGCTGCTCATTTGGTAACGGTTCCTACGACCTCGTTCTCGACGGCACCAGCGTCGCCAGCGGCAGCGAATTTGCCAGCAGCGAAAGCACCAGTTTCATCCTGGGTTCCGCTACAGACACCGGAGCTGGGACAGATACCGGTACAGGAACCGGCAGCACCGACCTCATTGGCTACTACGCCAGTGCCAATGGCCTGAGTGGCTATGTCCTCAAAACTGAGCTGCACAACATCATCAGCGCTGGCCACAGCGCCCAGGGCTACAGTGCCTTATGGACCTTCTACAGCAACTACGAACGCGATAATTATTACGAAGCCGACGGCAGCCTGCTGGATATTTACTCCGAAAATCCGAACGGTTCAGACCCATACACCTACACCAGCAGCAGTGACCAGTGCGGCAGCTACAGCGGCGAAGGCTCCTGCTATAACCGAGAACATACTTTCCCACGCAGTTGGTTTGGTGGTGCAATAGAACCGATGAACTCCGACGTACACCATATTTACGCCTCCGATGGCTATGTCAACGGCAAGCGCAGCAGCTACCCTTACGGCGAAGTGGCTACCGCCAGCTACACCTCCAGCAATGGCTCCAAACTGGGCAGTGCCGAATCCGGATTGGGCTACTCCGGCACCGTATTCGAACCCATCGACGAGTTCAAAGGCGATTTGGCCCGCACCTATTTCTACATGGCCACCCGCTACGAAGACGTGATTTCCGGCTGGGAGACCCAGTCCAGCTATGGCGATGCCGTACTCAATGGCAGCAGCGATCAGGTCTTTGAAATCTGGTACCTGAACCTGATGAAAAGCTGGCACAACGCCGACCCCGTCAGCCAGAAAGAACTTGATCGTAACGACGCCGCCTACAGCCACCAGGGCAACCGTAATCCCTTTATCGACCACCCGGAACTGGTGGCTGAAATCTGGGGTAACTGAAGCGCGGTTGTTGACAGGTTGTTGGCAGTATCACCAGGCTGCTCTGCATACCCCTGGCCTCCACGCTCCGGCGTGGTGGCCAGGGGTATCACTTATCGACCAACAGGGCAGTCCTAAATCACTGCACATAATTCGGCCAACGCGGCTGACTGAACCCAACCGCTTTCAAGGAGGCTGACCAAGGGCTGCAACAGCGATTCAATAGACCGTGATGGGTTTTCGTATTTATCCGCCGGATCGGTATTTTCCTGCTTTACTGTAATCAGAACAGCCAAGGCAGGAACCACCATGCAACTCGTCAAACAACTGATGACCACTCACCTTCATACCCATTTGCCAACGGATACCCTGCGCGATGCAGAAAAGACAATGGCAGGACACCATATTCGCCATATTCCTGTGGTGGATGAAGAGGGCAAACTCTGTGGCCTGATGAGCCAACGGGAATTTCTGACGGAAGCATTCCGCATCACCGATAAATTTGGTGCCCACCACTTGCAGGAATACCTGAGCAAAACCGGCATCAGCCAGTGCATGCAGCATGAGGTTGTCACTGTGACGCCCGATACCTCATTGCAGCAAGCGGGTGAAAGCCTGCGCGCCAATCGCCGCCAAGGGTGTGTGCTGGTCACCGATGAACACAAGGTACTGGTCGGCATGCTGACATCACAAGACTTTGTAAAACTGGCCATTACGTTACTGCAACAGAACAACTAACGATCGTTTTAAACACTTGCTCCGGCACCAAACCCAATCCGGTGCCAACCTAACGGGCAGGCCAGCGTTGCTGAATATCCTGAATCGCGGCTTTGTTATCCAGCACCGCCGCTACGCAGTCGGGATCCAGCTGGCGACCGGAAAGCCGCTCCAGTTCCTGCCACACCGCATCTTCTTCCCATGCCTGCTTGTAACAACGGGCATTCAGCAACGCATCCAGAATATCCGCCACGGCAACAATACGAGCTTCCAGCGGAATTTCATGGGTACCATTCAGCCCCAGATAACCGGAACCATCCAGCTTCTCGTGGTGGTACTGGATAATATTCATCAGCATATCGATGTGCTCGATCCGGGCCAGATCAAAACGCCGAATCGCCTTTTCAAGCAGTGTCTTGCCCCCAGAAACATGACGCTTCATTTCATCAAATTCCTCTGCGGTCAGACTGCCCGGCTTGTGCAGAATCCGATCCGGCACCGATATTTTGCCAATATCATGTAACGGCGCAAACAGCGTCAGATATTCTATCCAGCTGTCTGACAACGGCTGTGACGATTGTAATTGCCGGGCAATCAGCCGGGTGTACGCGGCCATACGCTGCATATGGTCGTCCGATTCAATACAGCGCACGCCACTGACATCCAGTGCCCAACGTGCCAGCGCATGCAGACGGCGTAACGTCTCCTGTTCCTGCGCCAGCGTCTGCCCCACCAAATGGCCCCACAGGGTGCAATACGCCGCCATGGGCGCCGAGAAATAGTCAATGGTACGAGCATTCAGAAACAGCATCCCGAGGAAATGGCCTTCCACCGTCAATGGCATCGTCAGGCTTGAGCGATAACCCTGCCCCAACAGCGCCGCCGTATGCGTTGACAGCTCATCAGAGCGAAACTCGCGCATATCACCGACCACCCGCACCAGCGGGTTATCGGCCAGAACTTTTAACGATGGCACCGCGTCTAATAACACGCTGTACCCCGTTAGTGGCGATGCGTCATCTCCGGCGCAGGTAAAGGTCGATAGCTGATCACTGTCTGGCTGATACAACGCCAGAGACAAACGATCAATACCGGAATACTGTTCACGCAACACCCGATAGAGATGCTGCAACCGATCACCGAATGACAGCGGCTGCGCCAACTGCTGGTAGGGGTCGATAAAACGCTGTTCTGAGGCATTGGCCATAACGACCTCCAGGAGCAGAAACGAACAAAAACAAGGCAAAAGCCACTCTCTTCAGTCTAGCCAAAGCTGTCTTGCACGCCGCTGACCCATATCAAGGCGGTCGGGCAACAGCCAACGTAATTTGACAGCCAGACACGCCAATATATTCGACGTTTATTAAGGAGAATCCGATGAACATTGATGCACTACGGAGCCGCTTGAGACAACAGCTGGATGAGCTTCAAACCCGCTCTGTCGATGCCGAACGACTCGCCAGTCACCGTGACAACCCACTGTCGGCAGATTTTGCCGAACAGGCAACCGAGCGTGAAAACGACGAGGTACTGGGCGCTATCAGCGGCGAAGCCTGTATTGAAGCAGTAGCGATCCAGCAGGCGCTGGAGCGAATTGAACAGGGCACTTACGGCAGCTGTATTGAATGTGGAGAAACCATCGAAAGCGCACGGTTGGAAGCAGTGCCTTATGCAATTCGCTGCCTGCAATGTGCCAGTCGGCACGAACAGCAGGCCTGAGAAAACAACACGCATGGAAGTGGCTCTCACAACATATCCAGCTTCTTTTCGATACGCTCAAGGCGTTGCTCCAACACCTTGAGCTGGCGAGATTGCTCCCGTATTAGCCGGGATTGGCCCGCTTCATCCTGCTGCATCATCAGTGAAGACATGCTCGCCGTCAGCGTAGGGACGCCCTCCGTGGCTGTCCGAAACGGCCGCGCATATTGCACAACGGCCACGATTGGCCACGATGGAACCGGCAATGGCCACGGATGGAGCCGGGCCCTACGTTATATGATACAACCGTCTGCTAACGCGGGCTAACCTCTACCTCACACAGTACCGAGTTGGCAATAAAACAGTGCTCATGAGCTTTGTGATGCATGGCCATAATGGCTTCAGCATCGGGCACCTTGTCACCCTCAAACACCACCCGTGGTGACAAACGGATGCAGGCGACATGGAAACGGCCATCGTCTCGCTGTGCCAGCTCTGCTACTGCACGGTCATCGTACGACACCACGGTCAGCCGCTTTTTGGCTGCCAGCGCCAAAAAGGTCATCATATGGCAACTGGCCATCGATGCTGCCAGCATCTGCTCAGGATCACAGCCGTAGTCATTACCAGCGCCTCCGGCTGCTATGTGTGCCTGATGGCCAAAGTCGAGTTGATGGCGGCGCTCAAAACCCAGGTGAGAGAACTCACCCTCACGCTGCCAGTGTAAATCCATGCCGTGTTCTGAAACCTTCGCTGTCATTTATTGTGCTTCCAGGGATAGGGGATCACCAATCAATACCATTGACGGGGTTAGTCAGCCAGTGTTTTGCGCAGGGTAAAGGCACCCCGTAATTGACCCACCTGATAACCCACCGCCTGGTCAGCCGGGTACAGCTCACTGAGACGAGTTTTAACCGGCTCAGCCAACGCTGAACCATGGCAGTTCAGACACAAGGCTCCGGTCGGAATCGCTTTCATATAACGATATTCACCGTTCTCCAGCATGCTGGCTTCCAGCGCAGCCGGAGGTTCGCCTGCCGCCAGACGCTGGTCGAAAGATTTTAAGGTCGCCAGTTCCCAGGCGTCCGGGGCATTGGCCGGATTGCGCAACTGCAACGAGGTACGCCCCACCGTCCAGTCGCCCTGGCTGTTGGCAGCGGCAATTGCCGGTGCCTGGGTATTACACAGATGAATGGCTGCGGTTGGGCCGCCCGCCTTCATCCCCTGCTGTACCGTTTGTTTCAGCTGTTTGCCAAACGTCATGGCCTGCTGCCGGGCTTCAATACGCAGGCTGGCGTCATCAAGCTGTTCAGCCTTGACGGTTGCACTGGTCAGCGACCCGAATGAGCCACCCAGTACACAGACCAGCGTCAATAATTTTTTCATCGTTATGCTCTCCATAAATAACTAAATACGCACAAAGGAATATTAATATTCTGAAAAAGCGGATACATGTATCAACACGATCCGCTCCTGTCTTGGTGTCCATCTGCCGCGAATGGCGAACGGCAAATTACCGTTTGTAATGGCTTATGGCCGTATATTTACTGGTATACGCTAGGATTAACTTCCACCTTGTGGACGTCACCGCTCCAGCCGTCAAAACCACCCACCAGCATTTTTACCTGGTCAAACCCCATACGCTTGAGGGTATGAGCTGCCAGTGTGCTGCGGCCACCATTCTTGCAATACAATACAATCGTGGCTGCTGTATCCATCAGCGCCGGATGATCACCGACCCGAAATTCCAGCACTCCACGAGGCACATTCACGGCCCCTGGCAAATGTCCCATCTCGAACTCGGCCGGCTCCCGCACGTCCAGTACCACGGCACCGGCGGTCAACAAGGACTCTGCCTCTTCGACGTTAACCGGGTTAACCGATACCCGTGCTTCGGCCAACAAATCTTCTTTTTTGAGTATCATCAGGTTTCCTCTTGACCAACGAACCGGAACAAACATGCCCATGCAGGCATATTATTAGTGTGCACCCAAACGCCATACAAACCAACCGGCTTAATCACAATTGATGCAACTCGCCGCCGCATCAGCTGCCGCTGCTCCGGCTTGCTCAGCCGCCTCGATACGTTCAAGCGTAGCAGGATGCGAACTCAGATACTGCTGCCAGCCCGGTTGATCTGTTGATAGCGGATCATCCGCATGTGACGCCATCAATAACCGCATGGCACGGGCAAAATCCAGCGGCGACCGGCCAAGTTGCTGCAGCCTGGCAATGGCAAAATCATCCGCTTGCCGCTCCATCTCCCTGGAGAAGGCATTTTCCAGCAAACCGGTTCCGGCCCCCAGCAGCAGCTCGGAGCTACCCTCTATATCGCCAAACAGTAAGCCAAACAACACTGAGGTGGCGGCCGATCGCGCCATCAGCTGCATCCCATGCTGATACTCCACATGGCCAATTTCGTGCAGCATAACGGCGATCAGGGCATCCACATCGGACGCGGTAAGATCCACCATCTGGTCTGTTACCAATACGGTGCCATCGGGCAGCGCAAAGGCATTCGCGCCCATATCCCCGGTACGGAAAATCAGGGGATACTGCGCCGGTTCAAGCTGTAACCGTTCCAGCACCTGCTGCCAGTGCACACGCAACTGCTGCTGTTGTGGCAAGGGCAGTGATGACAGCTCAAAATGCAGCGAGTCGAGAACCTGCAGGGTGTGTTGGCCAACCTGCTGCGATACCTGTACTGGCAACCATTCTACCGTGGTTTGCGCCAGTGCTGGAATGCCACGAAACGTGACCCACCATAAACACAGCGGCACCGCCAAAGCCGCAACCAGCACCACCAGCCAACGGCTTTCCAGCCATTCAGGTATACATTGCCGACGGCCAGCCACTAACCAGCGCCAATGTACATCGGCGGGAATAAAGCGGGCGTTATCTTCAAACACGACTTCTTGGGGTAAGCCAGGCACCGCACTTTCTACTACAAACTGGCCCGCTGCTGCGTATTTCAGCCCTTGTTGTACGTCCGTGCGATTCACATGAATCGCGCCGGTGTCATCCAGCAATGCCTCAGCCGCAACGGCCAGAGCACGATCGGCAAACTGATACTGTCCGGCAACAGCCGCTGTCATCCCAGCACCGAGACATCAACATCAAACAAACCTGCGGCTTCCTCACCAAAAGCGCCATCCTGCGACGTCACGGTATTGATCATGGAATCCATCGCGGGCTGAATCGTTACCTCGGTATGTTCCGCCAAATAACGCAGCATACGTACCTGAGTAACCGGATACGCCAACCCCAAGGTTACGATTAACAGCAGGGCATTAGATATTGCCAGCCCGGCGTAACCGATAGGCGTGACATCCGATCGAAAAGTGGCGATGCCATCCAGCGACAGATTGGCCAGCAGGTGATTGCGGATCATGGCACTCCATATGGCGGCAACTAGTTGACTGATCACAAACATCGCCACAAACAGCAGCACCGGCAACCAGAAGCGCGGGGGAGCGTCGCCCTCGCCCTCCCCAGTACCGGATAGCAGGCTGAACAACGGCAACAGCAGCACCATACTGAGTATGCCAAGGCCGACACACACCAGTGCCGCGTGATAATACGCACTCGTCCGGTTACTCACGTTGAAGGCCTTGCCGCCATAGGTGATGTTGTTATGGGTGTACTGATCAATCTTCTTCAGTACCCAGGGCAGTGCGAAGTAGAAGGTGAACATGGCGATCAGCGGCAAAAAAATAAAATGCGCCATGATACCGCCATAGTCACCGGTAAAATCAAAACGAACCTGGCGGTAGGAAGTCATCCGCAAAGTGAAGCGAATGCCCTGACAAATCAGCCATGGCACCGCAAACATCAGCAGAAAATACATCAAGCTCGCCGCTATCGGGCTGACATAGGCAACACCTGACAGCAGCACCAACACCAGCAGGGCAATCAGGCGCCCTCGCAAGATTTGCAGCGGTTTGGCCAGATAACTGAAACGATGGCCATCCAGCGAGGTATGGCCATACAGGTAACGGTGATTACGTACCTTGGCCCAGGCGCTGTAAATGCCCAGCGTCAGCAGGGTCAACAACATATTGACCAGCCAGAGTTTCTGGTATTCCAGATTGCGGCCAGAAAACAGTACTCGTACGTCTCTCGCACCACCCTCACTCGGTCGTGGAGGCGGTGTCACATCGTCATGGTCATTGGCTGCGGTGGCCATCCGGCCAGCAAAAGAATCAGTTTCCATCGGGAGCTCTCAACATCTGTGTTAATAAATAGATGATGAGATGGACGCTCCCCATATGATCCAGCGTCAAAAGCGCTAATATTTTGTTACGAGCAAAACGTCAATATGAGGAGCGTCCACATGAACAATATTAGTACCATCGCCATCGATCTTGCAAAGTCCGTTTTTCAGATCTGCATCGTCTCCGGGCACAACAAGGTATCGAAGCAGT
>CAJXTI010000006.1 GCA_913061185.1 uncultured Oceanobacter sp.
CAATTATTTGCCACGGCCTGTCAGGAGGAAAAATCCCGTCAGGCAAGGCGTTGGATACCGAGAATGGCCGTCCTTATCAAGTCCAATAACATCGGATGGCGGGATGTTGGCCCTGACCCTTGGGGCAGAGGCCAGTAACTTCCAGTACGGCGTTATTCGTCACTTGTTTAGCTCGCTAAACCACGCTCCTCATGCCTTGTTCTGAAACCAACGGCTCTCAGCAGGCTCGGTTTAATCATTGAGAAAATGAGGTTATGTGAGAGGGCGTGGCATGCGGGAATACTTGACCACGACAACACGTGCCACGACAAATAGCAGACAAAAAAACGCCCCTCTAAAAGAGGGGCAAAGCAACCGTGATTAGCTTGATGAGAGAGATCACCTCACAGCCAAGGCCGTGTTGTGAACACCGTTGCTATCGCTAGCTCCGATAAGCAAACAATAGTCATTCTCATCTGAGTTGTCAATAATAATTCTCATTTATTTTCGGCGGATGTTTGTACGTGCCGCAAGCGGGTACCAAACTCCAGTGACAGCTTGAGTTCTTCGGCGCTGATTGCGGGCGGAAAATAACAGCCGCTGACTCGTGAGTTCACCAGGCTGACGCCATCCAGGCAGCAGTCACGAAAATCAATGCCGCGCAGGTCGGTGCCACGAAAATAGGCATCGGTAAGGTCCATTTCGCTGACCAGAAGGCCGCGTAAATCAAGGCCGCGCAAATCCATACCGGCCAGGTTACAGACCTGGCCTTGCTGGATAGCCTGATTAAATCCGGCGACGTCATCGTTGCGGAGCAGTTGATACAGGGGATCCTGGCTGATGGCCGCTGTAGTCATGGAAAACCTCGTTGATTAGACTGGGTGGCCTTCAGTATAGATGACCTTCAATGACTCGCTCGCTTGACGCTTTTTTACTGACCTCCAGCTGGTCGGATGCCACCCCGGATCAGGACTCGGAACTGGTGTTTTGGTGGCAAACCCCGGTTGGCCCGCTACGCCAGCAGTTGCGGCAGCCTGCCGTGTGTTTTATCGAACGCCGTCATCAGCAGGAGGCGGAACGCATGGCCCGTGCTCTGGGTTGGCCGGTAAGCTGTCGCCCGGTCGCGTTAGCAACCTTTGACCAGCAAGCGGTCTCCGCTTGTTATATGCCCGCCAGTTATAGCTATCGCTGGCGGGATTTATTGCTGAATCAGCAGATTCCCTGTCGTGAAGTCGATGTGCGTATTACCGATCGTTATCTGATGGAACGGTTTGTCTATGGCGCTGCAGTGATTCACTACGATGCCGCCGAAATGTCTGAAACCCCAGTGGCTGTACCAAACACCGCAGCCGCTTATCAGACGCTGCGAGGGGGGCGGCTGACGGCTGGCAGTTATCGGCCGACCTTGCGGTGGTTGTCGCTGGATATTGAAACCAATATTCCGCGCCAGGGCGAAGCACTGAAACTCTACTCTGTTGGGCTGGTAACGTCACAGCAGCGTTGTGTGTTGCTGGTTGAACAGCATGGCGCGGGCGCGGCGACTGCGACGGATCCGGTTGAACTGGTACGGCTGGCGGATGAAGTGGCGGTTTTGCATGCGCTGAACGACCGCATGGCGGCAAGTGACCCGGATGTGATTCTGGGCTGGAACCTGATCCAGTTTGATCTCAATGTGTTGCAGCAGAAATATCACGAGCATGACATTCCCATGCGTTGGGGTCGCGATGGCAGCCGCTTACAGGTGCGGCGGCAACGGAATATGCCCGACCGGATCATCGTCAATATGGCTGGGCGACTGGCGCTGGATGGCATTGAACTGTTGCGGGCAGCCAGTTACCAGTTTGAAAGTTTCTCGCTGAATGCGGTGTCTGAACAATTGTTAGGGGATTCCAAACTGCTCACTGGCAGTCATCGGGGGCAGGATATCCAGCGCCTTTATCAAACCGACCTGTGTGCTTTTACGGCCTACAATCTGCAAGATTGCGACTTGGTCTGGCGTATCTTCGAGAAGCTCAAACTGCTGGAATTTGCCATCGAACGCAGCTTGATGACCGGCCTGGCACTGGATCGGATGGGGGGCTCGGTAGCTGCCTTCGAGAATCTCTACCTGCCGCGTCTGCACCGCGCCGGTTATATCGCCCCCAATATTGGCGAAGGGTACCGCGCTGAAAAAAGCCCCGGTGGCTACGTGATGGAGTCGACGCCGGGTTTGTTTGAGCATGTACTGGTACTGGATTTCAAAAGTCTGTACCCGTCGATTATTCGTACCTTTAAAATAGACCCGATGGGATTGATTGAGGGACTGGCTACCGATGCCACGCTGGCGTTGCCGAATGCCGACTGGGTGCCCGGATTTTTTGGCGGGCGCTTTCATCAGCAGCAGCATATTTTGCCGGAGCTGATTCGCGGGCTGGGAGAACATCGCGAACACGCCAAGCAGCAAGGTAACAAACCGCTGTCGCAGGCCATTAAAATTATTATGGCCTCCTGCTACGGCGTATTGGGGTCGGAAGGCTGCCGTTTTCACGATACCCGGCTATCGGCTTCTATTACCAAGCGCAGCCATGAGATTATCCAGACCAGTTCAGACTGGATTGGCGCTCAAGGCTACGAAGTGATTTATGGCGATACCGACTCGGTATTTGTGTGTTTGCGAGCCGCCGTCACAGACTCTGCCGCCGACCGGATTGGCCAGCAGCTGGCCACCGACCTGAATCGCTGGTGGGCAGAGAACCTGCAACAACGTTTTGGCATCCAGAGTTATCTGGAAATGGAATACGAAACCCATTATCAACGCTTCTTTATGCCCTCGATTCGGGGCGCAGAAACCGGCAGCAAAAAGCGTTACGCCGGACTGATCAGCGACGCTGATGGCTTACCAAAAATGGTGTTCAAAGGGCTGGAAGCGGTGCGTTCTGATTGGACACCCCTGGCGCGGCAGTTTCAGCAGCAGTTATATCGCAAAATCTTTCTGCAACAGCCATATCAGCATTGGGTGCAGCAACAGCTCCGCGACTTGCTTGATGGCCACTCAGACAGCCTGCTGAGCTATCGCAAACGCTTGCGACAACCGTTAGCCATGTACCAGCGCCAGGTGCCTCCCCATGCCCGCGCAGCGATGAAACTTGACCAGTGGCGACAACAGAATGGCCTGATGCCCAGGTATCAGCAAGGACGCGGCTGGATCAGCTACCGCATCACCGCGAACGGCCCGGAGCCACTGGACGATCAACAAGATAACGACCAGCACGATGGCTTGGTCTATCCCACCGCAGCACCGGATTACCAGCACTATATTGACAAACAACTCCGACCGATTGCCGCTGCGATTTTTCAGTTTACCGGCGATGATGTGGATGATTTATTGGGGACGCAAGGGTCGTTGTTTGGCCCCTAGTGCTCAGTCACGGTAGCCGGTTCGCAGGCCGTTGTCTGGTGCTGTGGCAGTTCCACTTCCCAAGGTGGATTGGGACGAATATTGTCGATCACGAAGTCAACAAAACTGCGTACCTTGGCCGATAGATGGCGGTTGCTGGGGTACAAGGTATGAATCGGGTTGGCTTCAAACGGGTAGTCGCAACAGAGTGGTACGAGGTCGCCGGACTGAATCGCGGGGGCGGCAATCAAGGCTGGCAGTGGTGTAATACCGGTACCGGACAAGGTCAGTGCATAAAGTGAGGCAAAATCGTTTGCCTGCAACTTGGGTTTGACCTGAACCGTCAGTTCTTCACCCTCAGGGCTGGTCATATTCCACTGCAGCCAGCGTGATGCGGTGATCAACCGGTGGTTGGCCAGGTCGTCCGGATGCGACGGCGTACCAAAGCGTTGCAAATAATCCGGGCTGGCACACAGCAGTACACCAACATCACCGAGATAGCGGCCAATCAGCGACGAATCTTCCAGTTGCCCAATACGGAAGGCAACGTCGATGCCTTCCTGTACCAGATCCAGCAGTTGATCGGAAAGTACCAGATCAATCGTCAGCTGGGGATGCTGATCCATAAATTCTGCTACCAGGCTGGACAGTACCGTTGAGCCAAACAGCACCGGAGCGGTAATACGCAGCGTACCGGTGGGTGTGGTTTGCATCTGGGTGACTGCGATATTGGCTTCTTCAATTTCGCTGAGAATACGTGAGCAGTGGCCATAGTAGGCATTGCCGGTATCTGTCAGACGCAGGCTGCGGGTAGTTCGCTGGATCAGTCGCACACCGAGGCGTTCTTCGAGTTGGGTAATCTTGCGGCTGACGGTGGACTTGGGCAGTCCGAGATTTTTTGCAGCTCCGGTAAAGCTGCCAGCGTCCACGACATGGACAAAAATAGCCATTTCATTGAGGTCAAATTCTTCGCGCTTGCCAATCTGCATGGGGCTCTCCTGATATCGGCGGTTGGCCTTCGAACGCATAGAAAGGTTTGAAGGAGCATTCCGGGGTCTACCGTGCCATAATTTTTGGAACAATGGTAGATTTTTGGTGTCGATTGTTGTCTTTATTGGCGTATTGCTGGGTGTGATATTGGTTAATTCGAGACATTTGTATCATTTATAAGCGTATTTTGACGCCGACCGAGACAATGGTTGGTAAATCCGTCACATCTTCCCGTTCACTGTAATCAGCATTTTTGTACTGGTAGTCGATCACATTGGCGCGACCGTAGAGGTTGAGGATTTCGGTATACAACGTCATTTCCCAGGAAGTGTAGAAGAAATTACGGTCGGCCCGGACATCGAGTGCGTGATAGGCCGGTAAACGTTCGGAATTGAGTTCGCCGTACACCGGGTTATAAAGCTCGGGGTTGTCACTGTCTTGTACGGCACCTTCTATAGGGGTTATCAGCTGGCCGGTTTGATAGCGCCATTTGAAGCCCAGTGCCAACACATCGCTGTAGTCATAACTGGCGACAAGGTTGATGATCAACGGCTGGTCATAGCTGTAGCGAAAGTCTTCGTTGGTCAGCTCGTTGGTGCGTCGGGTGCGAGACCAGGCAACGGATGCCCAGCCGTACCAGCGTTCACTCAGATCCTTGTTGATAAATAGCTCCATCCCCCAGGCTGTGCCGCTGGCATCGTTGGTGTAGCGGGGCAAGGCGAGATATTCCTCATCGGACAGCTCAGGATAGACCGTCTGCTGGTCGGCTCGGGCCACCACCAGGCGATCCATCGTTTTATAGTAACCCTCAACCCGGATGAGCAGGTCGTCACGCAGTTCATGCTCGATACCGGCTTCGTAGTGAATTGCAGTTTCCAGTTTGAGGTCGGGGTTGCCAAAGTTTTTGGCGTATTGGCCGAAGTTGTCCGGGAAACTATGGTAACGGCCATAGGCGGCGGTCAGCGTCCAGTAGGGTGCCACTTGCCACTCGCTGCTCAGCCTGGGTTCGATAAAAAGTTCATCGGTATAATCTTCTCTGGCGACCAGTACGCCTGGGTTCAGAGTCCAGTATTCGGTGGCTTGCCAGCTGTCAGCAAGGTGCAGGTTGATACTGGTGATGACAACTTTTTCGTTGAGGGATACCACCTCGTCACCATCAATGATACGGCAATCCGGATTGTACTCATCGCACGGAGGGCCGGAGTAACTGCCTTTTAATGACGCGTGGGATTCTGATAGCTCAGCACCCCATTGCAGATCGTGATACAGATTCAACGGTTTGGAAAACTGGCTACGAATCTCGTAGTTATTGGTTTTGACGTTGACATAATTACTTCGGCCAATGGCAAACTGGAATTTTTCTTCAAGCTGGGAGAATCCGGTTTTTTGCTGTAACCCATTGCCGTAAATTTTGTCCCAGACAATGGCCTGACTATTAAAATAACGCTCAACATTGAGGCCGCCATCCAGCCCTGGATCCTGGGCGAGTTCATCGGAGTCTTCGTCAAATTTTATCCCGGCCTTGTCGCGGGAACCAATGGCCTGCACCACCAGACTTTCAGTGATACTGGGCTGATATTCGTATTTCCCCTGATAGTCGTAGTATTCCGGCAAGGTGGTGAACTGGAAATCTTCATCGTCCAGTAGCGCGTCGATGTAGTACTGAAACAGACTCTGGCGCCCGGATAAATAAACGCTCTGTTCGCTGTTAATCGGCTGTTCGATAAAAAGACCAGCCTTGAGGAAGCTGACATCGATCACGGTCTGGGGAGTGGCAAAGTCCGGTGAACGTGAGGTGGCATCGATCACGGCACCGGTTGCCCCATTGTATTGCGGCCCAAACGCGGCGGCTTCCAGGGTGAAACCCTCAATCACGTTGTCGTTAAGAATACTCGACGAGTCACTATGAAAAATGTAACCCACCGGGAAAAAATCGATGTAATAGGCGTTGTCATCGGGAGAAGAACCACGCACCGCCGGGGCGGAATCCTGACTGTTACTGAACACCACGCCCGGCAAGCTTTCGATGGCTTGCAGCGGGTCGTTGCCAGCACCGGGAACACGCAGCAGTTTACGCGGACTGACGGTCGTCAGTGATTCTGTTACCCCCAGTACCTCAATCACCTCGATGTTGGGGTCGTCTGCCAACGATGGTTCGGAGACATCGGCTTGTGCGCTCGTCATCATTACCAACGGGAGTAGTAGCCGGAAGGGTGAAAGCACTTTCATGACGGCGTCCTGTGTCGATGGAAGGAGCAATTTGGCGGCTGGCTGTGGTTAAGACAGTGTGGTTAAGTTTACAGTGATCACATGCCAGCCTACTGATATCCGATTAAATATCTGTGACAGAGGTGGGTTCTTTATCAATCACGTTCTCAATCCGGTTACCAAGTCGCCCAATAACAGTGGCCGTTGATTACCTGGCTTGGCAAATACCATGTGTACGGTACTGATCACCCGCTCATCAAAACCGCCTTCACAGTAGGCAAAGTAAAAATCCCACAGTCGACAGAAGGTGTCGTCATAACCCAGTTGGTGCAAGTGCTCGCGCTTGTCGAGAAAGGTTCGCCGCCAGCGCCGCAAGGTTTCGGCGTAGTGGCTGCCGATATCTTCCAGGTGAATGGTTTTCAGGTTGCTGGTACGGCTCATGGCCTGTTGCATGGCGGTGACACTGGGGAGAAAGCCGCCGGGGAATATATAGCGCTTGATAAAATCGACATTACTTTTGGCCTGTTGATAACGCCAGTCATCGATGGTAATGGCCTGAATCAGCGCAATGCCATCGGGTTTCAGTAGCCGATTGAGGGTGTTGAAATAGGTGTCCAGATACTGATGACCAACCGCCTCGATCATCTCCACCGAAACCAGTTTGTCGAACTGGCCGTTAAGCTGACGGTAGTCTTGTTGTAGCAGTGTGATCCGGTCTTGCAATCCGGCCTCCCGAATACGCTGTTCTGCTTTGCGGTATTGGGCATCGGAGATGGTGGTTGTGGTGACCCGGCAGCCATAGTGCTGGGCGGCGTAAATCGCCATGCTGCCCCAGCCGGTGCCGATTTCGACCAGATGATCTTCGGCGCTCAACTGCAGTTTTTGGCAAATCCGTTCTAGTTTGAAGCGCGAGGCCTGCTCCAGCGAGCTGTCAGGGGTTGGGAAAATGGCACTGGAATACATCAGTGTCGGATCGAGAAACAACTCGAACATCTCGTTGCCGAGATCGTAGTGAGCGGCAATATTGCGACGCGACCCCTTTTCGGTATTTCGCTGCGCCCGATTCCACAATGTCAGCGCCCACTTGCCAGCGCTGGCCCAGCCACTGTCGATACGATCCAGTACCTCCTTGTTGCGACAGAGAATACGCACCAGGGCAGGCAAGTCATCGGCGCACCAGTCTCCAGTCATGTAGGCTTCACCAGCGCCGACGCTGCCGTACAGAGCGATGGTGCGCCAGGCTTCCGGGTCGTGAATTTTGACCGTGGCACGCAGGGCATGATGGGTGTCCCCGAAGACATGGGTCTGGTCTTGTTCGCAAATCGTCAGGCAGGCATCCTGAATCTGTGTCAGACGTTGACACAGCGCTCGACGGCACAGACGGTCAAGCCAGTGAAGGGTACCGGGAGCGGTGGCGGGAGTGGTCGTCGGTGTTGGCATTAATAATCTCCCTTTGAGGTCGGCTGGGCTGCGGCCTGCTTTTGATGGCGGGCATGATCGTGTTCCGGGTTGTTGTGAGGATGTGGGTGATAGCGACTGCCACGCAGCCAGAGTTTGGCGGCGTTGTAATAAATCCCCGCCACAACTTGGAGCGTCATCAGCGGGTAGTGCCATAACACTCGCCCCAGAGCGGCGCGGGATATCCGCTGGCGTTGCAGTTTCATGGTGGCGTCGAGCACCCGGTAACCATCTTTGATCACGTCCATATGGCTGAGTATTTCACTGCCGCTGATGGCAGAGGGAGGGTTCAATACCCAGCGATATTGCATCGCCAGCGGATTAAACGGCGATACATGGAACGCCTTGTTAAAGCGGAACTGGTAGCGGCAGACAGACGGGCGTTTGAACACCCGTTCTGGATAAATTGCCAGTGGGCATGACGGCAGGTCAGCACCTTCAGACGGCATCACCAGACTGTAGTGAAAACGTTCTTGCCAGGGTGTATTGGTGATTTCAGCCACCGTCCCGATACAACGATTCTGCGCGTCATAGCAAAAATAGAGGCTGAGCGGATTGATGATAAAACCGAAGTAGCGCATGTTGGTGAGTACTTCCACCCGCTGCACTGATTGTCCGGTCTCTTCCTCGAACGTGCGTAAGATAGAGCGTTTCAGCGCCGCCACTGACGAGTGCTGGCCAAAATAGTCGGTGCTGTCAAAGCGGGCCATGGCCCAGCGTTGAGCTGACCAGAACGGATGCTGTGCCATGACCTCGTCGACTTCGTCGAGATCCAACAGCATCATATAGACCTTGTGGTTCAGCTCATTGCGTCCCTCGCGAAAGCGGCGATGGCGCACCCAGCCGGTATAGAGGGCGCTGTGGCCGTTAAATACTGTTGCGGTAGCCATCAGAAGCTGACTCCCAACGCCTTGCACACCCGCAGCGCACTGTTGACGCCATCTTCATGAAAACCGTTAAACCAGTAGGCACCACAAAAATGGGTATGGTTGGCACCACTGATTTCATGATGGCGCTGCTGGGCGGCCATGCCATCGAGCGTGAATACCGGGTGGGCGTACTGGAAGCGGCGGAGGATTTTGGCCGGATCAATAGCGTCGGTCTTGTTAAGGGTGACGCAAAAATGCTCAGGGGCATCGGTAAAGTTCTGCAACCGGTTCATATAATAAGTGACGGCGACGGTGTTACGTTGCTCGCTGTCGAGATGGTAGTTCCAGCTGGCCCAGGCATGGCGGCGTTGCGGTAGCAGGCCGATGTCCGTGTGTAATACCACGTCGTTGTTTTGATAGGGGATGGCTTGCAGGATGTGCTGTTCGGTAGCGCTGGGTTGGGCCAGTAGCGCCAGCGCCTGATCACTGTGGCAGGCCAGAATTACCTGGTCAGCGCGGAACGTTTGGTTCGCCAGCGTCAGCGAGACACCCTCGGCATCCCGTTCAATCGTCGTGATCGCACTGTTAATGTGAATGTTTTGCGCAGGCAATGCCGCCAGGATTTTCCCGACATAGCTGCGTGAGCCGCCTGAAACCACCCGCCATTGAGGGCGTTCGTTAACACTCAGCAGGCCGTGGTTATTAAAAAATGTCAGGAAAAAGCGCACCGGGAAATCCATCATCATGGCTTCGCTGGCAGACCAGATCGCGGCGCCCATGGGAATAATGTAATAGCGGCGGAAGTAGTCGCTGTAGCCATGGCAGGTCAGGTATTGCCCCAGCGTCTGGCGGCTGTTCAGGCTGTTAGCGTCCAGTTGTGCACGGCTGTCGCGGTTAAACCGGAGGATTTCCTGCACCATGCGCCAGAATTTCGGATTCAGCAGGTTGCTGCGTTTGGCAAACAGGCTGTTGAGATTTTGGCCGTTGTATTCCATGCCGCTGTGTTCGCACTTGACGCTGAAACTCATATCCGAGGCTTCGGTTTGGACGTCCAGCTGGGTCATCAGTTTGATGAAGTTGGGATAGGTCCAGTCGTTGTAAACAATAAATCCCGTGTTGATCGGCCAACTTTTGCCATTCATCTCGATGTCGGTGGTCTGGGTGTGACCGCCAACATAGTCGTTGGCCTCAAACAGATGCACGTCGAACTGTTGGCGCAGTAACCAGGCGCAGGTCAGACCGGAGATGCCGGCGCCAACAATGGCGATGACAGGTTTAGTGGTTGTCATGGGCAGTAGTCCTTGCGGTTAGTCCGGTTGTTTTTGTGGGCTGGTGGGCAAACGGGTGGCGGCACGACGTGTCAGAGCCAGGCGCAGGTCGGCGGGCAGGCAGCCGAGTAATTGCAATAACCAGGTAAAGCGACGGGGAAAGTGAATGTCCCAGGGGCGTCGTTGCAGACCCTTGATGATGGCTTCGGCGGCGACGTTGGCGCTGATGCGCATCGGCATCCGAAAACGGTTGCGATCCGTCAGCGGGGTTTTGACGAATCCGGGCGACACGACCGAGACATCAATGTGCTCGCTGGCGAGGTCGGCGCGCATGGCTTCCATAAAGTAGCGCACGGCTGCCTTGCTGGCACCGTAGGCTTGGGCTTGGGGCAAGGCCAGGTAAGTGACGCTGCTGCTGACTGCGACCAAGTAGCCACGCTGGCTGTTGCGGATCAGTGGCAGTGCGGCTTCGAGGCTGTTGACCAGTCCGTAAACGTTGGTATCTATCACTCGTTTCACAAGAGCACTGTCGAACTGACGCACGTCAAGGTATTCACAGCTACCGGCATTGGCGATCAGGGTATCTATACGGCCAAACCGTGCGGCGATGTCAGCGGCAACGGCTTGCATTGCATCCCGCGATGTCACATCTGCCGACAGTGCGACGACGTTGGGATGCGGTTCGGCCAATTGTTGCAGGCGGTCGCTATTACGGGCTGAAATGATCAGCCATTGGCAGCGCTTTGACAGCCCATGCACCAGCGCTGCACCAATGCCGGAGCTGGCACCGGTAAGCCAGATAATCTGCTCGGATAACGGTGGCGGTAGTGGTTTTTTCATGCCATACGCTCGCGGATTTTACCCAGCACCCAGCCCAATACGGGCAGGTGGTTGTAGAGCATGGTTGCGCCGTCAAACAGATCCTGGTGGTAGATGACCCGATCATCCTGCCAGCGAAATTCGGTGCCACCCTCAACATGGATGGCCTTGCCCGCAGCAATGGCCGGGTGGCAGAAGACCATGCTCCAGCGCAAAAAATCGGCTTCACTGGAGGGCCAATACTGGCCGTAATGAAAGGTGATCTGGTCAACCGATTGATACATCCCCGAGAAATAGGACTGAATGGCCGTTAGACCTTCCAGGCGATGAAACGGATCCTGAAAAACCGCCTTGGGGTGATACAGGCTCGCCAGCAAGGCATCATGATCTGCTTCTCTGTCGAGCTGGTCATAGACTGAGGTAAAGGCGTGCAGCCGTTGGCTATCATTCATCGGTAGGATTCTCCTGCTTGAGCGCCTTGAAAGCATTCAAGGCCCGCTGGCGGGCAAATGCGTGGTCGACGATGGCATCGGGGTAGCCGGTTTGCTGGCGCTCGAAGGTATTGGGTTGATGACGGCTGGTGGCTGGCAGTGACGCCAGTTGGGGTAGATAGCGAATCAGAAACTGGCCATCGGCATCAAAGCGCTGCGACTGGGTGGTGGGGTTAAAAATACGGAAGTAGGGCACGCCGTCTGCTCCAGTAGACGCGCTCCACTGCCAGCCGCCGTTGTTGGAGGCTAGATCGGCATCAACCAGGTATTGGTTAAAAAATGCCTCACCGCGCCGCCAGTCGATCAACAGATGTTTGGTCAGGAACATGGCGCTGATCATGCGTAGGCGATTGTGCATCCAGCCGGTGGCGAGTAATTGCTGCTGGGCGGCATCGACTATCGGGTAACCGGTGCGGCCGTTGCACCAAGCCTGGAAATCGGCCTCGGCGTCTCGCCATTTCACTCGCTCGGTCTCGGGCTTAAAGGCTGCGTGCTTGCACAGGTCCGGGAAGGCAACCAGTAAATGGCGGTAGAACTCACGCCAGGTTAACTCGTTGATCCAGCTGTCGAGGCCCGCATTGCCACCGGTCAACAGGCCCTGGTTTGCCTGACTGGCAGCAAACAGACATTGACGGGGAGACAGCAAGCCGAGCGACAGCGCGGTGGAAAGCTGGCTGGTCGCGTCCAGTGCCGGAAAATCACGCCGTTGGTGATAATGTCGACCCTGCTGCTGCAGAAAGTTGTGCAGTGCATGGTGGGCGCTGGATTCGTCGTCAAACCAAAGTGCATCCGGGCATCGATAAGTGAGGGTTAACGCACGCCGGAGAGGTTCGGTCAGTATCTGCTGCCATGTAGTTGAGGTGGTTGACGACGGCTGTTGCAGGGCTGCGGGGGATGGCAACGGCGCGCTTAATTGTCGTTCTGCCTGGGCCAGCCAGGCCTTGCGGAACGGGCTGTAGACCTTGAAGGGCAGGTTGGTTTTGGTCAGTACCGCGCCAGGGGGAATCAGGCACTGATCGTGGAAACGATGAACGTTTACCTGATGTATATTGGCCCAGCGATAGCACAGAATGTCGCGCTTGCACTCGTTGACTTCGTATTCGTTGTTGAAACTGACGTGACGAATATCCAACTCAAGCACCAGCTGTTGTAACAGCTGCAGGCTGTGGCTGAAGGTGCCTGCATGCAATACCAGTAACTCGACGCCCCGCTCTGCCAGTGCCTGCTTCAGGTTGTGAACGGCGTTGTGTATCAGCCGGATTTTACGTTCCCCGAGGCCATGCTGGCGCCATTGTTCCGGTGTGACAAAATACACCGCCAGTACTTGCTGCGCCTGGCTTTTGGCAGTCGTCATGGCATGGTGCAACGCGGGATTATCGTGCACCCGCAAGTCGGTGCGGAACCAGACCAGATGTCTGCCAGTACTCTGCTGGTTACTCATCCGTTACCCTGCCAGCATTGAGAATGTAGTGCTGTATCTGCATGGATAACGGTGTTTGCAGGCGGTGCATGTTGGGGAGACCACCGTTGTGATCCGGTGGTGTGCCGGTGAGTATATGCATCCGTTCGGACTGGTTCAGATACCGTTGCCAGCGTAAATCACAGCTTTTTTCCTGTGGCATAAAATGAACCCAGATATGCGTCGCCTGCAATGCATCGGCGGCAAGGCTGAGATCAGTGGGATTAAGATTCGGGCCGAGGTATTCAACTCGCAACCCCGCTGCACCAATTGCGCAGGCGCGTATCAGAATATCCAGCTCACCCTCGGGCTGATTGGTTGCCATTAACAGAGTCGGTGGGCTGGCCATGCGTTGCTGCTGATAAAACATGCTGTACAACTTGCGTTGCAACAGCTGTTCCATCATTCGCAGCAGCATCGGGTGTTCGCTGCCACTGCGCAGGCGGTCGAGTACCGGTGCCAGGCAAAACTGGTAATACACTGCAACGGGATAGGTCGAGAAGGCGTTGCACCAGAGCTCGTCGAGACGTTTTGGGGTAATCGCCAGTAAGGTATCCATAACGGCCTGTTGCTGTTCCAGCCAATGGCCATGGGGGATACCGCCAGTATCCGCTGAACTGTTTGCGTCTGAGTGATCCTCATTATTCAGCAGCAAGCCGACGTGACGTACCGGGTATCCCTGCTCCAGCCAATACAAAATGCGCTTTACCTGACGGATATGATCATCACTGAAAAAGCGGTGGCCTTTGGGCGTTCGTAGCGGGTGGATGATGCCATAGCGTCGCTCCCAAGCCCTCAGGGTGGCTGGGTTGACGCCGGTCAGGCGGGCAAACTCCCGGATCGGGTAGCTGCCATCAGGAATTGGCGAGGTCACAGGCTGTTCCTCAAACCCAGTTCATAGGGATGCGGGTTGAGATACACCTGTTTGCGGGCGTAGGCATTCGCCTCTTCGTAATGATTGAGATGATGCTTCAGCAGGGTCAGTGGCACGATCAATGGCACGATACCTTGATGATATTGCTGGATGACGTCGGTCAGTTCCGCCTTGTCGGCTGCGGATATCAGTTGCTTCAGATACCCCTGCAAATGCATCAAGGTATTGGTGTGCATCTTGCGGCTGGCCGGTTTGGCCAGTGCTGTCATTAATTGGGTGAAATAGTCGCTGGCAACACTTTCCAGGGTGTCGCTGTGCAGGTTGGCTAACAACCGTCCCATGGATTTGTAGTGCACCAGGCTGTGAGCCATCACCAGGTACTTGTAACGACTGTGGAAGTCGATCAGACCGGCAGCGGTGAGATCAGTGGAACGATATTCGCGCCATTCGTGATAGGCGAATACGCGCACCATAAAATTTTCGCGCAGTGCATCGTCGTTCAGGCGTCCGGCTTCTTCCATGGGCAGTAGCGGATGGAGCCGCTGGAACTCACGGGCGAATACCCCGCTGGCAGTACCTTCCGGGTGGCCATTAGCCAGATAACGTTTGACCCCGAACAAACCGCAGCTGGGACTTTTTTGCATCAGAATAAAACCACACAAATCGGCCATTTCAGCGGCCTGCTGTTGTGCATAACGTGCCAGTGGCTCAGTAACATCCATCTCGGGATTGACGGTACCGAGTGCTCGCACCCGGGTATCGCTGGCACGATCGCTAACCAGCCGGATCGGCTGCCTGGGTATTCCCAGACCGATGGCTATTTCTGGACACACCGATAGAAATTCAACATAGCGGCTTAACACATCGGTGCAGAAACGCGAGCGTTTG
Organism: uncultured Oceanobacter sp.; assembly: GCA_913061185.1. GTDB lineage: Bacteria > Pseudomonadota > Gammaproteobacteria > Pseudomonadales > Oceanobacteraceae > Oceanobacter > Oceanobacter antarcticus. The sequence continues at coordinate 14,680 of CAJXTI010000006.1, forward strand.
TGACCGCCATTGAAACGTACAGGCTGACCCAGCAAGCAGGCACTGATCCCTACCTTGATGGTGGACTTACCCAGTTCATTTGTCATCTTGTATAACCTTTGAAAAGGTTTTTTTGTATAATTTTATTCTGGCGTCATGACCACGCTTTTGTCAATAAAACTTATACAATTTTTGGAATTTTTGTATAGGTTTTTTGAAAAGGCTTTTCTGGAGGATGGGTGCTTTGCTGAGAGGAAGCGGGCGGGAGAGTCCGTACCGGAGAGAACTTCGCCAATGGGATACAACAGAGTGGATGATGATCCGCTGGCGATGGAGGTGTAGGAATTTTTTATCTTCGGCTGCCTGTCAGAAGAGAGGCAGCCGGTGTGGCAAGCGGCTAGCGGTCACCAACCAGTTTGCGCACCACCACATTGCTGATTGCTGTGGCTACTTCCGGTTCAAGGCCGACCGGAGGGTGAAGGGTTAACTTGACCAGGTGCTGGCGTTGCAAGGCTTCCAATTGCAGCGGCACATCCTTGCGCAAGTGGCGACCGGCAGCAAAAAACAACGGCAGGACATCGATATGGGTCATGCCGTCGTCTGACAGTGCGGCTACCTGATGCTCGAGAGAGGGCTCGGCGAGTTCCATGTAGGCCAATTCTACCCGGCCAGACTGATCGAGGTTTTCACGAATTTGTCCTGCCAGTTGTTCAAACGGTTTGACCCAGTTGGGATCGCTGCTGCCGTGCGCCAGCAAAATAGTAGCGTGGCTATTGGATCTGGATTGCATAACATGTCTCCTGTTTGACTGGGGAATTCAACATGTAGCGTCCCAGTCAGAGTAGGGCATTGGCAGCAGCCCTGCCACTTAGCCAGGCGCCCTCTATATTTGGAGAATGTAACCAGTCTCCGCAGATTGCCAGCGTTTGTTGAGCGTTGAGCTGAAAACCCTGGTTCATTTTCTTTTCAGGAAGGGCATATAACCAGCGGTGAAGCCAAAGGTGGCGCCACTGGGGTACAGCAGGGAGCCGCAGGGCCTCCGCAAACGCGGCCAGCAGTTGTTTCTGAATCTCGTGGCGAGGCGTATCCTGATGTTGCAAGCTCCATAAGTGGCTGGCTTGTATGACCCAGGCTTCCGTCGCTTCTCTGCCCGGCTTGCTATTGTTGCGACTAACCCAGGCTAATGGGCCGGACTTCACAAAAGCAGCATCGTAAGGTGCTGGCAGTGGTGTGTCGAAGGACAGCAACAATGTCCAGCAGGGCAACATGCTCGTCTCGCTGGTGACTGCCAGTGCCGGATCGTTACTTGCCAGTGCCGCCGCCTGGGCCGGCGGTATAGCCACCACCAGACCGTCATATGGGCCGAATATTTCCCCCTCAGAAGCTGTGACTTGCCAGCCTTGGGCTGTTTCTTCACAACCGGTGATGTGGGTGTTGGCTTCAAAGTGTGTTGCGTTTTGCAGCAGCAAACGGCTGAGCGCGGTCATGCGGGGAATGGCGACGTAGCGTTTTTGGTCGTCTGCCGATGGATGTTGGCGAGTGCCATTGATCACCCAGGGCGTAACCGGCCATTCTGCAATCACACCCTGTTGCTGCCATTGTGAGAGCTGGGTGGCAAACTCGTTTGAATGGGCATGAAAGAATTGGGCACCCATGTCCCAGCTGTCGGCAGCCAGTTTTTTGGTTGCCATACGGCCACCGCTGCCACGGCTTTTGTCGAATACGGTTGCCTGATGCCCGGCTGCAGATAGAACCTGAAGTGCGCTGAGTCCGGCGATTCCAGCGCCAATGATTGCGTAGTGAGCCAAATCAGCCACCTGTCTTTTATTTGTATAAGATTTTTATTCTAGCATTATGCGTTCTTATGTATAAGTATTGTATATTAAATTATTTACTTTGATGGCTAAACAGTCTCGTGGGAGGCAGCATGAGCAAGCGTATACTGATAACTGGAGGTACAGGGTTTATTGGTTCTCGTCTGGTGAGCGGGTGGCTCGCCGATGGTCATGAGATCTCAGTACTGACCCGTCGGCCGCAACGAGTCATCGAACGCTGGGGTGGGCGTGTGACAGGCGTCAGCGATCTGTACCAGTTGACCGGGCCATTTGACTGGTTAATCAATCTGGCCGGAGAAGGAATTGCCGATCAGCGCTGGACAGCTGCCCGCAAGCGGGAGCTGCGTGACAGCCGTATCGGTGTTACTGGCAAACTTGCCGAATGGGCAATGCATACCGGCCAGCGTTTCGACGTGGTGGCCAGTGGTTCTGCGATAGGTGTTTATGGAGCGTTGGCAGGCACCGCAGAGCAGCAAACCGTTGATGAAGCAAGCCGGGTGGGCCAGGATTTTGCTGCGCAACTGTGTACCGATTGGGAAGCGGCGGCGCAGCCGTTGTACGGTTTGTCGGAACGGTCTTTGATGCTGCGTACCGGAGTGGTACTGGGCGAACGTGGCGGGATGCTGGGACGCTTGTGGCTACCGTTTTCGCTGGGCTTGGGAGGGCGGATCGGGAATGGCGAGCAGTATTTGTCCTGGATCCACATCGACGATTATATCGCGGCACTGAATGCTTTGTTGGTATCAGATGCGGTGGGTGTGTTCAATATGGTTGCACCTGAGCCCGTGACCAATACTCGCTTTACCCATGAATTGGCACATTGTCTGGGGCGTCCGGCGTTGCTGCCGATGCCAGCCGCAGTTGTGCGTTTACTGTTTGGTGAAATGGCCGATTTACTGCTCAAAGGCCAGCGGGTACTGCCGGCCCGATTATTGGAACGAACGTTTGCATATCATTACGCCACATTGCCGGAAGCACTTGAGAGTATTAGACAAGTCTGGGCTAACTCTCGTTAGAATTGATGTTTGTCAGCATGTCCCTGGCAGTCGATGAAACCGTATGATCTTGAATGATTGACGCCTGATGACGGGTCTAACCTGTCATTGTTAGCGATTTGTGTGGGTAAAAGTACTGAAAACTGACGCCAGTAAGAGAACTGTAGTTTTGTGTTATTAGACATTGAAAGCATGGAAGTTGGCGACTAAACCTAGGGTATACGTATCAGAATCAACGCAGGAAGTACCCATGAGCATAAGCCGCCAAACCCTGGAACATTACCTGTACGAGTTTGATCAGGGATATCGGGTGAGTTACGTCAACTTTTTTCGTGCCAGTGATCTGACCGATGCTCAGCTGGTGCTGACGCTGGAGCGTGGCTGCGAGCGTCGCTCGTTTGCGTTTACCCAGCCGTTGTTTAACGACATCGACAAGAATCTGGTGGCCTGCCGCAGTCTTTATATTGCAACCATCAAAAGCTCCCCGCTGTCACCCAATCGGGTGGAAGTGGGAGATATCGAAGGTAACTTTGTCTATTTTACCGCCCGTACCGTCAAGAACATCACGCCGACCGCCTGAGTCTTTTTATTCCTGCACCCAAAGAGCGGCAGAGTCCGCTCGTCCCTTATCGCATCTTCCTGTTTGCAGAGCGCTTGCCGCTTTGATTGCAGAACAGACTGATAGCACGATGGTGACTTTTTTCAGTCGAGCCATCGGGTTAGTCTAGCCGCCTTCTGAACCATGTACTGAGGCTGGATGTGACCGATACTCTGTTTGAACTTGCTGCGTACGGCGTATTGACCCTGATCGGGTTGTTGGCGGTGTTTACCCTGGCGCTGGGCGGTTGGATTCTTTACGCCTGGATGGTGGACGTGCGTCAGACGCAGCACACGGTCAGACGCAACTTTCCGGTTATTGGCCGGTTTCGCTACTTTTTTGAACATCTCGGTGAATTTTTCAGGCAGTATTTTTTTGCCATGGATCGTGAAGAAATGCCCTTTAATCGTGCCGACCGTACTTGGGTTTATCGGGCTGCCAAACGCGAAAGTACGACGATTGCCTTTGGTTCTACCCATCGTCTGGATATACCGGGTACCGTTATTTTTGTGAACAGTCCGTTCCCGTCTTTGAAACATGATTTTGCCAGTTCTGGGCCACTAACGATTGGTGAGCATTGTCGTACGCCTTACACGACGACTTCGCTGGTGAATATTTCCGGGATGAGTTTCGGGGCTTTGTCGAGTGTCGCGGTGACGGCCTTGTCTCGCGGTGCGGCGATGGCTGGCTGCTGGATGAACACCGGTGAGGGCGGGCTATCTCCCTATCATCTGGACGGCGGTTGTGATTTGGTGTTCCAGATTGGTACCGCCAAATATGGCGTGCGGGATGAACGGGGCCTGTTGGATGATGCCAAACTGAAAGCCATTGCCGAACACGGGCAGGTACGCATGTTTGAGATCAAGCTCAGTCAGGGGGCCAAGCCGGGTAAAGGCGGTATTTTACCGGCGACCAAGGTGAATGAAGAAATCGCCCGTATTCGCCATATTCCGATCTATGAGGATTCGATCAGTCCGAATGGTCACCCGGAAATCCGTTCCGTGGATGATTTGCTCGATATGGTCGAGCATGTTCGTGCGGTGACCGGTAAACCGGTTGGTTTCAAGGCGGTGCTGGGTGATATCGACTGGATTCGGGATTTGTGCAGGGCCATTCAATTACGCGGCAAGCAAGTGGCACCGGACTTTATCACTCTCGATGGTGCCGAAGGCGGCACTGGTGCGGCACCCCAATCGTTGATGGATTATATGGGCTTGCCGTTAAACCAGTCGTTGCCGATGCTGGTGGATACGCTGGACGAGTTTCACCTGCGACCACGTATCCGCGTTATTGCGTCAGGCAAGCTGATTACGCCAGACCGGGTTGCCTGGGCGTTGTGTGTCGGTGCCGACTTTGTGGTATCGGCGCGTGGCTTTATGTTTGCTCTGGGTTGTATTCAGGCGTTGCAATGCAACAAGAATACTTGCCCCACCGGGATTACCACCCACGATCCGCATTTGCAGAGTGGTCTGGTTCCGGCCGACAAGGCCCAGCGTGTAAAACATTTTGTTGAGGGGCTGGTACAGGAAGTGGGTGTTATTGCTCATTCCTGCGGAGTTGATGAACCGCGTGGCTTAAGCCGCCAGCACGCCCGTATTGTGCAACCGAACGGTGACGCCCGACGGATGACGGATATTTATCGGGCGTCTTCCTTTCATCCTGGTAATGACCTGATGCCGGAAGACTGAGCGACTACAGACTCATCAGGCGGCCGACCAGCCGCTTGAGTACGCCGTCGTTGGCCAGTTGCCCGGCTGCTGTGCTGGTAATGCTGTTGGTGCCGGGGCGTGACAGTGTTTCGACGTAGCCGGCCAGACGAGCGGCGCTGTAAAACTGGTAGACCTCGGTGAGGGGGATATTCAACAGCCGTGCCGTGACATCCAATGCGACCGGGCGTCCAGACCAGAGCGCGGCGATACGCAGGGCATTGGGGCTACGATGAACACGGGTAAAGTTGGGCCACTGCACCAGAAAGGCAATATCATGGCTGGAGCAGCCAGTTAACAGGCGGCCACGGGACAAGCGGCAGCCTGCTTGCCAGAGCAGTTCATCGACTGGACGGCCAGTACTGCGAGCGCGCTCCCGTATCGGCGAATCTGCTTTTAGCGCGACAACCTTATATTCCCCTTCGACACCGCTCAGTATCCGGGTGATGCTGACGTTATTGACCAGATAGTGTTTTGATGAGCCGAGCAGGGTGAGAAACTGATTGGTTGAGCAGAGATAGGCATCGGAATAAAACAGAATCTGGATATCTTCACGATTTGCCAGAGTCTCTTTTATCAAACGAAAAATGCCGCTGTCGGTTACGGGACGCGCTACTGCCATATTTTCCTCACTACAACTGGGTACGCACGGTTACCAGAGTGCGTGATGTCCAAAAGAGGTACCTGCCTGGATTCCGGCAAAGGTTTTTCGACAATATACTGTTTTTGTGAACCCTGTCACCTTTGGATTGTGACAACGATCAACAATGGCCAAAAACTGGCCCAAAGAGATTCACAGGGTTTCGTTATTACTGAGTGGTCTTAGAAATCTTGCCTTACGCCTGTATGGCAAAAGGGGCTATAACTGTATCTGCATACTTGATGGGTTTCAGAGTCGTCGGATAAGGTGTCTTGGCGCACGGGTGAAACCTGTCCTGACCCTGAGCGGGGTCAAGGTGCTTCATTTTATGGGCGTCATGATGGTGTCGTAGATGGCCCGTTATGATGCTGTAGCTTGTCAGTGGTAAAACGCCCTGACCCGGTAACGGGAGCAGGAATCAGGAGGTTGTGAATGGGTTCAGACAGTACGTCCTATCGTTCGATCGTTGCGATTGTGGGTGATCTGGTGCGGTTGCGTGTTGCAGCTCCTGAATCTGGCAAGCCAACTCGGGTACGGTTGGACGATCTTGCGGTGCTGGTGAGTGGTGATGGTACGACCAGTCGTCTGGCTCAGGTAATTGATATTCGCGATGAGCTGGTATCGATGCAAGTGTTTGATGGCACCAAGGGGTTGGCGACCGATGCCAGTGTGCAGTTTCTTGGCCATCCGATGCAGGTAACCTACTCTGCCAATATTCTCGGACGTATTTTTGACGGTCGCGGCAAACCGATGGATCACGGTCCTGCGCTTGATTTTGATAGCCAGGTCGAGATCGGTGGGCCAACCGTCAACCCCATGCGACGGGTGCTGGCATCTCGCATGATCCGTACCGGCGTGCCGATGATCGACCTGTTTAATTGCCTGGTCGAGAGTCAGAAAATTCCGATTTTTTCCGTTTCCGGTGAACCCTATAACGCCTTTCTTGGCCGTATTGGTACTCAGGCGGATGCGGATATTATTGTGTTTGGTGGCATGGGGCTGGGATTTGACGACTTTTATTCGTTCCGCAAAACCTTTGAAGATCAGGGTTCTTTTGCCCGTACGGTGATGTTTGTTAATCAGGCATCGGATTCGATCGTCGAGCGCTTGCTGGTGCCGGATATGGCGCTGGCAGTGGCGGAACGTTTTGCGGTGGAAGAAGGCAAGCGGGTGCTGGTACTGTTGACCGATATGACGGCTTATGCCGACGCATTAAAAGAAATCGGTATTGCCAACGAACGGGTGCCGTCCAACCGTGGCTATATGGGAGATTTGTATTCGCAGCTGGCGCGGCGTTATGAAAAAGCCTGCGACTACGCCAAGGGCGGATCCGTTACCATTCTGGCGGTCACCACTATGCCGGGTAACGATGTCAGTCATCCGGTGCCGGACAATACCGGCTATATCACCGAAGGCCAGTTCTACTTGCACGACGGCCAGCTGGATCCGTTCGGATCCTTGTCGCGGCTGAAACAATTGGTGATTGGCAAGCAGACCCGTGAAGACCACAGTCAGGTGATGAACACCATGATCCGGCTTTATTCCGGTGCGGTCGAAGCCGAGCAAAAGCAGGCCATGGCCTTTGATCTGAGCGATTACGATCAGCAGTTGTTGCAGTACGGTCAGTTATTTCGCCAGCACTTTATGGCATTGGATGTGTCAATGTCGCTGGAGCAGGCGTTAGATATGGGCTGGCAGCTGATGGCGCAATGCTTCCGGGCTGAGCAATTGCTGATGAAACCAGAACTGATCGACAAGTATTTTCCGACCGCCACGTCGGATAACCCGGAGAGTGCCTGACATGGCCCGCTTGCTGTTATCGAAGGCGACCTTGTCGGCCCAGCGACAGAAGCTGGCGGCCTACCAGCGGTTTTTACCGGCACTGGATATGAAGCGACAGCAGTTGCAGGGTGCCATCAAACAAGTGGAAGTCCAGCTGCAGCAACAGCAACAACAACAGCGGCAGCTGGAACAGCGCATTGCCGAACAAATGCCGATGCTGGCAGAAACCTCCATTGATTTGCAGGGTTTGTGCTCGGTGAATCGATTACGGTTGCAACGGCGCAATATTGTCGGCGTTTGGGTCAATGAGCTGGATGATATCGAATTTGATCTGGCAGATATTCCGCTGATGGCCAAACCGCACTGGGTCGCACCGTTGCAGCAATGGCTGAAAGAGGGAATGACACTGGATGTTCGGCAACAGTTATTACAGCAGCAGCAGATCGTGATGGCAGCGGCCTTACGCAAGGTGACCCAGCGGGTGAACCTGTTCGACAAGGTATTGATACCAGACACCCGTTCCAATATTCGTCGGATTGGCATTTATCTGGACGACAAGGAACGAGAGTCGGTAGTGACGTCAAAAATTGCCAAAAACAAACGCCAGGCTGCGGGTGGCTTATGACGATTGTGGCATTAAAAAAAGTGGCTATCGCTGGCCGCGAAAAAGACAAGGATGCCGTCGTTGCCAAGTTGCAGGCATTTGGTCAGTTACATCTGATCAGTGCCCATGAGAGCGGTGAGGAAATACCGGAAGGGATTCGTCATCTGAACCAGGCGATACGATTTCTGCAACAAGGTGAAACCCGCCGCCGACCCTTAAAAAAATTTACCGGTTTTCATTTGCAGCCGGTGGTGGATGAAGCCCTGGAGGTGCAGCAACAGCTGCGTAATCTGGAAGATCAGCGCGATGATGTTCAGGCCCGCATGCGGCGTATGTCGCCTTGGGGTGGCTTTCAATTTCCGGGTGACACGCTGGTGAATCATATTCGGCTGTGGTTTTACCGGCTGCCGGTCAGCAAGCGCTCCTGGCTGGATCGGCTCTATCAGGATAACGCTGAATCCCGACCATCGGCTTTGGGCCAAGAGGCATCCAGCTGGCAGATTCCCTGGCAATTGGCAGGGCGCGACAGTCGTTTTCTTTATGTGGTGCTGGTCTCTGCGACTGAACCGCCAGCGGCGTGCATGCCGGTGCCGCGTGAGCATCTTGGCTCCCGTTCATTGGCGCAGCTGACCGAGGCGTTGGAAAATCTTGAGCAATCCCTCGATTCACTACAATCCCGGCGTGAAGAACTGACTCGTTACTTGTTGTTGCTCAAACGTCATCAGGCCCGAACCCACAATCATGCACTTTGGCGTCAGGTGGTGGATCAGCTGTCGTCGGATGGACAGGTATTTTCCCTGGTCGCCTGGGTGCCGGTGTCGGCTTTGCAGCAACTGACGGAGGTGGCGAGAGAGACCGGGTTTGCCTTTGTCGCGACCGATCCACAGCCAGACGAAACACCACCGACCTTGCTGCGGCCATTGGCGGGCTTTGCCGCTGGACGATTGTTGACCCGGTTTTATCAGTTACCGGCCTATCGATCCTGGGATCCGTCCGTGCATTTATACCTGTCGTTTGTGGTGTTTTTTGCCATGATCCTGTCGGATGGCGGTTATGCACTGGCACTGGGAGGCTTGCTGGCATTGCGCTGGACGTCGATGGGCAAAAGTGAATCCGGTCGTGGACTGCGGCAGCTGGCGCTGTCTCTGGTTGGAGCATCGCTGGTCTGGGGCATGCTGGCGGGTAGCTATTTTGGTCTGACTCCGGCACCAGGGAGTTGGCTGGCGGCGCTGGTTGTGGTGGATATCAACCACTACAACGCGATGATGAAACTCTCGGTACTGACCGGTGTGCTGCACTTGCTGATCGCCAATGTCAGCCTGGCCTGGCATCGACGGCGAGAACGCTGGTTTGTGGTGAGCCGGATGGGCTGGTGTGCTGTGGTGCTGTCGGGTTGCTGGGCCGGTTTTGTCGGTATGTCTGTGGCCGTTGTAGCATTGTCGGTTGTCGCGCTACTGGCCATTGTGATTGGCTCCGGCTGGTCCGGTCCGGTCACGATGCCAGCCAGCCAGGGGAAGAGGTTGCTGCAACGGTTATTACGGGGAGTACTGGCGTTGTTAAGCCTGAGCCAGCTGTTTGGCGATGTGCTCAGTTATATGCGGCTGTTTGCGTTGGGGTTGGCATCAGCGTCGCTGGCGCTGACTTTTAACCAGTTGGCAGGACAGGTAGCTGCGGCTGAAGGAGGCCTTGCCTTGCTGGGCGGCGGGCTGATTCTGTTACTGGGCCACCTGGTCAATATTGGCCTGGGTGTGATGAGTGGCGTGGTACACGGCCTGCGACTGAATTTTATTGAATTTTATAACTGGGGCGAGCCGGGTGAAGGCTACGCTTTCCAGCCGTTTCAATTAAAGGAGTTGGAAGATGAATGAGCTGGTCATGACCCTGGGCTGGATTGGAATTTTTGCTCCCGTTGCCCTGGGAGCCATTGGCAGTGTGATTGGTTGTGCACTGGCAGGTCAGGCAGCCATTGGTGCCATGCTGGATACGGATAGTGGTTACGGGCGTTTTATCGGATTGTCGGTATTGCCATCGTCGTTTGTGATTTATGGCATCGTGCTGATGTTTACCTTGCAACGGGAAGTGAGTGTCACCAACGCCGCCGGTTTGTTTGGCATCGGCTTGTTATCCGGTCTGGCGTTAATGACAACAGGGGTCTGGCAAGGCCGGGCCTGTGCGTCAGCCATCAGTGCCTCGAAGGAAAAGCCGGAAATCTTTGGTATGTCGATTGCTCCGGCTGCAATCGTTGAAGGTTTTGGCGTGTTTGTGTTTATTTTTGCACTGGTGCTGTCGGGCGGTATTCCTGCTCCGGCGGTTCAGTAACAGAGTTATCGACGTTTGCCCGACGATTGATCGGGTCAGCGCAGGAGGATAAAGGTCGATGAAACAATCAGGCAGCGACGTTGTTTCCGCCGGTATTGACGAACTGGTTAACCGCTTGCGCCAGGACGGTGTTGAAGCGGGCGAGACAGCAGGGGCGGCGATATTGGCCGATGCTCGTCAACAGGCGGCCGCCTTGTTGGCTGATGCTACCCGGCAGGCGGAGCAGTTGGTTGCCGATGCGCAACAGCAAGCCCAACGGCAGCAGCAGGCGGCAGCGGAAGCCATGCAGATTGCGTTTCGGGATCTGGTGCTGGATATGAAATCCATGCTGGAACAACGCTTCTCTGCGGATGTATCGCGGCTGGTGCGGCAGCAAATTGATCAGCCACAGTTATTGGCAAAACTGGTTCAGGCTGCGGCCGGACGACTGTTGGAACAGGCTGAGCTACCGCCGGAAGGCGACCTGGAGTTGTTGTTGCCACCGCATATTCTGGCTCTGGATGATATTCGGCGAGCGCCGGAATCGGCGATGCAGGGGCCGCTGGCCGACCTGGCTTTTGCGTTACAAGTCGATATGTTGCGTGACGGCGTGACCCTGGCAAATCGATCCGATGACCACAATGGTATCAAGCTGGTGCTGCGTGGTCAGCAGGTTGAAGTAGATCTCAGTGATCGGGCCATTGCCGGATTACTGCTGGGGTATTTGCAGCCCAGGTTTCGCGCCATTCTGGATGGCATTATTCGGTAGCCGGCTGCTTTTACGGCCATTGAATTTACAGGCCATTGAATTTACAGGCCATTGAATTTACGGGCCATTGAATTTACCGGCCATTGAACGACGGTTTAAACGTTGTAATCGTAACTCCGATAAATTTTTAACAACCGGTTAGGGGTTTGAATGGACTGGCGTGATCGTTACACCCTGTTGATGTCGAGTTTGCCTGCCCATGGGCGCTGGGGCAGTCGTCATCAAACGCCGCTTTCCCGGTTAAAGTTGGAGCGCCGGTTACGGCTGTTAAGTCCGCAAGATGCCGACTTGCTGGCGCGAATTGAGTCCTCACTGCAGTGGCGAGAGCTACCCATCAACACCGATAACCGCCGGCTGGTTGGGCGTCAGCAACAACTGCTTGATGCCTTACGCGATGAGGCTATTCGACCCGCCGCCGAAACCTCAGCACTGCTGACTCTGATTCAGCGGCGGCTGGATGTCAGAACTCTGGTGGCGGCGTTGTGGCGACGAGAATATCAACAGGCTGACAGCCCGTCTCCTGGAGGGGACTGGACGGTCAGCCGTTATCGCCAGATCATTGAACGTAACTGGCATGAACCAACGTTTCGTCTGGAAGTGGCTCAGCCCTGGCTGTCACAGGCGCTCCAGTTTATCCGCTTACACCAACCCTGGGAGCTGGAACAGATGCTGCTGCAGTACAACTGGGCCTGGATGGGGCGTAGTCACCTGCTCGGAGATAACAGCCTGATTGCCGTGGTGGTATACGTGCTCAAATGGGACATGCTGAACCGTCGGATTGGGTATGACGCCGACAATGCGGTGGTACGCTTTAAAAACTGGGTTACGGTGGATATAACGGCTGTGGTTCAGGATGATGACAGCAACCCGGCTCGGGACGCTGGAAATACATTTGCCAAAACCTCGGCTGCAGCCAAGAGAGAATTATGATGACTTCGGCGACAACAGAGACGACAGCAACAGCAACAGCAACAGCAGGGATGACCGATTCCCGTCAGCTGCCAACGGCGCGTATTGTCGCAGTACAAGATGACCTGGTCACCATCGAAAGTATCGAACTTGCGCCTGGTGAATATCATCCGCTGTCCAAAAACGAAGTGGTTTTTATCTTGCCAGGCCGCCCGGCGTCTGATGGACGGCAGGAGTACCTGAAAGCCGAGATATTGAGAATACACGGCCGTCGGGCTGATGCTCAGGTCTATGAAAGCACCCGTGGTGTCGGGGTGGGCGATCCAGTATTACAAACCGGCGAGCTGTTATCGGCAGAGTTGGGGCCGGGTCTGCTTGGCATGGTTTACGATGGTTTACAGAATCCGCTGGAACAGCTGGCAGCCAGTTACGGTACGTTTCTGCCGCGAGGGGTGGATGTACGTGGCCTCGATCAGCAACGCCGCTGGTCATTCAAACCCGCCATCAAGGAAGGTCAGAAGCTGCGGGCAGGAGACGTGACCGGCGCAGTCGCAGAAGGTCGTTTTGAACACAAGATCATGGTGCCATTTGACTGGCAGGGTGAGTGGCAACTTGACTGGATTCTTGAAGGCAGTTTTACCGTTGCCGATCCAGTCGCCAGGTTGACGCCGCTGTCGGACAGCGGCGTTGCCGACATTCACCGTAGTCGTAACCTGACACTCAGTCAGCGCTGGCCAATTCGGATGCCGATCTCACGTCGGCTGATGGCGCTGGGTGAAGCTGAACGTGTTTATCCCAGTCAGCCGCTGTCCACCACAATCCGGCTGGTGGATACCTTTTTTCCTTTGGCCAAGGGCGGTACTGGCTGTATTCCTGGGCCATTTGGTGCCGGTAAAACCGTACTGCAGGGGCTGATTTCGCGTTATTCGGATGTCGATATCGTGATCGTTGTCGCCTGTGGTGAACGCGCTGGCGAGGTGGTGGAGACGATTCAGGAATTTCCCGGTATGACGGATCCCAAGACCGGTGGCAGCCTGATGGATCGAACCATTATCCTCTGTAATACTTCATCTATGCCGGTCGCTGCACGAGAAGCATCTATCTATATGGGCATTACGCTGGCGGAGTATTACCAGAGTATGGGGTATGACGTCTTACTGATTGCTGATTCGACGTCTCGCTGGGCTCAGGCGATGCGAGAAACCTCGGGACGATTGGAGGAAATTCCAGGCGAAGAAGCGTTTCCGGCCTATCTGGACTCCTCGATCCGTAATGTGTACGAACGGGCAGGGGTGATCCGTCGCTCCAACGGCGTTGAAGGTACCTTTACCATGGTTGGCACCGTCTCTCCTGCCGGAGGTAATTTTGAAGAACCGGTGACCCAGGCGACTCTGGGCACCGTAAAAACGTTTCTGGGGCTATCCGCCGATCGGGCTTACCGGCGTTTTTATCCGGCGGTCGACCCGCTGATTTCCTGGTCCCGTTATCTGAAGCAATTACAGCCCTGGTTTGATAGCCACTTATCCCCTGGCTGGACCCATCGGGTTGAGTCCTTGTCGCAGCTGCTGGTGCGGGGTGATGAAGTCAGCCGCATGATGCAGGTGACCGGTGAAGAAGGCATCACACTGGACGATTTTATTCTCCAGCAAAAAGCGCTGTTGCTGGATATGGTGTATCTACAGCAGGATGCTTTTGATGAAGTGGATGTATCGGTTCCGATGGATCGTCAGCAGCGGCTGTTTGAACGGATGGAAGCGGTTGTTCGGCATAAACCGGTGTTTGTTGCCGACTCTGACTCGCAAAGGAAAGCCGCTGTCCGAACCTTCTACACCCGACTGACAGGCCTATTTAAAAACCTCAATTACGCGGTGGATGGCTCCGGTGAATACAACCGTTTACTGGAAGCGATCAGGGTGATGTTGAATCAACCCTGAAAATAGTATCGTTGCTTGCTTAACCCCTGTTCTGGACTAGATTTAAGCGATGAAGTAACCAGAACAGGTATTGATTATGGCTCCCAAGTGCCTTGTCGCGGACGACAGTCTATATGCTCGCATGATCATAAAAGACGTCATTCTCCGAATATTCCCAGATGCAGAATTTCACGAAGCCGGTTCCGGTGAGGTTGCCATTACAACCGCTGAAAGTGCCGGTTACGATTTTGACTGGTATCTGCTCGACGTCAATATGGCACCGCCAGATGGTGTCGCAACCAGCAAGCAACTCATGGCGGCTGGAGTGGATGCCAGCAAAATTGCTCTGGTGACCGGCAATCGATCATCCAACTTGATAGAGGAAGCCAATACGCTGGGCGTGCAGTACATCAACAAGGCGATCAGTCCAGAGGATATCGGACTGTTTGTCGAACGCTTGCGTACTTTTTTTGGTCGGAGCTGATCATGATCATGGATGAGCAGTCGCGGGCCATCAGTCTGGATGTCTTGGCAGAATCACTGAACCTGGGACTGGGCCATGTGATTGATGAGCTGTCAGAAATTTCAAACAGTCGTATCGAATTACACGTTCCTGAAGTCAATATGTTGCCCAAAAAAGAGGCACTGGCTTTTACCGAGCAATTGCGCCAAGAAGGTAAGGCGATTTTTGTGCAACAGCGCTTTTCCGGAGAAATTTGCGGGGAGGCCTTACTGTTTTTTAGTGAACGGGAAAGTCTGAATCTGCTGAATGGGCTGCTGGGAGAGCAAGAGCAGACACTGATCGAGTTTGCCGTAACCGAAGAAGAAATGCTGCTGGATCTGACCAATGTGGCCGTTTCTGGTGTTATCTATGCGCTGTCCCAGTTACTGGGCATTCAAATCCATACTGAATTACCGCGCTGTGAATACGGCAATTTCAGCGACCTTAACGACAGTGGCCGGTTGCTCGATGAAGCGGATGACCTGATCTTGTTTTTGACCATCAGCTTCACCGTGGTCGAAAAAAATTCCCGAGCCCAGCTGATGTTTTTCCAGCCGACCGATGCGCTGGTGACCTTGTTTGATCATATCAAGAAGCGTTTGGCGGCGTTCTGAGTATGCCTGAAATGTATCGGCATATTATTGACCTGGTGGATAGCGGGATTGTTGTGCTCAACACGGAAGGAGCCGTGGTGTCCTGGAATGGCTGGATGGCAGAACGGTCGGGCATTAGCGAACAGGACATTCTGGGTAAGGACATGATCGAAGCCATGCCAGAACTGGATAACAGCCGTATTGCCCGTGCGGTGTTCAAGGCACTTAAATTCAACTCGCCTTCTGTGTTGTCCGCCAAATTGCTGAAAACGTCATTTCCGCTGTTCAAAAAATCCATCTCTGGCCGTTCCCGGCCGTCAGAGCGGCTGGTGCAGTCCATCCAGATAAAACCCTTTGTGCATGATGACGGCAGTCACTACTGCGTTATTTCAATTTTTGATATCAGCTCGGCGGATATGCGTGAGAAAGTGCTGCGCACCCAGTCGGGGGTGTTGTCGACACTGGTCAAGGATCTACAGGAGAAGGAGCATGAACTCCGAACCCTGTTCGAGAATACCCAGAATGGCATCCTTATTTTTGATCATCAGGGCACTATTCTGAGCGTTAACCCGGCGGCCTCAACGATGTTTCAGCCGCCCGAGGGGGCCGAAGTGCAGTTGCCCCATCAGCATCTCTTTGATTTATTTGCAGACATCGAGCCGCAACAGCTTGTCGATGGTATCAGTGAAGAATTTATGCGCTCACTGTTGCCAATGGCGGGAAAAGAACACGAGATGATGGCGCAACGAGCAGATGGCACACGTTTCCCTGTTTCTGTGTCCGCCAATGCAATTCCTCATTTTGGCCAGCCAACGCGATTTTTTATGTTTGTCCGCGATATTACCGCGCGTAAACGAGCAGAAGAACAGCTCTACCGCATGGCCCGGATGGATCCGTTGACCGGGCTGTGTAACCGGTTCTCATTCAGTGAAGTGCTGGCGAATTCGGTTAAAAGGCATGCGCGTGAACAGCATACGTTATCGGTATTTTTTATCGATCTGGATCGTTTTAAAAACGTGAATGACAGCCTCGGGCACGACGCAGGTGACGAACTGCTGCGGCAGGTTGGTGAACGGCTGGTGGAATGCTGCCGTGATTCAGATACCGTGTCGCGCTGGGCGGGTGACGAGTTCGTGATGTTATTGCCGCAGCAGAATCAGGGGCGCTCATCAATTACGGTAGCAGAAAAAATTCTCGAAGCGATCGCCCGTCCGTTCGAGGTGAACTCGAATCAAGTGTATATACATTGCAGTATTGGTATAGCCCAGTTTCCTGATGACGGTGTGGAAATGGAACGGCTGATTTTTTGTGCCGACCAGGCGATGTATCAGGCCAAGGCGGATGGTAAGGGTAAATTCCGCTTTTTTACCCCCGCGATGAACGATCGTACGCTGGCCCGATTGAAAACCGAAAGCGAATTACGCCTGGCACTACAACACAATCAGTTTGAACTCTATTATCAACCACAAATAGATGTCGCTCATGGGCGCTTGTTTGGCGTGGAAGCCTTACTGCGTTGGCATCACCCTGAGCGGGGGATTATTTACCCCAATGAGTTTATTGGTGTTGCCGAGGAGTGCGGACTGATTGGACAGATCGGTCAGTGGGTGATGGTGCAGGCCTTTGAAACAGCGTCACGCTGGCACAAACGAGAAGACAGTTCACTGTCGATGTCGATCAATATCTCACCAAAGCAGTTTCAGGAAGGTAACCTGATCTATAACGTCAGGAATCTGATTCAGTCTGTTGGTTTCCCTGCTGAACGGCTGGTTCTGGAAGTGACGGAAGGGCATTTTATCGATGATGCTGGAGAAAGCCTGAACAAGTTACGCACACTGAGAAACCTGGGCGTGAAAATCGCAATTGATGATTTTGGTACCGGGTATTCCTCTCTGGCGTATTTGCGGCATTTGCCGGTGGATATATTAAAAATAGATCGCCATTTCCTGCAAAGTGCGGCAACGGATAAAACAGATGCCAGTATTGTTTCGGTTATTATTGATCTTGCGCATGCACTGGAGTTGGAAGTCGTGGCCGAGGGAATTGAGCATTTGTCACAAATGGATCTGTTGCGAATGAAAGGCTGTGATATCGCCCAGGGGTATTATATTGGCTATCCTATGTGTATTGATGATCTGGTAGACTGGTATAGCAGTTACAAAAACTTGGGCTGTGTTAATTAAAACAGAATATCTGCCTGACTGTCTTTCTTCTTGTATTATTATGCTGCCGGTTTGTTACTGGTTTGCGGCGTTATTATATTGATATCTGCTGATTGGCGTGCTGGCTTCGTTTAATAGGGTGCCTAAGGATGCCTGTAGTCTTCAAAACTCACCATAAAGCGTCGTTCGAGTCGTGCCTTGTTGCACGGGTTTCGCTTCACATTCCGGTTTTTGACCGCTGGGTGCCGCAATGCACTGGATTGGTGCTTTTGGGGTGTGTGATCTGTTCGTCATTGGTGCCTTTGTAGCAAGGGTTGATCGCGGCTGCCTGATTCATGATCAATACCTATCATTCTGCGCCAGAATGGCCGCTGTGGCGGCTTGCAGTCATCCATGGGGAGTGGTTTACTTCGGGCACTTTGTAGTCTTTCAGAGTGACCCAGTGCTTGCCAGTCTGGCGTCAATTCCTCATTAACCTGATGGCAAATTTCAGGAGCTGTATGTCTATCGAGTGGAAGGATTACGCACCGGGTGAGTTCTACGACGAACTTTTCAGTGCACCCGGCTGCGCGCGTGAACCTGCTGAAGCACTTATTTCCTATCTGGAATCTTTCTCGGATGAAGATGTCAATTCACGCAAAATAGCGGCTGAATCGACTATTAAGGAAATGGGTGTTTCGTTTACTGTATATACAGAAGGCGGGAATATCGATCGGGCTTGGCCCTTTGACATTCTTCCCAGAGTGATTTCCAAAAGCCAATGGGATATCACGGCTGCTGGTCTGAAACAGCGCTTGCGTGCGCTTAACCTTTTTATTGATGACTTGTACCACGATCAAAAAATCCTCAAGGATGGTGTGGTGCCAGAATTTATACTTAAACAATCGGTTAATTACCGCAAGGAATGTGAAGGTATCAGCCCTCGTTTTGGTGTGTGGGCTCATATATGTGGTACCGATCTGGTGCGTGACGGTGATGGCCAGTTTTATGTACTGGAAGATAACCTGCGTGTTCCATCTGGCGTATCGTATATGCTGGAAAACCGCTCGATCATGAAGCGGGTTATTCCTGAAGTGTTTGAAAAAGTAAGTATCGCCCCGGTCGGTGATTATCCTGAACACCTGTTTGATACCCTGTCGGCGTTATCTCCACGCGAAGTCGACAAGCCGGTGGTGGTGGTGCTGACTCCGGGAATTTATAACTCGGCGTATTTTGAGCATGCTTTTCTGGCACAGCGTATGGGTGCCGAGCTGGTTGAAGGCAGTGATCTGGTGGTGACAGAAGACGATTGTGTCTACATGAAAACCATTGCTGGTCTGGAACGGGTTGATGTGGTTTATCGCCGTATTGACGATCTGTTTCTCGACCCGGAAGTATTCCACCCCGATTCCACGCTGGGTGTGCCCGGGCTGATGCGTGCATGGCGTGCCGGTAACGTGGCTTTGGCCAACGCGCCGGGTGCCGGTGTGGCTGATGACAAGGTGGTATATGCCTTTGTCCCTGCCATCATCAAGTATTATCTCGGTGAAGAACCACTGATTCCGAATGTGGAAACCTTTTTGTGTTACGACGACAAACAGCGCGAATATGTACTGGCCAACCTCGACAAGCTGGTGGTTAAACCTGCCAACGAATCCGGTGGTTATGGCATGCTGATTGGCCCGCATTCAACCAAAAAAGAGCGTGAAACCTTTGCTGACCTGATCAAGGCTAACCCGCGTAACTACATTGCCCAGCCAACGCTGGCCTTGTCGACCTCGCCGACTCTGGTGGGTAAAAACAAGGTGGAACCACGTCATCTGGATTTACGGCCGTTTGTACTGCAGTCGCGGGACAGCTATGTCACGACCGGTGGTTTGACGCGGGTTGCAATGAAAAAAGGTTCTCTGGTAGTTAACTCTTCCCAGGGTGGTGGCAGCAAGGACACCTGGATTGTCGATACAGGAACAGGAATCGAATAATGCTCTCGAAAGTTGCAGAACGTATTTACTGGTCCGCTCGCTATCTGGAGCGGGTTGAAAGCACAGCGCGACTGCTGAGCATTTATGACAAGCTGTTGTTTGACATGCCGCGGCGTGTCAATCTGGGCTGGTACAACCTGATTGTCATCAACAGTCTTGAAGACGATTACAACAGTCGCTATTCCGTTCGAGATGAGCGTAATGTAGTGAAGTTTCTGCTGGGTGATGACACCAATCCGTGCTCAGTTGTGAATTCCCTGCGCGCGATTCGTGAAAACATCCGTACCACGCGGGATGTGATCCCTGCCGATGCCTGGGAACTGGTGAATGAACTGAGTATGTTTGTGCAGGAAAACCTGTCACTCGGTATTAACCGCAGCATGCGCCACGAGTTCCTCGAAAGCATCATCAAATCCTGTCAGCAAATTGTCGGTTTGCTCTATGTCAATATGACCCGCGACGAAGGCTGGGACATGTTGCTGATGGGACAAAACCTGGAACGGGCCGACATGACTTCCCGTAACCTCGATGCCGCGATTGCGGCGATTCATCAGGTGGCTGATGATGAATACGCGGTGAACAGTCGTCAGATTATCTGGGGTAATGTGTTGCGTTCTCTCAACGCCGATCAGCCCTTCCGTCGCGCCATGCGTTCGTCCATCAAGGGAACCCCTGTGGTGACCTTTTTATTGGGCGATGAGCAATTTCCCCGCTCAGTTTCATTTTGCCTGAATAAAATCATGGCAAGCTCGGCTTGTTTGCCAGCGGGTGAAGACGTGATTAATCGCACCCGATTGATTTGTGATGAAATTACAGCAGACCTGGATGCCGAAGATTTTGGCGTCGCCTTCCGTGAGGATCTGAATGAATTGCAATTATCACTGGCAGATGTTCATGACCTGATACAAAAAACCTGGTTCCTGTCGGATCAATAGCCAATTACCGAGCAGGCAACAGGGACGAAAATGAGGTGCTGGTTTGGCAAGGCCGACCAGCACCTGTAACGATATTCAGAGTTTTCCTATTTCGGGAGCAGTTATGACTATCCGTGTTGCGATTCAGCACAACACATACTACGATTTTGACCGGCCTGTTTCGCTGTCACCCCATGTGGTTCGACTGCGTCCGGCCCCTCATTGTCGTACACCAATTGAGTCTTATAGCCTCAAAGTGCAGCCGGAAAACCACTTTGTTAACTGGCAGCAGGATGCTTACGGCAACTACCTGGCACGTTTGGTATTCCCGGAAAAAACCCGCAAGTTTTCGGTAGAAGTTGAAGTCATCGCCGACATGACGGTGATTAACCCATTCGACTTTTTCCTTGAAGAAGATGCGGAAGAATTTCCGTTCGAATACGACAAGCAGACCAAAAAAGAGCTGCAGCCCTATCTGGAGCTGGAACCCCAGGGGCCAGAGTTTGAAAAGTTTCTGGCGGGTATTTCGACCAAAAAACGTCGTACCATTGATTTTCTGGTGGACGTCAATTCGCAGCTTGAGCAGCTGATTGAATACACCATTCGAATGGAACCAGGCGTTCAAACGCCAGAAGAAACTCTGGAACAGGCACTCGGTTCCTGTCGTGACAGTGCCTGGCTAATGGTGCAGGCGGTGCGTCATCTGGGAATGGCAGCGCGTTTTGCGTCCGGTTACCTGGTACAGCTGACGTCGGATGAAAAGTCGCTTGACGGCCCTTCTGGACCGGAAGCCGACTTCACCGATTTGCACGCCTGGTGTGAAGTGTATCTGCCTGGTGCTGGCTGGGTCGGCCTGGATCCAACTTCCGGGCTGTTTGCCGGTGAAGGTCATATTCCATTGGCCTGTACACCACATCCGGTATCGGCCGCACCAATCAACGGTTACACCGACAAGTGTGAAGTCGAGTTTGACTTCAAGAACGACGTTACCCGTTTCCATGAAGATCCTCGTGTTACCAAGCCGTACACCGATGCGGAATGGGCGGATGTATTGACCCTGGGCGACAAGGTCGATTTGTTGCTGGTTGAGAACGATGTTCGCCTGACCATGGGGGGTGAGCCAACCTTCGTATCGATTGATGATATGGAAGCGGCACAGTGGAATACCGAAGCGCTGGGTGCCCACAAGCTGAGTCTGGCCAAAACCCTGTTGTTAAAACTGCGTGACCGGTTCGCACCAGAAGGCATGCTGCACTATGGTCAGGGCAAATGGTATCCGGGCGAAGAAGTACCTCGTTGGGCGCTGGGTGTGTTCTGGCGTACCGACAATCAGCCGATGTGGACACGCCCCGAGCTGTTGGCTCGGGTTGACAAAGATTACGGCCACACAGAAAAAGATGCTCACCAGTTTGCCACGCTATTGTCTGAGAAACTGGGCTTGTCTGACCAGTATGTTCAGGCGGCCTATGAAGATGGCCTGCATTACCTGCTGGAAGAACAAAATCTGCCCGTTAACCTGGACTCCGAAATCGCGGCTGCCAAGGATGAACTGGCACGTCGTCGTCTGGCACGGGTGCTGGATCAGGGGCTGAGTACGCCTACCGGTTTTGTTGTGCCAGTGGAATGGGACTTTTATGGCCAGAACTGGCGCTCCAGCGTGTGGGAATTGCGCCGTGGTCGCATTACGCTGATACCGGGCGATTCGCCTATGGGTCTGCGTTTGCCACTGCAAGGCTTGCCATGGTCAGAAGAAGTGCCACTGCCGCAGGAAGCTGACCCGTTCCGCACCACAGAAGCATTGCAGACTCGTGAAGAAATCATCAGTAGTGTGGCGACAGTTGCCCCAGAACCGATTGCCGAGCAATCCGTATCCGATGAAAAATCACAGAAGCAGCGTGCCGAGCAGGATGACCAGTCCGAGACCTACTGGCGCAATCTGGTTCGTACGGCCATGTGTATTGAAGCTCGTGGTGGCAAAATTCATATTTTCTTGCCACCACTGCCGTATTTGGAAAGCTACGTTGCCTTGCTGACCATGATCGAGGAAACAGCCGCAGCGCTGGATATGCCGATCATTATTGAAGGTTACGAGCCTCCACGTGACTGGCGTATGCAAAAGCTGCTGGTGACGCCAGACCCCGGTGTTATTGAGGTGAATATTCACCCGGCCAGCAACTGGCGCGACATGATGCACACCATGAATGAGTTGTATCAGGCAGCACGTGAATCACGTCTGGGCACTGAAAAGTTCATGCTGGATGGCCGCCACACCGGTACCGGTGGTGGTAACCACATCACGCTGGGTGGCAAGACTCCAGCGGATAGCCCAATGCTGCGTCGCCCTGACTTACTGCGCAGCTTTGTCACTTACTGGCAGCATCATCCAAGTTTGTCCTATCTGTTTTCGGGTGCCTTTATTGGCCCGACCAGCCAGGCACCACGGGTGGATGAAGGCCGGGACGAAGGTCTGTATGAACTGGAGATTGCCTTCCAGCAAATGCCGGAAGGGGAATCTGCCCTGCCATGGCTGATCGACCGCATTATGCGTAACCTGCTGATCGATGTGACCGGCAATACGCACCGTGCCGAGTTCTGTATCGACAAGCTGTTTGCACCAGGCAGCGCGTCAGGCCGCTTGGGTATTCTGGAGTTTCGTGGTTTTGAAATGCCACCGCACAGTCGCATGGGGCTGGTTCAGGCGCTGTTGATCCGGGCCTTGTTGATCCGTTTCTGGAAAGATCCGTACAAACACGATCTGGTGCGCTGGAATACCCAGCTGCATGATAAGTTCATGCTGCCACATTATGTCTGGGAAGATATTCAGGAAGTCGCTCAGGATCTGCAGGAGCATGGTCTCGATTTCCGCGCAGAATGGCTGTTGCCGTTTGAAGAGTTCCGTTTCCCGCATTATGGCCGGGTAGAACTGGGTGATATCAAGATCGAGCTGCGCTGGGCGATTGAGCCATGGCACGTTCTGGGCGAGGAAGTCTCCAGTTTCGGTACGTCCCGTTATGTGGATTCCTCGGTCGAGCGTTTGCAGGTCAAGGTGTACGGCATGACCAACAACCGCTATGTACTGGCGTGTAATGATCGTCGTGTACCTCTCACCAGCACGGGTCGCCATGGCGAATACGTTGCCGGTGTGCGCTACAAGGCCTGGGCACCCCCGTCGGCGCTGCATCCAACCATCGGGGTACAGTCACCGTTGATGTTTGACCTGATTGATACCTGGAATGGCCGTTCTGTGGGCGGCTGCAGTTACCATGTATCGCATCCAGGTGGCCGCAGTTACGACACTTTCCCGGTAAATTCCTTTGAAGCGGAATCGCGTCGGGTCAATCGTTTCTCAACGCTGGATCACAGCCATGGGGCGTATTCTGCCCGTCCGGACATCGATGCTATCCGGGAGTTTTTCCCGCATACCGAACCGCGTCCGATGGCACCTCCAGCAGAAGAGTCTCCGAACGATTATCCTTGTACGCTGGATTTACGGCGTAAATAAGGCGCGTTTGCTCCCTCTGTTGGGGGAGGGAGCAAACAAAGCTGAGACAATTTCCCCAATCTGACATAATGGCCGCCGCAAGCGGCCATTTTTTTGGCCGGAATTTTTTAACAGCGTTCCTTCGAATCCGCAGCGAGAACAAGCATGTCGCCGACCGTGTCACCGGCTCCAGGGCCAGACAGCGATGAACTGATCTACCGCCATAATCCGGCACTTCAGGATGAAGCCGTCGATGCCAATGGAGAGCTGCGTCCGCACTGGTCCTATCTTCTCGACAGTCTGAAAGAGCTGGGGTCTGCTTCATTTGATGAGCGCCAGACCAAGGCGCTGCGTATTTTGCGGGACGATGGCGCGACCTATAACATCTACAGTGATTCCAGTACGCCATCTCATACCTGGAATATGGATCTGGTTCCCTACGTTATTGGCAGTGATGAGTGGGGACGGATTGAAGCCGGTCTGCTGGAACGGGCAGAGCTGTTTAATCTGCTGTTACGGGATCTTTATGGTAATCGGGATCTGATTCGCTCAGGGGTGATTCCCCCTGACGCACTGTTTTGCCATCGTGGTTTTTTACGCGCTTGTAATGGCATCCACTTGCCGGGTGACCACGATCTGATTTTGCACTCGGTTGATCTGGTGCGTGGTGCAGATGGCCAGATGATGGCGATTGGCGATCGAGCCCAAAGCCCGAGTGGTGCTGGCTATTCACTGGAAAACCGCAACGTGATGTCGCGGGTGTTTCCGAGTCTGTTCCGCGACAGCCATGTACACCGGCTGGCGGCCTTTTTTCAGCGCCTGCGTTCCAAACTGAATTCCCTGTCACCCAATACCAGTACGCCACGTGTTGCGGTCATGACACCCGGTGCGCATAACGAAACCTATTTTGAACACGCCTACCTGGCTAATTACCTGGGTTTTCATCTGGTTCAAAGTGACGATCTGGTCGTTCGTAACGGCTTTTTATGGATGAAGTCGCTGGATGGCCTGAGCCGGGTAGACGTCTTGTTACGCCGGGTGGATGACTGGTTCTGTGATCCGGTTGAATTGCGTGGTGACTCCCGCCTCGGAGTCGCCAACCTGCTTGAAGTGGTTCGGGCTGGTAATGTCGTCGTGGCTAACCCGCTTGGTTCCGGGGTATTGGAAAACCCGGTTTTTTTACGCTTTTTACCCGGTATCGCCAAACACTTGTTGGGCCGTGAGCTACGTTTGCCATCGGTAGAAACACGCTGGTGTGGTCTTGATGAGGATCGTGCCTATGTACTGGATCACTTGCACGAACTGGTGATCAAGCCGGTGTACCGCAATCTGGATAACCGCAGTCTTTATGGACCAGAACTGGGGCAGGAAGAAACCCGAATACTGAAAGCCCGGATTGAAGCTGATCCAACCCAATACGTTGCCCAGCCAGTGATGGAAGCCTCCCACGTCCCTTCTTTTGTGGACGGCGTACTCAAACCCCGTCCGGTTATCCTGCGCAGTTTTGCGGTAGCAACGGACACGTCTTACACCGTTATGCCGGGCGGGTTGACGCGCATTGGTCATGGCGAACGTTCGTTTATGATCTCCAGCCAAACCGGTTCCAAGAGCAAAGACACTTGGGTTATTGCTTCTGAACCGGAACGCCTGGCCCACGATGAGCATCTTGATGAGCCGGTCAGTCGTGAAGCCGACCTGATCAGCCTGCCCAGCCGCGTGGTGGAAAACCTGTTCTGGATGGGGCGTTATGCCGAGCGTGCAGAAGCGGCCCTGCGGATACTGCGTACGGCCTTTATGATGCTGAATGGCGAAGAG
Source organism: uncultured Oceanobacter sp. (assembly GCA_913061185.1). Lineage (GTDB taxonomy): Bacteria > Pseudomonadota > Gammaproteobacteria > Pseudomonadales > Oceanobacteraceae > Oceanobacter > Oceanobacter antarcticus. The sequence goes on from CAJXTI010000006.1 coordinate 40,136, forward strand.
CGTATCAGCGATATAACCCAGCATCAGCTACTGCATGCCGTCTCCATGATCACCGCGACGCCGTCACGTTCCACCGATGACCAGACCGCAGAAGAAGCTCTGCGGGGCATTATCGAAAATGGTTCGGTACTGCGCAGCATTTCCGGCAACCTTAATGCGATGCTTTATTGCGCCGATGAAACCAAGGAACTGTTGTCGTCGGATACTTACCGCGTGATCAACGATATTCGTGATGCCTTGAACATGCTGGGTATCAGCTTTTCTGGCAGCCTCGCATCGGCGCCGGAAGAAGCACTCGACCCGCTAGTGACCGCGCTGATGGCTCTTTCCGGTCTGACCCAGGAAAGCATGATTCGTGGTTTCGGCTGGCGTTTTATGGATATGGGAAGACGTCTCGAACGGGGTTACCAGATCGCGATTGCAATCGACAGCCTGATTGTACCGGTATTGTCCGAGTCGGATCAGAGCAAACTGTGTGAAGCATTATTGCTGTCGCTGGAAGCCCTGATCAGTTATCGCCGCCGTTACCGTGCCCGTGTCGGGATCCAGACGAGTCTGGATCTGGTGATGATGGATCCGACCAATCCGCGTTCCTTGATGTATCAGGTGGAACAATTGCGGCAGCATATTCGGGCGCTGCCGAAAACACCAACCCAGATGCACGAGTTGGCCGCCGATGAGCGCCGGATTCTTGAGTGTGAAACGCTGCTCAAATTATCGTCGCTGGCTGAACTGAGTAAAGCCGACGGATTCCAGCGCAGTCACCTGGATGAGCAAATGAAAAAGATCGCCAGCCAGCTGAGTGGCTTGAGTGAAATGATTACTGACAAATACTTTGATCACCGGGAAGCCTCACAGCAACTGGTTAACAGTACCTGGGAAAGTATCTAGTGTTATATCGAATCCGTCATACCACAGAATATGTTTATCACAGTCGGGTATCCCACTGTTACAACATGGCCCATGTCACACCTCGGGATACCTTGCGACAGCAATGTTTATCGACACGTGTTGATGTGCTGCCAGGTGCTGCATTTACCTCCAATCGCAGTGATTATTTTGGCAATAACGCCTACCACTTTGAAATTCAGAAGCCGCACAAGAAACTGGTGATTACATCCACCAGCGAAGTACGGACGGGAGTACAAAAAGCGGCACCCGACCTGGAGTTTGGAATCAGTTGTCGTGATGCTCTTGAGGCGATGAGCAGCTCCCGTGCTCCAGAAGTGTTATTGGCGCGGGAGTTTCTGCTGGATTCACCGATGCTCAAGTCATCGCAAATCTTGCAAGAATTTGCCGCTAATCTGTTTGAAGATGACAAGCCGCTACTGACTGCTGTCATGGCGCTGACCAGTAAAATTTACCAGGAATTTGAATATTCACCGGCATCCACCACCATTGCGACGCCGTTGCAGGAAGTCCTGGATTCCCGCAGGGGTGTCTGCCAGGATTTTGCCCACCTGCAAATTGCCATTTTGCGCTCACTGGGGTTTGCGGCCCGCTATGTCTCCGGTTATCTGGAAACCCTGCCGCCGCCAGGGCAAGAAAAAATGGTTGGGGCTGATGCCACACACGCCTGGTTAGCGGTTTATGCACCCGGTGAGGGGTGGTTTGAATACGACCCTACCAATAACTGTATGGCACATGAACAGCATATTGTGACGGCCTGGGGACGGGACTTCTATGACGTGACGCCGGTGTGCGGGGTGATCTACGGTGGCGGCAGTAATCCAGTGCTACGGGTTGCGGTCGATGTAACACGCCTGACCTGAGCCGCTGTATTTTTACCTGAAGGACAGTTGATGATTCGTACCCTGATGATTAACGGCAATGGCCAGGCGTCCATTGGTGGAGAGGAGTTGGTGCATGACTGGCGTAACGACGCCAGCAGTCGGCTCTGGCTCGATTTGACGTCGGAAGGACTCGAACAGCATCAGGCAGAACGGCAGATATTGTTGGGACTGGGTTGCCATGCGCTGGCCATCGAAGATGCCCAGCGTGATCGCCACCCGCCCAAGCTAGAAGTATTCGACGACCACGTGTTTATCCTGTATCGCGGTATCGCCCGGTTTGATAGCCAGTTACACCATAAATCCCAGTCGATTTCATTTTTTATCAGTGAGCGTTTGCTGATCAGCTATCACCCGTTACCGGCGGAAAGTATCAATCGTTTGATGGCAGGACATGGCGGTATTCATTTACAGCGCTGCCCGGCCCAGTTGGCGTTACGCATTATGCATACCTCGGCCGGTATGTATCTGGAACATGTACTGGCGTTTGAAGACCAGCTGAGTGACCTTGAAGATGCCTTGCACGACCAGGGAACCGATGCCCTGATGCGCCAGTTAATGGGCTATCGGTCACGACTGGTAAAGCTGCGGCGCATTTTTAATTATCACCAGAGTATTACCGATGAGCTGAAATCCAGTGATCTGGCGCTGTTTGAACAGCCGGATCTCGGGCTAGACCATACCCTGAATGACCTGCACGACCGCTTTGAACGTTTGGCCAGCCTGGTGTCGATGTTCTATGACATTTGCGGCGATCTGATTGACGGTTATCTGGCCGTTACCTCGCACCAGCTCAACAACACCATGCGAGTACTGACCGTGATTACCGCGATTTTTATCCCGTTGGGTTTTCTGGCCGGGCTGTACGGTATGAACTTCGAATACATTCCCGAACTGAAACTCCACAACGGCTACTTTATCTTGCTGGGGGCCATGGCTACATTAGCCGTTGGGTTGCTGGCCTGGTTCCGCAAGCTGCGCTGGTTATAAGCGCAGCTGGCATCTCGGCTGTAAACCAGGAAAGCGATCCCCAAGGCACTTGACCTGTTACCTGAGTGCCCGTTCCATAACACCAAACTCGCTCTGGCTCCCCCCTAATAGCACATCATCCCTAACGGCGGGAGCCGAGCGTCCCAGCGGCAAATTGCTCCAGCGTTTTCATCGGGATATGGTCGCTGGTGTGGCGGCCGTACCAGGCGAGCTGGATTTCTCCTTGCTCCGAAATCAGGAAATCGGCAGGCACCAGTTTGATATGAGGATTCTTCGTATCGCCAGTGCCACCTTTCAGCAAGCCACTGACGATACGGGGCAAGCGTAACAGTATGGCTTTGACGATGGCCATGGCAGATTGCTCGATACCATAACGTTCGTACAGTTGCAGATCGGGGTCGCTCAACAAAATAAAGGGACGCGGATGACGAGCAACAAAATGTCTGACTTCTTCTGCGGTTGAGCTGAATACGGCGATAACTTCAACGTTGGCGGCTTGCAAGGTTTTGTATTGGTTGGTGAGTTCATAAAGGCGCAGGTTGCAGAAAGGGCAGGCGGCATCACGAAAAAAGGCCAGCAGAATCTTTTTCCCGGCGTAATGGCTCAGACGAATGGGATTGCCGTAAATATCTTTAGAAGAAAAATCAATGGGAGAACATGGGGCAGTGAGTTTCATGATGCAAGTCCCTGTCTGAATTGAGCGGGTGATGTAATGATTATCCCAGCCAAGTGTGGTTAGGCAGCGGATGATGTTATTCAGGTCGTACTGTCGAGATGGTAATCCCGTTACGAGTTTGTACCATGAATACCATCCCTTTGTTCCCGGAATGCGGTTGGCGACAGGCCAACCCGGCGGCGAAAAAAGCGCGAAAAATAGGCCGGGTCATTAAACCCCAGATCATAGGCGATCAGTGAAACCGGCACTGAGGAATAAATCAGCATACGCTGGGCTTCCAGTATCAGGCGGTCGTAGAGCAGGTCGGTGATGTTCTTGTCGGCCACCTGCTTGCAAGTACGGCTCAGGCTGGCCGGGGTGGTGCACAGTTCCTGCGCATAAAACTCGACCGCCTGGTGTTGGCGATAGTGCCCTTCGATCAGGGTGTTCAGGCGGCGGAAGCGTTCGCTGTGAATATCTTCCGGGCCGGTTTCCGGACGCTCTTCGACCAGACGCCCCAGCTTGATCAGTAAACCGAATAGTAGCCAGGCAAACATGGCTTTTTTGCCAATGGCATTACCCTGATACTCATCCGTCAATTGCAGGGCCGTCTGGTCGATAAAGGCCAGATCCTTCGGGTGGTGGGTCAGGTTGATAATACGGGCGGTTTGCAGTAATTCCTGTTCGAACGGAAACTGGCGGGCAAACTGGTCGTCCTGAATCAGCAGGCGGGAGACGGTAATCACGCAGCCTTCGGTGGCTTCGCGTTCAAATTCGAAACCATGCACCACCCCGGCAGGTACCGAGATAATCACCGGCGCACTGTGGTTTTCTTCCTGGCCATCAATAAATATCCGCACTGAACCGGTGTGGACAAAGACCAGTTGGAACATATTCGGATGGGTATGAATATTGATGGCCCAGTCGAACAGTCTGGCCCGGCTGGGAATATCCTCAATGTGGACAAACTCCGGGTCACTGGCGGACGGCGCCTCGCTGTACAGGGTGTAGCGGGAAATTCGCTGATACGTACCGGATGGTGATTTGGCGTTGCCATCGGTTGCTCTACTGGATTGCGCTGAATTCATAAGATGTTTTTATTGTTGTTTTTGTAAGCCATGGCTTTGCGACAGTATTTGCCGAAAGCCATGGATGTTATTGGCAGGCGTCGTCGGCTACGACAACAATCAGCTGCTGAATTCTTCGGTATCAATTTCAACCTGCTGGGCCGGGCTGTAGCGGCTGCCGGTGACGGTGGTCTGATTGATCAGCAGGTTCAGCTGGCGGATGATGTCGGCAGACAGGGTAATGTCTTGGGTTTGCAGGTTTTCTTGCATGTGGGCCACTGAGCGTGTCCCGGGAATGGGGACGATATGGTCGCCTTGAGCGCAAACCCAGGCCAGTGCCAATTGCGCAGGCGTACAACCAACCGTGGTGGCAATCTGGTGGTACTGTTCCAGCAGCTTGAGGTTGGCAGCAAAGTTCTCTGGATAAAAGCGCGGCATATTACGGCGAATATCCTTCGGCTCCAGTGAGTCCACGTCCTGCAGGCCATTGGCGAGGAAGCCACGCGCTACTGGAGAGAAGGCAACAAAGGCGGTACCCAACTCTTTAGTGGCTTGCAATACGGCGATTTCGGCGTTACGGCTCCACAGCGAGTATTCGGTTTGTAACGCTGCAATCGGGTGTACCGCATGGGCCTTGCGCAGGGTGTCGGCGGAGACTTCAGACAGGCCGATCGCACCAATTTTGCCTTCTTTTACCATCTCGGCCAGTGCCCCAACCGATGCTTCGATCGCTGTGTTCGGATCAAGACGGTGCAGGTAATAGAGGTCGATGTGTTCAACCTGCAAGCGCCGCAGACTGTTTTCGACCTGTTTGCGCAAGGTGGCTGGAGCGCCATTGATTTCCTTGACGCCGCTTTGCTCGCCGATCTGCATGCCGCCTTTGGATGCCAGAAAAATATCGTTGCGCAGCGTTTTCAGGGCCTTGCCCAGCAGCAGTTCGTTCTTGCCACCACCATACAAGGTGGCGGTATCAAAATGGCGATAGCCCATATCAAACGCGGCGTGTAATGCCTTGATGGCTTCGTCTTCCGGGAGCGGAACACCATAGGCATGGGACAGGTTCATACAACCCAGACCGATACCGGGGTTGTTAAATTCAGTCTTCAGCGTGGTCATAAAAACACCTCATGTCAGAAACGGAAAAACCGGCGGAGCCGGTTTTGGGAAGCGAGTTGGCGCGTGATTCGGAGTTGCAGCGTCGGATGCTTGACTCGTTCCCACGCTTCGGCGTGGGAACGGATGCCACCCATGGCTACCATGCCGGAGCGTGGGAGCCAGCAGTAGAGCAGCAGATCACCGCAGGATTCCGTTACAACGGATTATTCGGCTTCCAGCAACTGTTCCAGCTTATCCAGAGTTTCCATTGCGGGCAGAACCTGGGCAACAGAAGAGTTAGGCTCACGGCCTTCTTTGACGGCGGCGATGAATTCACGATCCTGCAGTTCAATACCGTTGTTGGATACGGTAACGCCTGACAGGTCGATCGGGTTTTCGTAGCCATCTACCAGGTCATCGTAACGGGCGATGTAGGTGCCCTGGTCACAGATGTAGCGGAAGAAAGTACCGAATGGGCCTTCGTTGTTAAACGACAGCGACAGGGTACAGATTGCACCGCTGGGTACTTTCAGGCCAATGCTCATGTCCATGGCAATGCCCAGATCTGGATGAATCGGACCTTGTAGCGCCTGAACCTTGCTGCAAGTTTCACCGGTCTGATACTGGAACAGGTCAACGGTGTGACAGGCGTGGTGCCACAGCAAGTGGTCGGTCCAGGAACGTGCCTGACCCTTGGCATTGGTGTTGGTACGACGGAAGAAGTAGGTTTGTACATCCATCTGTTGAACGTTCAGCTCACCGGCCTGGATCTTGTTGTGAATCCACTGGTGAGACGGGTTAAAACGACGGGTCTGGCCAGACATGGCGACCAGGCCGGTACGCTGCTGCACTTCAACCAGCTTGCGAGAGTCTTCGATGTTATCGGCCATCGGAATTTCAACCATCACATGCTTGCCGGCTTCCAGACACTGGATCGCCTGGGAGGCATGCATGCTGGTCGGTGTTGCCAGCAGTACGCCGTCAACGTCGTCACGGGCCAGGGCTTCAGCCAGGTCGGTACAGTAGTGTGGAATGCCACGTTCTTCTGCTACCTGTTTGATGACGTCGGGACGGGTACCGACAACGGATACCACTTCAGCGCCTTCAATGTTGGCGACCGCGTCCAGGTGTTTCTGGCCAAAGGCGCCGGCGGCACCTGCAACACATAATCTCATTCTTGTTCTCCTGATCTGTGTGTCTGTAGCACCGGGGATGCCGGTTATTTACTGGGTTTGCAAGGAATATTGCAGCAACAGGCTGGCGGAATGTTCAGCGTGAACGCTGAATGATGGGAGTTCAGCGCTGAAAGTTCGCAAGCGTACTGAAGATTGACATCGAACGGTCTGAAAAAACGCCCGCTGCCAATATTGCCCGGTGTGATCCTGAAGGACCATACCTGAGCAACACGGGACAACGGGCAACAACACAAAACTCAAAACGACCAAGTTCGAGAACTCCAATCTAACATTGGCCCCGGAATCAGGGTAATTGATAAACCGGATTAGCTATTCAATTTTGATAATGCATTGTTCTGGTGCGGCAAAAAAAAGAGTGTCTCGACAGACTCGTGTCATTGTTTGCCGGGGCAATAAAAACCGTTAAAAAGTACCAGCTTGTGGGCCTGTAGCCGCCTTGTTTTTTACTGCTGGCCTGAATTGATGCAGGCACGGTCGGTTGCCGTTACCCTATTTTCAAGCTGGTTCTGGCCTGATTAGCTATCAGGTATTGGTTTTCTACAACGATCCTGTTTGATCACTCACAGATCACTCACAGATCACGGCAGGCGGCGGCCTGCTCGCGCAATATATCCAGAAACTGCATCTGGCTGGGGGTTGCCTGCCAGTTCTGGCGTAAGGTGATGCCGATAGCGCGACGGGTATGTTCAAGGGTGACGGGTAATACGGATAACAGCCCGGTATTCAGTTCATGTTCTATCTGATGAGTTGAAATCAGGGTCAGGCGGTCGCTGCCGCGTAACAGTTCCCTAATCAGGATTTGAGAACTGGTTTCGACCAGTCGTTGTGGCGGCTTGATGTCATGTTGTTCAAACAGTGCCTCAAATGCCTTGCGGGTTGGAGTGCCTTCGCGCGGCACAACCCAGGGGTAGCGGGGCAGATCGTTCAGGGTCGGCAGCGCGACATCACCGCTGGCGGTGATGAGTAGTGGGTGTGCTGGGCGGCAAATAATCGCCAGCGGCGGGGACAGCAGCTCTTCCTGCAGCACGTCGTCGACTGGTGGCGGGAAGCGCAGGGCACCAATGAGAAAATCGAGATCGCCGTGGCGCAGGTGGTGCAGCAGATCGTCGTAGGGCGCATCGACGACCTGGATATCGATATCCGGGTGCCTTTCACTAAACCGAATAATGGCCTCCGGCAGGATTGAGGTGCGCGCCAGCGGCATGCTGCCCAGTACGATTTTGCCCACTTCACGAAATTGCAAGGCGCTGACTTCAGAGTAGCCCTGATACAACTCCGAAAAGGCCAGCTTGGTCGCACGAGCCAGTGCCTGAGCGGCTTTGGTGGCACTGATGCCGGTGCTGGTCTTCTCGAACAGCGGCACTTGTAACAGGTGCTCCAGCTCGCGGGCGGCCCGATGCAGGGAGGACTGGGAGACACCGACCGCACGGCTGGCGATGCTGAAATTTTCTGCTTCGGTAACGGCCACCAGTGCCTTGAGTTGGGTCGTGGTCAGCAGTGAGACCATCTGTTGTGCCGACTGGGTGCGACTGCTGCCGGAGCGCAAGGCTTCCCTGGTGCCTTGTAACAGGCAGGAAATACAGCGTTCGACACGGTTATACCAGACGTCTCCCGAGGCCGTGGGGTACATGCCTTCGGCACGGCGTTCGAATAGCTCGGTTTGTAACATGTCTTCCAGTCGCGCCAGTGCCTGGGTGATCGCAGGCTGTGACAAAAAAACCCTCGGAGCGGCCTTGCTTATGCTTTTTTGTTCGGCAACCTCAAGAAAGACGCGCAGGTGTCGCAGGTTGGGTATGACAAAATCCATCACTTGCTCCAGAGCTTCGAATAAACAGGTCTATATCAAAATCCAATATTGTAGCAGTGAAATTGAAATAGCCAGCCCGGCATGTCAGTTCCTACCATGGGAGGCAACATCCAGGCAGCTGTAAGCTTTGCCGTCAGCCGTTTGGAAGTACCGCTTGTCGAGCACCTGTCTGCCACTTCTCTTCCGGACGGCAGGTTTCGGCATCCGACAGACGCTGCGGTTCGCTGTTTGCCTGCTCTGCGGGAACAGGCCCTGCAAACAACACCATCAACGAGCGAGAGAAGAATAATGATCATCGATTGCCATGGGCACTACACCACGACACCTCCAGGCGTAGGCGAATATCGCGACCAGCAAAAAGCTGCCGTCGCCGCCGATCCGCTGTTCAAGGGTGAAAAAGGCACGATTAATATCACGGATGACGAGATTCGCGAGTCCATCGTCAATAACCAGCTGAAGCTTCAGCAGCAACGCGGCACGGATCTGACCATCTTCTCTCCTCGCGCCAGCTGGATGGGACATCACATTGGTAACGAGTACACCAGCCAGTTCTGGACGGAACATCAGAACGACATTATTCGTCGCGTCTGCGATCTGTTCCCTGAAAACTTTGTCCCGGTCGCCCAGCTGCCACAGTCTCCGGGTGTTGATCCGGCCAAATCCGTGCCCGAGATCATTCGTACCGTTGAAGAAATGGGCTTTATCGGTATCAACCTGAACCCGGATCCCAGTGGCGGTCACTGGAATGGTTCATCGCTGGCAGATCGCTCGTTTTACCCGATTTACGAAAAAATGGTTGAGTACGATATTCCGGCCATGGTGCACGTATCGGCATCCTGTAACGATTGTTTCCACACCACCGGCTCCCATTACCTGGGTGCTGACACGACCGGCTTCCAGCAGTTGATGATGTCGGACGTGTTCAAGGACTTCCCGGAACTGAAAGTTATCATTCCACACGGCGGCGGCGCAGTGCCTTACCACTGGGGACGTTTCCGTGGCCTGGCGCTCGACAACGGTTTTGAGTTGGAAGAACGGGTACTGAACAATGTGTATTTCGACACCTGCGTATATCACCAGCGTGGTATCGATCTGTTGCTTGATATTGTACCGACCAAAAATATTCTGTTTGCCTCTGAAATGATTGGCGCGGTGCGCGGTATTGACCCTGACACTGGCCACTACTTCGACGATACCAAACGCTACATCGACGGTAACACCGCGTTGTCTGCTGAACAGAAAGCGGAAATCTTTGAAGGTAATACCCGTCGCGTCTTTAGTCGCCTGGCTCTGCCCCAATAAACCGGCCTGTGTGATTAAACTGAGGAATCAGAATTATGAAAGAAACCGTCGTAGTACAACATATCGAACGAGCCGACCAGACCGTAATTGATGGTTTGGCAGAATGTGGCGTCGCCACTATCCACGAGGCCCAGGGTCGCGTTGGCTTGCTGGCGTATTACATGCGCCCGATCCAGCAAGACAAGAGCGTTGCCGGTTCCGCCATCACGATCTCTGGTGCTGCCGGTGATAACTGGATGATGCACGTGGCGATTGAGCAGTGCCAAGCCGGTGACATCATGGTGTTTGCCCCGACCTCACCGTCCAATCACGGTTTTTTTGGTGATCTGCTGGCAACCTCTGCCCAGTCCCGTGGTGTGGTTGGGTTGATCATTGATGGCGGAGTGCGGGATACCCGTGACCTGCGACAGATGAATTTTCCGGTCTGGTCAAAAGCGGTCTTCTCTGAAGGCACCATCAAGGAAACCGTTGGCTCCGTCAACATCCCGCTGGTGTGCGCTGACGAACTGGTTTATCCCGGTGATGTGATGGTGGCAGATGATGATGGCGTGGTGGTGGTGCGTCGTGAAAAAGCCGCTGAAGTACTGGAAAAAGCCCGTGCCCGTATGGCGCTGGAAGAATCCAAACGTGTGCGTATGGCCAACGGTGAACTGGGCCTGGATATTTATGACATGCGTCCCCGTCTGAAAGAAAAAGGCCTCAAATATGTCTGATGCTCGCACCTTCGACCCGATTGAAGGTGTGCGCTGCATGTGGATGCGAGGTGGCACCTCAAAAGGGGGCTACTTCCTAGCGCAGGATCTTCCGGCTGACACGGCCGTGAGAGATGCGTTTCTGTTGCGGGTCATGGGTTCCCCTGACCCGCGCCAGATCGATGGTTTGGGCGCTGCCGACCCGCTGACGGCCAAGGTCGCCGTCGTCAAACGTTCCGAGCGTGACGATGCCGATGTGGACTACCTGTTTCTGCAGGTCTTTGTTGATCAGGCTATCGTGACGGATGCGCAGAACTGCGGCAACATCCTCGCCGGTGTTGGCCCGTTTGCGCTTGAACGTGGTCTGATTGACGTGACCGGCGAGAGCACTGACGTTCGTATCTTTATGGAAAATACCGGCCAAATCGCCACCGCCAATGTACCCACGCCAAACGGCAAGGTCAGTTATGTCGGCACGGCGCGTATCGATGGTGTGCCCGGTTTTGCTTCGGCCATCCCGGTTACCTTTGCCGATACGGCAGGTTCCAGTTGCGGCGCTTTGTTGCCAACCGGTAATACCGTTGATGTGATCGACGGCATCGACGTTACCCTGATTGATAACGGCATGCCGGTCGTGGTGATGAGTGCGGCGGCTATGGGTATTACCGGCGCAGAAAGCCGAGAGGAACTGGAAGCCAACGACGCCTTGCGGGCGAAGCTGGAGTCCATTCGTCTGCAGGCCGGGCCATTAATGAATCTGGGTGACGTGAAAGACAAATCCGTTCCCAAGATGACCATGGTCAGTGCTGCCAGCAATGGCGGTGCCTTGTCGACGCGTACTTTTATACCCCATCGCTGTCACGCTTCGATTGGTGTGCTGGGCGCAGTCAGTGTGGCTACGGCCGCGGTGTTGCCAGGCTCACCGGCTGCTGCGGTTGCCAATGTACCGGATGGACAGCAGAAAATTCTGGCGGTTGAACATCCGATCGGCGAAATGACCGTGATTCTGAATATGGATGACAGCGGTAACGTCGGTTCTGCGGCGTTACTGCGTACTGCACGCAAGCTGTTTGACGGTGATGTGTTCGCGCATCCCAACGATTAAAAACGATTAAACCGGCCACTTTTATGGGGAAGGGCAGCGGTTGATGATAAGCCGCTGGCCGTTTCTGTTAATGAATAAAAGTGCCAATAATGACCCGATAAAAACAAGGGCGACCTAATTATGATGGATCCAGATTACCTGCCGTTTCATGCCAACCCGAGCAAGCCAGAGTTCAAGACACCGGCTGGTGCGGTCGACGCGCACTGCCATGTTTTTGGCCCGGCTGAGCAGTTCCCATACCACCCGAAGCGCAAGTACACCCCGTGCGATGCCTCAAAAGAACAGCTGTTCGCACTGCGCGATTATCTGGGCTTTGAACGTAATGTCATCGTCCAGGCGTCCTGCCACGGCACCGATAACGCTGCCCTGATTGACGCCCTTGAAAGCGCTGGTGAGCTGGCCCGTGGTGTGGCGGTAGTTGATCCGGCGATCACTACGGAAGAGCTGGAAGCAATGGACAAGGCGGGCGTACGGGCGGTGCGTTTCAACTTCGTCAAACGTCTGGTCGATACCACGCCGAAAGAAGTGTTCCTGTCTGTGGCAGCAAAGATCAAGCCACTGGGCTGGCACATCGTGGTGTACTTTGAAGCGCCAGAACTGGAAGAGCTGATTCCTTTCCTCAACGAACTGGATACCACCATTGTGGTCGACCACATGGGTCGTCCAGATGTTGCCAAGGGCGTTGATCATCCGGACTTTCAGCGTTTTGTCGATCTGATGACCAATAATGAAAAAGTCTGGGTCAAGGTGACTTGCCCGGAACGCCTGACGCTCACGCCGCCGGATTACAGCGATGTGGTGCCGTTTGGCAAAAAACTGGTGGAGCTGTTCCCGGATCGTGTGTTGTGGGGGACTGACTGGCCACATCCGAATATGAAATCCCATACCCCGGATGATGGCAAGCTGGTGGACGTTATCCCCATGATTGCTCCGACGGCAGAACAGCAGCAAAAATTGCTGGTGGATAACCCGATGCGTTTGTATTGGTAATAGCAAGGTCGGAAGTCTGACGCCAACGGCAGCAGGCTTCCAACGTTCAGCGTCCGACCAATCAGTGAGGGTACGGCAATGTCAGAATACGAATTACGTGAAGTTGAAGGCACCATCCATTTTGATGGACCCATGGCCACCAAGGGTTTCAAGTTCAACAAGATGTGTTACTCGTTTAACAGCGAAGAGAACCGCCAGGCGTTCCGTGATGATCCGGAAGGTTATATGGAAACGTTCCAGATCTCTGAAGAACAACGTCAGGCGGTGCGTGACAAAGACATCATCCGCATGCTGGAGCTGGGTGGCAGCATCTACTACATGGCCAAATTCGCCATTATTTTTGGCTGGAACATGCAGATCGTAGGCGGTATGCAGTCTGGCCGCAGCACGGAAGAATTCAAAGCATACCTGGACAGTCAGGGGCGAGGTAAAAACAATGGCTAAGCTGATCGGTGGTATTACCACCTCACACATTCCTGCCATTGGCGTGGCGATGGACAAACATCTGGAAGACACACCGTACTATCGTGATCTGTTTGCCATCTACCCACCGATTCGTGAGTGGCTGCAAGAGCAAAAACCGGACATCGCCGTATTGTTCTATAACGACCACGGTCTGGAAATGTTCCTCGATAAAAAGCCGACCTTCGCTATTGGCTGTGCACCTGAGTACCATAATGCTGACGAAGGCTGGGGCATTAATCCGATTCCACCGGTCACCGGTGAAACCGAACTGAGCTGGCACATCGTCAACCACTTGATCGAGAACGACTTTGACCCGACGGTATGTCAGGACATCAAGGTTGACCACGGTGCGACGGTGCCACTGACGCTGCTGTGGCCGAACTTTACCTATCAGGGCATCAAGGTCATTCCGGTCAGCATCAACTGTGAACGTCATCCGATGCCAAAACCATCCCGCAGCTTTGCATTTGGTCAGGCAATTGGTGACGCGATCCGTTCCTGGGACAGTGACCAGAAAGTGGTCGTCCTGGGTACCGGGGGTTTGTCACACCAGCTTGATGGTCAACGTGCTGGTATTCTTAATGGTGATTTTGACAACTATTGTATGGACAAGCTGGTCAACGAGCCGGAAGAACTGTGTCAATACAGCAACTCTGACCTGATCGAAAAAGGTGGTGCCCAAATGGTCGAACTGGCCATGTGGCTGGCGATGCGCGGCACCATGACCGGTGAATTAAAAGAAGTTCTGCGTAACTACGTGGCACCCATCTCCAATACCGCCGTTGGAGTACAACTGCTGGTCAATACCTGATTCGGATCAGCCGGGTGTTTGCCCGGCTGTGATGATGGCCCTGGCCGTGTCTGCTCCAGATCACACCTCTCCTGGGATGGTGATCGATAATGAGCAGGGACGGTCTTTTTTGATTTCCTGGATTAATATCACCGTTGCAAACTGAATCACCCGAGTTTCGGGGCGGCTGTTTCAGTAAAGAAAACCTGGCTGGTTTTTGGCCTCGTTGTATTGATGACACTCATCGTTTGGTTTATGCCGTTGGCGATCGATTTGTTACTGCCATTTCGTGTCGTTATCGCTACTTGGTTATCGCTACTTGGTTATCGCTACTTGGTTATCGCTACTTGGTTATCGCTACTGATTGTATTATGGACTTCTCATCTTAACAGGCTGCTGGATGTTCAGTAGACGGTTGCGCCATAATTCATCCTATGAATACCATGTACAGCGCTGAATGCTGATATTTATGGTTGCAATTCATCTATTCCGGATTAGGATGGACACTTCACTAAAACGAACGCTTCGGTATTGCAATGAACTCAGCACGGTTACGTCAACGCTTGAACAGCTCTACGGCCCAGGTCGCAGTGGCAAGAGCGTGCTTGAGCGGTGCAGTCGTGGCGTATTGGTATTTTGGTTATGGCTATTTTAGCCAGGAGCCAGGCTGCCAGTAGTGTGAACAGAACACTCGGCAGTTTGGCTTCAAGCCAGCTGCCACCGGAAACCCCGATTGGCAGCTGGCTGATCGGGGTTTTTTTATGATTGTTTTTCACAGGATTCAGGTCGAGATTGCTATGCAAGCATTGGCAAAACTCAAAATTTCTCAAGCTTGCACCGGTGTGTGCAGCTTCTGGCGGTGGCGATTTAGCTGCGGTGACGTGCGGGCGCGATATTGGCGCTAGCCCATCACCGAGCAAAGCGAATACACCACATCCAGTAAAAAATTGAGGAATATCGATATGACAACCCCCACTTTGACTTCCCGTTCTGCCAGCAGCAACGACCCGGCGGTACGCCCGATTGCAACACCGGCCATGCTCAAGGCACGGCTGGCATTGAGTGACGACGTCCGTATCCGGATTGAGCAGCAGCGCCAGCAGATTCGTAACATCCTGAATGGCGAAGACTCACGTTTGCTGGTGATTACCGGCCCCTGTTCCATTCATGATGAAGCCGCAGCGCTGGATTATGGCCAGCGTTTGATGGCGCTGAATGAGCAGCTTGGCGACCGCTTGCTGATTGTGATGCGTGCCTACGTCGAAAAACCACGTACCCATATTGGCTGGAAAGGTCTGGCCTACGACCCTGAACGTGATGGCAGTGGTGATATGCAAGCCGGGCTGGAGCGTTCTCGCAAGGTGATGTTGGCACTGGCCGAAATGGGTTTGCCACTGGCGACAGAAGCGTTAAATCCACTGGTGATGATGTACCTGGATGATCTGATCAGCTGGACTGCCATTGGTGCTCGCACCACTGAATCACAGATCCATCGTGAAATGGTCAGTCACCTGGGGATGCCCACCGGATTAAAAAACGGCACCGATGGTTCCATGATGACAGCCATCAATGCCATGGTGGCGGCTCGTCACAGCCATCATACCCTGGGCGTTGATTGCCACGGTCAAATGGCGATGCTGACCACCCCAGGTAACCCGGATACTCATATCGTGTTACGCGGTGGTAATGGTATGACCAATTACGATGCGGCCAGTGTCGCCGCCGCCCAACAACAGTTGCAGGAAGCGGACTGCAATGTGGGTGTGCTGGTGGATTGCAGCCACGCCAACGCGTGCAAGCAGCACCGTCGCCAAACCGCTATAGCGCTGGACGTTGTTGGTCAGCGCTTGGCCGGTAATGACCGGATTCTGGGGGTGATGCTGGAAAGCTTCATTAACGAAGGCAATCAGAAAATGTCGGCCAATCTGGTGTACGGTCAGTCCATCACTGACCCATGTCTGGGTTGGGATCAGACCGAAGCACTGCTGCGTGAGATGCACCAGCAACTGGCTGAGATCAGGCCGTGATCCCCATACTCTGCAAGCCCTGCCAAAGCAGACGCAGGGCGAGCAGAGTAACAACGACCCTGAACGCCTGTTTAAACCACTCACCGGGAATACGGTTCAACAATTTAAGACCCATCCAGGTGCCAAACGCACCGCTGGCAATCATCAGAAGCACCAGTGGCAGCCACTGCCAGAAAGCAAAACCCACGGCGGTAAATACGATCGCCTTGAAGGTATGTTGCAGGGTCATGCAGGTGGCAAAGGTACTGGTGAGTTGCAGTTTGCTGTAGTTGTTACGGTGCACAAAACCGGCAACCAGTGGCCCGGTCGCACCGACAAACATGGTCAGAAACGTGGTGAGTGCCCCGGCAAATATTCGCCCGATCGGGCTGAGCTGGCGTTTGCCCGGCTTGTTCCCCCACACCAGAAACAGAATAAAACCCGCCACCGCAAATTGAATCAGGTAGAGCGGCAGCTGCACCACAACCACACTGGCTAATCCAGCACCGAGTACTGCCCCGATACTGAAGTAACGCAGCATGGCCCAGTCGATATGTCGAAAGGTCATCAACATGCGATTGCCGTTTGAGCCCAGCTGCACCAGACCATGCACCGGAATCAGTGCGTTGACGGGGACCAGAGAAGCCATCACCGCCAGTAACAACAGGCCACCGCCGATGCCGACAGCGGCCGTCATAAACGATGTGAAACCGGCAAACGCAATCAGGACGAGCGCCGATGTCAGCGACAGATCGGCAGGTGTCAGCAGTTCAAGCATCATGAGTCCGGTATCCTTGTGGGCCAATCAGCGTCAGCGCCGCGTCGGTTTTTGCTGGTGTTGATGAGAAGACGATGCGGGCGGATGCGGGCGTTTATGTGGGTTGTGCTGCTGCCCGGTACGTTTTAACCCGGTCTGTTTTAACCAAATACGCTTTAGCCAGGTGAAAGTACCGCTCAGCGCCAGAAAAATCAGCACAATACTGACCGCATCAACCACCCATACGCCAATGCGCCCAAACAGGCGACCGCTGTGCAAGTCCAGGAGCAATCGCTCGCGGGTGATACCTGGCACCGGCTTGTCGCTGTTGAGTTGCGCTGTCAGTTCTTGGGGTAGCGATTCGGGTGTGGCCCAGTCGGCGGCCAGATCAGAGCGGGCAGGCTGCCAACTCCAACTGTTGTTGTCGAGGTAATAGGGTGAGTTTGCCTGCAGCAGCAGGGAGCCATTCTCTGGCGTGTTGTTCGAGGTGTTGTTCGAGGTGTTGTTTGGAGAATGGTGTGTGGCTGTCGCCATGGTGCCAATCGCGCTGGCCTGAACCGGCAGATTAGTCAACTCTTCAACCAGTTGACCATCCGGCAGATACAGTGCAATACGATTGTTACACAGCAGGGCGATGGTTTCTTGCCAACGCAGCGCGCCCAATAACGGCTGTTCACAATGGCCAATCGGGCTTTGATCCAGATAGAGGCTATTACCAACCTGACTGACCCAGTGCTTGCCAGTTGCGAAGCCTTGATCAATATCCGTGTCATGGATGCCATACAGCCAGGCCACCCAGGACGAATAAACCGGTGTCTTGGCCCAGCCCAAAGACTGGCTGTGATTAATCAGGATGCCGGTGATCGCCAGCATCAGGATCACCGGCAGAATAATCAAACCGCTGCGGCGATGCCAGTGAATCAGAAAGGGAACGAGTTTCAAAACAGGGCCTGTAATCGGGTGTCGTCGGGGTGGGTCAGGGCTTGCTGGCGGCCTGATTGTGGCTGACCCCGGTTTGCTCTGCAAGGTACAGCGCCAGACGGGCGACATTGGTGACGGCACGTACCGACAATGTGGCACCGGTAATGCCGTCAATGTGGCTGCTTAACTGCTGTGTTTCATCCAGCCGGGCACCGCTAAACTGGTCGGTAAAAAACGGATAGCGGACTTCCCATCCCCGGGATTCAAGAAAGGCCAGCACCGAGACTGACTGTATCGTATCGTCAACCACCACAACCCCGATCGTAATTGGCCGCTCCTTGCCAATTTCTTCCATAATCCAGGCACTGGTTGCCCCGGCTTGCCAGTATCTGACCCGTAGCCCGGAATAGGGATGCCCCAGCAGTTTTGATGCGGCATTCTTGTGTTCGGGCTTGAGCCACAGGGTTTTGGCAGCCGCTTGTTGCTCGCCAAACGTCTGTGACAGAAAGGCTTCCTGACTGAGGTAGTTATCGGCGCTGGCGGCGTTGGCCAGCAGCCACAGGATCAGGCTCCGCAGAGTCAGGCTCCAGAGGATATTATTCAGCTTCACAGTTTTCCCACTCGACATCCGGAATCAGACTTTCGTAGCGGGCATCGGTCAGCGTCATCATAAAGCACACCAGCACTTCCACATCGTCGTCGTCGAGCAAGCTGCCGTCCTGAAGCTCGGTGAGGTTAACCGTGTCGCTGATTTCCGGGTCAGCCCAGGCGACACCGGTTTCCGGATTGAGGCTGTTACTGCTGCCGGTCAGCCAGTGGTCGTAAAACTTGACGACCGTGGCTAATTCATTAAATACACCGTTGTGCATATAGGGTGCGGTGACGGCGACGTTGCGCAGGGTTGGCACCTTGAATTTACCGGCTTCCGTGTCAGCAGTGACGGCGCTGTTGTTAAATTGCAAACCGGTATCAATAAAGTCATCGGCCGAACCATTGGCACTGCGGACGGCAGTGTTAATGGGAACGCCGATGTTGTGGTATTCGTAGCCAGTAAAGGTTTCGCCGCTGCTGCTCTGGCGTTTCAACTGGTGGCAAGTGGCGCAGTTGGTGAATTGCTGGGAAAAAAACAGCACCTTGCCTGAGGCGACTTTAGAGATGACGCCATAGTCGTAATAATCCGGGTCATCTGAATCCAGTAATGAACGATCGTACTTGGAATCGAACGGTGCAAAGGCGTCGGTGGCTTCAAAGCGGGCGATGGCATCGGTCATGGCGTCATAGGCGGTGTCGGTAGCGTCGAATACGTCTGTGCCGTAAAGGGTTTCAAGGGCGGCAATATAGTCTGTATTTTCTAACAGTCGTTCTACTACGCTGGCACGATCCGGCATACCCATTTCAATCGGATTTAATGGCGGGCCACCAGCCTGGTCGGCCAGGGTGGTGGCCCGGCCATCATGGAACTGGCCGCCAAGCCAACCACTGTAATCGGATTGCTGGCTATTGAAGCGGGTACGGCTGCCGTTGTGAAAATCGGGTGTCTGTGAGGCGTAGGTCACTGTGGGGGCGTTACGGTCACCCAGTGAAACACCGTCATCACCGATGGAAACAGCGGCGGTCTGGTCACTGTCGTTTTTGCGACTGTCGGTAAATGCCTGAGCGACATCGTGGCAGCTGGCACAAGACTGGGTACGGTTAAACGACAGACTGACATCGTTAAACAGGCTTTCACCCAGAGCTTCCTTGCTGTCAAAAGCGGGGCTGGAAGAATCGGATGACCCACCACAGCTGCTCAGTAATAGCGCCAATAATACAGTTAGATACTTTCTCACGACGGCTCCAATTTCACCCCGCTCCATTGGGGAATGTTCAGGTTGATGGCTTTGCGATTGTCTTGCTGCAATCTGTCTAGGAGTCTACCACGCAGTCATCATGTTGCTAAAGGTAATGCAAGTTCGAGTCTATTTGTAAATCATTTGCATTAGTAATATGATCCCGGTCAACTTCAATCGGAACTATTCCGTTTTACTGTAAGTGCGGATGTTTTCCGTAAGACGGATAAACCGTCGACTTTGCCTTATTTTCAGACAGGAGTGTTGAATGATGAAATTGACCTCGCTTGCTGCGGCTATCGCCGTAACGTCCATGTTGACGGCCTGTGGTGGTGGTAGCTCAAGCAGTTCCACGGATGCGGATGACGCTCAGGCGACCGCCGTCATTAACGTGGCTAACGTCAGTAAAGTGTTGGAAACCAATGCGGATATCGCACTGGCAACCTACAGCGATGCCGTTGACACCGCTATTGAGTTGCAGACTGCGCTGCAAACCTTCCGCGAAGATCCAACCGAAGAAAATTTTGTTGCCGCCAAAACAGCCTGGCTGGTAGCGCGTGAGCCTTATGGGCAGACCGAAGTTTATCGCTTTCGCCTGAGCCCGATTGACTCCACCGACTACAGCTCGGAAGACGGCCCGGAAGGTGACATCAATGCCTGGCCATTAGGTGAGGCCCTGATCGATTACGTGCAGACCAACGATACGGATTTTGGTACTGATCAGGTGGGCGTAACCGCCAACGCCGCTGGTATTAATGGTGGTGGTGCCTTGACAGCAGCCGGTGCGGAAGATCAGTCGAATAACATCATTGGCAATACCAGCATCGACATTAGCGCCGACCTGCTGGCTAATACCGCCACCGCTGATGACGAGCACGACGTGATTGCCGGATACCACGCCATTGAGTTCTTGCTGTGGGGCCAGGATCTGAACAATGATGGTGAAACCACTGATGGTACGGATCGTGATGAGGCGGTGAAAGCCAATACCGCTACTAACTACGCGGAAGGTGGTGATCGTCCTCTGAGCGATCTGGCTGAGGGTTACTCTGAGACCGACACTTACGACAGCAGCAATTTGTCCAACCGTCGTCACAAATTTATGGAAATGGCCGTACAGAAGCTGATCGACGATTTAACCACAGTCCGTGACGGCTGGGCCGAAGGCGCTTCATACCGCACTGCTTTTACCACCATCAGCACCGAAGACGAAGCCAAGCAGAAGCTGGCCGAAATCCTCACCGGGATGGGCACTTTGTCTGAAGGTGAATTGGCCGGTGAGCGGATGCAGATTGCCTTTTCTTCCAATTCCCAGGAAGACGAACATTCCTGCTTCTCGGATAACACTCACCGTGATATCTGGCTGGATGCCGAGGGTGTTTCCAACAGCTACTACGGTGAATACGCCGGTTACGACAGCACGCTGGATGGTACCGACGACGCGACGGCTCGTGCCGTCAGTGGTTATGGCATTGATGATTATCTGGCTGATGCCGATTTGACGGAACTGGCCAGCAGCATGGAAGCGGCTTTGGCCACGACTCAAACGGCTTATGTGGCAATCGATACTCTGGCCCGTGCCGGTACGCCTTTTGACGTCCAGATCATTGAAGCGACCAGCAGCGAACCAGCCTACGATGCCATCAAGGCATTGAACGCTCAATCATCGGTGATTGCGGATGTGGCTGACGCGCTGGATATTGACGGCGAAACGGTTGTGGATGTGGATGCCTCTGAGTGTGATACTTCTGATCCAACCACTGAGTGTTAATATCGATGGTTGATCACCTGTTAGCAGGGGCTGAGTAATGCGCAGTCTCTGTTTTCACCATAAGCCGGGCTTGTCCCGGCTTTTTGGCGTTTGTGTTCTGGCCGTGCTGATGGCTTCAACCAGTGCTTGTTCCGATACCGAGGTGCCGCAACCTGATCCTGCTGAAGCCAGGCCGGGTGGCGATGCGACGACGTCGATAATCCCGTTTCCGGCATTGGACAAGGTGACGCCGAACTTGCCCGATGACGAGCGGCCGCAGTTTTATGCGGGCCGGGCGCTGGCGCACCAGCCTTGGGTCAAGGCACCGACGATTACCGATGCCCGTGATGGCCTGGGGCCGATTTATAACGCTCGCGGCTGTCTGGCCTGCCATATTCGTGGTGGTAAAAGCCGGATGCCAGACGATTCCGAAACGCCCTTGTTTGGGCCACTGGTACGTATGAGTGTGGTGCTGGATGATGCCGCTGCCATGACTGCGGCGGCCAATAGTCACGCTGGAGTGATACCGGATCCTGTTTATGGTGACCAGTTACAAACCCAGTCCATTGCCCTGTTGCATCAGTTGCGCCAGGCCTCGCCGGTCGCTATAGCGGAGCAACAGCAGGTAGCGCCGGAAGCGTATGCTTATGTGAAATGGCATGAACAGGCCTTTGTATATCCGGATGGCCGTCAGATAACACTGCGCAAACCCGAGCTGGATCTGCGTTATGTTGCCTACGGGGAATTTGATGCCGCTACCCGTTTCAGCTTGAGAAACGCGCCGCCGATTCATGGCATGGGGTTGCTGGAGCTGATTCCGCAGGCTGATCTGGAGGCTCTGGCCGATCCGGATGATGCCGACGGTGATGGTATCTCGGGCCGTCAGAACCGGGTTTGGGACGCCAGAAGCCAACGCTGGCAAGCGGGTCGTTTTGGCCACAAGGCCAATCGCTCCAATATGGATATGATCGTTGCTTCCGCATTTGCCAACGATATTGGTATCAGTAATCCACTGTTTCCGTTCCAGCCCTGTACTGAGCAGCAGCCGCTGTGCCAAAAGCAAAGAAATGGAAATAATAGTCAGGGATTAGAACTACCTGATAATCTTTTGCGCCTGGTCACGAATTTCACTCGCAATCTGGGTGTTCCCACACGCCGGAATGTTGATAATGCCGATGTCCGGAAAGGACGACCCTTTTTTTACACCAGCGGCTGTGCCGCTTGCCATCAGCCGGGCTATACCACGACGGCCAGTAGTGCACAGCCACATTTGGGTAACCAACGTATCTGGCCGTACACCGACTTGCTGTTGCACGACATGGGGCCGGAACTGGCTGACGGGCGTCCAGACTTTGCTGCCAGCGGTAGCGAATGGCGTACCGCGCCGCTGTGGGGAATCGGTTTGATGGGGCAGGTCAACGGCAGCAAGCAGTATTTGCATGATGGCCGCGCCCGCAGCATAGAGGAAGCGATTCTCTGGCATGGCGGTGAAGCACTGGCGGCCCGGCAGAGATTTACCCATTTAAGCGCCGCAGAGCGCCGTTATCTGATCCAGTTTGTTGAGTCACTCTAGGAGTCTGCAGGACTTGGGCGTTCGTCGCGAGGGAAAGACTGGTTTGAGCGATTTTTTGCGCAAAAAAGAGCCAGATTCAGCTATCCCGTAGTAGAGCAGTCCTAAGCCCGATAGATTCCTAGCTATCTGCTAGATGGGAGAACCCGAATGTCAGTGAATTCTGTTTCACAACGATTACTTCAAGATCCGTCCCGACGGCGTTTGCTGGGCGGGGTGGCCGGTAGCTTGGCTGCTTCTGCGTTGCTGCCGGGATCGGCCTGGTCGTCAACGCTTGCTGGCGACCAGGCAACCAGCGCCGGCTCGGAAGTCTGGATCAGTGCCGAAGGTAATGGCGACGAAGGCTATTTTGCCAGCTGGATTGTCGATGGCGAACACCGGGCCGATGTGCATTCTGCCATCAGTGGTTTTCGCGGGCATGGCCTGGCGCAACACCCGCAACGTGCGGATATTGCCGTGATGTTTGCCCGTCGTCCAGGCACCCAGGCACTGGTGATCAACCTGCTGGACGGCACGGTGGACAGCCTGATCGACTGTGCCGAAGGCCATCATATGCACGGTCATGGCTGTTTCAGCCCTGATGGCCAACAGCTACTGACGACGGAATCGGATTACCGCAGCGGCACTGGCAAGTTGATGGTACGTAACACCCGCAATTGGCAGGTCGAGGCCGAATATCTGACCCATGGTATTGGCCCGCATGATGTTCACGTAATGCCGGACGGCAAATCCCTGGTGGTCGCCAACGGCGGTTTGCTTACTCACCCGGATAGCGGTCGCAAGATCCTCAACCTTGACACCATGGATCCATCGCTGGTGTATCTGTCACTTTATAACGGTGAAGTGATCAGCCAGCACCGCTTGCCGGAAAGCAAAGCCAGTATTCGCCACTTGGCCCTGGCGGACGATGGCACCGTGGCAATTGCGACCCAGTTGCAGCGCCCGGCGATGAGCAGTAATACGTTGGTGCCGCTGGCGGCGGTACATCAGCCAGGTCAGCCGCTGATTGCTCTGGAAGGCCCGGATGCTCTGATTCATAAATTTGACGACTACATGGGCAGCACGGCATTGCATAACGGCGAGCGCATTGCGGCGTTTTCCAGCCCTCGAGGAGACCTGGTAGCGTTCTGGCACCTGGACAGCCATCAGCTGGTCGGCTATCACGCCTTTTTTGATGTCTGTGGCCTGACGGTCAGTCGTGACCAGAAATATTTTGTTTTGAGTAATTCGAATGGCGACGTGCGCATGATTGATGCGCGCAGCCTGAAAGAAGACCGGGCCATGCGGCGCTCGTTTGCCGGACGCCATTGGGATAACCATATGTTCACTTTCACCTTACCAGACCAGTCCGTATGACATTGATAAAGAGAACAACCATCTTCAAATCTGCCTCCCTCTGGTTCTGTCTGGGCGCTTGCCTGAGTCTGGCCAGCTGCGGTGGCAGTCGTGAAAACGATGCGGCAGTATTGTCCGAAGGCTCATTGGCATTGGCACTGGAGCAAGTGATTGATGGCACGGTCATTGTTGCCAGTGAGCAATTTGCCAGCGACGTCAGTCACTTCAATAGCAGCATAGACAGCTTTTGTGCTGCTCCAGATGAGTCTGGCCTGAGCCAGCTCCAGGCCGACTGGAAAACCATGGCGAATGCCTGGTACCAGCTGGTGCCCTTCAACTTTGGCCCGCTGTACGATGACACCGTGTTTCCTGCCTATCAGTACATCGATTCCTTCCGCGTACGGGGGACCAACTACACCGCTACGGTGCGAACCCTGATCCAGAACCTGATAACTGCCGACACCGATGTCAGCAGCAGCTACTTCGACACCAGAACGTTCCAGTATGTTGGCCTGTTGCCTCTGGAAGTGGCGGTATTCGAAACCGCTAGCGGCCAAAGCCAGCTGGCAGCAGATATCATCACCGAGTTCCAGCAGCAGCCGCGCAAGTGCGAAGTGATGGCTGGCTTGGCAGGCAGTTTGCAAAATCGCGCCGACTACGTGGTGAATGGCTGGACGGCTGATCATCTTGAATCCGGTACGCCTTACCGCGATTTATTTCTGGCTGCTGAGCTGGATGATGGTTCTGCACCATTAACCGCCTTGATCAGTGCCGTACAGAGTTATCTGGATTACTTGCAACAACGCGATACGGTCAGCAATGTCGCGGCCTTGTCGGGCAATGCCTGGCCTGAAATGCAAGCCAGTATCGATGTGATTAGCGAAATGCTGGACGGCTCAGAGGCTACTACTGTGAGTTTGCTGGAGCTGATCGAATCGGCAGGCAATATCACCGAAGCCAACACTGTACGCAGCAACCTGGCCCAGGCCAGTGATGCCATCAGTGATCAGGACGCCACGACGTTTAACAGCATGGCAGCGGCGCTGGATGGCAACTTCAAGCGTGAAATTCCCAACGGGCTGGATGTCAGCCTTGGCATCAATTTCAGTGATGGCGACTGAAATAGCGACCGAATTTAACCTAGATACCTTGAGCAGGATACCGTAATGAAATACACCCTGGCCCCTCTGGCGCTGATTGCCGCGACAGGATTTGTTACCCCGGCACAGGCTGCCGATGACCAGCAAGATACCATTCGCCAGCTGGAGCAACGTATCCAGCAGCTGGAAGACACACTGAACAGTCGTATGGAAATGATGGCCGATGCAATCGATGCCCAACAACAGGCATCAGCTTTAAGCAAGGTTCACTTTGGTGGTTACGGTGAACTGAATTATCAAAACCTCAGTGCTGATGGTGTTGATGACAAGCAGCTCGACTTCCGTCGCTGGATTCTGTTTGTCGGTTACGATTTTTCTGACCGGGTGCATTTTCACTCGGAATTCGAAGTGGAGCATACCGTTGTTCCCGGTTCCGATGGCGAAGGCGCCGTTGAGCTGGAACAGGCGTTTTTGCAATTTGACCTGTCCGATACGCAACAGCTGAAGACCGGTATCCAGCTGGTGCCGGTAGGCATCGTGAACGAAACCCACGAGCCAACCACTTATTATGGCGTTGAGCGTCCGGTACTGGAAACCACCATCATACCGACCACCTGGTATGTCGGCGCTATCATGTACAGCCAGCAATTTGCCAGTGGCCTGAGTTACGACGTGATGCTGTCGGAAGGCATGAAAACCGACGACCCCACCACCGATGCCGATGCCGATCCGTTTGACCTGAAAGCCGGTAAACAAAAAGCTTCCAATGCTGATGCCTACGATCTCGCCTCCACGTTACGGCTGCGCTACACCGGCGTACGTGGTCTGGAACTGGCAGCCTATGCCCAGTATCAACCGGATCTGGATCAGAGTGCGGAAGATTCCTATGCCGAATCTGCCACCTTGCTGGGTGGCCATCTGGTGTATCAGCTGAACGATGTCACGATCAAAGGGATGTATGCCCGTTGGGATCTGGCTGGCGACGCTGCCAAAGCCGCAGGTAAACAGGTGCAGGATGGTGGCCAGCTGGAAGTTTCCTGGAGGCCGATTTCGGCAGTTGGTGTGTTTGCCCGTCATACTGCCTGGTCGCAGGTGGAAGACGTGAACCAGACCCAGTTTAATGCCGGTGTGAATTACTATCCGGTCGCGGATGTTGTCTTCAAGTTTGATTATCAGCTGCAGAACGAAGCAGCGGGTAACACCGATGGCTTCTACCTGGGTATGGGTTACCAGTTCTGATATCCACTGAAACTGAATACCAGCAACCGAACCCGCCCACCGGCTGACGCCGGTGGGCGGCTGGTTTCCGGGTTTTTGACGTTCGGGGGTTGAGGTTCAGGGGTTTTGAGGTTCAGGGGTTTTGAGGTTCAGGGGTTTTGAGGTTCAGGGTTGCAGATGAATACGCAGCAGCCGACTGCTATTGGAGGTTGGTAAACGCAGTATGCCAATGCTTTGATCGGCGGTGCTGAGCGACTCTGGTCGCCCGGTCTGATGCTTCAGAAACTGCGGATCGGCATCGGCTGTGTGAACCACAGCGGTGTCGTTATCACTATGATCCTCGTTACTTGCTCCATTGCCCTCTCCATTGCCCTCTCCATTGCCCTCTCCATTGCCCTCTCCATCGCCCTCTCCATCGCCTTTCCTGTGGCTCATATTCCGTGTCGTCGTCAGACTGGCGAGTCGGTGTTTAGCCGCCGTTGTGACTGCAAGCCTGTCGTTCAATGCTGCCAGCTGCCAAGAGGAGGAGGCTGGCTGACTCAACCGCTGCTGGAGAAATGTAATGGTCTCCGGGTAGGGGTGGCCAATCAGTACTGCCTTGCCATATTTGCTGGCAATCGCGACGGCCTTGTCAAACTGCCGCGCCAGTGCTTCCGCAGAGCGATCGTTATCGAGAAAGACATCTCTCCCCAGTACCGGCACGCCGGCTTGCAATGCTGCTTGTCTGGCGCAGGTGGCGGTTGTGGTACGGCTGTCGATAAAAAACAGTTGGCGTTGGCGGGCAATAGCCATCACCCAACCCATGCGCTCACAGTCCTGGGTCAGCAAGCTGCCCATATGATTATTCAGGCCGCTGACGGCGGGAATGGCGTCAAGGTCTGCGTTTAAGGTGGCGTCAAACTCGTCTTTACTCATCTCCGGGTACAGTCCGCCAGGGCCCAGTTTGGCACCGGATTTATTCGCCATCGGCGCGTGTAACAGCACGGTGTGTCCTTGTGCTGCGGCTTTTGTTGCGAGTCGGGCGGCGTAAGGGGTGTGTGGCAAAAATGCCATATTCACTGGCGCGGGCAGTGTCAGCAGTTGTTCACCCAGCGCGCGGTTGTTGCCGATGTCATCAATCACCAGCAACAGATCGGCGGCGCTGGCCGGGAAACTCCAGCAGCACAGCCACAGTGTCAGGCATAAACGTCGTGCCGTCATGGTTAATCAGATCCTCTGCGAGGCACTCACGGTTACTGGCTGGCCCCCAGAATGGTCATGCCGCGCAACAGGGTATGGGCTTCGTAGAGCTGGAAGTCTTTTAATAACTGGTCGGCGCTCGCGTCTGCGGCGTCAGACTTTGACATATCGGTGGTCGCGGCGGGCTGGCCTTTTTGCGGGTTGGCCAGGTGTCCGCGCAAGTCGGCTTCCTTAAAGGTGCGATTGCGCGCGCGCGGGGTGACATCACTCTGCTCTACCCAGATATCAGGTACGATGCCCTTGGCCTGAATGGAACGACCGTTAGGGGTGAAGTAGCGCGCCGTGGTCAGTTTGACCGCCTTGTTGTCAGCCAACGGCAAGACGGTTTGCACCGATCCCTTGCCAAACGACTGGGTGCCCACGACAACAGCACGCTGCTGATCCTGCAGCGCACCAGCCACAATTTCGGAAGCCGAGGCGGAACCGCCATTGATCAGCACGATCAGCGGCAGGGCACCGGCGACGGTTTCCTTCTTGGCGGAGAAGCTCATTTCTGCACTGTCTACCCGGCCCTTGGTGTAGACGATCAGGCCGCTGTCCATAAAGGCATCGCAGACATCGACGGCGGCATCAAGCACGCCACCAGGGTTGTTGCGCAGATCCAGAATCAGTCCCTTGACGCTGTGGTCGGCTTGCCACTGCGATAAGGTGCGCACCAGCTCTGCACCGGTCTGCTCTTGAAACTGGGTGATGCGGATATAGCCGATATCATCACTGAGCAGCTCCGAACGTACACTGCGTACCTTGATTTCATCGCGTATCAGGGTAAAGGTCAGTATGTTGGGTTCGTCTTGACGGCGTATTTCCAGGGTGATTTCGGAGCCGGGTTCGCCCCGCATTTTTTCAATGGCATCTCCCAGTGACATGCCTATTACGGCTTCGCCATCAAGGCTGACAATCAGATCCCCGGCTTTGATACCGGCTTTGGCAGCGGGAGTATCGTCGATCGGAGTGACGACCATAATCATGCCATCCTGTTGGCCGACTTCCATGCCCAGACCACCAAACTTGCCGGAGGTGGTTTCTTGCAATTCGGCAAAATCGTCGGGCTGTAAATACACCGAGTGAGGGTCGAGTGCGGTCAACATGCCATTGATGGCATAGCCGAACAGGGTCTCGTCATCGACTTCTTCTACATAGGCGCTGCGAATACGTTCAAATACCTCGGCGAAGTTTCTCAGTTCATCCAGGGGAAGAACGCCTTGCGGTGCTACCGCAGGGGTCGGTTCACTGGCGGCAGAAAGTGGTTGTTCGGCGTATACCGGGGCGGACAAGGCCAGCGCCAGCGACAGTGCAGTGGCAGCGGAAACAATAGCTTGCATGAAGGTTCTCGTAGTCGTCAGTGATCGAAGCATGGCACAAAAGCGGGAAGCTGTTAACGCAGACTCCCGATCGGCTGCGGAGTTTCAATTCCCCTTGTGCCCTGGTTCCTGGTGAAAGTTACTTTTTGACCAGCCAGGCGGAAGGATCCTGTGGTTTGCCACGGTAGCGAATTTCAAAATACAGACGCGGTTCCTGCAGTCCGCCACTGCGGCCGACAGCACTAATCACATCACCTTGATTGACCCAGGCTCCAACGTCATACATCAACGTCTGATTGTGAGCATAGAGGGTCATGTAACCATCGCCGTGGTCGAGGATCATCAGCAGACCAAAGCCACGCAGCCAATCGGAATAGACGACTCGGCCGTGGTGTACAGCACGAATGCTGGTGCCTTCGGGGGCAGCTATCAGCCAGCCTTCCCAGCGTCCGACCCCTTCGGTGTTGGGATTGCCATAGGCGGCGATGATACGTCCGGCCAGCGGTCTCGGCAGTTGGTGTTTGAGCGCCTTGAAGGGCCGTACATCCTGCTTGCGGGGGCTTTTTTCGACCAGGGTTTGTACTTCATCAAACAGGGCTTCGAGACGTTTGCGGTCGGCCTGTTTTTGCGCCAGACGGGTTTTTTCGCTGCTCATTTGCTGGTTCAGTTGCGCTAGCAGCTTGTTTTGTTTTTGCTTTTGCTCGTTCAGGCGGCTGTTTTTCTGATCCAGCGATTGTTGTGTGGCCTGCAGCTGCTGCTCCTGGGCGACGATGGCGTCGGCGATATGTTCCAGCCGTGCCAGTTCGCTGAGGGTATGGTGGATTTCATCCATGCGGGCACGATTGAAGTAGCTGAAATAGGTCAGCATACGCTGGGCCTGTTGCGGATCGTCCTGGTTAAGCAACATCTTGATCGGGCTGTCGCCCCCCAGTCGATAGGCGGCCAGTAATTGTTCTTTTAAGCGGGCAGTATGGCCTGTGCGCAGCTCATCGAGCTGCACCTGATCCTGCCGAAGCTTTTTTAGGCGGTCTTGCTCCTCCTGGAGCAAGCGCCGGGTTTCTTCGATCTTGCGCGACAAGGCACCGATGTCCTGATCGGTGCTGCGTAACGACTCCGCCAGCTTGCTGTGTTCGGCGCTGGCCTGGTTTAGCCATTGCTGAAGTTTGGCAATATCCTGTTTCAATGCCTGTAACTTGGCAGCATCACCGGATTCTTCGGCAGCAACAGGGAAGACGGCGGCGAGGCTCAGCAAACAGGCCAGCAGCAAGCTGGACAGCGTCGGGGTTTTCATGGTTCAGCTATAGTCCACCAGAGAAGTACCGGTCATTTCGGCGGGTTGCTCCAGGCCCATCATCGCCAACAAGGTCGGTGCGACATCACACAGCCTGCCAGGATGGATAGCACCCTGTTCCCGTTCGTTAACGTAGACCAGATTGACCGGGCCGGTGGTGTGTTGGGTCATGGCACGACCCTGATCGTCGAGCATTTGTTCGGCATTGCCATGGTCGGCGGTGATCAGGCATTCGCCACCGACTTCGAGAATGGCACTGGTGACGGCTTCGAGGGCAGTATCAATGGCTTCGGCCGCCTTGACGGCGGCATCGAATATCCCGGTGTGACCGACCATATCGCCGTTGGCGTAGTTACAGACAATCAGATCGTAGCCGCCATTTTTGATGGCATCGACCAGTTTTTCGGTCACTTCCGGCGCGCTCATTTCCGGTTGCAGGTCGTAGGTTGCAACGCTGGGAGAGTTGATCAGAATGCGGGTCTCACCGTCGTATTCGGCTTCTTGACCCCCGGAAAAGAAAAAGGTGACGTGGGCGTATTTTTCCGTTTCGGCAATTCGCAGCTGCTTCATACCCAGGTTGGCAATGTATTCTCCCAGGCCGTTGCTCAGGGCTTCGGGCGGGAAGGCGCAGCTGGCATCGATACTGGCGGCGTATTCGGTCAGCATGACAAAATCACTCAGGGCTGGCCGTACTGCACGTTCAAAGCCGCTGAATTCGTCGCCTTCGACAAAGGCCCGGGTCAGTTCACGGGAGCGATCCGGGCGGAAGTTGAAACAGATAATGGCATCGCCATCCTGTACGGGGGCCGGTTCGCCAATCCGGGTCGCGGTGACAAATTCGTCGTTTTCATCGCGCTCGTAGGCTGCCTGCAGGGCATCGCTACCATGGCTCGCGGTGTATTGGGCTGTGCCGGTGGTCATCAGGTCGTAGGCGGTCTGTACCCGATCCCAGCGGTTGTCTCTATCCATCGCAAAGTAGCGACCGACAATGCCGGTCAGGCGAGCGTTGCCCAGGGCGGCGCATTTGGCTTCGATTTTGGCAATAGACTCTGCGGCAGAGCGGGGTGGCGTATCACGACCGTCGAGAATACCGGTGACACTGACCTTGCTAATGCCTCGGGCGCTGGCCATATCCAGCAACGCCACCAGGTGATCTTCATGGCTGTGGACACCGCCGGGAGACAGTAACCCGGTAAAGTGCACTGCACCGCCCGCAGCTTTAGCCTTGTCCATGGCTGCCACCAACGCCGGGTTTTGCTGTAGCTCGCCATCAACAATGGCTTTGTTGATGCGAGTAAAATTCTGATACACGATGCGGCCAGCCCCCAGGTTCATATGACCCACTTCGGAGTTGCCCATTTGGCCATCCGGCAAGCCAACGGCTTCACCGGACGTCTGGATCAGGGTATTGGGGAAAACATCCAGCAAGCGATCCCAGGTTGGCGTGTTGGCATTGGCAATGGCGTTGTTGTCGGTTTCTGCCCGATAACCCCAGCCATCAAGAATGATTAATGCAACAGGTGTGGGACGCTTGTTCATGATTCTGCACCGTGGGTAATTTTCAGATGGCCCTGATTGTACTGAAAGCCAGCTACTGATCCCAGTGCGCAGCGTTGTTCAGTGGGATGATCGGCTCTTCATGCGCGATTGATGTGCCATTGATGTGACATTGATGCACTACAGCATGCCATGGTGCTGTGAATCTGAACGGTTGCACAGCCCATTGATATTGCTGTTGCGGCTGTTGTCACAAATAGTCCGTTATCGGCTGTTATCTTGCTGCTGCTTTGATACTACAGAGCGCTGCTTCGAGCCCTTGAGAGGCGGGACAGTAGCGCAGTCAGGGGTTATACTCCGGGCCTGATTTTTCTGGCAATGACGAGAATTATGGAACAGGTGTTCGAATTTATTGGTAACCACTGGTGGCTGGTGGCTATCTGGGGCGCATTTATGGCGGCCCTGTTGCTTGACAACAAACATCGTAGCGGCGCTTCGGTTTCTCCGGCTCAGGCGACCCAATTAATTAACCGTGAAGACGCGATTGTCGTTGATATTCGGGATAAAAAAGAGTTCAGCGGTGGCCATCTGGCCAATGCCCGCAACATTCCGTTTGCCGAGCTGGCCAAGCGGATGAACGAGCTGAATGCCCATAAAGACCATCCGATTGTATTGGTGTGCAAAACCGGTACGACCGTGTCGGTGGCAGCCAAGATGCTCAAGGAAAAAGGCTTCAACACCGTACGTCTTGCAGGCGGCATGATGGAGTGGAGTGCACAGAACCTTCCGGTAGTACGTAAATAACCCAGGAAATACTTATGTCTGAGAATCAACAACCACAGTTTGCTCTGCAACGCGTATACGTCAAAGACGCTTCGATCGAAGTGCCCAACGCGCCGATTGTGTTTACCAAAGAGTGGAAGCCAGAAATCAAGCTGGATCTGAACACCGGTGCCCGTCGTGTCGACGACAGCCATTTTGAAGTGTTTGTAAAAGTGACCGCAACCGCAAAGCTGGCGGATGACGAAACGGCTTTTCTGGTCGAAGTCATGCAGTGTGGCCTGTTCCTGGCTGACAATATTCCAGAAGAACAACTGAAGCCGATGATGGGTGCCATGTGCCCGAACATCCTGTTTCCATACCTGCGTGAGTCGGTTGACGGACTGGTACTGAAAGGTGGTTTCCCGGCGTTGATGCTGGCACCGATCAACTTCGATGCCCTGTTTGCCCAGCGTATGCAGCAGGAAGCCGAACAGGCTGCAGCTGAAACCGCACCGGAAGCAACTCATTAAGCATTTGTTTTAAGCAATGTTTTTGCTGAGTGGTTTGACCGATAGAACGCCTGGCCTGTGCCGGGCGTTTTTTGGTTGATCCGGGACAGACCGCGTCAAATAATTGAGAACGCTCCCTGGTTATTGAGTGTTGTTGAGTACAAGGTTCCGGTTTTATTTTAGACTCCTTGAAATGTTATATATCCGGGAAGCCATACAGATCTCCAATCAACAGGGTGCCGAGGCTCTGCTGATCGGAGGTCAGAGTGTTCGCTAAAGGAGTACCTCGAATAAACCCGCAGCTCCCATACCGCCACCAATACACATGGTGACTACGACGTAGCGGACGCCACGACGACGTCCTTCGATCAGGGCATGGCCAACCAGCCGTGAACCCGTCACCCCATAGGGGTGGCCAACGGCAATGGCACCACCGTTGACGTTCAGACGATCAGCCGGAATTCCCAGACGTTCCTGGCAGTACAGTACCTGTACGGCAAAAGCTTCGTTGAGCTCCCACAGACCAATGTCGTCAACCGTCAAACCTGCTTTGGCGAGCAGTTTCGGAATGGCGAACACCGGGCCAATGCCCATTTCATCCGGCTCACAGCCACTGACCTGGAAGCCACGATAAATCCCCATCGGCTTCAGACCCTTGCTTTTTGCCAGATCGCTGTTCATCACCACACAAGCTGAGGCACCATCGGAAAGTTGGCTGGCATTCCCGGCGGTAACCGTGCCGCTGGGTTTGACCGTGCGAATGCTGGCGACGGTTTCCAGAGTTGTACCGGGACGAATGCCTTCGTCACGATCGACAGTGACGGTACGGGTCGCGACCTGACCATCGGGCAAACTGACGGCCATGGTGGTTGTGATTGGTACGATTTCTTTGTCAAAACGGCCATCGATCTGTGCCTGGGTGGCCAGTTGCTGACTGCGGGCACCGTATTCATCCTGACGTTCACGGCTGATGCCGTAACGCTTGGCGACCACTTCTGCGGTGTCGAGCATACCCCAGTAAACCGCAGGCTGATGTTCGGACAGCCAAGGTTCTTCCTGGTTGAAGGTATTGGTGTGCGATTGCACCAATGTGATGGATTCAACACCTCCGGCAACGTAGACATCGCCTTCTCCGGCGACAATACGTTGTGCTGCCATGGCAATGGATTGCAGTCCGGTAGAGCAGAAGCGGTTGATGGTCAAGCCGGCGGTGGTGACCGGACAGCCGGCTCGCAGGGCAATCGGGCGAGCCATATTCATGCCTGCCGGACCTTCGAGAAAGGAGCTGCCGAAAATTACATCTTCAACGTCTTTATGCTCAATCCCGGCGCGCTGGATCGCATGGTCAACAACGTGGGCACCCAGAGTCACTGGATGAGTCATGTTGAAACTGCCGCGAAATGATTTGGCCAGCCCGGTACGGGCAGTGGATACAATAACGGCGTCAGTCATACAGCCTCCGGTGCTTGAACGTTAAAAAGGGACTCTCCATTAGCCGCAAGACGGCTTAATAGCGGGGCCGGGCTCCAGAAAACATCAGCTTTCTGGTAGGTGGGGCCGTTGGCAAAACGGCTCATATTGGTTAATACATCAACCAGACCACGCTGTTGTGCCTGGAACATTGGGCCTCCACGCCAGCTTGGGAAGCCGTAACCAGCGGTATAAACCACATCAATATCAGAAGCCCGCTGAGCAATACCTTCTTCCAGAATACGGGCGCCCTCATTAACCAAAGCCAGTAACAGGCGTCCGACAATTTCTTCGTCGCTGATAAAACGGCGCTGCAATCCCAGTCGTGCGGATTCAGCAATAACGGCTGCGTTGACTTCTTCACTGGGCACCGGAGCGCGTTGACCAGGGATATAGTCGTACCAGCCACGGCCAACTTTCTGGCCAAAACGCCCCATGGCCTCGACTTCAATAAAACAGCGTGAATACACTAGCTGCGGATGGTTGACGAGGTGTTGCTCGCGGATTTTGCCACCCAGGTCGTTGCCTGCCATATCACACATGCGGAAAGGACCCATGGCCATTCCCCATTTTTCAATAGCGCTGTCAATTTGCTGAGGCAGGGCACCTTCATCCAGCAGCATGCCGGCCTGCATCAGGTAAGGTTGCAGCATGCGGTTGCCGATAAACCCCTCACAAACGCCGGAAACCACCGAGGTTTTGCCTATTTTCTTGCCCAGTGCCAGCGCGGTTGCCATGACTTTCGCAGAGGTGAGGTCGCCCTGAACAATTTCCAGCAATTTCATAATGTGTGCGGGGCTGAAGAAGTGCAGGCCGACAACGCTTTGCGGACGCCTGGTGAATTGGGCAATCCGGTTGACGTCTAGCATGGAGGTGTTGGTGGCGAGAATCGCTTCGGGTTTGGCGATGGCATCCAGGCGTTCGAACACCTGGCACTTGACTGCTATGTCTTCAAAAACAGCCTCGATAATCAGGTCACAGTCAGAGACAGCGCTGTAATCGGTTGCGCCGGAAATCAGGGCGGTGTTGGCTGCGGCTTTTTCTGCACTCAACTTGCCACGTTTGGCAGAGCCTTCGTAGTGATCACGAATGGTGGTCAGTGCCCGTGCCAGAGCGGTGTCATCGCGTTCAACCAATACCACTGGAATACCGGCGTTGGCCATGGCCATGGCAATGCCGGTACCCATGGTGCCACCACCAATAACGGCCGTTGTGTTCAGCGGCAGGGGCTTGACCTGTTGTGCTTTGCCGGGTGGAGTCAACGCCTTGCGTTCGGCCAGGAAAACATGGCGCAACCCTTCAAATTGAGGGCTATTGCGCAAGTTGCGGAAGGTATTGGATTCCTGTTCCTGACCCCTGTGAAAGGATTTCAGGGTGGCTGCCTCGACACAGTCAACACAGTCCAGTGGTGCAGTTGATGCGCCGGGTTGCAGTCGCAGAGTGCTGCGTGCATAGGCAAAAAAAGCCTGAGCATTGTCCATATTGCACGGCTGTTCGCCGGTACGGGAAATAGTGCCGGCTGTAGCCAGAGTGGCAGCGAGTGTGATTGCTTGTGCTTCGACGTCGTCCGTTGTGACAGCATCAAACAAACCACTCCCTGCCAGGGTGTCGGCACGGAAGGTACGACCGCTGAGGATCATATTGAGGGCTTTTTCCGGGCCCGTCAGGCGCGGCAAGCGCTGGGTGCCACCGGCACCGGGAACCAGGCCAAGGTGTACTTCGGGCAGGCCAACTTGGGTTGCACAGTGGGCCACCCGAGCGTGACAGGACAGTGCCAGTTCCAGTCCGCCACCCAGTGCCATGCCGTGCAGGGCAGCAACAACCGGTTTGTGACTGGCTTCAATGTGGTCGTGGAGTGCGCGGGGAGACGGTTCCTGATCACTATCAGGTTGGTCAAACTCGGTAATATCACCACCGGCACTGAAACCCCGGCCAGCCCCTTTCAGCACAATGGCATTGACTTGGCTGTCTGACTGAGCTGCGAACAGGGCATTGTCCAGATGGCGACGCAGTGGTAACCCTAGCGTGTTCAGCGGCGGCCGATCCAGTGTAATAACTGCTACGCCGTCTGTTACTTGATACAAACTCATATTTTATTGTCCTTATGGTCTGTGAGTCATTTCAGTCGATTGCGTCTTCATCCTGATGTGGTTAATTCAATCGCAATACGTAACTGCGCCCGAGTCTAATTTGTGGTGTGTGTCTATGGCCCCCTCTTTGCGAGTGGTACGAGTTTGGCCGCCATTCAGAGGCCCCGAGCGGGTATCGTATTAAATGGATGGTTCTTTGAGTACTCGAAACTACTGTGCTAAAAATCGACTGAAATGCTCATATGTTATTCATAAGATGCAGCTTTTTATCAATTTTTGCCTTGCCTTTTCATCGCTCGCTAAATTTCTAGGTGTGCACTATAGCTTCAAAACCATTACCTTATTTTCGGGTGGCCATTGTTCGGCTCAAGGGATCTTCTATCTGGTTCACCGATCCATAATGCTGGAGGGTTCTACGTTTAAGTTAAAGGTTTTGGGGTGTTTATATTTATTAGAAATTTCTGCGAGAGAGTAATTCTATTACTGTCTTTTGATTTATATCTTCAAAAATAAACTCTGACTTTGATTGATCCTATGATCATTATATTGATATTCCGAAGGGTGCCCCCTCTTTCGTGGGGGGGCGTTTTGAGGTGGGTGCCGTCTAATCTATCCACGCTGGGCTGGGATGACAGCCCCTATTTGGTCATTTATCCAAAAGAATGCCCTCGATATTTCGGGGGCTACGGTGGAAAAGGTTGGTTGGCATTATCTCTGTATGTTTGCCTGTCAGCCTTGCATGAGTGGCAATCAGATAAAAATAAGAGGAAGCGCACATGAGTATTCACGTCCAGGTTCCACTGCCCGTTGTCGGGTTGTCCGGATTTGATATCAATCTTACCGAAGAAGAGAAAGGCATTCAGGAAGTCCTGCATCGCTTTGCCCGTGATGTGATGCGTCCTCTTGGTCGTGAAATCGACAGCATGCCTGCAGAAGCAGCCTATTTACCAGGTTCACCTTTCTGGATCTTCCACGCTGAAATGATGAAGTTGGGCCTGGGTCCGGAAGCGATGGCAGGAATGTCGCCAGCAGAAGCTGCGCGCATGGAAGGCATTATCATTGAAGAACTGGCCTGGGGTGATGCTGGTCTGGCAGTGTCAACCGGTGCAGGTGGGCTGCCAATGGAAATGGCCCGTGCCAGTGGTAATCAGGAGCTAATCGACCTGTGTGAAGGCAAACTCGGTTGCTGGTGTGCAACCCAGCCGGACCGGGGTTCTGATGGCCTTATTCTCTATCCTGAAGAGCGTCATCCTGGCTCTCGGGGTAACAAGGGAAATTTGCAGGCTACCTTCCGTGGTGACGAGATCATTATCAACGGCCAAACCTCGGCCTGGGTCTCCAATGGGCCGGTCGCTCAGGTTGCACTGGTGGATATCGTTGCCGACTACGGCAGTGGTTTTTATGATGAAAATGGCAACACCTACGGCTGTAACGTGATTGTTCCTCTGGATATTCAGGGTGTTTCTCGTGGCAAGCCACTGGAGAAGCTGGGCAAGCGTTCGCTTCCTCAAGGTGAAATATATTTTGATAATGTCCGCGTGCCAGCCCGTTTTGCGGTGGCAACACGTGATGACTATGATCTGAAACATGCCTATGCCTGGGCGCAAGCTGGTACCGCAATGAGCCATATTGCTTCCGGTTTGGCCCGTGCTGCTTTTGAACTGGCTCTGGCTTATATTCACGAGCGTAAGCAGGGTGGTGCTGTTCTGGCATCGCATCAGCTGACGCAATATCGCATCGGTGGTATCGGCACCAAGGTTGAGGCTATTCGAGCCATGGCTCGACATGTTGCCAACTACACCAAATGTTCACCGCGCCCTCATCCTTATTTTACGGCGTCTGGCAAGGCATTTACCTGCAGCGAAATGTTCATCGTTGTAAATGAATCACTGCAGCTTTTTGGCGGCAATGGTCTTACTCGTGAATATCCGATTGAAAAGCTGATGCGTGATGCCCGTGCAATGCAGATTGAGGATGGTGAAAATAGCATTCTACAAATGCATTATGGTCATTTGTTAAGCTGTCTTTACCAGCAAGAAGGCTGGGGTAACGCCTGATTTTCCGGGTTCTGCATTTAATACGATAATAAAAAGAGGAAAATACCTTGAATTCTGAATATCCCGTTGTCGTCTATGGGGCCAGTGGTTATACCGGTCGCCTGATTATGGAACATTTACGTGACCTCGCTGTTCCCTTTGTCGCTGCCGGACGTAATGCCAAGCGTATTGAAGAATCTCTGCGTCTGGTGCCCGGTATTGAAAATGCTGTTTATAAAATAGTTGAAGTTGACCATACCGTTGAAGATCTTACCCGGCTGTTAACCGGCTGCAAGGTTATTTGTAATACGGTTGGTCCTTTCATGCGTTATAACCTGGAAGTGGCAGAAGCCTGCTTGCGTGCCGGAGTTCATTATCTGGATACAACTGGTGAGCAGTCGGCTATTCTTCAATTGGATGAACACTTCGATAAAGAGTTTGAAAAAGCCGGTCTGGTGATGGTGCCTTCTACTGCCTATATGTATGGTCTGAGTGAGATTGGTGCCCGTTATTGTCTGGAAACACCGGGGGTCGATTCACTGCGTATGCATGGTATTGGCAACGCGGTACCAACTGTGGCGTCAGCACAAACGATTCTGGATGCCATTCGTCATCCGTCCTATTTCCTCAAGGACAACCAGCTGGTTCAGTACAAGGGCATTGAAAATGGCTTGGTCTGTACGCCGTCTGGCGAAGTCTTGGTGACATCAAACTGGGGGGGGTCTTCCAATCCTCTATGGTTCAGAAAAGACGGTCGTGTCATTAACTGCAAGATGGATGTGGCGATCTGGAACCAGGAACTTTACAAGAAAGAACTGGAAATAGAGCGTGCCTATAAAGTGCAGCTGCAATGGTTGCCGGAAGAACATCTTATTCCGGTGCTGGATCAGTTGGCCAAAGATGTAACGCCAAGTTCACCTCCGCGTGAATCCCGTACCGTTCATCGTTCCATTGATACCTGTCTGGCAAGCGGTAATAACGTTGCTGTGAAAAGTACGATTTTTTCTACAGGTGGGTATTTGACAACTGGACTGATGCAGGCATATGGCGCACGACGATTGATCCATGAAACGCCGCGTGTAACCGGGTTGCGCTCACCCAGCGAAGTCTTTGGGCATCGTGAATTGATGGGTGCATTACAGAGCTGGGGATATGCCTCGATCAAGGTCGAACGGATTGTTGATCCAGGTACATCCTTCTAATCCCGTTTACAGAGGTAATCATTGTGAATTTCTCAACATTTTCCCTGAATCAGGAAGGCGCGCTCCTGCGAGTTACACTCGAAAATCCGCCAATCAATTTGATGAGCCTGAATATGGTCGAAGAGCTGTTTCAGCTTGCCGGGCGTTTGCATTCGGATCCGAGTGTCAAAGTGGTGCTGTTTGATAGTGCTGATCCAGACTTTTTTATTGCCCATTTTGATATCGAAGACATGGTAAAGGCCAATAGCGATCCATCCAAGGCCAGCAAGTATGCCGATATCAATGCCTTGCAGTCATTGGGATTGTCATGGAAAGCGCTGCCACAGATCACCATTGCCGAAGTGAATGGTTGCTGCCGTGGTGGTGGCCTGGAGTTTATTCTGGCGCTGGATATGCGCTTCGCAACGCTTGACTCTCGTTTTTGTTTTCCGGAAGCCAGCAGTGGTTTCCTGGCAGCTGGTGGTGGTGCAACGTTGACGGCATTGGCAGCAGGCCCAGCGCGGGCTCTGGAATTCCTGCTCAGTTCCCGTGATTTTAATGGTGAAGAAGCTGAACGTTATGGGCTACTCAATCGCGCACTGCCTGCCGCCGAGTTGGATGCCTATCTGGATGACCTGGTGAATCTGCTGTTAGCGCGTTCCACAAGTGTTATTGCCATGCACAAGGCCGTTTTGC
The DNA here is from genome assembly GCA_913061185.1 of uncultured Oceanobacter sp. Taxonomy (GTDB): domain Bacteria; phylum Pseudomonadota; class Gammaproteobacteria; order Pseudomonadales; family Oceanobacteraceae; genus Oceanobacter; species Oceanobacter antarcticus. The sequence continues at coordinate 80,638 of CAJXTI010000006.1, forward strand.
AGACGGTTTACGCACCGATGGTTGAACCGGTATTTGCAGGGTTGGGGGCAGAAAACGACGGTATGCGTAAAGGTATGGACAGCGCTGAAATGCAGGCCTGCGTTGCAGCGGCATTGAACATGCCTTTAACACGCGAACAGGAACTGAATTTGCCCGCGACTCTGGCTGGCTTGAATAGCCAAATTTAACGGCTTGATGAGGTGAATATATGGCTATTACTGACTTTTTTGATCGTGGGCACAGCATAAACAAGCAAGCGACAGCCTTTGTTCTGGATGAACAACACTGGAGTTTCGATGATGCTTATGGAATCAGTTGTCAGGTAGCACAGGCCCTGGCCGGCTTGGGCTTGCCCAAGGAAACCAGAGCGGCCGTGTTGTCTGCCAACCATCCAGAGTCTTGGATGTGTGTGTTGGGCTTATGGCGTGCAGGTTTAGCCTGGGTGCCTCTGAATCCGCGCAGTAGCTTGCAAGATCATCAGCAATTACTGCAGGGTTTTGATGTTGAAGTACTGTTTTTTCAGGACGTTTTTTCACCACTGGTGGCGCAGCTACAGGCGCATTGCCCGCAGTTACAGCATCTGATTTGCCTGGATGGTGCGGTGGACGGTGCGGTATTGCTACCAGCGTGGATTGCCGATCAGCCACGAACACCGCCAGCAGTGACGGTTGATCCTGAAGATCTGGCAGCGGTAATGCCGACTGGTGGCACCACCGGTATTCCCAAGGGGGTGATGCTGAGTCATCGCAACCTGGGTGTTTCAATTGCATTCTCTATTATGAATAACCAGTACGAGGCGCAGGAACCGATCGTCAACCTGGCGGCAGCACCCATGACACATACGGCAGGATTCTTGTCTCTGCCAGCGTCAGCCCGCGGCGGTACAGTGATTGTGCTGGCCAAGCCAGATCCAGCGGTCTTGCTGGAGACCATTGAGCGCCACAAGGTGACGGAATTTTTCCTGCCACCTACCGTGATTTACCGTCTGCTGGAAATACCCAACATCCGCGAACGAGACTTTTCGTCATTACGTTATTTTATGTATGGCGCAGCCCCGATGTCTGTGGAAAAGCTCAAGCAAGCGCTGTCCGTGTTTGGTCCGGTGATGCTGCAAGGCTACGGACAGACTGAGGCGCCCGGTGCTATCGCCTCTTTGCGTCCCGGTGATCATTTTGTTAATGGTGAAGTGGCCTCGGATGAGCGTCTGCGCGCGTGCGGCCGGCCCTCTGTGCTTAACGCCTTGGCCATCCTGGATGATGAAGGTCGTCCTCTGGAGCAGGGTCAAAGTGGCCAGATTTGTGTGCGCGGCGATATCGTCATGAAAGGATATTACAACAAGCCGGAGGTGACAGCGGAAACCATCATCAACGGCTGGTTGCATACCGGAGACGTTGGGCATCTGGATGCGGAAGGGTTTCTTCATATCACTGACCGCAAGCGTGATGTGATTATCAGCGGCGGCTTTAACGTCTATCCGAGCGAAGTCGAGCAGGTGCTATGGACACATCCTGCGGTTCTGGATTGTGCCGTGATTGGAGTGCCAGACGATAATTGGGGTGAAGCAGTCAAAGCTGTGATTGAACTCAAACCCGGTGGCGCAGTATCTGCTGAAGAGCTGATTGCCCTGTGCAAGGCCGAGCTGGGATCGGTCAAGGCACCGAAAACCGTTGATTTTATCGATCTGTTGCCACGCAGTGCGGTTGGTAAAGTGTTGAAGAAAGAGATTCGTGAAGCCTACTGGCGCACTGCCGAACGACGTATCTAAAGGAGTATTCCATGGCCTCTACACAAGCATTGATTAATCGTCAGTGGATTCTGGCGAAACGTCCGGAAGGCGAAGTAAAACCGACGGATTTCATCTTCAACGAAGGTGAGGTACCAGTACTAGGCAACGGTGATGTACTGGTGCGCAGTCTGTATTTTGGCTATGACGCCAGTCAGCGTATCTGGCTCACCGAAGATGGTGGTTATATGCCACCGATTCAGATTGGTGAGCCAATGCGCACGATGGGTATTGCTCAGGTAATCGAATCCCGTGATCCTGACTATGCGACAGGTGATCTGGTTGAAGGCTTTATGAGCTGGCAGGATTACCTGATTGCCCGTAACGATGGACCCATGCCATTGAGGAAACTACCGAAAGCAAATTTTCCACTGTCGTGGAATCTTGGGGTTTTTGGGGTTGGTGGGCTAACCGCATATTTTGGTGTTGTGGATGGCCTGCGTGTTCAGCCGGGTGACACCGTTGTTATCTCGGCAGCAACCGGGGCAACCGGTTCTCTGGCGGGTGCCATTGCACGAGCATTGGGAGCCAAAAAAGTGATTGGTATTGCCGGTGGTGCTGACAAATGCCAGTGGATTGTTGATAACGCCGGTTATGACGCGGCGATTGACTACAAGAATGAGGATATTGGCGAGCGACTGCAGGAACTGTGTCCGCAAGGTGTTAACGCCTATTTTGATAATGTCGGCGGCGACATGCTGGATACCCTGCTGTTGCATATGGCTCCCGAAGGCCGGGTGCTGATTTGTGGTGCGATGGCGTCGGGTTATACCGATGTCAAGCTCCAGGGGCCAAGCAATTATATGAGAATCTGCACGCATAAATTGACCGTCAGGGGCATGCATCTGTTCTTTTATAAAGATGAAATACCGGCGGCCGCTGCACAATTGGCCGCTTGGGTTGAAGAAGGAAAACTGCATGTGGAAGAAAATATTCATGAAGGCTTTGAAAAAGCACCTGGATTATTACCAACCATTTTCAGTGGAAAACAACCTGGCAAATTGATTCTGAAAGTGGCAAATACAAGCTGACCATGAATGATTGCTTCTGGGATGCTTGATTGTAAGCGTTTCCCTAAGCAACACTTGCAAGGCAGTAATATTAAAATTTTTCTGTCAGATTCTGTTTTTCATGGTAACAGATTTTTTCGATTATCCTATTTCTTAGGTTGGAAGCCTCTGATACTGAATGTCGATATCAGGGGTTGGTGACGTGGTACTTTGTTTGAATCAGCACTTGCCGTCAATATAATAAAATTTTTTTATTTTGTTGTGAGTTTTGTTGTATTGACGGATTTTTTATTTTCAAAAATCGGGGATCCTATGAATTATGATAATAAAACGAAAGGTTCCGTTGTGGTTACCGGTGTCTCCACTGGCATTGGCAAGTCCATTGCTGAAGGGCTGATGCAATCGGGATTTCGAGTATTTGGCAGTGTTCGCAAACCTGCCGATGCCAGCGACCTGGTTTCTCGATATCAAGATCAATTTGTTCCATTAATCATGGATGTCTGTGATGCCTCTGCAGTAGAAGCCGCAGTGACGACAGTGAGTGATTATCTTGGCAGTGAATCTCTGTTTGCATTGATCAATAATGCTGGAATAAGTCTAAGCGGCCCGATTGTTTTTCAGCCGCTTGATGAAATTCGTAAAACGATGGAAGTGAACTTCTTTGCTGTAATCCGCGTAACACGCGCCTTTTTACCACTGCTCGGTATGACTGCCGAGAAGGTTGAGCGTCCTGGTCGTATTATCAATATTGGATCAGTTTCCGGGACGATGACAGCGCCCTTTATGAGTGCCTATTCAGCGTCCAAACATGCTGTAGAAGCGCTTGGTCAAGGATTTCGCCGTGAACTTATACCTTATGGTATCGAGGTCTCAACGATTGAGCCTGGATTTGTTCAAAGCAGTCTTTTTGAAAAGTCTCGTCAATCAATGAATGACCAGGATTATTCCCGCACTCCCTATCAGGAAATGTGGCAGCAATTCAATAAATCCCTTCCTGAACAGGAAAAAAATGCAATTCCGGCAAACAAGGTTAATGCCCTGGTTCTGCGAATATTGAAGGCAGAAAAGCCGCACCCACGTTATCCCATGCATCCGATCTGGTATGTTGCCCGATATTTGCCGGATCGCTTTTTTGATCGCCTGATTTTCAGGGCGATGGGGCTGGCCGGAATGATTGATCGTATCCGCAGCTGATTGTTTTCTCTGTATTGATGATGTCAGCTGGTCATGCTGGTTTTTGATATTTTTTCTGTTTTTTTGGGCAGGATTTTATTCGATAAAACGGCCCGCATAGTTTGCCGGTTTTTGGCGCTTTGGGCTCAAAATATTGACTCGGTATTTACATGTAAAACCTGTACCCACTGTTGCTGCTGTGCTCAGTGATATACATTTGAATCTGGTTGGACTGTGAGGAGATTATGAAAGTACTCGTAAGTATAAAGCGTGTTGTTGATTATAACGTCAAGGTGCGCGTCAAAAGTGATAACAGTGATATCGATTTGTCCAATGTTAAAATGTCATTGAATCCGTTTTGCGAGATTGCGATTGAGGAGGCGGTGCGCCTGCGTGAAAATGGAGTTGCCAGCGAAGTAATAGTTGTTTCTGTTGGCACAAAAGCCGTTCAGGAGCAACTGCGTACGGCATTGGCATTGGGTGCTGACCGCGCGATCCAGATTGATACTGAAGAAGGGCTGGAGTCGCTGAATGTTGCCAAACTGCTGGCAAAACTGGTCGAACGCGAGCAGCCAGGTCTGGTGTTGCTGGGCAAACAATCCATTGATGCGGATAACAATCAGACTGGCCAGATGCTGGCAGCGCTGACTGGACGGCCCCAAGCCACCTTTGCTTCGGTTGTAAAAATGGAGGCTGGCCGTGCTCTGGTAACACGCGAGATCGACGGCGGTCTGCAAACACTGGCGCTTGAGTTACCAGCGATTGTAACCACCGATCTGCGTCTGAATGAACCCCGTTATGCCAAGCTGCCTGACATTATGAAGGCGAAAAAGAAACCATTGGAAGTTGTGCAGCCCAGTGATCTCGGTGTTGAGCTGAAACAGCATGTCCGACAGCTGCAAGTGGAGTCCCCGGATGTACGTCAGGCTGGTATTACGGTTGATAGCGTTGATGCGCTGATTGATAAATTGAAGAATGAGGCACAGGTAATCTGATGAATACGCTTGTTATCGCCACACATGACAATAATGAACTGAATCCATCAACCTTGAGTGCGGTGACCGCTGCAGCCCAAATTGGCGCAAACATCACCGTGCTGGTGGTAGGCCACGGCTGTGCAGGGGTTGCAGCACAGGCTTCAATGCTCTCCGGTGTATGCCGTGTACTGGTCGCTGATAACCCTGTTTTTCAGGTTCTGATTGCCGAATCTGTCGCCAGTCTGGTGGTTGGTCTGGCTTCCGGTTACAGCCACATCCTGGCGTCAGCCGATACCACCAGCAAGGACTATATGCCGCGTGCTGCAGCGTTGCTGGATGTCGCCCAGATTTCCGAAATTATCTCGATTGAAGGAAGTGACACCTTCAAACGTCCGATTTATGCCGGTAACGCAATCGCAACGGTGCAATCCTTTGATGCACTCAAGGTTATCACCGTGCGCAGCTCGGCGTTTGAGAAGGTTGGAGTGCAGGAAAACAGCGCACCGATTGATGTCATTTCCTTTGACGGTCTGCCGCTGCTGTCGACACTGGTCAGTGAAGAGAAAGTTATCTCTGATCGTCCGGAGCTGACGACTGCACGCATTATTGTATCCGGTGGTCGTGGTGTTGGATCGGCCGAGAATTTTGCTCTGATAGAATCACTGGCGGACAAGCTGGGTGCTGCTGTTGGTGCTTCCCGTGCTGCCGTTGATGCTGGTTTTGTCGGTAACGATCTACAAGTAGGTCAGACCGGAAAAATTGTGGCACCAGAACTGTACATCGCTGTGGGAATTTCCGGTGCCATTCAGCATTTGGCTGGTATGAAAGAATCCAAAGTGATTGTGGCCATCAACAAGGATGCCGAAGCCCCTATTTTCCAAGTGGCTGATTACGGCCTGGTGGGGGATCTGTTCCAGGTGTTGCCTGAGTTTGCAGCAAAACTCTGATTGATGTTTGAGAGGCGAGTGACGCATGCGTGACGTGATTGAATTTGATGTGGTTATCGTTGGTTCTGGTCCCGCCGGACTGGCAACTGCTTGCCGATTGATGCAACTGGCCAGTAACGCCGATAAGGAGTTGTCGGTTTGCGTGGTAGAAAAAGGCTCGGAAGTTGGCGCCCATATTCTGTCTGGAGCGGTTATTGAAACCCGTGCGCTGGATGAGCTGTTTCCGGATTGGCAGGCAATGGGTGCTCCTCTCAATACGGCGGTTACTGAAGATGAAATATATCTGCTGAACAGCGCTCAGGAAGCACGAAAAATCCCCGGATTTCTGGTGCCTAAAACTATGCACAACGATGGCAATTATATTGTCAGCCTGGGCAATCTGTGTCGCTGGCTGGGAGAACAGGCCGAAGCGCTGGGAGTATCGATTTTTCCCGGATTTACAGCTGCCGAGGTACTGTTTTATGACGATGGCTGTGTCAAGGGTGTGGCGACCGGTGATATGGGGATTGATGCCGATGGCAAACGTGGCCCTAATTTTACGGAAGGCATTGATCTTTACGGCAAATATACCGTGTTTGCCGAAGGTTGCCGTGGCCATCTGGGCAAGCAGCTGATCGACCAGTTTCAGCTGGATGCCAATGCGGATAACCAGCATTACGGTCTTGGGTTCAAAGAACTGTGGGATATCAATCCTGAATTGTCGAAGCCGGGTCTGGTTATTCATGGCTCGGGCTGGCCTCTTGATTACGACAGCTCCGGCGGCTTTTTTCTCTACCACCTGGAAAATAACCAGGCTGTTGTGGGGCTGATTGTTGATCTGAACTATCGCAACCCTTGGCTCAGTCCGTTTGATGAATTCCAGCGCCTTAAACATCACCCGGTTCTGTCCCAATATCTGGTAGGTGGCAAGCGTGTTTCCTATGGTGCCCGTGCCATTACCAAGGGGGGATTAAACTCTTTGCCGGGTATGGTGTTTCCGGGTGGGGTACTGGTTGGATGCAATGCCGGAACGCTGAATTTCAGCAAGATCAAGGGCACTCATACTGCCATGAAGTCGGGGATGATTGCGGCAGAGGCAATGGCTGAGGTCTTGCTGAATAATCCATCTGAAACTCGGGAGCTGGTCGATTATACCAGCAAGCTGAAGGCATCCTGGTTGTATGATGAATTGTATCGTTCACGCAATTTTGGTGCGGCCTTGCACAAGTTCGGTACTTTGGCCGGTGGTGCCTTTAACTGGGTCGACCAGAATCTGTTTGCGGGCAAAATTCCGATTACCTTGCATGATCGACAGCCGGATCATGCGTGCCTGAAACCGGCAGTGGAATGTGAAAAACTCCAATATCCGAAACCCGATAACCGCTTGAGTTTTGACAAGCTGTCGTCAGTATTTCTGTCGAATACCAATCATGCCGAAAACCAGCCATGCCATTTGCAACTGGCCGATCCGGCAATACCTCTGGGTAGTAATTTCTCTCTTTATGCTGAACCGGCGCAGCGTTTTTGCCCGGCTGGCGTGTATGAAATTATTGAGGAGGCCAATAGTCCGGTATTTCAGATCAATGCGCAAAATTGTATCCACTGCAAAACCTGTGATATCAAGGATCCGGCCCAGAATATTACTTGGGTTACTCCTGAAGGCAGTGGTGGACCGAATTATCCCAATATGTGAAGTGGTTTATTATTACCTTTTAAGTGCATCTAAAAGTGTAGCGAGAGATGAAAGGATAAGGCAAAAATCAAAAATCGATGAAAAAGGCGTTATAAATGAGCATTTAGAGTCGATTTATAACGCCGTCATTTCGACCACAGTAATTTATAGTTGTACCCTTTTGGTGCTGGTCTCTGTTAATTGGTATTGATCAGGCCCAGCATACGAGCGCGTGCAACGGCGTGTTTGCGGCTGCTGGCGTCCAGCTTGCTGAACAGGTTTTTCAAGTGCCATTTCACCGTTTGCTCGCCAATATCCATGGCTCGTGCAATCTCCTTGTTACTGAAATTGCGGTTTAGTAGAGTGAGAATTTCCCGCTCTTTTTGAGTCAGCAGAGCTGCTCCCAGAACGATCGGGTCTTGCTGGGATGACGGGTCATTTTTTGTTGGCTGATCAACCAACGCCATTTGTGTTGCAGGTAATATTTTGTATTCCTCGTCAGCAACGGTGCGGAGAAGTCTCGTCATACCACCAGACACTGCATGGCTAACGACTTCATCGTATACGGATCGTGCGTTGACCTTGTGTTGACGTTTCATAATCTTGGCGCGAATGAAACCGGCTTCTACCGATTCTCCACCACGTTTCAATCTGGCGGCCAGCAGTGTTGCGGATTCGGCGGCTACGAGAGCGGCATCGGTGTCATCGGCAGCAAGGGAAGAGTAGGCGCGAGCCAGCTGTGAATACAGCGCCATTAATGGAATAAATGGCTTTGCAATTTGTGCTTGATGAGTTTGAATCAGCAAGTCGAGTTCATTACTCAGTGCCTGTGCAGCGTCAGCCCGACCGTATTTCGAGTGCAATTTCACCAGTTCCAGTAACGCGGTTGCTCTTACTCTGGGTAGTCTGCGTGTTTCCCCGATTGCCTGCAGGGACTCCAGTATGTTGAGAGCCTGATCCTGACGTTTCTCTTGTTCCGCAAGGCCGGCCAGAACTTTATAGGCTGAGATCAGTGCGTCAGGGAGTCCGCTACGTTCCAGTACAATCAGACGACCTGCCAGGATAGCTCCTAGATTATCGGCCTGGTCGTTTTCCCAGGCAGCAAGGGCTAACACGGCTGCAATCATTGAGGCGACAGGGGAGCGCCTATCCATATTTTCTTCCGCCTGGGCGAGTGCAGGACGTAAACATTGCACTGCCAATGCATAGCGCCCTTCCCATATATGGCTTAGACCATTGGCAAAATCTGCATGACCGTAAGAGACCGGTGAGAAGGCTTGTGTCCTGTCAATTTCGGCAATTCTGGCAAAGTCATGTCGTGCCTGGTGGGGCTGTCCATGATAGAGACTGGAACACCCCTTGATGATCAAGTGAATGGGAATGGAGTTAATTTGTACTTCGTGCGGAAGGTCTGGCCATTTGTTCATATGATCCTGTAAAAGATCAACATGGTCAGCAAATGCGGCAACAGTTGCACAGATGAGATCCGTTTCAAACTGCTCTGAGAGAGAGGCATCTGGCAGGGCAAGGATCAGTTCAATCAAGGGTTTTGCCTCTTCATGACGCTCGCTCATGGCCAGTGCCCAGGCTAAAGGAACCCAAAAACTGGGGTGACGTTTTACGGTTTCAAAGGAAAGACGCTGGTACCAGGAAAGAATAACGTTACTGCGGCCCTGGACTGTCATGTGCTGGCTGTGGCTTTTGACCAGAGCGATGGCACTATCCATGTCGCCTGCAAGAAATGATTGTTCGGCTGCTTCTTCGTAAAGATCGTGTTGGGCGTACCAGAGACTGGCTTGCAAGGCCATGGCTTGTCTGGCGTTCGCAGGAAGCTTTAGCAGGCGTTCGCGCAAGACTTCTCGTGCCGCTGCATGTAGGCGCATCCAATCACTCCCTTCTGCCTGCACCAGAAAAGGGGTCTCCTCCTGAAGCCGCAGAATGTCTTGCGAGAAGGCTGCATTTCCCAGAACATCGGTACACATGGACGGGTGGAAAACATCCAGTTGTGCCAGGCGTGCCAGCAGTTCAACAGTTTCAGCTGACTGGTGGTCGATCAGATGATTGACGAAATAGCGATGGATGTCGGAGGTTGCGGACTCCAGCAGTCCATCCAGATCGCTATTACGTTGCAGTGCCGCGACAACCAGCTGAACGCCCAGCGGCCAACCTTCTGTAAGCTCGTGCAGTTTGACTCCAGATTCTGGATTGCCGTGGTTACCTTGGACTGAAAATAGGATAGCGAGTGTTTCTGTGAGCGAAAAACGCAGATCTGACACAGTGATACGAGAGGTGTAACAGGTGCTGAGTGCCGGGTTGGGCAACAGTGTGCCTTCTGACCGTGCTGCAAATACAAGATGCAGATTGGCAGGTGCATTTTTTAACAGTTGGGTCAGGGTCTGTTTGCGGGAGGCATGGGGAAGCTGATCGGCCTCGTCAAGGAGTAGCAACACTTCTATTGACAGTTTTGCTATTTCGGCCAGCCAGGCGGTTGTTGCTTCTTCTGCGTCGTTGCAGGCGTCAAGCCATTGCAAAAACACGTCAGAAAAACCGAGTTTCCCACACTGAGTGTGAGCGGCATAAGAGAGGCCTTTTATCAGGCGCAGAGGCGTGTCGTAGCTGTCCAGACTGTACCAGAAGGTCAGGATTCCTTGCGCCAATGCATCTCTCCGCCATTGGCTCAACAGTGAAGTTTTACCGAAACCTGTTGGTGCAGTAATGATAGTGGCCGATGTACCGGTCAAGGATATGCGCCCGAATTTTAGCCGATCACGTTCCAGGAATCCTCGCGTGATTCGTGGGGGGGTCGATTTGAGCAAAAATGCGGTGTTTGAGTTCGTTCCACTTTTTGCCACTCCAATTTTGCGAGTGGCGGTAGTGCTAACCGACTTTATTTTCACTATTTGACATCTCGTTGCTTGGCAGCGTCGAGCAAAACCGGGCAATTTATTCCCCAGACTCAGGACATCTGGACATAGTATTCGGGCAGGCATTCCTGCCTAGAATTACACTGTAAACGACGTATATGCCGTTTTCTCCGAGATGTCTGCATTCTGGTACGCGTTGCAGGTAAACGCTGGCCGTTATTATTATTTTACTGTCTGATTAGTTACTGGGGTGTGGTTTTGAACCCATGTCAGCAACATTCTGATTTCTAACCTAACATACTGTGTTGCAACTTAGAAGTAACTTAGAAACTGGTATAAAGCAGCTTTGTAGGTCTTCATCCCTGCCCACTCTTCTATGGGGGGGTGTCATTTTCATGAAGCAGATAGTGTAAACGGGAGTGTTTCAGTCAATGTATTGCAGTTTATTTACGTTTGGTCATTGAACCTCGGTACAGCTCTTAAAAGTTACATGGAAATATAAAAAAATGAGCAACTCTATATATATCGTCGGTGTTGGTATGACCCAGTTCGGGCGCCATATTGAAAGATCTCTGGAGTCGTTAGCCAGAGAAGCTCTGGATATGGCTCTGAAGGATGCCAATGCTGCGAAGATCGATATTGGGCAAGTATTCTATTCTGGTGTTACTCAGGCAATCTTACAGGGTCAAACTGCCGTGCCGGGTGAAATTCTTCTGGGCAAGTTAGGTATTGCTGGTGTGCCGACCTGGAATATCGAGAATGCCTGTTGTTCCGGCACCAGCGCCTTCCAGCTGGCGGTGCAAGCGCTCAAGGCCGGTCAATGCGACGTGGCATTAGCCATTGGTGCCGAGAAGATGAATATAGAAGACAAACGTCGTGCCCTGTCCCTGTTCGAAGGTGGGTGGGATGTGTTGACGGCACAGGAAAGTGAAGCACGTTTAATGGCTCTGGGTGTGGGAGTTGAAGTTCCTGAAGGCAGTGAATCTGACCGCCCTTATAGTCGGTTTATGGCGATTTATGCTGCGATGTGCCGTTTCTGGATGAAGAATTTCGGCACTACCCAGAGACAGATTGCAGCAGTTTCATCCAAAAATCATATGCACTCCGTACACAATCCTTTTTCGCAATATCGCAAACCGTTTTCAATTGATGAGGTGCTGGCTGCGGCTCCGATTACTTACCCGTTAACTATTCCCATGTGCTCGCCTTTATCGGATGGCGCTGCGGCCGTTATTGTGTGCTCGGAAGCCGGTTTGAAGAAACTTGGCGTTGATCGTAGCAGGGTTATTCGGGTTGCTGCGACATCAATTACGACGGCTACTGATCGGGCAGCTGATGCCTTTGAACAGGCTGTTTGCCGCCGAGCGGCACAAGCAGCTTATGAACAGGCAGGTATTGGCCCGGAAGACGTTTCTGTTGCTGAAGTACATGATGCCAGTGCAATGGGCGAAATAATGGCCGTTGAATATCTGGGGCTGACTCCAATGGGTGGTGGCGGTGCGGCAGCGGAAGCCGGTGAATTATCGGTTGGAGGGCGAGTTCCGGTTAATCCATCAGGTGGACTTGAATCCAAGGGGCATCCGATTGGTGCAACAGGACTAGGGCAGATTTTTGAGCTGGTTACCCAATTACGAGGAGAAGCTGGAGGACGTCAAGTCGAAGGAGCCAAAGTGGCATTGCAGGAAAATGGCGGTGGCCAGATTGGTTATGAAGAAGCGGTTGTAACTGTAAATATTTTTACCCGTTAAAAAATATACTAATGACCATGTTGGGCGGCCGTGCTACGGCTGTCTGGGGTTATGGTTGTCTCCAATAAATATAAGAGAAGACAGCAGATGAATAAGACCGGAACGGTAGTACGTACTATTGTCGGGGATCAGTGGTACAGAGTTGAGTCGCGCTCAGTGATCATGGCCATATCCTTTTTAACTGCCGCTGGCAGTGTCAATGCAATACCTATTGATGTAGGTAGTTCAGACTTTAATGTGCGTTGGGATAATACGGCTAAATATAACTACGCCCATCGTGTTGAAAGCCAAGATGATAATATTCTGGCGAGTGTTAATAATGATGATGGTGACAGAAACTTTGACAAAGGCATGGTTTCAAATCGTGTCGATATTTTGTCTGAGTTCGATGTTATTTATCGCAGAAAATATGGTTTCCGCATCAGTGCTGCGGCTTGGTATGATGATGCCTATCGCAATCTTGATGGTGGCACTTCGCCAACCTCAAACCATCTTGAAAACGGTGTGCCAGCTTCAGGGCTCAGCAGCGAGTCGGAAGAAGGGCATAAAGGTGCGTCAGCTGAAGTGCTGGATGCGTTTCTGTTCGGCCGTGTTGATATCGGAGATACACCGGTCAATATCAAGGTTGGTCGTCACACGGTCTCTTGGGGAGAGTCCATTTTCTCGCCATTCCATGGAGTTGGATACGGGCAAGCAGCTCTCGATTTGCGCAAGCTGGCATCCGTTCCTGGCACTGAAGCCAAAGAATTGCTGATTCCACGTAATGCCATATCGGCACAGGCTCAGGTCAGTCAGGAGCTGTCGATAGCAGCCCAGTATTTTCTTGATTGGGACTCCTTTCGTGTACCGGAAAGCGGCTCCTATCTCGGTCAGTACGATATGATGCTGGACGGTGGTGAAACATTGATTACCGGGCCCGGCACGTATTATTACAAGGGTAAGGATGTTGCTCCGGGCACAAGCGGTGACTGGGGTATTTCCAGCCGCTGGCGGCCTGAATGGCTGTCTGGGTCACTGGGTTTCTATGCTCGTAATACCTCGGATATACAGCCACAACTGCACATTGATCCAGTTGCCGAAAAATATTATCTGGTTTATCCAGATGACATCCGCCTTTATGGACTGAGTCTTTCCAACGCAGTCTCCGATTTTAGTCTTGGCATGGATCTTAATTACCGTACCAATATGCCGTTGAACAGCGACGCGGTGCTTATTCTTCCGGCACCTGCTGCAGCGGTTACTCCTGGAGCAATCACTTCTTTGCCGTCTTCCGGTGATACCGGTGGTGCACGGGGTGATACCGTACATGCGGTTGTGAACCTGCTGGGTAGTATGACGACCAACGCCGCATTTGACGAAGCGACTTGGCTGGCTGAACTGCAGTATAACCGCTGGAACAAGGTCACCCAAGGTGAAGATGTGTTTTTGGGTCGTGATTCCTATTCCGGTATCGACAAGGTCTCCAAAAATTTTGTTGGTTTGACTCTCAATATCACACCAACCTGGTTTCAGGCTCTGCCCGGTATTGACCTGAAAATGCCTATTAACTATGCCGTTGGCCTTTCCGGTAATTCGGCAGTGGCGACCGGTGGCAATGAAGGTGCCGGTAGTTATTCTGTCGGTGTCTCCGCCGATGTCTATCAACGTTATCAGCTTGATTTGAAATATGTGGACTTCTTTGGTCCATACCGCAGGGATACTGCTACTGGAACAATTACATCCAATGGTCTTAACCCTCTTTTGCGGGATCGCGGGTTTCTGGCATTTACATTCAAGACAACATTCTAATAACAATATAGAGGCTTGTTATGAAATTCAAAAAAGCTGTATTGGGCTGTTTAATGACAGCTCTGCTGACTCCCCATGTGTATGCTGCTGTTACGGCTGACAAGGCGGCACAACTCGGTTCGGTACTGACAGATATTGGCGCTGAAAAAGCCGGTAATGCGGATGGCAGTATTCCTGAATATAATGGAGGGTTAAAAACCCCGCCACCACAATACAAAAAGGGAAGCGGTGTTCGCCCCGATCCTTTTGCCGATGAAAAACCATTGGTATCAATTACTGCTGCCAATATGTCTGCCTATGATTCAAAACTGACCATGGCGACAAAAGAATTACTCAAGCGTTTTCCGGATACCTTTCGGGTTGATTTGTATCCGACTCACCGTACTGCCGCATTTCCAGAGTATGTGATCGATAACACCAAAAAGAATGCTACCAGTGCGGTAACAACAGATGGTGGCTTGGGCTTGAAGAATGCCTATCCTGGTTATCCATTTCCAATTCCTCAAAATGGTTATGAGGTTATGTGGAACCATTTGCTGCGTTTTGTTGGAGTGGCCGTTGAGGGGAAATATGATACGATCAATGTTGATTTGAACGGTCAGGCGACGTTGGCAACTACCGGTATTATTCGGCAGGAATTTCCGATCTATGACCCTGCCAAAGAAGGGATGATCAAGGAAGACGACACCTTTACACGTTTGACTATTCATTACACCGCGCCAGCCCGTCGTGCTGGTGAATCAATAATGAGTATGGATTTTGTTAACTCAGACAAGCATCCTCGCCGTGCCTGGCAATATCTTCCAGGGCAGCGTCGGGTCAAGCTGGCCCCCAGTATATCATATGACACTCCCAATCCTGGTACTGCCGGAATGTCTACCTATGATGATACTTGGACATTTAATGGTGCAATGGATCGATTCAATTTTAAACTGATTGGGAAAAAGGAATTAATTGTTCCTTATAATTCCTATAAGCTTGTATATGAATCAAAAGGAGAGGATGTTATTCAAGGAAAACATCTGAATCCAGACGCTGTTCGCTGGGAATTACACCGTGTTTGGGTTGTTGAGGCAACTCTGAAGCCGGGTAAACGCCATATCTATAGCAAGCGTATTTTCTATGTTGATGAGGATAGCTGGGTTGCGCTGACTTCGGATCAATACGATGCTCGTGATCAGTTATATCGTGCAGGATTTTCATTCTATACTACCTCTTATGAAATACCTGCTCCACAGATGGATACCATGGTTGTTTATGATTTCGTTGCTGGTTCCTATAGCCTGACAGGGGCTAATACTGGCCCATATGGCGGAAATGTCCAAGTTCCGATGCTGCCAGATAGAGATTGGTCTCCGGATGCGCTTGCCGGTGCCGGTGTTCGTTAACGATTATTTCTACAGTCACCGAATCAGTGACAGTTGTTTCGGTGACTGTTATAGGGAAACGTATATGAATGTTCGAAAATTGAATCGGTTGGTTATGGCATTGGCAGCTGTTGTGGCCGTTTCAATATCACCGGCTGTGATGGCTAATGATAGTGCTAGTACTAGTGCCGGAAAGTTTAGTGATCCTCTGGATTCACCCTCCCAGCTCAGTGAGCACGTAGCACAATCACTTTTAATGGCAATTACACGGGCTGGAGAACGTTTGGTTGCGGTCGGGCAACGGGGTCATATCATCTATTCCGATGACCAGGGCCGCTCCTGGGTTCAGGCCGCCGTGCCGGTCAGTTCAGACCTGACCTCCGTGTATTTTGTGAATAAAAACAGTGGTTGGGCTGTTGGTCACGATGGTGTGATTTTGCACAGCCAGGATGGTGGCCGACGTTGGAGCAAGCAGCTGGATGGTCGACAGGCCAATCATTTGTTGCTTAACGGTATGGCTCCACTGCGAATGAGGATGCTGCAAGACCCGCGTGTGGATGAGTTGATGTCTGAAGTTCTCCGCTTTAACGAGGATGGCCCGGATAAACCATTTCTAGACGTCTGGTTTGCGGATGAAAACCATGGTTATGCTATTGGTGCCTATAATCTGATTTTTCGTACCGAGGATGGTGGTCAGAATTGGATATCACTGTTTGATAAAACCGATAATCCCGGCTTTTATCATCTTAATGCTGTGATTGGCTGGGATAACGAAATATATATCGCCGGAGAGCAGGGTTTGCTTTTGCGATATGACGCCGAGTCGCAACGTTTTGTTGCGTTGGATACGCCTTATATCGGTAGTTTCTTTGCCCTTGCTCATTCAGACCACAGTCTTGTGGCATTTGGTATGAGAGGCAACATCTATCGTTCGGTGAATGAAGGGGAAACCTGGCAGAGATCCAAGTCTGAAACTGAGGCTGGATTTTCAGATGTTGTAGTTCTTGATAGTGGTTATATGGTGGCGGTCAGTCAGGCTGGACAGGTTTTACTCAGCAAGGATATGGGAGTTTCATTCAAATTGCTCAATGTTCAGGCTTCCATGCCATATTCCAGTATTACAGTTGCTGGTGATTATAGTGTTGCCATTACCGGTACTCGTGGTGTTCAGATAGTACGTCTGCCCTGATCTGGGTTTTTTAATAATATGGATTGCCGTTTATTTGCATGGCCATAGGCAAAGTACAGATTGTCAGGTTTGGTGATGATCAATCGCCTTTGATGATCAAATATGACAATAATAATCAGGAGACTCTTGATGGCTACAGTGGCCAATACGAATGATGTAGAGGCAATGCCAGTTGTTCGCAATATCAAAGATTTCGATCAGAAATCAGGTAATTTGCTTGAGCGATTGGTATTCAATAATCGTCGACTGATGATTTTTTTCAGTGTTGTTATAACTCTTTTTCTTGCTTGGCAAGCGACACATCTGGTCGTTAATGCTGGATATGAAAAAATGTTGCCGCAAGAACATCCGTACATTCAGAACTATTTCAAATATCAGAATGATTTGCGTGGCCTGGGTAACTCCATTCGTGTTGTCGTAGAACATGTAGATGGTGATATATTTGATCCGGATTACCTGGAAACATTGAGGCAGATCAACGATGAACTGTTTCTTACGCCGGGAGTCGATCGTGCCTGGATGAAATCACTCTGGACTCCATCTGTGCGCTGGACCGAAGTGACGGAAGATGGTTTTGCCGGTGGTCCATTGATTTCCGGTACCTATAACGGTTCTCAGGTATCCATTGATGAATTGAAGATGAATATTGACCGTGCCGGTATTGTCGGCCAGCTGGTGGCCAATGATTTCAAATCAAGCATGATTTTTGTGCCCTTGCTAAACAAAGATTCCAAAACCGGCGCAAGTCTTGATTATTCAATTTTTTCGAAACTGATTGAAACCAATGTTCGCGACAAATATGAGTTTTCACGAGCGCTTGAAAAACAGGTAGAGGACAAGCAAACAGAAAAAATACGCATTCACGTGGTTGGTTTTGCCAAGTTAGTTGGTGACCTGATTGACGGTATCGTCAGGGTCATGGTGTTTTTCCTGTTTGCTGCTGTTATTGCCGCTGTGCTTATTTATATCTATACCCGCTGTATTCGCAGTACAGTATTGGTACTCGGATGTTCGATGGTGGCGATCATCTGGCAATTGGGAATTGTTAATGCGCTGGGATTTGAACTGGATCC
Source organism: uncultured Oceanobacter sp. (assembly GCA_913061185.1). Lineage (GTDB taxonomy): Bacteria > Pseudomonadota > Gammaproteobacteria > Pseudomonadales > Oceanobacteraceae > Oceanobacter > Oceanobacter antarcticus. The sequence goes on from CAJXTI010000006.1 coordinate 98,208, forward strand.
TTACTCCGTGCTGGTGCCCTTTCTGATTTTTGCAATTGGTGTTAGCCACGGTGCCCAGAAAATGAACGGCATTATGCAAGATGTGGGGCGTGGCACTCACAAACTGATTGCCGCTCGTTATACCTTCCGTCGTCTTTTTCTGGCAGGTCTGACGGCACTGATGGCTGATGCGGTTGGTTTTGCTGTTTTGATGCTGATTGATATCCCGGTTATCCAGGATCTTGCCCTGACCGCCAGCGTGGGGGTGGGTGTTCTTATTTTTACCAACCTTCTACTCTTGCCGGTATTGCTGTCGTTTACCGGTGTCAGCACTGAAGCTGCGGCTCGAAGCCTTAAAGAAGAGCAGGAGGAATCGAGTGGTCGTGGTCTCGGCAGCCTGTGGGCCAAGCTGGATCGTTTTACTGAAAGACGTTGGGCCATTGGCGCTATTGTCAGCATGCTAGTGATTGCAACCGCCGGTTTTCTGGTCAGCCAGCATCTGAAAATCGGTGACCTGGAACCCGGCGCTCCTGAGCTGCGAGTAGACTCTCGTTATAATCGTGATAATGCCTATATTACGGATCATTATTCTTTATCGAGTGACCTGTTCGCCGTTATTGTGCAAACACCGGCAGAAGGCTGTCTGAAATACGAAACTCTGGTGGAGGCGGATCGTCTGGCCTGGGAATTGAAACAGTTGCCCAGTGTGCAGACAACGGTTGCGCTCTCGGATGCGGTACGTTTGATCACTGCTGGTACTTATGAAGGCAGTATGAAATGGCTAACTATTAGCCGTAATCAGGATGTTCTGAACTATGGTGCCCAGCAGGCCACCGTTAATAATCCGGATTTGTTTAACGCCGATTGTTCGGTTTTTCCAGTGATCGCCTATTTATCCGATCACAAATCTGAAACGCTGGAGCAGGTTGTCAGGGTTGCTTCCGAATTTGCTGAAAAACACAGCTCGGCAGATGTTGAATTTCTTCTGGCAGCTGGTAATGCCGGGGTTGAGGCTGCGACGAATATCGTTGTTAAAAAAGCGTGGAGAGAAATGCTGTTTCTGGTTTATTCGGCTGTTATTGTTCTTTGCTTTATTACATTCCGTAGCTGGCGGGCGGTTATCGTGGCAGTACTGCCATTGGTTGTCACCTCGATACTGTGTGAAGCCCTTATGGTTCTTCTGGATATTGGTGTTAAGGTATCAACCTTGCCTGTAATTGCGCTCGGTGTTGGTATCGGTGTGGATTACGCCCTGTATCTGCTATCGGTACAGTTAACCCAGCAACGTCAGGGATTATCATTGGCCAAGGCTTATAAAAATACTCTTCAATTTACCGGAAAAGTTGTCGCCCTGATTGGCGTCACTCTGGCGGCAGGAGTGGTTACTTGGACTTTCTCTCCTATCAAGTTTCAGGCCGATATGGGTATTCTACTTACATTTATGTTTGTCTGGAATATGCTGGGAGCGCTGATTCTTATTCCAGCACTTTCGCATTTTTTGTTGCCAACTCATGTGGTTGCCAGATCTAAAGAGATTAATTGAAGTGTTCGGTTGTTATTTCTGATGTTGATTATATTTTATAGTTGATGTGTGGGAGGAATGGTTGAGTGTATTGACGAATTTAATATTTTGTAGGTTGATGATGGCTTGATATTTTTTGACGATTTTCAAAAGGGGTGGGGAATGTTCAATAATAAAATAGTAGCGATAACCGGTGCCGGTTCAGGTATTGGTAGAGCATTGGCAATAAACCTGTCTCGTAGAGGAGCCCGTTTGGCTCTGGCCGATATTAATGAGAATGCACTGGCCGAATCCTTGTCGCTGCTTGATAAGAAAGTACAGGCTCGTACATATGCTCTGGATGTATCGTCTCGTGATGCGGTATATTATTTTGCCAACGCCATCAAAAAAGATTTCGGTTCCGTGGATTATATTGTCAATAATGCCGGAACGTCTGTTTTGGCATCAACTGAAAATGTTACGCTGGAAGAAATTGAAAAGGTGCTGGCAATTAATCTTTGGGGTGTTATCTATGGAACCAAGGCTTTTTTGCCCATTATGCTTGAGCAAAAGCACGGCTGTATTGTCAATGTTTCCAGTGTTTTTGGTCTGGTCGCAACTCCGGGATCTGTTGCCTATACCATTTCAAAATTCGGCGTGCGTGGTCTAACCGAAACCCTGTGGCAAGAACTGGATGGTACTGGAGTGACAGCTGTTTTAGTGCACCCGGGCGGTATTAATACCAATATTGATAAAGCCCCTAAAGCCATCAATGAGGATTCTCTGGCGCGCAAGATGAAAGAAGCAAATCTCCGGCAGATGACCACAACTCCGGAAGATTGTGCTGCGGAAATTGTTAAAGGGCTTGTCAGTGGCAAAAAACGTCTTTTGGTTGGAAACGGAGCCCGTGCGTTGCACCTTATTTCCCGAATTTTTCCGGATAGTTATGGTGCCATCATTCGCCGTAAATTGGGTATTTGATCCATATTCAGGCTCATCATTAAACGATTGATTGATTTTAATTATTAGTAAATGGAGTTTTGCAGTGATTCCTTATAATGCCCCTTTGGAAGAAATTCGTTTTGTTTTGAATGAACTTTCTGATATTGACCGTGTAAATGAAATTCCGGATGTTGCCGGTTTTATGGAAGAAGGGCTGCGTGATGCCATTCTGGCAGAAGCCGGACGCTTTGCTGAGGATGTCCTGGCACCATTGAATCAACTGGGTGACAACCAAGGGGTGCAGTGGAGTGTGGAGGGGGTCAAAACTCCCAAAGAGTTCGGTATTGCTTATCGTCAGTTTGTTGATGCTGAATGGAATCGCCTGGTTTTGCCCACTGATATTGGTGGTCAGGGTGCTCCGATTCTGTTGTCGGCTGCCGTTCGTGAGACCTTTGTTGCGGCTAACAAGTCTTTTTGTATGTGCTCCGAGCTTACCACTGTTGGGATTGAAGCCTTACTGCATGCAGCAAGTGATGAGTTAAAGGCGTTGTATATACCCAGGATGGTTAGTGGTGAATGGTCGGCCACTATGAACCTTACCGAACCTCAGGCTGGTTCTGATGTGGGGGCGCTGCGCGCCCGAGCGGTGCCGCAAGCAGACGGTACTTATCGTATATTTGGTCAGAAAATTTTTATCTCGTTTGGTGAACATGATCTGACTGAAAATATTGTGCATCTGGTGCTTGCACGTACACCTAATGCTCCGGAAGGATCTCGTGGAGTGTCGTTGTTTCTGGTACCAAAATTTATTCCGGAGACCAATGAACGCAACGATGTTGTGTGTTCAGGTATTGAGCACAAGTTAGGCAATCATGGCAGCCCGACCTGTACACTGGTTTATGGTGATGACGGAGAGGGGGCGGTTGGCTGGTTGATCGGCCAGGAAAACAAGGGCCTGCAGCATATGTTTGTCATGATAAATGGCTCTCGTTTCAATGTCGGTCTGGAAGGGGTGGCATTGAGCGAACGTGCCTATCAACAGGCACTGAGTTATGCTCGGGAGCGCATTCAGGGCAAAGCGGTTGATGGTGGGAAGGAATCGGTTGCGATTATCCGTCACCCCGACGTACGCCGTATGCTGATGTTTATGCGGAGCCAGACCGAAGCCATGAGGGCAGTTGCATTTCATCTGGCCGCTGCCCAGGATCTGGCCACCAAGCATCCTGACAAGGCGCTGCGCCAGGAACGCCAGGCGTTTGTTGACCTGATGATTCCGGTGTTCAAAGGGTGGACGAGTGAAACCGCAGTTGATGTCACCAGAACTTCGATTCTTGCTCATGGCGGCTTTGGTTATATCACTGAAAGCGGCGCTTCCCAGCCACTGCGTGATGTACTGGTTTGTTCCATCTATGAAGGTGCCACCGGTATTCAGGCCCATGACTTGGTGGCCCGCAAAATCATGCCGGATGGTGGTCAGACACTGAATGCATGGCTGAACGAAGTTCAAGCAACAGCATCTTATATGCTGGAAAATGCGGATAAATTGGAATGTCGGAAAATCGGCAATGAATTGCACAAATCGGTTCAGCATGCCGAAGCGGCTGTTGCCTGGGTTATTGAAAACTATCCATTGCACAACGCAGATGTACTAGCGGTATCTGTGCCATTGCTCAAACTTCTCGGAATTATTGCCGGAGGTTGGCAAATGGCTAAGGCAGCCGTGGCTGCGGATGCATTACTAGAGTTGGGGCAGGGTAATAATTCGTTTTATCAATCGAAACTGAATAGTGCCTACTTTTATACTCAGCATATATTGTCTCAGTCATATACTCTATCTCACACCGTTCTGAATGGCAGTAGCATGGTTAATTCGCTGAATGATGACGTATTCAAGCAGTAATAGTGACATGGCTGGTAATAATAATTTCCGCCAGTCCGATGTTGTTCGGACTCGCGGTCAGATCTTCCTTGGTATTTGAATGTATCTGCTCATTCGCTGCCATTGAATCAATCGATAATATCGTTTTATACAATCTGATATGGGTTTTTTGACTGGTATGTTATTGTCGGTTGATGCAATTATGGAACTTTAGAATAATAATAGGCTGTATTTGATTTTTTAATACAGATGTTCCTGATCTTTATATGTGGGTGAAATAAAACTCATGAAAACATTGTTTCTTGCTGTTGGGTTGTGCGCTTTTTCATCATTTGGATGGAGTGCTGTGTCATCAACGGAAGCGGCGCGCCTGGGACATGACCTGACACCGGTTGGTGCTGAAGATCATGGTAATGGTAGCGATATTCCAGATTGGCAAAACGGGATTATTCAGTCTCGTTCGGCTCAGATAACAGAAAAAAAGAATCCGTTTTCCAATGAGAAGGCTCTGTATCGTATTGATTATAATAATATGGCTTCTCATCTTGATAGGCTGACAAATGGTCAGCAGGAGATGTTAAAAAGATACTCAGATTATTATTTGAACATTTACCCTTCTTACCGAGTCGCGACTTATCCAGGGTTTGTTTACGACGCCATCAAGGCCAATGCCACCAGTGCCAATCTTTTGCCGCTGGGAAGCGGTGTTACTGGTGCTGTTATTGGTGCTCCATTTCCTATTCCTGAGAATGCACTTGAAGTTTTATTCAATCATATTCTGCGATTTCGTGAGTCTTCACTCGAGTTTACCTCGTTATCCAGTCTGGTTGATGAGAACGGCAACCGTAACGATACATTACGAAAATACCGATATTATTTGCACTATTGCAAACCTGGCCTCCAGCCTGAAGAGCTGGATAATAAACTGTTCTTTATGAGTTGGACTGTTCTTGCTCCGGATTCCATCAGGGGAACCAAGGTATTATTACATGAGCCTATGGATCGTATTGTTACACCACGCAAGGCCTGGATATTACTTCCGGGTGATCATCGTGCACATCGTGCACCGAATCTGGCCTATGATGAACTTGATCCTAATTCTTTCCTGTTGCGAACTGTTGATCAGACCGATATGTTTAATGGTACACCTGATCGTTATGACTGGAGTCTGCTAGGGAAAAAAGAAGTCTATATTCCCTATAATGCCTATGCACTTTCTGATAGTACTTTGAATTTGGATCGCCTCCTGTCTAAAGGACATGTGAATCCGAAATTTCTTCGCTATGAACCGCATCGTGTCTGGGTTATTGAAGCCAAGCTGCGTACCGGAATGAAACATCGTTATGTTCGTCGCCGGTTTTATCTGGACGAAGACAGTTGGACGATTGTTTATGCTGAAATGTATGACCAGGATGATACGATTTGGCAGTTTAGTGAGTCTCATCTGGTAGGCTCGGATACCATCCCATTGATGAAATCAGCATTGGAAGTTACGTATGATTTTAAATCAGAACGTTACTTTGTTGATGGCTTGGGTATCGAGAGGTCGGATAATCAAGTGCAGTTATTGGAAAATGATTTCTCTGCTTCTTCCCTTGGTAATGATTGATTTTGGTTGTGAGCCTGTAGGGGGTGTTTATAAATTACAGGGCTCGAAATTGCGGCGTTAAAAATCAACTCAAGATGCTAATTTATCATGTATAAACTGCGCTTTTTTCGATTTTCACTTGTCTTTTCATCGCTCGCTAAATTTTCAGATGCCCACTGTATATTGATTTTCAAGATGGATGTTGTTGGTATTATTGGGTGGTCGATAAAATATTATAAATTGAAAAAATATATATTTTATTATCCCTGAAGTAATAGCCTTGGATGCCCCGGACTTGTCTATTCTTTAAGTTGGTGTCGACGTGTCTGGTTTATGTTTGATAAAAATAACTTGAACAGTGAGATTAATAGTATGCTTCAGGAACACAAAAGTTACATAATCAAGGAAACTGCTATAAACTCCGTTATCAGTGGGTTGCTTAGTGTGTTTTTTGCGTGGATGCTATTTTCCAATGTGGAAATTATTGAGTTATGGGGTACGTCAGGGCTTGCAGCGGATTTTGTTCCGCAAACCTTTGTCATTACACTAATGAGTGTGCTTGCGTTGGGTTTTATTACTCGTAAACGTGTAGCTTCTGGCAGTGTTTTACCGTTGGAAAATGGAAAATCCATGCTACCAGGTAATATTATTATACGGTCTTTGTTCGTGGCGGTTGTGGTTACTATTGTCTCGGCCCCCGTTGCTGTTTTTATTTTATCCATTGCATGGAACGATTCAATGACCCTGAGCAGTATCTATCTTGTTAAAGGTTTCTACGGTTTTATGATTGCGATGGCAGTAACCCCCACTGCTTTACGAACTGCACTTGCAGACAAAACAAAATAAATATTGCTGGAAATGGCAGGTCGTGGTTTTTCAGAAATTCCCCCTTATTTGTCAGCCTGAGTTTATACAATTTCTATATTGACCTAAAAGGGAGTCGTGATCAGGAATGCTTGAAAGTCCCCTTCCATTAGAGGGAAGGGGCGGATTGCCTTCTGCATACGAGTGTTGCAGTTATTAGTTGAATTTAGGGATTGATGAATAGTCCATAAAAGATATTTTTTTGAAAATTCTTTATGTTATTTAAAAAGCCAGGAGAGTTTAATATGACTAAAATAGTTGTTAATGGTGCCTCGGGCACATTGGGGAAACTGGTTGTTTCCGAATTGCTGAAAACGGTTGTGCCAGAAAACCTGACACTTATTACAAGAAGCCCGGACAAGTTATCTGATTTGGCGGCGAAAGGGGTGCGCGTTTGTCGTGGAGATTACCGTGATCCTGAATCATTGGAAGCGGCTTATGCAGGGAATGATACCATGCTGTTAATTAGCAGTATTATGGTCGGTAGACGAGTCCAAGAGCACCGTAATGCGATAGAATCAGCTAAAAAATCAGGTATTAAACACATTGTTTATACCTCAGTTGCGGGTGTTCACCCTGGTAATCCGACAGTTTCTGCTGGCGACCATATTGAAAGTGAACGTGATCTGATTGAATCAGGCTTAAGTTATACGATCTTCCGAGACCAAACCTACTCGGAAATGTTCACGCCGATGGCGCAGAGTGCGTTAATGGGAGGGGTATGGTACCAAGTTGGCGATAAAGGTAAAATTGCTCCAGTATCAAGACAAGATATAGCACGCTGTGCCGCTGTCTGTTTGCAAGAGCCGACAAAACACTATCGGGTTACCTACGAACTTACTGGCCCTGACCTTCTTAGTTTTAGAGAAATTTCACATATGTTTTCAACACTATACAACCGGCCAATTCAATATGAAATACTCACGCCAGATGAAATGCATGAGAAATTTGCCAGTTGGGGTATTGGTCGCGATGTTCAGGAAGATGCAACAAACCCTGGTGTGTTTTGGGGTTCTGATGAACTGGTGAGTGCGTATGTTGCGTTTGACGAGGGTTACCATAACATTCTTTCTCACCATGTAGAGTTTATTACGGGCCAAAAGCCGGTGTCTTTACAACAGCTAATTGAAGAAGATAAGGCGGCTCTTTAATAATGGGCATGTCTATAAATGACTGCGCTCGACATTGCGACGTTAAAAATCGACTGAAAATGCTCATTTATCACTTATAAACTGCGCTTTTTCGTCGATTTTTGCCTTGTCCTTTCATCGCTCGCTACATTTTTAGATTTACCCTGATGGTGAAAATACCAAACAGGTTGTTAAATTTCGGCCGCTTTCAAATTCATCAGCCAGGATATTTCACGAGGATAGCTACAAACACGGCGGTATCCCTTATGGTTTTTATTGTTTAGCTCCAAAGAGATGACCGTCGTGACAATATGCGACCTGAATGCCATCCCGTTTTCTCCCTCTCAAGCCTTGCCAAATTGCCGCTAGTTTTGACGGCGATGATATGACCCCTTATCCCTTATTGCTGCTTCCTTATTGCTGCTGTGTGACGTCATCCGCAAGACGAGTATGGCCAAAAATATCGGCGCAAGATCATCGTTGTGCCCGAAAAGCTACAGGCAGTCGTTAGAGGTACCATAGGGGACATATATAGACGCTTCCCCAATATCAAGGATGACTTGGCCCTGGCACCTTTAACATCTATTCGATCTGACCACGCCGATCGTGTCCCGCTCAGGCTCTACCAGGGACGGATTGCCCCGTTACAT
>CAJXTI010000007.1 GCA_913061185.1 uncultured Oceanobacter sp.
GAAGGTGGATCAAAATTAATGGCCAGAAGTGGGTCACTTTAAATGGCCGTTAACAACATGAGTGTTACCCGAGCATCAACTGGTTCTATACCCGCCATAATTTCGGGGAAATAGTACAAACAAGACACAAAACCTCCGTGTTCAGCGAGGCTGCCGAGAAAGTGGCAGTTCGTGATAGGCTTTCGGGTTTGGGTTAATACTAACGAGTGGCTTCAACACTCACCCTAAATATTAGTGAGTCACTGATGTTTAGGGAAGTACTGGTTTGGAATATGGAACTCGTTGAACGGATTAATCTTGTTATAAAGCAAGAGGGGTACACTCGACCGATGCTTGAAAAGGCGACGGGGATCAAGGCAAAGCGCTGGGAAAATATGAGTGGCAAGATAGCAAAGCCCTATGCTGAAGAGCTGGAGGCCTTGGGGAGACTGTGGCCAGAATACGCTTATTGGTTGATTACTGGCTCAGAGATACCGGAAGCCGGACAAATCAGTCCAATGACAAAAAAGTCCATTACCTAAAAGACGCTGGGTTGTCTGCTGTTTGATGCTCATATTATCTTTTGAATGACATTCTTTGTTTGATGAAGGTGGTGGCTTCTGAATGAAGATGATTTGCATTGCTGCCGATCTGTCCTGAATTTGACGGCTCGTACTGGTATAGTGCGCGGCTTTCCGATTCCTGGGGGTATTCGATACCATGCCATCTTTATTTCGTGAGTTTGCCGCAACATTCTCGCCCAACATCAAAACGGATGTGTTATCCGGTCTGACGGTTGCTTTGGCATTGGTGCCAGAAGCCGTCGCGTTTGCCTTTGTTGCCGGTGTTCACCCGCTGGTCGGGCTTTATGCTGCCTTTATGGTAGGTCTGATTACCGCCTGTATCGGTGGTCGTCCGGGGATGATTTCCGGTGCGGCCGGGGCGCTGGCGGTGGTGATGGTGGCACTGGTGGCTGATGCCGAACGCCTGTATGGCGATGGCATGGGACTGCAGTATTTGCTGGCTGCCGTCGTGCTGATGGGGGTAATTCAGGTTGCCGCTGGCGCGCTGCGGCTGGGCAAGTTTATCCGCTTGGTGCCTCACCCGGTGATGCTGGGGTTTGTGAACGGTCTGGCGATCGTGATTTTTCTGGCGCAGCTGCCACAGTTGCAGGTGAGTACCCCGGAAGGCAAATGGGGTTGGCTGACGGGTGAGTGGTTCAGCGGCATGCAGCTTTACGTCATGCTTGGTCTGATTGCCCTGACTATGTTTATTACTATTAATCTGCCCAAGCTGACCAAGGCGGTGCCGTCGGCCTTGGCCGGTATTCTGGTGGCCAGCCTGTTGGCTTTCGGTCTGGATCTGGACACCAAAACGGTCGGCGATCTGGCCAGTATCGCCGGTGGTTTGCCGCCAATTGCGATACCGAATGTGCCGTTTAATATGGAAACCCTGCTGTTTATTCTGCCGTACTCGGGCATTTTTGCCGCGATCGGTTTGATTGAGTCGTTGTTGACGGTGACGGTGATCGACGAGATGACCAATTCTCGCGGTCGGGGTAACAAGGAGTGTGTGGCTCAGGGTACGGCCAATATTGTTACCGGTTTTATCGGTGGTATGGGTGGTTGCGCCATGATTGGCCAGTCGATGATTAATGTCAGTTCCGGTGGTCGTGGCCGTTTGTCGGGCATTGCTGCTGCGTTGTTTTTGCTGAGTTTTATCCTGTTTGCCTCACCGTTAATTGAACAGATCCCCATTGCGGCATTGGTGGGTGTGATGTTTATGGTGGTGATTGGTACGTTCGAGTGGGCCAGTTTCCGGATGGTCGGCAAAATCCCGAAACACGATCTGTTTGTGTTGGTATTGGTGTCGGTGATTACGGTGCTGACCGATTTGGCCATTGCGGTGATTATTGGGGTGATTGTGTCGGCGCTGGTGTTTGCCTGGCAGGGTGCCAAGCGCATCCACGTGTTAAGCCAGAAGCAGGAAGATGGCTCCAAGCTCTATAAGCTGTATGGCCCGTTGTTTTTTGGTTCGGTGGCATCGTTCAAGGATCTGTTCGATATCAGCAATGACCCAGACAAGATCCTTATCGATTTTGCCGATAGCCGTGTTATGGATCATTCGGCACTGGAAGCGATTGATACGCTGGCTGAACGGTATATCGCCGAAGGCAAGGAAATCCATTTGCTGCACCTGAGTCAGGAATGTCGCATGTTGCTGAAGCAGGCGGGCAGCTTGTGTGATGTGAATGTGATTGAAGATCCCCACTATAAGGTAGCGGTTGACGAGCTGGCGTAACAACGCCTGTCCTGCTGGGTTCTGGGATGACGAACTGCTGGCCAAACGAGGATAAATCATGACTGTATCGCGTCGTACTCTGCTCGGTTGGCTGGCGACTACGGTTCCGGCGACATCCTTGTCGATGGCGGCGCTGTTAACCACTGGTTGCAGTCAGCGTAACGGCACCTTGCTTTTGGGTGGCGGGCGCTTCGTCCAGCCGGATGGCAGCGGTCAACGTCATGTGGTGGCGGTGGTGGATATACAGCGGCAGCAAACGGATCTGATTGATCTGGATTTTTATCCACACGGTATCCATTGGCACCCGGAATCTCCCAATCGGCTGGCGGTGTTTGAGAAAAAAGGCCCACATGCCTGTGAGCTGGATCTGGTGTCTCGGCAGCTTACCCGTGTGATTGAGTCCCAGCCGGGGCGTTATTTTTATGGTCATGGTGTTTATTCTGCCGACAACCAGCTGCTGTTCAGCACTGAAACCCGGCTGGATGGGCTGGATGGTGTGATGGCGGTGCGGGATGCCAACTCGCTGGCGTATCTTGGCGAATTCCCGTCTTTTGGCAAGGAGCCGCACGAGTGCAAGTTGATTGATAGCGGTAAAACGCTGGTGATCACCAATGCGGGTGGGCCTCTTGATGGCGCTGCGCCCTGCGTCAGTTTTGTTGATGTTGCCAGTCAACAGCTGTTGGAGCGGGTGTTGTTAACCCGTGAAGATATTAATACCGGGCATGTGGCCATCGCCGACGATGGCAGTCTGGTGGTGGTATCGGCCCCGCGTACCGGAATGAGTGTTAAGGACAACGGTGGCGTCAGTATTCGTCCGCAGGGTTTGCCAATGTTGTCGATGACGTCGCCACAAGCGATTGTGGATCATATGACGGGGGAAGCCCTGAGTGTGGTGATTGATAACCGTTCCGGGGTTGCGCTGGTGACTCACCCGGATGCCGATATGATTACTTTCTGGTCGATTGCTGAGCAAAAAATGGTGCATTCGTTGGCGCTGGCGCGGCCACGGGGGACGACGCTGACGACGGATGGTCGTTACTTCCTGGTCAGTTATGACCGGGTGCCGAAAATCCTCAGAATTGCGACTGCCGATGTGGTTGCTACCCCAGAGATGGTGGTGGATAGTGCTTATATCTCTGGGTCGCATTTGTTTAACTGGCATGTCTGAGCTTTTTCTCTTCTTTTCTTTTTCTCGGTATTTTCTCCCTCTTTTGTTTTTTTCGTTAATTCTTGTCGCCAGGGAGTAACGGATAATTATTCAGTGCTTGAACCGTTCAGCAGCAAAGAAAGTCGTTGCAGGGCTGCCCGTCGTGGCGCTGTCCAGGCATGGGCAAAACTCAACCGAATGGCGTTGGTGAATTGTCCGGAGGCTGAAAATAGCGGGCCGGGTGTGATGATGACGCCATGAGCCAGGGCCTCGGGATAGAGCGCCAGGGTGTTGATCTGGCGCTTTGGGGAATGCGGTGGGTTGGTCGTGTCGGTTCCCAATTCCAGCCACAAGGCCAGGCCACCGTCCGGTGCGCTGAACTGTGGTGCGCCGGGCCACTGACTGAGTACAGACAGCAATTGATCTCGTTGCTGCCGTAGCTGGTAGCGCTGACGTCGCAAATGACTGGCGTAGCTGCCATCGGCGAGGAAGTCTGCCACGCCCTGTTGCAGATAACGGCTGCTGGCCAGCTGGGTGACCAGTTTCAGCCGCAGAATATCGGCATGCCAGCGGCCACCGCTGATCCAGCCAAGGCGTAGATCCCGTGACAGGGATTTGGAAAATGAGCTGCATAACATCACTCGCCCGCTCAGGTCGCGAGCCTTGAGCGGGTCGGGTACGCGGTTAAACGCGGTGTCGGCGTAAATATCATCTTCAATAATTGCCAGATTGTGCTGTTCGGCCAGATTGAGTAATTGCTGTCGAGCGTTGTCGGGCAGCAATGCTCCGCCGGGTGTGGCGAAAGCGGGGGCAACCACACAAGCACGCACGGGCCAGCGTTGGAGTATGACTTCCAGTGCATCGATATCCATACCGGTGGTGGTTGAAGTCGGGACTTCAACGGCCTGTAACTGCAGCTGCTGCAGTAGTTGCAAAACGCCGTAAAAGCCGGGTGCTTCCACCGCCACGACATCGCCTTTTTGGCAACTGGCCATCAGGGCCAGAAACAGCGCGTGCTGACAGCCGGAGGTGATGCACAGTTGCTCGTTAGTCAGGTTGCAGCCACGTCGTTGCAGTTGCTGAGCCAGTTGTTCGCGTAGCATAGGCAGCCCTGCGGGATCGTCGTAATACTGGAAATCATCTCCGCGCTGGCGGCGCAAGGCACGGCCCAGGGCGCGGTTTAATATCACAATGCCGGGTGGCAGGTCGTCGGAGCTGCGCTCTGGCAGCAGATCGAAGGCCGCGCTGCGGCGCATGATGTCGAGAAATAGTTCGCTGACGTTGACCGCGCGTGGGGCATCAATCTTGAGCTGGGGCGCTGGCACGCTGGTGGCGGGTCTGGTGTTGCTAAGTCTGGGGTTGGCGGGTCGATGGCTGACGTAGTAGCCGGATTTGGGTCTTGCTTCCAGCAAGCCGCGTGCTTCCAGTCGTTGCAGTGCATGGACAACCGTTGCTTTGGAAAGCTGGTGTTGCTGGCACAGTGTGCGTATGGAGGGCAGGCGTGTTCCCGGTGGCCAGCGTTGCTGTTCAATTCCCTGTAACAGGGTTTGCTCCAGTTGCTGGTAGCGAAAGTCGGGTTTCATCCGGTTCTCCAATCATGCTTTCTATCAGCAATTTCTGTTAGTCGTTTCTGTTAGTAGTTTCTGTCAGTGCTGCCAAGCGGCTCTTCTCATCTGTCCCTATTGTTTATAAGTTTTTTAGGCCTGAATCGCAAAGCGTTCGCGGCGTAATCTGACCTTTGTGATAGCTGGCTGATAATAAAGGTAACCGATGGAAAACATCCCGATCGTGGCGCTCGACTCTGAGCCGTCAACAACAAAGATGGCTCAGGTGAACGGTAAGTTTTATGTCCGTCTGGTAGCGGGGCATTATCAGAATCTTCGCCGTTGGCTGAGCTGGCCGCTGATGGCGGCGTTTTTTCTGGTGGTCTGGCTGCCATGGGATGGGCATCCGGCGGTGCTGTTTTCGTCCCAGGAGCGCCGTATTTTTCTGTTTGGACTGAATCTGAGCTGGCACGACTTGCCGCTGTTGTCGGGCATGTTGATTGCGGCAGCGGCACTGCTGTTTTTTACTGCGGTGGCCTGGGGGCGAGTGTGGTGCGGTTTTGCTTGTCCGCAAAGTGTCTGGACCTGGTTGTTTATTCGTATCGAGCATCTGATCGAAGGCGATGCTCGGGTGGTGCGCAAACGGGAGAATCGGGGTTTGTCAGTAACCGACTGGCTTCGGCGCGGTGTTAAACATGGCGTCTGGATGGTTGTGGCGCTGGCGACGGCAGCGACGTTCAGTGGTTACTTTGTGCCTGTGCGCGAGCTGACTGCTGAGCTGGTGTTGCTGGAATTTGGCTCTGGCGTGTGGCTCTGGGTCATTATTATGGCAGCGCTGACTTATGCCAATGCCGGACTGGTACGGGAAAAAATTTGCCTGCATGCCTGCCCGTACTCGCGTTTTCAGAGTGTGATGTTTGATCTGGATACCCGTACCGTCAGTTACGACGTGGCACGCGGCGAGCCACGTATCAGCGCCCGTCGACAAAGCAGTAGCGGTGGTGATTGTGTCGATTGCAGTTTGTGCGTACAGGTGTGCCCGACCGGGATTGATATTCGTGATGGCTTGCAGGCAGCCTGTATTGATTGTGGTGCCTGTATTGATGCCTGTGATGGCGTTATGGCACGGCTTGAGCGTCCGCCAGGGCTGATTCGCTTTGCGTCAGAGCGGCAGTTGCAGGGGCAATCGTCACCGTTGTTCCGTGGCCGATTGCTGGGGTACGGGGCCATTGCCCTGATGGCTGTTGGTGTGGTGATCTGGGGATTTACACAGACAACGGCGATGGTGGTGGAAGTTCGGCGCGACCGCACCGAACTGTTCAGTATTCGCCCGGACGACACCGTGTGTAACGATTATCGGCTCAAGGTGGAAGGTTTTGTACCCGGACAAACCCTGGTTCAGGTGATCGTGCGGGAGCTGGTGGCTGTCGGTGCTGATGAAGGTCAGTTTGAGTTGCTGGGGCCAGAGGGTATCGACCTGGCGCAGAGTCAGGCGAGCTGGCAGAACTATCGGGTTTGTGCCCTGAACCCGGCACAGGGGAAAACCCGGCTGCAGCTTGAATTTCGACTGGGTAAGCATATCAGTACGCGCAATAGCACTTTTCTGGTCGGGCGGCACTAATGGCGCTCACTGGTTTATAGGGTCAGCCCTGCAGGGCTGATCTTTCTCGTTTTATTCATCTCCTCTCTTCGTTTTCTTTTTAATGGCTACTCACCGTGGTCGAGCTTGTGGCGCAGGTCCTGGCTCGGTGAGAGAGCGGGGCTGGAAAATGGGCGGGAAGCTGTTTTTCTTTCCACTCAAATAGTAGTGGTTTGCATTTGTATTTGGTTGATAATTATGGATAATGATCATCATTCCTATTTGGGTGTGGTGAAAAATGCATTTCGCTTGGTTGGTGGTTGGTCTTCTGCCGGTTGCTTCTCTCTCTGCGGTGACGTTGGCGGAGGAGCGTGCGTCTGCGGCGTTGGCTGCAGACGATGTGTTTTATCTGGATGCTTTGGTGGTGACGGCATCGCGTACCCAACGACCTCTGGCCGATACGCCTTTTCGAACCTTGTTGCTGGATGAAGCGACCATCCAGCGTTTGCACAGCCGTGATGTACGTGATGCGTTACGGGTTATTCCAGGCATTCAGCTGCGGGAAATTCACGGTAAAACCGGTGAGGCAGTTCAGGTTCAGGGGTTGGATGGCGAGCGGGTGCTGGTGCTGGTGGATGGCATGCCGGTATCGGCGACAACCGGGTCGACGGTGGATCTGTCGCAACTGTCGTCGCTGGATATCGATCATATTGAAATGATGCCGGGCGCTGCTTCGGCGTTGTATGGCAGCGCCGCGATGGGGGGGGTGATTAATATCATTACCCGGAACGTGGAAGGTATGACGCGGCTGCGGCTGGCAATGGATGCTGGCAGTTATGGTGAGGCGCGGGAGCTGTCGGATGAATGGTTGCCACAACGTCATTATCTGGCAGCGGCTGATCTGGCGCTGACGGACACTCGCCAGTTGGGTTTCAGTGCCGATCAGCGTAAAAGCTCGGATTTCGATTTATACGATGGCAGTTGGACCAGTAATGGCTTTGACGGCACCAAAACCACTCTGGCGGCTTCATGGCGGGAGCGTTGGGGGTCGTCAGAGCCAGGGGTGGCTGGTGGGAATGCCGCACTACGGGTGGAGCAATATCGTGAAGATCTGGTCGGTCGACGGCTGACCACCAGCAATAAGGACGGGATTAAGGAAGAGGATCTTGAACGCTGGCGGCTGGCGGCCAATATCGAGCAGTCACTGCCTGTCGGCCAGGTGTCAGCCAGTATGTTGTATGAGCAGCAACGTGACGATACCGCACAGCTGGCGGTGGATGACGACATTGTTGCCGGCAACCTCTGGCGCTCGGCGGACTACAGCCAATACAAGTTGATGGGGCAGTGGCAGGCACCCCGAATGTTGTTGGGTCGTACGGCGTTGCAGCTGGTCACGGGGCTGGAGGGTTTTGGTGAGCAACTGGAGCAACAAAAAAAGGAGATGAAACTGAGTTGTTCCGGGGTGGGCAGCAACTCCACCACGACCGAGCTGGGTAGCGGTTATTGTCTGGTGGATACCAATGAGGTGCCGGAGGAGCAGCGTCGCAGTGTTGAGGCGTTTGTGCAGGGGACGCTGGCGCGGTCTATCGACAATGGCGTTGCTGACAAGGGCACTGTCTCAGGTCTGCAAGAACTGGAATTGTCACCCGGTATCCGCTGGCAGAACGACAGCGGTTTTGGCCCATATCTATCGCCGACGCTGGGGAGTCGGCAGCAATGGCAGCTCTCGATGTCGGGCACAGACTGGAAACTTCAGACACGCCAATCAATCGGGGTTGGTTATCGCGTCCCGAATCTGAAAAACCGCTATTACATTTTTGATCACAGCATCAATGGCTACAAGGTGTTGGGTAACGAGACGCTGCAGCCCGAACACACTCGCAGTGTCCAGGTGTCGGCGATGATTACCGACGGCAAGCGTCTGCACCTGGAGTTGTCGGCGTTTCACAATCAGATTAAGGATCTGATTGAAGCGGTGTCGACGGGGGAGACCGAGCAGGATGGCACGGTGGTGATTTATCGCTACAGCAATATTGCCAGCGCTATGACACGGGGTGCGGATGTGTCGGCCCAGTGGCAGATATCCGATGCGCTGCAACAGCGGCTGTCGTACTCGTTGCTGGATGCCCGTGATCTGGAAATCGGCGCAGCCCTGGTGAATCGCTCGCGTCATCATATTCAGGGGTTGTGGCTGTGGGATGTCTCTGCGGATCTTGGCCTGACGCTGATCTCGGAGTACGTCGGTGCCTCTTATACCGAAGTTGCCGATTCCTCTGCCGGTACGGCGAACCACATGTCGCCAGGCTATTGGCAATGGGATTTGAAAGGTGACTGGCGTCTCAGTCCGACGCTGCGTTGGTATGCCGGGGTCAATAATCTTTCTGACAGCGTCCGCGATCCCCGTGATTCCTATGACCGACGGCCATCCACCGGGCGTTTTCCGTACCTGGGAGTTGAGCTGACATTTTGACCCACTTGGTTCATGACTGGTGCTGTATCTGCTATCTGCTGATGTGAATGACAGCGCCTGTGGTCATCGGCATGACGATGAAAATAACCCAATAACACCAATGCTATTCAAGGAGTGTGTATGAAACAGCGCTATCAATCTCTTTCGGTACTGGTTGCCGCAATACTGCTGGCCAGTTGCGGTAGCAGCAGCGACGACAATGATAATGATGCATCGACAGGAGATTCCGACGGGTCCGATGTCAGCTACACCAGTCTGAAAATCAACGCCGCCGATTATGATGCCTGGCAGTATGTCAGCCTGGCGACCGGTGACGTGCTGGATTTGACCGATGTAGAGGCTGCCACCTCGACGGACTGGCAACTGGCTTTCCGCCGTACCGCCATCAAGCTGAATGGCGGTGTTTCCGGTAGTGGTACTGTTCAGGTGGCGCTGGCCGACGCCCAGGAGGAATTCTACGACTCGGAAGGTAATGCCGATGTATCGGTCTTTACCAATGCTGTTGCCGATACCGAGGCTGAAGCGCTGACCGTCAGCTATGACGCAACAGCCTTGAGCTTCAGTACCGATGCCAATGAACCGGCCTGGTCGGACTGGTATGTCTACGATGCCACTACACACCAGATTGCGGCGAATACCTCGGTTGGCTGGCTGTTGCGTCATGCTGATGGCAGCACTTACAGCAAGGTGTTTCTGGATGTGGCTAATTACACGGATATTACGGTTCGCTTTACCACTCAGGCGGCGGATACGGTGCAGTTTGCCGGGTCTGAACAAACGCTCAGCGCGACTCTGGCAACCGATGCCACGGTGTTGTGTCTGGATCTGGATGCCGTGGCCGAGGTGGATTGCGATGATGCTGGCAGTGATTGGGATCTTCGTTATGAAATTGATACTGCGGCCCGTGCGGTCAATATCTGGACTAATGGCGGTGTTTACGGCGCTGGCAGTGGCGCGGTGTTTGGCACGATCGAGGCAACAGAGCTGGCGGCTTATACCAGCGCCACGATGGTTGACAGTTACGATATCTCGGCGCACTACGCTGCCGACAGCAGTTCCAATCCGTTTACTGACAACAGCTGGTATGCCTACAACCTTAACGAAGGCCATTTGTTGTGGCCAAACTTTCGCACCTATCTGATTGACCTCGATAGCACGGATGACAGTGCTGATTATTTTACCCTGCAAGTGGCGGACTACTACAGTCTGGGTGCTTCTGGCAGTCCGGAAATCCGTTTTCAGTTGATGTCGACAGGAGAGTAATCATGACAAATGCAACCGGTATTCAGGCGTTGTCCGGGCAATGGCAAACGCTGTGTCAGCAAGAACCCAAATTACGTATCCGCGATGCGGCGTTGCGTCTGGGGGTGAGTGAAGGGGAGTTGCTGACCACTCGTATAGGACAAAATCCATCAGTAGGGCGGGTCGTGCGTCTGGAAGGGGATTTCAAACGCTTGTTACGCGACATTGAGTTGCTTGGCGAAGTCATGGCGCTGACTCGTAATGACGCCATGGTGCACGAGAAGACCGGGCAATATCAGGGGCTGACGGTGAATGGCAATATGGGTCTGGCGTTGGGGGTGATCGATCTGCGGATCTTTTTCAGCCGCTTTGTCCATGGGTTTGCGGTTGAGGACATGGCAGCGGAAACCACTGCCGGTGTACGCCGCAGCTTGCAGTTTTTTAATGCTCAAGGTGACGCGATCCATAAAATCTACCTGACGGACACTTCGGATCTGGATCAGTATTTTCAGTTGCTGGAGCGGTTCCAGGGCACCGATCAAACCCCGGGTATGGTTGTGGAGCCAGCGCCAGCCGCGAACGATGCTGCTCCCTTGCCCGACCTGGATGTCACGGCATTGCGGCAAGACTGGTCAGCGCTGCAGGATGTCCATCATTTTCAGGCGTTATTGAAAAAATATGGTCTGAGCCGAATCGCGGCCTATGACGTCATCGGTACGGAATACGCGCAGGCATTGGCCCCGGACGCATTTGTCGCCGCCCTGGAGATGGCGCGTGATGTGGGTCTGTCGATCATGTTGTTTGTTGGCAGCGATGGTGTAATCCAGATTCATACCGGCCCGGTGACCAATCTGGTGCGTACTGGTGAATGGTTCAATATTCTGGATGACACGTTTAGTTTGCACGCCAGACTCACCTTGATTGATCAGATCTGGCTGGTACGAAAACCAACAGTGGACGGTATTGTCAGCTCGCTGGAGCTGTACGACCAGGAAGGTAACCAGCTGGCGTTGATGTTCGGTGAACGTAAAAATGGTCAGCAGGAGTTGGCTGGCTGGCGTTTTGTGCTGGACGAGTTGCAGCAGCAGTACGTACTGGAGCAAGAAGGAGTCGCCTGATGGCTAAACTGCGAGTGTTGTCAGGATGTGTCCTGCCGGTGGTGGCTGGGTGGCTGGGTTGTTTGCTGGTCGTGTGTTCTCCCCCGACGTGGGCTGACGACGATAACAAGCATGGTGCGGTTGATACGCCTCGGCGGGTAGTCAGCATTGATGGTTCCATTACCGAAATTATTTATCAGCTCGGTGCCCAGGATCGGCTGGTGGCGGTGGATACCACCAGTCGTTTTCCTAAGGCGGCAACTGAATTGCCCGATGTCGGGTATATGCGTCAGCTTTCGGCAGAAGGGATATTGTCGATGCAGCCTGACCTGGTACTGACAACGCAGGCCGCAGGCCCAGAGGTGGTATTTACCCAGCTACGGCAGGCCGGGGTGCGGATTGTCCGGGTGGATAATAATTATTCATTGCAGGGTGTGCTCGACAAGATTACCTCGGTTGCTGAGGCGCTTGGTAAGGAGGCCGAAGGGCGGGCGCTGGTGCAGCGTATCGACTCCCGTAGTCGTGAGCTGCTACAGCAAATACCGGTTAATGACTCTCCGCAGGAGATCCCGCAGGTGATGTTTCTGTTGGGTGCTGGTGGCCGAGGCATGATGGCTGCGGGCGAGAATACCCAGGCCGATGCGATGCTGAAGCTGGTGGGGGCCGCCAATGCGATGAGTTACAGCGGTTATAAACCGGTCAGTGCTGAAGGTGCCCTGCAAGCCGCACCTGAGGTTGTCTTTGTGGCGCAAGTCGGCGCAGCCGCAGTGCCGACAGCCGTCTTGCAATCCCTGGCGATGACTCCGGCAAGCCAGCATGATCGTATTTTTTCGGTGGACGTCAGTTTGATGCTGGGTTTTGGCCCGCGCTTGCCAGAGGCCATGCAGCAGCTGATGGCGTTGCTTTATCCTCGTTCGGGCCAGTTTGAAATTGCTCGCAAACAGCATGCCGTGGGAATGTGATGATGCCACGCACTCTGGTTTATTCCCGTCGGCTGAGTGATGCCGTATTCAGTTGTCGAGCGTCGTTGTCGGCTTATGGCGCGGGCAGTCAGCGGCTGGTGTTGCTGGGGCTGGGTATGATGCTGGTCGTGGTTTTTCTGTTTGGCCTGACGGTTGGGCCGGTGTCTATTGCCATTACTGACGTCTGGTTCAGCCTTCGACAGGCTCTCAGTATGGCCCCGACCGGGTCTGCCAATGACTGGGTTGTCCGTGAGTTACGTTTGCCTCGGGCCTTGCTGGCGATGATTGTGGGAGCCGGTCTGGCGGTGGCAGGGGTTATCACCCAGGGGGTGTTTCGTAATCCGCTGGCGGATCCTGGGCTGATCGGTGTATCCAGTGGTGCAGCGTTGGCGGCGGTCGCAGTGATTGTGTTGAATCAATCCTTGTTGTCTGGCTGGGTTTCACTGACCGGGCCGCTGGCGTTGCCGCTGGCGGCGTTTATGGGGGGGCTGGGAGTGACGTTGGTGATTTACCGGTTGGGTACCCGTGGCGGCCAAACCCAGGTTGGTATGCTGTTGTTGGCCGGTGTGGCAATCAATGTGCTGGCGGGAGCGGCGACCGGGGTGCTGACCTATGCCGCAAACGATCAGCAACTGCGGGATATGACGTTTTGGTCAATGGGCAGTCTGGCCAGCGGTCGTTGGCAGGATGTGATGGCTCTGGCTGGACTGATTGGGGTGCCACTGCTGTTGAGCTTGCGTTATCGGCGGTTACTGAATGCCTTGCTGATGGGCGAGCAGGTGGCGATACATCTGGGTTTTGATGTGCAGCGATCAAAACGCTGGTTGTTGGCGTTTGCAGCACTGATGGTGGGGGCCGGGGTGGCTGTCACCGGGATTATCGGTTTTGTTGGTCTGGTCGTTCCCCATTTGCTGCGTATGGTCATGGGGTCTGACCATCGTGGTCTGATTCCGGCGTCGGCGCTGGGTGGAGCATTACTTTTATTGGTGGCGGATACGCTGGCCCGAACCTGGATGGCACCGGCCGACTTGCCTGTTGGTCTGGTGATGGCGTTGCTGGGTGGGCCAATCTTTCTGTTGTTGTTAGTACAGCAGACTGGCGGTCAGCGACGATGATACGGGCTGATTCACTGTCGGTGGTAAAAGGACGCTGCTCGTTGTTGGAATCTGCCTCCATGGTGCTGTGCAGCGGAGAAAAGCTGGCCATTCTGGGTGCCAACGGGGCTGGCAAGTCAACCTTGCTGTCGTGTCTGTGCGGTGAAAACAGCGATTATGGCGGGGAGGTGTGGTTGGGGGCAGACAACCTGGCTGATTTGCTGCCGGGGCAACGGGCGCAGCGTATCGCGGTGATGCCGCAACAGGTTGAACTGGCGTTTCCATTTCGTGTGTGGCAGGTGGTGGCCATGGGGCGTTCGCCCTGGGGGGATGAGCAGCAGACCCTGGATTGGCAGCAGGACGTTATGAAAGCAACGGAAGTACATCATTTGCGGAATCGTCTTTACCCCCAGCTTTCTGGCGGTGAAAAGCAGCGCGTGCAGCTGGCTCGGGTGCTGTTGCAGCTCTGGCACTATCAATATCCATCCGGTGGTCAGCAAGCGTATCTGTTGCTTGACGAATGCACCTCGGCTCTGGATCCTGCGCATCAGCATGCGGTAATGAATCAGGTGGCTGCCATGGTCGGCCCTAATATTGGTGCGCTGGCCGTTATGCACGATGTGGCACTGGCAGCATCCTGGGCCGACAGGGTAATGCTGCTCCGCGATGGCCGGGTAATGGCATCCGGAGATGCCAGTCTGTTGTGTGATGCCGAGGCGTTGGCTGCTTGTTATGACATGTCACTTACGTTGTCGCGACAATATGCCCGTGTTAATCAGCAGTGGCTCGAAGGCCGTTAACGCACTGTGATACGGATTTCCACAGGTGACCCATGGCTGGCCGATACTGACCTGATCGACGGCAAGTGTTTGTGGTGATCAAACGACGGGTATTGTTGCTGGTGGCGACATTCTGGTTGCCGTGACGGCCTTGCAACGGATCATGCAGTTTTGCGGCCGTTGATTTGTTAATATGTGTATTGATACGCACTAATGGATCATTGAATGCCAACCCAGCCAACCCCCCGCGATGCTTCGTTTGTACGCTCCCTGTTTGCTCTTAACCCCAGCTCAAGGCCGTATCGATATGGCCTGTTGGTCGGCATCTGTATGGCCTTTCCGGCATTTGTAGGCACCTTGATGGGGAATTTTCAGCAAGGGCTGATGGCGGTGATGGGGTCGGCCATTATCTTGTATCTGCCGACGTCCGGTATCGCACAGCGAATGCTGACGCTGGCTGCCTGTACGTGTGGTTTCGCGTTTTGCTTTTTCCTTGGTTTGTGGGGCAGTGTCCATCCGTTGGTCTCTGCCGCCGTGCTGGCGGTGACGGCATTTCTGGTCAGTCTTGTTGCCGGGTATTTCAGGATCGCGCCGCCGGGAAATTTCTTTTTTATTATGCTGGCCGCCATCGCGACGGTAGTACCTCACGAACCAGCGGCTATTCCTGAGCGTATTGGTCTGCTGGTGATGGGCAGTATGGCAACCTGTCTGTTTGCGTTTGTTTATTCGTTATTGTTTCCGGCACCGGTGGCGGCAGCGGACTTGCAGCCGCTGAGTCAGAACGGCATCCGTACCCTGGTGTTGCATTCCGCCTTGATGGGCATCTTTGTTGGCGGTGGCTACTGGTTTGCCCATGAAATTGGTATGCACAATCCGTACTGGGTGCCTATTTCCTGTGCGGCGATTATGCAAGGTGCCAATTTGCGTATGGTCTGGCTCCGCAAGATTCACCGGATAGCCGGTACGGCCGTGGGGATGGTGTTAGCCTTTCTGCTGTTCAAGCTGATTGATGGGCCGTGGATGTTGACGGCTGCTATCGTGATTCTCAGTTTTGTGATCGAGATGCTGATCCCCAGGAATTACGGTTATGCCGTTATTTTTATTACGCCACTGACGGTGATTTTTGCCGGAGTCGCCAGTCATGGCCTGGAAATGAACGAGCTGGTTTTTACCCGCTTGCTGGATATTTCTCTGGGTAGCGTGATTGGTGCGCTGGGTGGTGTGTTTGCACATTGGCTGGTGCCGCGTATGACAACGGTACTGAAGCAACGATCAGCCCGGCACTGATTGATGGTGTGGCAGTTTGTTTTGTGGCGGTGGCGGGGTCTTTATTTATACCGTTATCTTTTATTTGTTTGATGAATGGCAAGTATGTCCTTCATACCGGTTATCAGAGTGTGGGCCGGGCGGCTATACTCGCCGACTGTATAAACATAAGCGGGCAAAATAGTCCGCCAGCTCCTGAGTTGCTCCGGCTACCCCTTGGGTGTTTTTCCCGGAGTTTACTATGACCATAGAGGCCCAAAGATGACTGGATACGTGCAGAAGGGTGGCATTCAGATTGCCCAAGCCCTGTATGACTTCGTAAATGAAAAGGCAATTCCTGGTAGCGGCGTTAACGTCGATACTTTCTGGGCCGGATTTGATGCGGTGGTTAACGATCTGGCACCAAAAAACCGTGAGTTGCTGGTCAAGCGTGACGATCTGCAAGCCAAAATCGACCTGTACCATACCGAACGCAAGGGTCAGCCACACAACCCGGAAGAATACAAAGCTTTCCTGCAAGCTATTGGCTACCTGTTACCCCAGGCAGAGCAGTTTGAAGCAGAAACCCGCAACGTCGAGCCGGAAATCGGTCAGATGGCTGGCCCGCAGCTGGTGGTTCCTGTCATGAACGCCCGCTTTGCGCTGAATGCTGCCAATTCCCGTTGGGGATCTCTGTACGATGGTCTATACGGCACCAATGTGATTGCCGAAGAAGGTGGCGCAGAAAAGGGCACAGGCTACAACGAAGTCCGTGGCAACAAGGTGATTGCTTATGCCCGCGATTTCCTGAATCAGGCTATCCCGCTGGCGACGGGTTCCCATGCAGGCACTACGGCTTACGTCATCGTTGATGGCCAGTTGGAAGTGACTCTGGCCGATGGCTCGACCACTGGCCTTGCCAACGCAGCGCAGTTGAAAGGTTGCCTCGGTGATACTGCAGCACCTGACGCGATTCTTTTTGAAAACAATGGCTTGCACTTTGAACTTCAGATTGATTCCAGCAGTATGGTTGGTGCCACTGATGCAGCAGGTGTCAAAGACATTCTGATGGAATCGGCTCTGACCACCATCATGGATTGTGAAGACTCGGTTGCCGCCGTGGATGCCGAAGACAAGGTGATTACCTATGGCAACTGGCTGGGCCTGATGCAAGGTAACCTGGAAGAGCAGGTGACCAAGGGCGGTAAAACCTTCACGCGTCGTATGAATCCGGATCGTGAATATGCCGCTATCAACGGTGACACCGTGAAGCTGAAAGGCCGCTCGATGCTGTTTATCCGTAACGTCGGTCATTTGATGACCAATCCGGCGATGCTCGACAAAGACGGCAACGAAGTACCAGAAGGCATCATGGATGCCATGGTAACGACCTTGTGCGCCATGCATGACCTGAACGGCAATGCGCCATTTCAGAACAGCACCACGGGTTCGGTAAACATCGTAAAACCGAAAATGCACGGTCCGGAAGAAGTGGCGTTTGCCAACGAACTGTTTGGCCGGGTGGAAGATGTTCTGGGTCTGCCGCGCTTTACCGTGAAAATGGGCATCATGGACGAAGAACGTCGCACCACCGTTAACCTGGCAGAGTGTATCCGTTCCGCCAAAGACCGGGTGGTCTTCATCAATACCGGCTTCCTGGATCGTACCGGTGATGAAATCCATACCTCCATGTTGGCGGGTGCATTCGTACCAAAAACCACTATGAAGCAGCAGTTGTGGATCAACAGCTATGAAAACTGGAACGTCGATACCGGTCTGAAGTACGGTCTGCAAGGTCGCGCCCAGATTGGTAAAGGCATGTGGGCGATCCCGGATGAAATGGGTCAGATGATGGAACAGAAAATTGGCCATCCAAAAGCCGGTGCCAATACCGCCTGGGTTCCTTCACCGACGGCTGCCACTCTGCACGCGCTGCACTACCACCAGGTTGATGTCTTCGCGGTACAGGAAGAGCTGAAACAACGTGCCTTCGCATCAGTCGACGACATTCTGACCATCCCGCTGATGAGCGAAGAACAGCAAGCAGCGCTGACGGAAGAGCAGATTCAGCGTGAGATCGACAACAACTGCCAGGGTATTCTTGGTTACGTTGTGCGCTGGGTTAACCAGGGTGTTGGTTGCTCCAAGGTGCCGGATATCAACAACGTCGGCCTGATGGAAGATCGCGCCACTCTGCGTATTTCTTCCCAGCACGTGGCGAACTGGCTGCACCACGGTATCTGTACCAAAGAACAGGTTGAAGACAGCCTCAAGCGGATGGCTGCAATCGTGGATGGGCAGAACGCTGGTGATGCTGAATACACGCCAATGACTCCGGCACTGGATGGTATTGCCTTCCAGGCTGCGTCTGACCTGATCTTCAAGGGCAAGGAGCAGCCGAGTGGTTACACCGAACCCTTGCTGCACGCCTACCGTCTGAAGTACAAGGCCGCACAGTAAGTAAACCCGAGTAAGCAAAACCGCCGTAAAACACCAATCGCAAGCTTTGTCTGAGTGTGGTGTGATAAAAAACGGGAAGGTGTCGCCACCTTCCCGTTTTTTATTGGCCTTCCGGCGGTTTTGCCTTTACGCCTCCGTATTTACTTCAGGTCGTAACGGTCGGCATTCATCACCTTGACCCAGGCTTTGACGAAGTCTTTAACAAACTTCTGTTGGTTGTCGTCCTGGGCGTACACTTCGGCGTAGGCACGCAGGATGGAGTTGGAGCCAAACACCAGGTCTACGCGGGTTGCTGTCCATTTCACATCACCGGTCTTGCGATCAACAATGTGGTACAGATTTTTGCCAGCCGGTTTCCAGTTGTAGGCCATATCGGTCAGGTTGACGAAAAAGTCGTTGCTTAATACACCTTTGCGATCAGTGAATACGCCGTGGCGGGTGCCTGCGTAGTTGGTATCCAGTACCCGCATGCCGCCGATCAGTACCGTCATTTCCGGTGCCGTAAGGCCCATTAACTGGCTACGGTCGAGCAGCAGTTCTTCGACGCTGACGGTGTAGTCTTTTTTCACCCAGTTACGGAAACCATCGTGGATGGGCTCCAGCACGTCGAACGATGCGGCATCGGTCATGTCGTCGGTGGCATCACCACGACCCGGTGCGAACGGTACGCTGATGTCGACACCGGCATCTTGCGCCGCTTTTTCAACTGCTGCACTACCCGCCAGAACAATCAGGTCGGCAAGGCTGACCGGCTTGCCAAATCCAGCTTGAATACCTTCCAGGACGCTGAGTACTTTCTGCAGGCGATCCGGTTCGTTACCTTCCCAGTCTTTTTGCGGCGCAAGACGGATACGGGCACCGTTGGCACCGCCACGGTAGTCGGAACCGCGGTAGGTGCGGGCGCTGTCCCATGCGGTAGCGACCAGTTCCGCGACACTCAGGCCGCTGGCCAGAATGGTGGTTTTAAGCGCGGTGATGTCGGCATCAGACAGGGTGTAGTCGACTGCCGGGATCGGGTCTTGCCAGATCAGATCTTCCGCCGGTACGTCCGGGCCAATGTAACGGCTTTTCGGGCCAAGGTCGCGGTGGGTCAGTTTGAACCAGGCGCGAGCGAAGCAAGCAGAGAAGTATTCCGGGTCTTGCATGAACTTCTGGCAGATGCCGTTGTAGATCGGGTCGACCTTCATGGCCATGTCGGCATCGGTCATGATCGGTTTGAGACGGATGGATGAATCTTCCACGTCAACCGGCATGTCTTCTTCGTTGATGTCGACCGGTTCCCACTGCCAGGCACCAGCCGGGCTCTTTTTTAATTCCCAGTCGTGACCAAACAGCATTTCGAACCAGCCCATGTCCCACTGGGTCGGGTTGGCGGTCCAGGCACCTTCAATACCGCTGACGACGGTGTCACGACCAATGCTGCGGCCCTTGGTGTTCATCCAGCCAATGCCCTGGTATTCGACGTCGGCAGTTTCGGGATCCGGGCTGAGGTCTTCGGCGCGACCGTTGCCGTGGCATTTGCCGATGGTGTGACCACGGAGGTAAGGGCCGCCGTTTCTTCGTCATCCATGGCCATGCGGGCGAAGGTTTCGCGCACCTGGGCAGCGGTTTTTAATGGGTCTGGCTGACCATTGACACCTTCCGGGTTGACGTAAATCAGGCCCATTTGCACTGCGGCCAACGGGTTTTCCATAGTGTCCGGCTTGTCGACGTCGCCATAACGACCGTCGCTTGGCGCCAGCCATTCTTTTTCTGCACCCCAATAGGTGTCTTTTTCGGGATGCCAAATATCCTTGCGGCCAAAAGCGAAGCCGTAGATTTTTAAGCCGGCCACTTCATAAGCTATGGTGCCTGACAGGAGTATCAGGTCAGCCCAGGAAATCTTGTTGCCGTACTTCTTTTTGATCGGCCACAGCAAGCGACGACCCTTGTCGGTGTTGACGTTGTCTGGCCAGGAGTTTAATGGCGCAAAACGCTGGTTACCGGCACCACCACCACCACGGCCGTCCGACAGACGGTAGGAACCCGCCGAGTGCCAGGCAACGCGGGCAAACATGCCGACATAGCTGCCCCAGTCAGCTGGCCACCAGGCCTGGCTTTCAGTCATCAGTGTACGCAGGTCGCTCTTCAATGCTTCTACATCCAATTGCTTGAGTTCTTCGGCGTAGTCGAAGTCCTCACCCAACGGGTTGGTCTTGCTGTCGTGCTGGTGAAGAATGTCGAGGTTGAGTGCATTAGGCCACCAATCGCTGTTGGTTTGACCGCTGGATGTCATTGCGCCATGCATGACCGGGCATTTGCCCGCAGAAGATTGCTTGTTATCCATAATGAGACTCCGATTCTGCTAATGGGATGGTCGGGACAATGGTAACCACCCAGGATGAAATAAATCTGGCAGCTACGGTATTTGGTATGCTGCTGGCTGGAAAGGTTCGCCTCCGGGGTGTTTTTCTGGCAGTGGCTGCTATCCAATCCATGCGTTCACTATAGATATGTTTGTTATAATTTCATTCAATTAAGTTAAATGAATCTCATAGTAAATATTGATGAATATTGGTCTTGCTGGCGTGCTGTTCGGGTCGCTGTGTAGTATGTCAGTACAACTGTTGGGACGGAGTAAAAATGAGAATTCTGATCGTAGGTGCAGGCGCAATCGGCGGGTTGTTTGGTGGTCTGTTGCAGCGCCAGGGCGTAGCCGTGACCTATCTGGTGCGTGAGCACCGCTTGGCTGAGCTGGCGGCTGGCGGTTTGACAGTACAGCTGCCAGATAACGCCTTCAGTTTTCAGCCGTGCTGCTGCACTGCGATCCAGCTGGCGGCCACAAAGCCGGTGTTCGATCTGATTGTGCTCACCAACAAGGCGTATGCCCTGGCCAGTGTGATTGAGAATATTCGGCCAGTGGTATTGGAACAGACGCTGATATTGCCCTTGCTGAACGGTATTCGACAGCTCGATGTGCTGGATGCCGAGTTCGGCGCGGCGCGGGTTTTGGGCGGTATCGCCAAAACCGTGGCAACGCTGGCCGATGCCAATACGGTGGCGGTCAACAGTCCGGGCAGTAATCTGACCATAGGAGCAAGATCGGCTGAACAGAACGCTGTCGCCGGGGCAATCAATGCACTGTTTGCCGACGCCGGTGTTTTGCTTGGTGATGGCTCCAATATCGGCTTGGCCATGTGGGAGAAGTTCTGTTTGATGGCAGCGCTGGGCGCCCTGAATTGTATGTTGCAGGGATCCGTAGGGGATTATATGAAGAGTGAGGCGGGGGGTGAGATTGCGCTGGCAACCATCCGTGAATGTACAGACACCGCTGCCGCCAGTGGCTATCCGTTATCCGACAAGGTCATTAGTGGTATTCAGCGGACGCTGACTAATCCGAACTCATCTTTTAATGCCTCGATGTATCGGGATATGAAACAGGGGTTGCCGGTAGAAGGTGAACACCTGGTGGGTGATATGTTACGACGGGCGGAGGCGGCGGGTATGGCAGCACCCAATCTGAAGGTCGCCCATGCGGTATTGCAAACCTACAGTGCCAGGCTTGGGTAGTGTCCAGTAGTAAGGCTGGCTCGTATGGTTGCCTGCTGCAGACATCGCGATAAAACTGTCTGTTTTTGTCTATCAGATCTGTTGCCGCCGCCCGGTCTTTGTTCCAATGGCAGCTTCCTTTCGGCGGTGGCTTTTTATGTCTGTGCCTGTGTCTGTCCCTGTACGTTGTTGTTCTTGTTTTGTTGCTGCCGCTTTGTTATTGGCTGTTACGGTAAAAACCGCCGTCGCTGATGTGGTGTATTCCTCGGTTACGCTGGTGTCCAGCTCCGAACCTGTACCGGTATTGGATATGGTCAGTGGTTGGGATGGGCCATTTGAAGCCGGGGAGTATGCCTATGCCGATGCCCGTGTCACGCTGGGTGCTTCAATGCACTTGGCTGACGGGAACGGCTTGCAGCGCAGTTTTGTTGAGTGGGAACGGCGCTGGCATTACGACTTGTCATTTTCCAGGGGCATGTCCCGTTATTATTATTCACTTGAACAGGGCAGTGAGCTGGATGCAAATGAGGCACTGGCACTTGATGCCCGGATGCTGGTCGCCAGTGGCGTACGAGCCGGTGCGGAGTGGCAGCTGGACAGCGCTGCCCTGGGTATCGCCGGGCGCTGGTCCGTGACTCCGGCATTGGCGTTGTATCGGGTGTCGGAGTGGCAGTTTGGTTCGCTGGCGGGGGTCGCCGAAGGTGGTGCAACCGAAACGGCTTCGGCAACGCTGGATTACCATTTCAGTGAAGACAAGATTCTCGCCTATGAGATTGATCCGTCCCATGGCTGGGGGCTGAGCCTGGATCTGGCCAGTGAATGGTCTGATGGCGAACGCTGGCGGCTATCGTTACAGTTGCAGGATATTCTGAACCGTTGGCAATTGGCAGATTCCGGTTATACCCGCGCTTGTATCAATTTTAATTCGCCATCGTTGCCGGTGTGCAGCAGTTCAGCAACGGCATCGGGCAAGTCGGGAGAGGAGGCGTTTGTTGCCCGGCTGCGGCCGACGACTCGTATCGCTGTTGATTATCTGCCCTGGCAGGCTCGTGTTCTGGTCTATCATCACGGCGATTACGACCGCCTGGGTATTGAAAAACATTGGCAGCCGGTCAGCGGTATCGAGCTGGGTGCGGCGGTTTACAGCACCGCCCAGCTGGGGCTGTCGTTTAGTCATCGCTGGCTGCAGCTTGCCATCGCCAGTGACGACATCCGCTCCGGCTTTGCCCGCGATCTGGATGTGTCTGCCGGGCTGCGCTTCAGCTGGTAGCGCTCAGAGGGTAAGCTGCATCGGGATATTTTCAGGTTTCCGGCTTGCACAGGCTGATCAGCCGCCATCCTGATTCGGGGCAGAGTTCCTGATCGGCCACTTTCATGCGGACTTTGCCTTCCGGGGTGATGGCCAGCAGCCAATACGACCGGTCGGCATTTTGTGCTTTAAAGGCGGCAAAATCGAAGGTGTCCGTCAGTCGGGTGGTTTTTAATTCAGCCCCTTGGGATAGCAGGCTGGCAAACTTGCCGTAACTCAACTCGGCATCAAACAACGGCAATCCGCGTTGTTCTGCAGCACTGTGATGTTTGGTTTTATGGCGTTGATTATTGGTTCCCGATTCCTTTTGTGCCAGCACCTTGCTATGCAGGGCAAAGACGCGCTCAAAGCCGAATTCATCACGGAAGTGCATGCAGGCGACGGTGTTGAGGTGGTTATCGGGTGACAGCGCCATCAGCTTGCCAAGTCCGGCCAAATCAAGTCGGTCACTGGCGTAGTCCGACATCGGGCTACCATAAAAGACCGGCAAACCTGCCATGCGGGCACGCTGGATATTGTCGTAGCTGGAGTCGGCCAGCAGTACCCGGATATTCTGTTTGGTCAGCTCGCTGGCGATGGCACGGGCAATCGGGTTCGCTCCCAGCAACAGAATGCCGTTGGCAGGTGGTTCTACCACGCCGAGCCAGCGAGCAACGGGTCGCGCCGTTGCGCTCTGAAAAACCACAGTGCCAAAAATCACACAAAATGTCAGCGGCACCAGCACCGCTGCGCCGTCAACACCCTGATGCTGCAATTTGATCGCAAACAGGGCGGAGACCGCTGCTGCAACAATTCCTCGTGGCGCGATCCAGGCCAGCAGTGCCTTGTCTTTCCAGTTCAGGTCGCTACCGATGGCGGATAACCAAATAGTGAGCGGCCTGGCGATAAACTGCATCACCGCCAGCAAGATCAGCGGTGCCCATCCAAGCTGGCTGACTGCTGTCATGTCCAGTCGTGCCGCCAGCAAGATAAACAGACCGCTGATCAGTAGCAGGGTAAGGTTTTCCTTGAAATGCAGGATTTCTGCCAGCCGCAAGTGCTTCTGATTGGCGAGCCACATCCCCATCAGGGTGACCGCCAATAGCCCGGATTCGTGGGCCAGATGGTTGGCAACGGTGAAGGCCAGCAGGACAGCGGCCAGTACGGCCAGATTTTGCAGATATTCCGGCAGCCAGCGGCGTGCCAGGGCAACGCCAGTCAGCCAGCCACATGCCAGTCCTAGCACGGTGCCTGAAAGCAGTACCTCAACAAAAGCAAGCAGGCCACTGCCAACCCCGGCTGCCTGGTTCTGGGCGGCGATAAATTCATACACCACCACCACCAGTAACGCGCCGATGGGATCAATCAGTATGCCTTCCCAGCGCAAGATGTTACCCAGTTCGGCACGGGGTCTGACGGTTCGAAGCATCGGCATGATAACGGTCGGGCCGGTCACAACGGTGAGAGCACCAAATAACACGCTGATCGACCATTCAAGCGCAAACAGCCAGTGGGTAGCACAGGTAACGATTACCCAGGTCACCAATGCACCGAGGGTAATTAAACGTCTGACTACCGTACGCTGAGAACGTATTTCGGCAAGGTCGAGCGTCAGGCTGCCTTCAAACAGAATGATGGCGACACAGACAGAAACCAGTGGAAACAGCAGGTCGCCAAACATCATGTCTGGATCCAGCACACCGCTGACGGGGCCAGCAAGCAAACCGGCCAGTAGCAAAAACAGGATAGCGGGCAGGTTGCTGCGCCAGGCCAGCCATTGGCAAACCAGTGCGACAAATGCGATCAGGGCCAGCATCAGGCTGGTTTCCATGGGTGACTCCTTGGGCGACAGGTCGGGCTATATCAGCACTGTTGTTAACGATGATAGCAGCGGTTGATCCGCATAGTGCCTGCAGGAGGGTCGAGTCGCCAGCGTTGTTGTGCCAACAACCTCAAGTTATACCGTTATCTTTTTTAGTTTGAAGGAGTACCACACTTCTGCTTCAATTATCCAGCCGTTATCAAAAACCAACGCCGGTTCGAGCCAATCAGCCTCCAATTATAAAACACGGAATAACAGCAGCAGCCTCTAATCCTCCCTGATCAGGGTTTCTGGCAAACGATTGTCAGGGTTTTGTTCAGACATGAGTGTGATGTCTGAATCAACCTGATCGTCAGCGTCTGCATTGTCTGCCTGAGTCGATACATTCAAGTACGCAGCAGAAATAAACAAAAAGGAGTTGATGGCAATTTTGAACTTGGGATTCATGGGATTCTCATGATTGCAGGTTGGATGGATGAGCAGGTTTGCGGCGTTCTGTTGAGCGTTTGTTACGGAGCACCAGAGTGACAAGCAGCGTCAGCACAAACAGTGAAGCTAATGTTTTGAAAACGATGGACGTCAGCCATGGAGCTACTCCCGTACTGATCAGTACGATGAGTGTAACAATAGCCAGAACAACAAGGGCCAGAATAATAATGGACCAGGTCAGCATATGGGTTCTCCTTTGTAGCGCACGGGCACATCCAAATACGACGGTGCGTACATTTCCAAAAGTACCCGTACTGTTACTGAGTGTCAGATCTGGAAAAAGTTTGGTGTGTGTTTGAAATTCAACTGTTCCATTATCATTATCTTTTTAAAAAATAGCTAATTGATTAGTATTATTGGTGGGATTATTAGTACCTATGACCAAAATCCTGTGTTTGTACGCTTGCAGGGTCGATTCCGGTATCATGCGCGCTTTTGTTGCTCTTCGGGCGTTGCATGTACCTTGACCATTTCAGTCTTGACCGTTTCCCGTTCACCATTGCGCCAGATCCGGCATTTTTGTTTCCGTCGGAGGGGCATCAGGAGGCGTTGGCACATTTGCATTACGCCTTGACCGGGCATGGTGGTCTGGTCTGCCTGACCGGCGAAGTTGGCACCGGAAAAACGACCCTCTGTCGCGTCTTTCTGGAACAAACACCAGCGGATATCAAAACGGCGTATCTGTTTAATCCGCAGCTTTCCCAGCGCGAATTGCTGCAGGCGCTGTGTGATGAGCTGGGCATAACCTATGCCTCCGATGCCAGCCAACAAGCACTTTATCAACGACTGAATCGTTCCTTGCTGGACTGGTATGCCGAAGGGAAGCGGGTTATCTGTGTAATCGATGAAGCCCAGGCGATGCCGGTGCCATCGTTGGAGCAGATCCGCTTGTTAACCAATCTGGAAACCAGCGATAACAAACTGCTAACGCTGATACTGGTCGGTCAGCCCGAGCTACGCGAGGTGTTGATACGGCATGAATTACGCCAGCTGAATCAGCGTATCACCGCGCGTTATCACCTCAAGCATTTGAGCCAAACAGAAACCTATGCCTACTTGCGCCACCGGCTGGCCACGGCAGGGTGCGAGCGGCAAGTGTTTGGAGAAGCCGCCGCAAAAATCATCTGGCAAGGCTGCGGAGGTGTACCACGGTTGATTAACAGTGTTGCCGACCGTGCCTTGCTGGGGGCGTATGCCCGAGGTGATGCCGACGTGAACGGTACGGTCGCCCGTCAGGCACTGGCAGAAGTGCTGGGTGATGCCGCTAATGAGCCACCAAAAGAACGCCCGGGGGCTGTGTTTTCAGCAAAGATTCTATGGCGGCTATTGGGGGCCGTAATGCTGCTGCTGGTTATTGTCGGCTGGCAATGGGCATCGCCTTCTTCCTGGCGAATGGCCGTTGCCGAATGGATTGCACCAACCCGTCCGGTAACATCATCGCAGCTCGCAATGTCAGCAGCACCTTCTGCTGTGGATCTGGAGCAGGCGATACCATCATCGGATACGATTGCGGCTACGCCAGCGCCTTCTGACCCTGTCGTCGATGAGCGTCAGCTGGCGGCAGAGGATCTGAGTCGGGCCATGGGGCTGGAGGCTGGCAATTGTCGGCAATTATCCGAGGCCGGCTGGCAATGCCTCTGGGTGGCCTGGCCCTATTCCCAGCTCAAACCGTTACGTTATCAGGCAGCCGTCTATCACGAAGGGCGCTGGCAACAGCTGACTGACGTGGACGCGAGTCGGCTGCTGCCGACTCGCGTGATCAAAGCGCTGGTGATCTGGCAAGCGCCGTCCGGTTATCACGGACTGATTCGTCCTGGTGGCGTGTCGGAGGTGGTCTCCTGGGTCAGAACCCAGCTGGGTGTTGAGTGGCATGGTGACTGGCAGAGGATCGGCCCAACAAGCAGTAGTACGCCAGCAGCAGGGCCGGATCCGGCGTTTTACGACCCCTTGTTGGCGCATGCTGTGGCGCAGTTTCAGGTGTCTCAGGGTTTGACCGCTGACCGGATTATTGGCCCGCAAACGCTGTTGTATTTGCAGCGGCGGGCCTATCAGGCGCAGCAGGGGGCGAAGTAATGTCGTACATTCTGGATGCGCTGAAAAAATCCCAGCAGCAACGCTCTGACGGTGCAGGCGATAGTGCGTTAACGCCGCTGTTGACGACGCCAGCCGTGGCGGCTTCGGTGGAGGCGCACTTGCCGCTGAGTCTGGTCGTGATTGTTTTTCTGGCTGTGATCGGCGCGTTTGGGCTGTATTTTTTTAGCGCGGGCACGGGTTCTGATTCTTATCCCGATAAGCAAACAACTCCGGTCGCCGCCAAGCCGGTTGAATCAGAGCCAGTGCCTGCTACCGAAGCGGCTGTGGTGGTTGCACCAACAGATGGTCAGTCCACCGTCGCGCTGCAATCAACCCCTCAAGTACAGCCGCAACTGCGTCCGGAAGTGGTGCGTGCTACCGATTTTGTACCTGCTGAAGTAAAACCCGTGGTAACGCTAGCGCCTGAGCCTGAGCCTGAGCCTGTGTCTGTCACCGCGTTGCCAGCACCGGTGGTGTCAGCTTCATCAATGCCGCGCCCGGAAGCGCCAGAGTCTCAGGCATCGTCATCGTCATCGTCGATTGAACATCGCCATTTGCCGCCGCTGTCGTCGTTACGCAAAGTTCCGGATCTGATCATTACCGGCCATATTTACAGTCAGGACAGCAGCGCCCGCACGGTCTCGATGAATGGCCGAGAGTGGTATGAAGGTGATCTGATTGTGCCAGGTGTATTCTTACAGACCATTACGCCAACCGGTATCGTCCTTGACGTCGATGGTTATCCATTTTCGATTAACCGCAATAGCGGCTGGCAGTCCATTGGGGAGTAGTACGCAGTGTTGAGTCAGGAAAGCAAAGAGCGTATTCAGGCCCTGTATCGCGAGTGCATCAAAAAACTCGATTTGACCCCCCGTTACGGTCAGCGGGTGATGATTGCTGAAATTGCCAAGTCGCTGGGGGCCATAACCACCGACGATAAAGGCGAGCGTAATAACGATTCCGGTATCGTGGTGGTGGAAGCTGGCACCGGTACCGGTAAAACCCTGGCGTACTTGCTGGCCACCTTGCCGGTGGCGATCGAGCAGGAAAAGAAATTGCTGATTTCCACTGCCACCATTGCCTTGCAGGAGCAAATTCTCGACAAGGATTTGCCCAACCTGAAAGAAACCATTTCGTTGCCATTCAACTACGCGCTGGCCAAGGGCCGGGGTCGTTACCTGTGCTTGCTGAAGCTCGACAAGTCACTGCAACAGCTGTCAGGGATTCTGTCCACCGTTGATCTGTTTGAGCAAACCCCGGAAGAGCAGGATCGTGAACTCTACGAATTGATGCTGAACCAGTATGCCAGTGGTGGTTGGGATGGTGATCGTGATCGCTGGGATGATGAGGTGGCGGACAATCAGTGGAGTCACCTCACGGCCACGCATCGCGAATGTTCCAATCGACGTTGTCCGCATTTCGATAACTGCGCCTTTTTCAAGGCCCGTTCTGCAATGGAAGATGCCGATATTATTATCGCTAACCACGACCTGGTGTTGTCGGATCTCAGCCTGGGTGGTGGCGTGGTGCTGCCTGCGCCGGAAAAAACCATTTATGTCTTTGATGAAGGCCATCATCTGGCCGACAAGGCACTGAATCACTTTCGACTGGAATTTGGCGTGCGTGCCCAGCGTCAGTGGCTAAAGCAACTGGAGCAGGGCGTCGAGCAGTTTGTTGCTGCTACCGGGTTGCCACCGTCAATCATGCATTCCTTGCAGGCTGCTCCTGAACAGTGTCGTGAGTTAAACAATCATTTTAATTTACTGTGGCCGCTGGCATTCGACCTCTTGGGTGAGCGCGACCGGGTACGATTTGAATTTGGCCGTATAACGGAAAATTTGCGCGACCTGCTGAATAACATCAAGGCACCGCTGCAACCACTCTTGCAGGGTCTGGACAAGCTCAACGACATGTTACAGGCCTCGCTGGACACCAAGGGTGAGGGTGAATTCAGCCTGGATATCGCCGAAAGCTGGCAGGCCCCGATGGGGATGATGCTGGCGCGTGCAGAAGCCTTGTGGGAAGCCGTGACCTGGATGGCTGCCGCCGAGAAGGAAGGGGAGTTGCCGGTTGCTCGCTGGCTGTCAAAAACGCCCTTTGGTGAAGATTGGGATATCAAGCTCAGCGCCTCGCCGATTGCAGTGGCAGACCAGTTGCGTAAAAACCTCTGGTCGCGCTGTCACGGTGCGGTGGTGACGTCTGCGACCCTGACGGCGTTAAACAGTTTTGGCAATCTGACCTGGGAAACCGGTCTGCCGGATTGGGCCGGGTATCATCGGGTTGCCAGTCCGTTTGATTATCCGAACCTGGGTCAGTTGGAAGTGGTACAGCTGGGTTCTGACCCGAAGAGTGATCAGTTTCAGGCTGACATTGAACAATGGATGCGGACACAGCTGGATTTTGGCAAGAGCACACTGGTGTTGTTCAGCTCCCGCGCCCAGCTGGAGGCGACCAGAGATACCTTTATTCGGGACTGGTACGAAAAATTATTGTGCCAGGGGTTTTTACCCAAAAGCGAGATCGTGCGGCGTCATAAGGAAAGGATCGACAAGGGCGAAGGCAGTATTATTTTTGGCCTTGCCAGCTTTGCTGAAGGGATCGATTTGCCGGGGAATTACCTGACGCATGTGGTGATTGTGAAAATTCCATTTGCCGTGCCGGATGACCCGATTCAGGCGGCAACCAGTGAGTGGCTGGAAAGTCGCGGTCGTAATCCGTTTATGGATCTGACCCTGCCTGCGGCATCGATTCGGTTGGTGCAGGCTTGCGGTCGGCTCATTCGCAAGGAAACCGACAGTGGCCGGATCAGCATCCTTGATCGGCGGCTGACCTCGACCCGTTACGGCAAGTTGTTGCTGGACTCGCTGCCACCACTGCGACGAATCTGATTGGTGTTGTCAGGTCAAAAATACAGTCCCAAGGGTCAGTCCAGAGGCACGCTGCCAACGTAGATCAGTTTGTCGCGGGTGTTGTATTTCATCACCTGCATATGTTGCGGCTCCGGGGTGTTGCCACTGAGTGCCGCCATGATGCTGGTGTGGGCTACCAGCACCAACAGATTCTTGTGGTTGTATTGCAGATCGTTGGCCCAGTTTTTGAGTTGCATGATTTGCAGCTTGCGGGCCGTCTCGGAGTCGGCTGGCAAGTCGTTCAGTAGCGCCATTTCATGCACATAACCCAGCCCCAGTCGCGTGGCGGTTTCCAGTGCCGGGCACCACTGGCTGGAGTAGGTAAGTGCCTTGCGGATATCGTGGCGCCGCAGTGAGTTGTAAAAATGGCGGGCTACCGTTGCACCATGATCGGTCAGGTTAAAACGCTGATAACACTTGGCAGTGTCCGGGCTGGCAGGGCGTTGATCACCATGCGCTTCTGCGGCCGGAATCAGTAATACGTATCCGGGGTTTTGTCTCAATTCTTTCCATAACGCCTGATCGGCGATGCGCTGTTCATAGTCATCCAGCGGTTTGGCGTCTTTTTTTGCGGTTGCACCCTGAGCGATCCCGGCCAGCAGCGTCAGCGCCAGCAGGACAACAACTCGCAATTGATAGGTAAAAAGAAAAAGAGACGGATGTGGGCGGGCATTTCTGGACATGGCGGATTTTTCGTTGCTCGGACAGTGCGCCTACTTTATGCGGATGCGGCGATGACGTCACCCGACTTTTTAGACGCAAGCGAAACGCAGGTGACGTCATCGCCAATCCGGTGTACCTGTCGCATGGCCAATTAAGTGTGGCAAGGCCGGGTTTAATCGATATGCAATTTCCCCAGCACGGTGACGTTACCTGAGGTGTTTTTTTCGAGCACGACCAGATCGCCGGAACGGGTATGTACCCCGGTTTTGGCGGTAATGTTCGCCTGGTGAGTGATCAGCAAGGTGGGGTGGAAAATGCCTGGCTGTTGATCCAGCGGTCGAGCGCTTCTTGTTGGGGGCGGTGAACATCCAGGCCATGCGGGAGTTTGTCGAGCGCGGCCAGGGTGTTGATTGCCCCCAGCTTTAGCAATCGTGCGGTGTTTTGCGTACGACACCACTGACTGACGAACAGCTGGGCACTGTTGATGCCGTGCTGGCGTAGGGCGTCGCCGATGCGGCTGGCGTGCTTTTCGCCATCGTCGGATAAATTTCTCTGGGTGGTGCAATCGGCCAGGTCGAAGTTGGCCGGGTCGCCAAATCCGGGAGCACGGGCAGAACGCATCATCAGAAAGTGGCCGGGTTGCTGTAATTGTTGCCACAACTGGGCCTCGGTGAGGGCGGGGTCTGCCTGCAGGGTAACGGGCAGGATCATTAATAGCAGGATGCGCTGCAGGTATGACGACAGGCTGTTGGGTGCAAAGCGGTAGGTCTTGTTCTGAAAAGTCATAACGTCGACTCCTTGCCGGGACAGCGTAAGTGATAAAGCCTGGAACGCTGCCCGCAAGCAAGTCGCGATTGGTCAGCGTCGATAACGTCTGGTCAGGTCGCCGTAGGCATCTACCCGGCGATCGCGAAAGTAGGGCCAGATGCGTCTGAGTTGTTCAGTACGGCCCATGTCGATGCTGGCCATCAGCACCTGTTCGGTGGTGCGGTCTGCCTGGGCCAGGAATTCACCCTGGCCGCCACAAATAAAACTGTTACCCCAAAACAGAATGCCATCAGTGACGCCGGTCGGGTCTGCTTCGTGGCCAATACGGTTGATGGCAATAACCGGCAGGTTGTTGGCCACGGCATGACCCCGTTGAACGGTAATCCAGGCGTCGGTCTGACGTTCGTTCTCATCGGCCTGTTCTTGGGGATCCCAACCGATGGCGGTCGGATAGATCAGGATGTCGGCATCTGCCAGCGCCATCAGACGGGCGGCTTCCGGATACCACTGATCCCAGCACACCAGTACCCCCAGTTTACCGATAGACGTTTCAATCGGATGAAAACCTGGCTCATCCGCATCGCCAGGGGTGAAATAATATTTCTCGTAGAAGCCGGGGTCGTCCGGGATGTGCATTTTGCGGTAAAAACCGGCCAGTTCAGCCGAGCCATCGAATATCAGCGCGGTATTGTGGTAAACGCCCTTGGCACGGCGTTCAAAAATGGAACCGACGATCACCAGCTTCAGTTCAGCGGCCAGTGCCCCCAGACGTTGTGCGGTGGGCCCGTCAATGGCTTCTGCCAGATCAAAGACACCAGCGTCCTGATGCTGGCAAAAATACGGCCCGGCATGCAGCTCTTGCAGGCACACCAGTCGGGCGTGTTGGGCCGCGGCATCCCGAATCAATTGCTCGGTACGATCCAGTGTGGCGGCCTGGCTGCCATGCCAGGCTTGTTGGATAGCAGCGACTTGTAACTGGGTTGAGTCAGACATGGCTGGTCTCCTGATGAATTTGCATGGTTAAGCAGTGCAGGGAACCGTACTGCTCGACGACGGGGCGGCAGTTGATCGGGTGAACCCAGTGGCTGGGGAAGGCCTGCATGATGCGCTCGACAGCGATGGCATCTTCGGCAACCCCGTAGATCGGTAACAATATGGCCTGATTGATGATCAGAAAGTTGGCATAGGTGGCGGGCAGGCGTTCGCCGTCACGGCTCAGAATCGGACTGGGCAGCGGCAGTGGAATCAGCTGGTAGGGCTGGCCATTACGCTGGCGCAAGGTGTGTAATTCCTGCTCCATGGCATGCAGGGATGGGTAGTGGTCATCGGACTGGCGAGCCTGACAGTAAGCAATGCTGGTTGGTGAACAAAAGCGCGCCAGAGTATCAATATGAGCGTCGGTGTCGTCGCCTTCCAGATGGCCGTGCTTGAGCCACAATACCCGGTCAATGCCGAGATCTTCGGCCAGTCGTGCTTCGATCATGCCTTTGGTCAGGCTGGGGTTACGATTCGGGTTCAGCAGGCAGTTTTCGGTGGTCAGCAAGGTGCCACGGCCATCGGTTTCGAGGCTGCCACCTTCCAGAATCCAGCTACCAGCATGTAATTGGGTGTCGCCATAGGCACCCAATTGCTGCAGTGTCGTACTGATCTGGTTGTCTTTGTCATGACTGTATTTACCACCCCAGCCATTAAACAGAAAGTCCACCAGCGTCAGCTGGCCGTTGCGATACACACTGATCGGGCCATGGTCGCGTGCCCAGGTGTCGTTGTTGTCGGCGCGAAAAATGGCTACCTGGGCATGATTCTGGTAGAGATGCCGCAGACGACTGGCATCCTGATCAGAGCCGCAACTGATGATGACTCGCTGATGCTGGCTGATGCAGGAAACCAGGGCGTGAAAGACCGGCTCGATACGAGGTAAAAAGGGTGCCCAGTCACTGGTTCTGGTCGG
This sequence comes from uncultured Oceanobacter sp., assembly GCA_913061185.1. Taxonomy (GTDB): domain Bacteria; phylum Pseudomonadota; class Gammaproteobacteria; order Pseudomonadales; family Oceanobacteraceae; genus Oceanobacter; species Oceanobacter antarcticus. Next base: position 33,391 of record CAJXTI010000007.1, read on the forward strand.
CCAGGTGAGTTGTACGGCAGTTTGCGGTTCCCATTCGGCGGGCATGCGTTTCTTCAATGACGGGCTCTCTCGATGCTGCTGCCGCTGCTGGCGGCAAACGAATGTGCTGAACTCTGGCCAGGGGGCAGGTTCTCAATGGCGCGATTATCGCAACTTTTGCCGCCGGGTACAGGGCGAGATTCGCCTTTGTCGTCGCTCTCGGGCAAACTTGCGCCTCCCTGAGTGGCTGGAGTGCCATCAGATGTCTTTCGGATTACAGGAACGGGTTAATTATGTCGTTGTCTCCGGGCAGTTTGCCGCTGGGAATTGGTCTGCGTTATCTGTCGGCCAAGCGCCGCAATCACTTTATTTCGTTTATATCAGCATCCTCCATGGTGGGTATGACTCTGGGTGTAGCGGTGCTGATTCTGGTGTTGTCGGTGATGAACGGATTTGATCGGGAGTTGCGCCAGCGCATTCTCGGGATGGTGCCACACGGTGTGTTGTATCAGGCCGGTGGCATTCAGGACTGGCAAGAGCTGGCCGCACGGGTGGATCAGTTTCCCGGTGTAGAAGCCAGTGCGCCGCTGACACGACTGCAAGGCATGATGGGGGCGAACGGTCGTGTCAGGGGAGTGATTGTGACGGGGGTGGCACCCGAAGCGGAAGCACGGGTCTCTATTCTTCCTGAACATATGACAGAAGGTTCGATAACCGATCTGTTACCCGGTGAGTACGGTGTGCTGCTGGGTGATTTGTTGGCACGCAGCCTGAATGTGGTGGTGGGTGACAAGCTGACGCTGATGCTGCCAGAGGCAACCCTCAGCCCGGCGGGTGTTATTCCCCGTGTACGGCGGCTGACGGTGGTGGGTATTTTTTCCGTCGGTGCCGAACTGGATTCCAATCTGGCGGTGATTCATTTGCAGGATGCGGCCAGGTTGGGCCGCCTGAACGGTGAAGCCGAGTCGTTACGCATCAAGTTCACTAATCTGTTTGAGGCACCGACATTGATCTGGCAGCTGGTGAATAAACTCGACGGCTTGTATTCCGGCAGTGACTGGACTCGTACCCAGGGCAATCTGTTTTCTGCCATCCGTATGGAAAAAACCATGATTGGTTTGTTACTGCTGATGATTGTTGCGGTGGCGGCCTTTAATATTATTTCTACCCTGGTGATGGTGGTCACCGACAAGCAGGCAGATATTGCCATACTGCGCACCATGGGTGCCAAACCCCGTACGATTATGGCGATTTTTATGGTGCAGGGGTTGTCGATCGGAATCGTTGGGGTGGTGCTGGGTACGGTGTTGGGTGTGATTGCTGCCTTGACGATTTCGGATCTGGTGGCCTGGGCGGAGAAGCTGTTCGGTTTTCAGATTCTCAGTTCCGATGTCTATTTTATTTCCTACCTGCCATCACAATTATTGTTGAGTGATGTGGCGGTGATCATGTCGGCGTCCTTGTTGTTGAGTTTTCTCGCCACACTTTATCCATCCTGGCGCGCCTCTCGAGTACAGCCTGCGGAGGCTCTGCGTTATGAATAATTCGGTTGCGGTTCTGATTGCCAGGGGATTACGTAAAACCTACACCAGTGGCCCACAGTCGGTCACTGTCTGGAAAGACGTGGATATCGAACTGGCGGCTGGCGAGACACTGGCTATTGTTGGTTCGTCTGGTTCCGGAAAAACCACCTTGCTGAATGTGCTGGGCGGGCTGGACTCGCTGGATGAAGGACAGGTTTTGCTGGCCGGTGAAGATGTTCATGCGCTGGGAGAAGCGGCACGCACCCGTTTGCGTAACCAGAGTATTGGTTTTGTTTACCAGTTTCACCATTTGCTGCCGGAGTTTTCTGCGCTGGAAAACGTGATGCTGCCACAATTGCTGGCCGGGATTGCGACGCCCTTGGCCGAGCAGCGTGCATTGGAATGCCTGGAGCGTCTGGGGATGGCATCGCGACGTGATCACAAACCGTCCGAATTGTCGGGTGGCGAACGACAGCGTACCGCTATTGCCCGAGCAATCGTCAATCGGCCACGGCTGGTGTTGATGGATGAGCCAACCGGTAATCTCGATCAGCAAACCGCTGCTCAGGTTGAGGCGGTGATGCTGGAGCTGATCGAACAGGTAGATACTGCTTTTGTACTGGTGACTCATGATGAATCACTGGCGCGGCGCATGAATCGCTGTTTGCGGCTCAAAGGGCAAACACTGGTGCCTGTCGAGGTGGATGCCGTGGTGGCGTCGGCCTGACACCACTACCAACTCTCTCCTTGTTCGCTCTTTGCCGGTTCAGGGCTTGTTGTCGATTTCTTCGTTGGTGTCGGTAACACTGTTGTGTGTGTTGCTGGCGGGAGGGGTGGCAGTGTCGTGATGACCTGTCACCGCTTCCTTGACGGCTTTCGGGACTCGGGCCGCGCGTTTTTTCCAGTTGTCCCAGACGTGCTTGCGCCAGCTCCAATCGACAATGAAATAGCCGATAACACCCAGTACAATACCGGTCGTGAGTGAACCGACCACCAATGGCTCCCAGACCTGGGCGAGTTCGGTCAGTACCCAGTTTAACGACAATTCGATATGAAATTCTCGCGTCGGGGTGCTGAGCATCCAGGTTCCAAGCAAGTAGGTGGCGTAAAACAGCGGTGGAATGGTCACCGGGTTACTGATCCAGACCAAGCCAACCGAGATCGGGACGTTGGCGTTGGCGTAAAATGCGATCAGTGCGGCTATACCCATTTGAAATGGCAACGGCAGGAATGCCGCAAATAGCCCAACCAAAAACGCTCTGGCGACGGAGCGACGATTCAGGTGCCACAGGTTGGTCTTGGCAAATAACGGTGACAGGAACTGCAGGGACTTGTTGGCCTGAACCTGTTCCGGTGTCGGGAAAATACGCTTGAAAAATTTCTTTGGCATGAGAGCCGCCGTTGCTTGAATGCGCGGCGATTATGCCGATTCTGCCAGGGAGTGGCAATGCAACATCTGTGTGTGGCAGCGGGCGCGGGCGTGATACTGGGAGTTCTGGTTCCTGGGAGCGGGTGTTTTTTACTGGCTCTGTGGATCATGCTACTTGTCGGGCGGCAGTTATGCCGTATTTGTCTGGCTCCGTCGGATGTTTCGTTAGCGGGCGCAGCTTGCCGTATTCTCAACAATGTCCGGGTTTTGGCTGTCGTGTCGGCGTTGTTGATCGCCAGCCTATATGGCCAGATCTGGCTGTCCTTCCAATTGCAGCACCGCTTGCCAGCCAGTCTGGATGGTACTGATGTCGAGCTGGTTTTGCGTATTATTGCTCGCGAGGGCGACAGCTCGCCAGCATCCGGCTCATCAAGCAAGCCAGCACAACCAAATATCTATCAAAAAGTGACCGTTGATGTGGTGCAAGTGTTGTCGGTTGCTGACTTGCCGGAGGGGCAGGCCTTGCCACCCTTGCGGCGTCTGGTGCTTGGTTATTATCAGGGCGAGCCTGAGCTGCGAGTCGGAGAGGCACTTCAGGTGCGTGTCCGGTTACGGGCGATCCGCGCTTTTGCCAATGCCTTGCCGTTTGATTATGAAGCCTGGATGCTGCGTCAAGGCGTGGATGCCCGTGGCTATATTCGCGCTGTTATTCCAGCTGAGGGTGAGCTGAAAGAGCCACATCCTCTGGTCAGCGAGTCTTTGCTGTTGAATCTGCGCCAGCGCTGGTTGACACAATTACAGCAAATCCCCTCTGAAGCCGTTAGACGCTGGGTGTCGGGTCTGGTATTTGGGGTTCAGGATGCCTTTTTGCCCCGCCACTGGCAGTTGGCGCGGGATACCGGAACCCTGCACCTGTTGGTGGTGAGCGGCTTGCATCTGGGGCTGGTTGCCGGTGTATGTGGCGTGTTGGTTGGACTGGTCGTGCGCTTGTTGGCACCGGCGTATGAAATCAACGCCCGTTGGCGTTTGTGGGGAAGCGGGTTGTTGATCGCCGGGATGTGTCTGGTTTATGCGGTATTGGCAGGCGCTGGCATTGCCTTGCAGCGCGCCTGGATCATGTTATTGGTGGTATTGATTGTGCTGGGGCTCAGGCGTCGTCTGGCGCCGGTGGCTGCACTGTCCTATGCCTTTCTGATTGTACTGCTGGTTAACCCGCTGATGTTTACCGCCGCCGGATTTGGCTTTTCCATGATGGCGGTGGCCGCTTTGCTGTTGTTTCTGGGCGGGCGCCGTGTGAGCTGGCGGCAAGGCGTCTGGTTGCCGCAATGGCTGGTGTTTTGTGCGCTGCTGCCACTGATGTTGTGGTGGGGGCAGGCAGTTGGACTGGTACATCTGTTGTGTAATGCCGTTGCCATTCCGCTGCTGGGTCTGACGTTATTGCCGTTGGCTTTTCTGGTGCTGATTTGGCCTGCAGAGTGGGCGATCGAATGGATTGAACGGCTGGATCGTTTCTGGTGGCAGGGGCTGGAGATGGCTCTCGATTGGCCCTTGCCAGTGGTTACAGCGCTGCCAGATACCTTGCTGATCACTTTTATTTTGTTGCTACTGCTGGTGTATCTGGGATTGCGGCCCTGGGTGTCTTTTCTTGTGATGCTGGCGGCTCTGGCTGTGGTGTTTTCCCCCGCAAGCTGGCACGCCCCGGTGGCGCCACAGTTGCGCTTGCTGGATGTCGGCCAGGGTCAGAGTCTGGTTGCCAGTGTTGGCGGGCGGGCGCTGGTGTATGACCTTGGCCCGGCATTCGGGCCCGATTTTAGCGCCACAGAATTTATGCTGTTGCCGTCCTTGCGGCGGCTGGGTAATCCTCAGGTAACCGATTTGATTCTCAGTCATAGCGATCTTGATCATGCCGGTGGGCTGGAAGTCTGGTTGCAGCAATCGACGCATCATGTCAGTGGCTTTTCCGGTGCCGCCGCCCGGATCTGGCTGGGGCAACCGCCAGAGGCTTATCGGTCATTGATCCGGGATACGGCTGTGCGGTGGCCAACAGCCGCCGTGCGCAGCTGTCATAATGACGATCGATGGCGCAATTTGACCGATGATCACACTGCGGTGTTACCGGTTCGATGGCGGTTTCTGCGGACGCCTGAGCGTCTTCATGAGAATGACAATGATGCCTCCTGTGTGATGCAACTTGAGTGGTTTGGGCATCGAATCCTTGTGCCAGGCGATATTTCCCGCACGGCTGAGCAAACCCTGGTCGATCGTTATGGCGCTGAGTTGCGCTCGGACGTGCTGGTTGCGTCCCATCATGGCAGTGCCAGCAGCTCATCGGAGGTGTTTTTGCAACAGGTGGATCCACAGCAGGTGTGGATTTCGGCAGGATTTAACAATCGCTACCGGCATCCGTCCCCCGTCGTTATTACCCGCCTTGAACACTTGGGAATGGACTGGTTATCCACGATTGATAGTGGCGCAATCTCTATGGATCAGCGCGGGCGCGTGACGGCTGTTCGGGATGCCTGGTTACCCCCTTGGCGGCAACCTTGAGCGTCAGATTAAAAACGGGCCAGTAGTCAGGTGATGATAATGCAACAGCAACATGACCGGGCTGTCAGCGGAGATGTGACCGGGGTTTCAGCCTGTCGGGAAGGCACTGGTGATAGGCTTATACAAGCCGGGGGCTTGTGCTAGAGTAGCGCGCAAATTGACTTATGGAGAGACTGTGCATGTTTGAGATCATCCAGAGCGGTGGTTGGATGATGGTACCAATCATTCTGTGTTCGGTACTGGCATTAGGCATCAGTGTGGAGCGTTTCTGGACGCTGCGTGCAGTACAGATTGCTCCCCCGGACTTGTTGGCCAAGGTCTGGTCGTGGATGAAAAACAAGCAGTTAAATGCTGAACGTATCCGCGAGTTACAGGATTCCTGTCCGCTGGGGCGGGTATTGGCTGCTGGCCTGGTTAACTCCCGTCACGGTCGTCAAATCATGAAAGAAAGCATTGAGGAAGTGGCTTCCCACGAGATTCATGCCATGGAGCGCTATCTGAATGCACTCGGTACGGTTGCCGCTGTTGCCCCCTTGCTGGGGTTGCTGGGTACCGTTATTGGCATGATCAAGGTGTTCTCGGAAATCATGATTCAGGGCACAGGGCAGGCGAGTGTACTGGCTGGCGGTATTTCAGAAGCACTGGTCACGACGGCAGCGGGTCTGGTGATTGCCATTCCGGCCTTGGTTTGCCATCGCATGCTGCAGCGCCGGGTAGATGAAATTGTCGTCTTTATGGAACAGGAAGCCATCAAGCTGGTCGATGTTCTCCATGGTGATCGGGAAGTCGTCGATAACTCAGAGGCCCGGAAGTGAATTTCAAACGCCAGCAGCGAGAGGAGGTGACCGTCAATCTGACGCCTCTGATCGACATTGTTTTTTTGTTGCTGATTTTTTTTATGGTATCGACCACCTTTACTCAGGAAAGCCATCTGAGTATCGACTTGCCGGAAGCTGCCGCCAATGACCAGCGCGTGCCACCGGCATCGATTGAGGTGGTGGTCTCAACGGCAGGGGATTACTCCGTTAATGACCAGCCGCTTGTTAACCAGCAACTGGAGACGTTAAAGAGAGCCATTTTCAAGGTGCTGGATGGTCGCAAGACCGCCCCCCTGATTATCACCGCCGATGCCAATGCGACGCATGCGTCAGTTGTCCGGGCGATGGATGCGGCCGGTCAGCTGGGGCTGATCAATATCAGCATTACCACTCGACAGCCAGCCAATGAGCATTGATACCGATGACGCCCAGGTGGCGAACACGACATTGACGTTCGACGTCCAGACCCTCTATAAACGTCTGTTACGCTATGTCTGGCCCCATAAAGGGGCTTTTTTGATCAGCGTTGTCGGGCTGGCTCTGTACGCATCGGCGCAGCCGGTACTGGCTCATTTGATGGGGCTGGTTGAAGAGACGCTGCGCGAGCCAACGGAGCAGAAAATACTGTTGCTGATCGGCTTGTTGATGGGGACGTTTTTTTATCGTGGCCTTGGCACGTTTCTGGGCAAGTATTTTATCGCCATTGTTGGTCGTAATGTCGTACACGCCTTGCGGGTTGAACTGTTCAATAAAATGACACGGCTGCCAAGTGCTTTTTACGACGGCGAGTCGAGCGGTCGGCTGATCTCACGGGTCACCTTTGATGTTGATCAGGTGTCCGGGGCGTCGACCAGAGCTCTGACCACACTGATCCAGGAAGGTCTGACGGTCATTTTCCTGATGGGCTATCTGATTTATCTGGATTACACCCTGACGCTGGTGTTTCTGGTGCTGGTGCCGTTTATTGTGGCGGTGGTGGGGTTGGCCAGTCGCTTCTTTCGCCGCTACAGTCGCCGGGTGCAGCAGTCGGTAGGGGATGTTACCCAGGTGACCAACGACAGCATCAAGGGTTATCGCGAAGTACGCACCTTTGGCGGTCTGGGATATGAGCGCAAGCGCTTTATGGTGGCCAGTGAATACAATCGCAAGCAGGCGCTCAAGTTTGAATTGACCAACGCCATCAGCGTGCCACTGAGCCAGCAGATTGTATCCATCGGTCTGGGTGTGATGATTTATATCATGTTTCAGCGCGTTGCCGATGGCTCAATGACCAGTGCGGACTTCTTCCAGTTTATTACCGCAGCGTCGCTGATTGCCAAACCGTTACGGGCTCTGACCGATGTCAACGCCATGATTCAGCGCGGTATCGCGGCGGCGGAATCGATCTTCACAGTGCTGGATGCTGATGAAGAGCACGACCAGGGAACTCGGGAAATTGACCGGGCCAAAGGGGACGTGTCACTGGATGACGTGGTCTTGCGCTACGACGGCGCGGTTGAGCCAGCGGTTAACTCCGTAAGCCTTGATGTCACTGCCGGTACTTCGGTCGCCATTGTTGGTAAATCGGGTAGTGGTAAAACCAGTCTGGTGAACTTGCTGCCCCGATTTTACGATGTCAGCGCCGGGGTCATACGGCTCGACGGCATTGACTTGCGCGAGCTGACGTTGGCCAATCTGCGCCAGCAAATTGCTATTGTCGGCCAGCAGGTGACCCTGTTTGATGGCTCGGTACGTGACAATATCGCCTATGGTACGTTGGGGAAGTATTCCGACGAGCAAGTACTGGCTGCTGCCCATGCAGCCCATGCGGATGAATTTATTGAGCAGTTGCCCGAAGGGTACAATACCCGCTTGGGTGAAAACGGTGTTTTGCTGTCGGGTGGTCAACGCCAACGAATCGCTATAGCCCGAGCCATTCTCAAGGATGCACCGGTGCTGATTCTGGATGAGGCAACGTCGGCTCTGGATACCGGCTCTGAACGTCATATTCAGGCTGCCATGGAAGAAGTCATGAAGGGACGAACAACCTTTGTGATTGCTCATCGTCTCAGTACGATTGAACGTGTTGACCGGATTCTGGTAATGGATGGCGGACAAGTGGTTGAAGATGGAACCCATCATGAATTACTGGAGCACGGCGGCATCTATTCCCAGCTGTATCTGATGCAGTTTGGATCGGAAAGCTGATATGCCGGTCGCGGGAAAAAAACCAACCAGACTGGCAAGCTGGATCGAACAGCACTGGTACCGTTCGCCAATTTTTAACGCCTGGTTGTTGCCACTGCAATGGCTGTTCTGGCTGCTGGTGATGTCGCGGCGTATTTTTTATGCGCTGTTCCCGCCAGCGGCGGTGGCGGTTCCGGTGATTGTGGTCGGTAATATCAGCGTTGGTGGCACGGGTAAAACGCCACTGATCGTCTGGCTGGCCAATCGCGCCCGCGAGCTGAATATGCGGGTTGGTATTGTCAGTCGTGGTTATGGCGGCTCTGCTGAACATTATCCTCTGGAAGTAACACAAGACACACCTGCTGACGTCTGTGGCGACGAACCTCTCTTGTTGTTTGAACGCTTGGGATGTCCGGTGGTGGTGGATCCGAAACGCCGACGGGCAGTGGAATATCTGGCCGATAAGGTTGATCTGGTGCTGAGTGACGACGGCCTGCAGCATTACGCCATGCCAAGGGTCGCTGAGTTGGTTATTGTCGATGGCAAGCGCGGTTTTGGTAATGGTTGGTTATTGCCTATTGGGCCGTTGCGGGAACCGCAAACCCGACTCGACAGTGTTGATCGGGTGATTGTCAACGGCAAGGATTTTGTACTCCAGCCATTGGCGATGATCAACGCAGTCACTGCCGAACGAGCTGACCTGCTGACACTGGATGCCGGAGAGGTACACGCCGTGGCGGGCATTGGCTCTCCGGAGCGATTTTTTGGCACCTTGCGGCAACTGGGAATGACACCGATTGAGCATCCGTTTGCCGATCACCACCCCTTTACGCCAGAGGACTTGATGTTTGGTGATGACAAGCCCGTGGTAATGACCGAAAAAGACTGGGTGAAATGCCGGTCGTTTGTAAATAAAAATTGCTGGTATCTACCCGTAGATGCGGTGCCCAACCGTGCTACCCGACTGGCGCTGGATACCTTGCTGACAACCTGGGGAGAGAAATACCATGGATAAACAATTACTGGCGATGCTGGTGTGCCCACTGTGCAAGGGCAAATTGAAATACGAGGCCGAGGCACAGGAGCTGCTGTGCACTTTTGACGGGTTGGCTTTTCCAATCAGTGATGGGGTTCCGGTCATGCTCGAAGGTGAGGCCCGTCGTCTGTCGGTCGATGAAAAACTCGACAAGTCGCAATCATCCAATGTCGCCCGCTAGCATGGTAAAGAGAGTCGAACCGTCTTGATCCACCCTGAGGTGATACGTTCAGACGTTGATCTTTCTGCGATGAACACGCTGGCACTGCCTGGCTGTAGTGACTATTTTTCTCGCTTTGAAAGTGCTTCCGAGCTGCTGGATTGTGTTGAATGGGCGTTTGCTCAACAACTGCCAATCCGGATGTTGGGGGGGGGCAGTAATGTCCTGATGCCTCCTCGAGTATCCGGGCTGGTGCTGCAATCCGGTATGACCTCGATAACGATGCGCTCGGCAACAAAAGAGATGATAAGCGTGGCTGTTGATGCTGGAGTCTGCTGGCATGACTGGGTATTAAAAAGCCTCTCGTTTGGCCATGGTCTTGAAAATCTGGCGCTGATCCCTGGCACTGTTGGTGCAGCACCGGTACAAAACATTGGTGCGTATGGCGTTGAAGTGGCTGAGTTGATCGAGCAGGTAGAAGGCTTTCAGCTCAGTACGCGTCAGTGGCGCATACTGTCGCGCCAGGAATGCCGCTTTGATTATCGGGATTCCATTTTTCGCCATGAGTTGGCGGATGATTTTATTGTGGTTCGGGTGGTGTTTTCACTCAGGCGGCAGTTTATTGCCAATGTCTCCTATGCGCCGCTGGCACACTGGGCCGCTGAATATTTGTCCGACAAGAATGAACCAATGCTCACTCCTGAAGCCTTGGTCTCGGCCGTCTGTGCCATCCGTCAAACCCGCTTGCCCGATCCTCTGCAACTACCTAATGCCGGGTCATTTTTCAAAAATCCGTTGGTGACTGGCGTGATGGCAGCAGAGTTAAAAGCCTGTCATCCCGATTTGCCGCTGTATCCGGCACGTTTGAAACAGCAGCAAAAGCTCGCCGCTGGCTGGCTGATTGATCAGTGTGGCTGGAAGGGGCGGGGGCTTGGGCCAGTGCGTATGCATCAGCAGCAGGCGCTGGTATTAACCGCCCCAGAACCGGCAACGCTGGCGCAGGTACAGGCTTTGCAACAGGCTGTGGCGGACTCGGTACGGGCGCGTTTTGGTGTTGAACTGGAGCCTGAGCCGCGAATTTTTGGCGATTAGAAAGAGAATTCGCTCAGTACCAGTCCAGATTCTACGGTCCAGCGAATCATCCAGCCATGACTGTCGCTCCAGTCACCCAGAACCCAGCGTTGACGCTGGACACCCTGTTGTTGCCATTGGTGGGTGGCAGGGCGGTGGGTGTGGCCATGAATCATGCTATTGACGTTCGCATTATCCAGCGCCTGGTCTACTTCTGACAACGTAACATCCATGATGTTATTGTCTTTCATCTGGCCGCTTTTCTGGCTTTGGTCGCGGACTTTGCGAGCAAAGGCAATCCGGTCGTCAATGCTTTGGCTGAGGAATTGCTGCTGCCATTGTGGGTTGCGAAACATTTGCCGTACTTGCTGGTATTCCGTATCGCGAGTGCAAAGACTGTCGCCATGGAGTAGCAGGATCTTCGAATCGCCCAATGCGATGGTGGTGTATTCATCAATCAGACTGCCACCAATGCGCTGGCAAAAGTCGGATCCGAGCAGAAAATCACGATTACCATGCATGATAAAAATGTGGCAGCCGCGCTGGCTTAAATCAGCCAGCGCTTGCTCTACCTGACGGGTGAGTCCGGTAGCGATATCATCCCCGATCCAGACCTCAAAAAAATCACCCAGAATGTACAATGCCTCGGCATCGTCCAGTTGCTGGACAAATGCCAGAAAGCCAGCCGTCATCGCTGGCTTTTCAGGGGTCAAGTGCAGATCGGAGATGAAATAAACAGCCATTAGTCGATGATTTCCGCTTTTTCGATAATAACGTCTTCGGCTGGCACGTCCTGGTGGCCCATCTTGGTGGTGGTTTTTACTGCTTTGATACGGTTGATAACATCCATGCCATCAACGACCTTACCAAAGACACAGTAGCCCCAACCTTGCATGTTTTTGCCGGTGTGGTTGAGGAAATCATTGTCCTTGATGTTAATAAAGAACTGGCTGCTGGCAGAATGTGGATCCGAGGTGCGTGCCATTGCCAGTGTGCCGACGGTGTTTTTCAGACCATTGTCGGCTTCGTTTTCAATCGGCGCCTTGCCTTCGGGTTTTTCAGTCATGCTTGGGGCAAAACCACCACCTTGAATCATGAAACCATCGATGACGCGGTGAAAAATCAGGCCATCGTAAAAACCGTCTTTGACGTAGCTTTCAAAGTTCGCTGCAGTTTTTGGGGCTTTTTCGTGGTTCAGCTCAATCTTGATGTCGCCGAAATTGGTTTTAAGCAGGATCATATTCTGTCTTCCGGTTGTTGCATCACCTGTGGTGATACGTATGAATTCGTGTAACACATGCGTGTACGGGCGGGTATAATAGCGCCTTTTTTACGGGCTTACAGCGTTGCAAGCACTTGTCTGGCATGAGCGAATGCCATTCCGGTGACAGTAGCGGGTGTTGGCTTATTATTTTCTGCTTTAAGGTGGTTATGACAGACGCTCCTGCTCGTGGTAACAACTTCGTTGCCAAAATCATTGAAGAAGATCTCGCCAGTGGCAAAGTACAGCGGGTAGTTACCCGTTTTCCGCCGGAGCCTAACGGTTACCTGCATGTGGGTCATGCAAAATCCATCTGTCTGAATTTTGGCGTGGCCGAGCAGTTTGGTGGTGGTTGTAACCTGCGTTTTGATGACACCAACCCGGAAAAGGAAAGCCAGGAATTTATTGATGCCATCAAGTCTGATGTGCAGTGGCTGGGCTTTCAGTGGCAGGGCGATATTCATTACGCCTCGGATTATTTTGACCAGCTGCATGAATGGGCGCTACACCTGATCAAAACTGGTAATGCCTATATCTGTGATCTGAGCCCGGAAGAAGCGCGTCAGTATCGTGGCACCTTGACCGAGGCTGGTAAAAACAGCCCGTATCGCGAGCGCACGGTTGAAGAGAATCTGCAGCGGTTTGAACAAATGCGCCTGGGTGAATTTGATGAGGGCGCCTGTGTTTTACGTGCCAAAATCGATATGGCCTCCGGCAATATGAATCTGCGCGACCCGATTATTTATCGCATCCGCAAGGTGACTCACCATCAAACGGGTGACAAATGGTGTATTTACCCGACCTACGACTTTACTCATGGTCAATCCGATGCCATCGAAGGGGTAACTCATTCCGTCTGTACGCTGGAGTTTGAAGACCATCGCCCTTTGTACGAGTGGTTTATCGAGCATTTGCCGGTGCCGGCGCAGCCAAAACAGTATGAGTTTGGGCGCCTGAATCTGGATTATACCGTTACATCCAAGCGCAAATTAAAAGCGTTGGTTGATAATAGGGTTGTCAACGGCTGGGATGATCCACGTATGCCGACCATTTCCGGCATGCGCCGTCGCGGCTTCACCCCGCGTTCTGTGCGTAATTTCTGCGAGATGATCGGTGTCACCCGTTCCGATGGCATGGTAGATGTTGCCATGCTGGAACACGCCGTGCGTGATGATCTTAACCGCCACGCGCCGCGGGCTATGTGTGTGATCAATCCACTCAAGGTGGTGATTGATAATCTTGAAGAAGATCATCTGGAAATGCTCACTGCGGATTATCATCAAGAGCTGGATCTCGGCAGTCGTGAGATGCCTTTTACTCGCGAACTGTTTATTGATCAGGATGACTTCAAAGAAGAGTACAGCAAAAAATTCAAGAAGAAATTCACACCCGGCAAGCGTATTCGCCTGCGCCATGGTTACGTCATCGAGGCGACTGGCTACGAAAAGAACGATGCCGGTCAGGTCGTACTGGTGTGCGCCAAGCTGATAGCCAACACCTTGGGTGTTGATCCAGAAGATGGCGACAAACCGAAAGGCGTGGTGCACTGGGTATCTGCTACCCGGGGTGTTAAAGCTGAATTACGGCTGTATCAGCGGCTGTTTACCCACGCAACACCGGACAAGGTCGATGGCGACCTGATGCAGTTTGTTAATCCTGAATCCTTGATGGTTGTTCATGGTTGGATAGAGCCAGCACTGGCGGCGGTAACTCCTGAAACCCACTTCCAGTTTGAGCGTGAAGGTTATTATGTGTCCGATCGTCAAGACCATACGACGGCAGCGCCGGTCTTTAACCTGACCATCGGCCTGCGCGAAGATAAAGAACTGAAAAAGGATTAATCCCCGTTATGACACTGTCTATTTACAATACCCTGACCCGTCAGAAAGAGGCATTCAAGCCTCTGGTGCCCGGCAAAGTGGGCATGTATGTCTGCGGCATGACGGTTTATGACTTCTGTCATCTGGGCCACGCCCGTGTGATGGTGGCGTTTGATGTGATCGCGCGATATCTGCGTCATCGCGGTTTTGAGGTGAATTACATTCGTAATATCACTGACATCGACGACAAGATCATCACTCGTGCCAATGAAAACGGCGAGGCGTTTGATGCGCTGACCGAACGTTTTATTACCGAGATGCACAAGGATTCTGAGCTGCTGGGCGTCGAAATGCCTGATGCCGAGCCGCGTGCGACGGCCCATATCGACGATATTATTGCATTGGTTGTAACTCTGATCGAAAAGGGTTTTGCCTATCCAGCCGAAAATGGCGACGTCTACTATTCGGTGCGCAAGTTTGAGGGTTACGGCAAATTATCCGGCAAGGTACTGGATGAATTGGAAGCCGGTGCCCGTGTCGGGGTGGATGAGCACAAGCGGGATCCACTGGATTTTGTACTCTGGAAAGCCGCCAAGCCGGATGAGCCGCACTGGGAATCTCCTTGGGGTATTGGTCGCCCAGGTTGGCACATTGAATGTTCTGCCATGTCCAAATGCTGTCTCGGAGATACCTTTGATATCCACGGCGGCGGTCCGGACTTGAAGTTTCCACATCACGAGAATGAAATTGCCCAGTCTGAGGCAGCCAATGGCAAGCACTTTGTGAATACCTGGATGCATGCCGGGGCGGTGCGTGTTGACGGCGAAAAAATGTCCAAGTCATTAGGCAACTTTTTTACCATTCGGGAAATTCTCGACAAGTATCCCGCTGAAGTGGTGCGTTTTCTGCTACTGTCGAGCCAGTATCGCAGCGCCATCAACTACAGCGAAGACAGCTTGAAAGAATCCCAGACCCGCTTGGAGCGTTTCTACAACGCCCTGGATGGTATTGGAGTGGGAGCGGTCGCCGATGTAGAAAACGATTTTTCGCTACGGTTTCATGCATCTATGGATGATGACTTTAATACACCGGAAGCCATTGCAGTGCTGTTTGAGTTGGCTCGCGCCATCAATAAGTCTGAAGGTGAAGAACAGGCAGCTTTGGCTGGGCAGTTACGTTATCTGGGGGGGGTTCTGGGTTGTTTGCAGTCTGATCCGCAGGCCTTCTTTCAAGCGGGTGCTGGCGATGATGCGGGCTGGATCGAGGAGATGATCCAGAAACGCCTGGACGCCAAAAAAGCCAGGGATTTTGTGACGGCAGATGCGGTGCGCGATGAGCTAGTGGCAAGGGGGGTTGTTTTGAAAGATGGCCCTGAAGGCACTAGCTGGATCAAGCAGTAGCGCTTGTCGTCGCTTCTGGTTGTTTGAAAACAAAGCAGCCCGGCAAATAGCCGGGCTGCTTTGTTTTGTCGCGGAAAAATCAGCTATGAAGGCTTTCGCAGGCAAACAGGGTGTTTTCAAGTAGTTTGGCTCGGGTCATCGGGCCAACCCCACCCGGTACTGGTGTGATATGGGAGGCTCTGGCAGCTGCGCCAGCAAATTCCACATCGCCAATCAGACGGCCTTCCGGGGTGCGATTAATGCCCACATCAATAACAATGGTTCCTGGCTTGATCCATTCGCTATTCACGATGCCGGGCTTGCCGACGGCAACTATCAGCAAGTCGGCCTGACGGACATGCTGCTCCAGGTTTTTGGTGAAGCGGTGGCAGGTGGTGACGGTGCAGCCACGTAATAACAGTTCCAGCCCCATTGGCCGACCAACAATATTGGACGCGCCAACCACAACAGCGTGCATGCCGGTAATATCCTTGCCGGTGGTGTCTAGCAGATCAATGATGCCTGCCGGTGTACAGGGACGAAGCAGGGGGATGCGCTGGGCAAGGCGGCCCATATTAAATGGGTGAAAGCCATCGACATCTTTGGTGGGGTCTATTTGTTCGAGGATTTCATCAGCCCGCAAGCCGGCAGGCAGTGGCAACTGAACCAGAATGCCATCTACGGTGGCGTCCTGGTTCAGTTGTTCGATCAGATCCAGCAATACCTGCTGAGAGGTTGTGGCCGGCAGATCATAGGCCTTGCTGACAATCCCCACCTGCTCACAATCACGACGCTTGTGAGAAACGTACACCTGGGAGGCAGGATCCTCACCTACCAGAATGACGGCCAGCCCCGGCGGGCGTTTTCCCTGCTTCAGGCGCTCGGATACCTGCAGGTGAATATGGTTACGGATAGCTTCCGCCCTGGCTTTGCCGTCAATCAGTTGTGCTGTCATGAAATGAAAAACCTGTTGTATAAGTGCATCTGTGGCGATTTTCTCATGCTGGCGAAGGAAAACAAAGCGGCACGCAAGTGTCGTGCCTGTCATCAGGCTTTTTCTCTGCAAGTAGTGTGAAGTATTTGTTTTATCGAATTATTTTTAAATTTCAGTTGACCTGTAAAGGGGTGATCTATAATATGCGCAGCCACTTGAGGGGGTTGGTCGAAACACTGACTACTTTCAGGTTGTGTGACGGGGTATAGCGCAGTCTGGTAGCGCGCCTGGTTTGGGACCAGGATGTCGGGAGTTCGAATCTCTCTACCCCGACCATTTAATCTAAATGGTTAGATGGACATGCGCCCGTAGCTCAATTGGATAGAGCACCGGCCTTCTAAGCCGGGGGTTGCAGGTTCAAGCCCTGCCGGGTGCGCCATCAAGGCATCCCGAGCATTGATATGGTGGCCGTAGCTCAGTCGGTAGAGTCCAGGATTGTGATTCCTGTTGTCGCGGGTTCGATCCCCGTCGGCCACCCCACTTATCAAGCATATTCAGCAGTATCTACCGACTTGGCCGCCCAGGCTTGGGTGTATCTGTTCGATGGTTACTCCTCTGTTTTAATCTTCAGCTTTTCTCATCATTTTTTGTTCAGGTTTTCTGCGGTCGTTATTGACGGTCATTACTTTATGGCTCGCCTTGACCAGTCCGCCGGGATGCTGTTTTTGCCATGTTCCGTACCCAGTCATTCGTCTTGTTTTTTCGTTTTGTGTTTTGCCTGTGATGGCAATTTGCAGCGGTTTGTTTTCTCTCGTTTATTCGTCCTCTGGCTTGCGCTATACTTCGCGGCTTTCTGAATTGATGACCGGCGTTTGTCCGGTAGTGATCGTAAAAAACACTTTATCTGAGAGGCATCTATGCAAGTGTCCATCGAGACAACCAGTGGTCTTCAGCGTTGTATGACTATTGGCGTTCCTGCTGCGGAAGTAGAACAAAAAGTAACAGCAGAACTGAAGAAACTGGCCAAAGGTCGTCGTATTGATGGTTTTCGCCCAGGCAAGGTTCCTCCTGCAGTGATCAAGCGCATGTTCGGTCAGCAAGCTCGTTACGAAGCCATCTACCAGCAAATGCAGCAGTCTTTTTTCCAGACGGTGCAAGAGCAAGGAGTCAAGCTGGCAGGAATGCCAAGTTTTGAGCCTGTCGTCAATGAAGATGGCAAGGATTTGGAATTCAAGGCCACGTTCGAAGTGTATCCCGAGGTGGTTCTGGGTGACTTCTCAACCATCTCCGTTGAGCAAAAAACCGCTGCCGTCACTGACGAAGACATGGAAAAGATGGTGGATACCCTGCGTCAGCAGAACACCACTTGGTCAGAAACGGATGCGGCCGCTGAAGACGGTGATCGCGTAGTCATCGACTTTGAAGGTTTTGTCGATGGTGAAGCCTTTGATGGCGGCAAGGCCAGTGGCCACACGCTGACATTGGGTTCCGGTTCAATGATTCCTGGTTTTGAAGAGGCAATTGTCGGCTTTGTCGCTGGCGATGAGAAAACTATTGATGTGAACTTCCCTGAGGATTACCACAAGGAAGAGCTGAAAGGTAAGCCTGCACAATTCAAAATTACTGTGCAAAAAGTCGAAAAGGGCGAGCTGCCCGAGATGAATGAAACGTTCTTCAGCTCATTCGGTGTTGAAACTGCAGATGAAGCTGAATTCCGCGTTGAGATTCGCACCAATATGGAACGCGAACTAAAGCGCGCTTTGCGTACTCTGACCAAGCAACAGGTGATTGATGCTCTGGTTGCTGGTAATGAGATTGATGCACCTACGCCTCTGGTTGATCAGGAAATCGATCGCCTGCGACAGCAGGCTGTCAAGCAGTTTGGCGGCCAAATGGATGCTTCACAGCTGCCTGCAGAGATTTTCAAGGGCCAGGCTGAGCAACGCGTCAAGGTTGGCTTGTTGATGAGTGCTGCGATTGAAGCGGCAGACATGAAGCCTTCCGAAGAAAAAGTGGCAGAGCTGATTGAAGAGATCGCTTCAACGTATCAAGAGCCTGAACAGGTACGTGAGTATTATTCAACTAATGCAGAGCAAAAGGCCCAGGTAGAATCTCTGGCGCTGGAAGATCAGCTGATTGAAAAAGTCCTGGCTGCAGCGACTGTTTCTGTGGTTGAAACCTCATACGAAGACGTGATTCGTTCTGCCAATGCCAACCAAGCAATGTAATAGTTGGTATTTTGGGGACTGACATACTCGTCTCCAATGGCTAAACTCGAAAACAGCCGCTAAATAGCGGCTGTTTTTGTAATAATGGTTCGATACTGGTTTTGTATGGGAGTAATGCTTTATGAATGATCAATTCACTCAGGGATCAGAAGTGATTCAGAATGCCCTGGTTCCTATGGTAGTAGAGCAGTCTGCTCGCGGCGAGCGCTCTTACGACATTTATTCCCGCCTGCTGAAGGAACGGGTGATTTTTTTGGTGGGGCCTGTTGAAGATCACATGGCCAACCTGGTGGTTGCCCAGCTGCTGTTTCTTGAGTCTGAAAATCCGGATAAGGATATTCATCTGTATATCAACTCGCCAGGTGGTTCGGTATCAGCAGGTTTGTCGATTTATGACACCATGCAGTTTATCAAGCCGGACGTCAGCACCATGGTGATTGGGCAGGCATGCAGTATGGGGGCTTTCCTGCTGGCTGCTGGCGCGGCGGGTAAACGCTACAGTGTACCAAACTCACGAGTAATGATTCACCAGCCAAGCGGTGGTGCTCAGGGACAGGCAACGGATATCCAGATTCATGCCCGTAATATTCAGCATACCAAGGAACGCTTGAACCGGATTCTGGCTCATCATACCGGCCAGAGTTACGACACCATTGCTGCCGATACCGAGCGAGACAACTTCATGACAGCGGATCAGGCACTCGAATATGGTCTGATTGATAAGGTTTTGACCCATCGAGGTCAATAAATTTTGCCTGACATGGGGTGGGAGGCTTGAAACCTGGCCAGTGTGCACCTATATATGAATGCTATGTACCAGAATGAGGCAGTCGAATGACCGACGATACTAAAGGCAAGGGCGAAGACGGCGGCAAGCTGCTCTACTGTTCGTTTTGCGGTAAGAGTCAGCATGAAGTGCGCAAGCTGATTGCCGGGCCTTCGGTGTTTATTTGCGATGAGTGTGTTGATCTTTGTAATGACATTATTCGCGAAGAAGTCCAGGAAGCCGATAACAAGGGCAGTTCTGACAAACTACCTACGCCACAGGAAATTCGTCTGACTCTGGATGAATACGTTATCGGTCAGGATAAAGCCAAGGTAGTTCTGGCGGTAGCGGTTTATAACCACTACAAACGCCTGCGCTTTGGCGAGGGCAAGGGAAAAGGCGATGTCGAGCTGTCTAAAAGTAATATCCTGCTGATTGGCCCAACGGGTAGCGGCAAGACTTTACTGGCAGAGACGCTGGCACGTCTGCTGAATGTGCCGTTCACAATTGCTGATGCAACCACGCTGACAGAAGCCGGTTACGTTGGTGAAGATGTGGAAAATATCATTCAGAAACTGCTGCAGAAGTGTGATTACGACGTTGAGCGTGCTCAGCGCGGAATTGTCTATATTGATGAAATTGACAAAATTTCACGCAAGTCTGACAACCCGTCAATTACTCGTGATGTTTCGGGCGAAGGGGTTCAGCAAGCGTTGCTGAAGCTTGTCGAGGGGACCGTTGCATCCGTGCCGCCACAAGGTGGTCGAAAACACCCGCAGCAAGAATTCCTGCAGGTCGACACCTCCAATATCCTGTTTATTTGTGGCGGGGCATTTGCCGGGTTGGATCAGATCATTCGTGATCGATCGGAACGTAGTTCGATTGGTTTTGTCGCAACCGTAAAAGGCAAGGAAGACCAAAAATCGATTGGTGCTGCCTTGCGTGAAGTAGAACCGGTCGATCTGGTCAAGTTCGGTCTGATTCCTGAATTTATTGGCCGTTTGCCAGTGGTGGCAACACTGGATGAACTCGACAAGGACGCCCTGATTCGAATTCTTACCGAGCCGAAAAATTCTCTTGTTCGCCAATTCCAGAAACTGTTCGAAATGGAATCGGTAGAGCTTGAGATTCGTGACTCTGCTCTGGATGCCATTGCCAATTGTGCGATGGAGCGAAAGACCGGCGCACGGGGCTTGCGGTCAATACTAGAGGGAGCGTTGCTACAGACCATGTACCGCGTTCCTTCTGAGCCTGATATTGCCAAGGTCGTCATCGAAGATACTGTCATTAATGGTATTGCCGAGCCGATCATGATTTATGAGGGTGGTGATGTTGCTCGGGCTTCTTCAGAAAACGATTGATGCCTACCCAAAAATAAATAAAAAGGAGCCAATGGCTCCTTTTTATTTATTTGTCGCTTGTTTTTGGTAGTCGAAGCCCCCACTCTCAGAATATTGCTTTGTAGCAGAGACCTAATCTGATGAATCAAGAAGTGTTACCTCTCCTGCCACTACGTGATGTAGTGGTCTTTCCCGCTATGGTTATTCCCCTGTTTGTGGGGCGGGAAAAATCAATCAATGCTCTGGAAGAAGCGATGGCGGGTGATAAACGCATCATGCTTGTTGCCCAGAAGGACGCGGCCGATGACGCGCCTGGTATTGATGGGCTGCATTCCGTCGGTACAGTGGCGACCATTTTGCAGTTGCTGCGCCTTCCTGATGGAACGGTCAAGGTGCTGGTCGAAGGTGAAGAGCGGGCCACGCTGGAGCGCCTGATCGATGAAAGCGATCTGTTTCGTGGTCAGGTGCTGCCAGCCGGGACGCGAATACCCGATGAGCGTGAGAACGAGATTCTGACTCGCTCACTGACCGGCCATTTTGAACAGTACGTACAGCTGTCGAAAAAAGTCCCCAGTGAAGTGCTTTCCACTATTTCCGGCGTCGAAGATGTCAGTCGCCTGAGTGACACCATTGCCGCACATATCTCTCTCAAGCTGGAAGAAAAGCAGGAAGTGCTTGAGATGTTTGATCCGAAAGAGCGGGTTGAGCACTTGATGGAGCTGATGGAATCTGAAATTGATTTGCTCAAGGTCGAAAAGCGTATTCGCGGCCGGGTCAAAAAGCAGATGGAAAAAAGTCAACGTGAGTACTATCTGAATGAGCAAATGAAAGCCATTCAGAAAGAACTGGGCGACCTTGAAGATGGCGGCAACGAGTTTGATGAGCTGGCTGAGAAAATTGAAACCGTCGGCCTGACTCGCGAAGCAAAGGAAAAGGCTGAAGCAGAATTACGCAAGTTGCGCATGATGTCACCGATGTCGGCTGAGGCCTCAGTCGTTCGAGGCTATCTTGACTGGGTATTGAACCTCCCCTGGAAAAAACGCTCACGCCTCAATCACGATCTGATACGTGCCAAAGAGATACTTGATTCCGATCACTATGGTCTGGAAGAGGTTAAGGAGCGGATCCTTGAGTATTTGGCGGTGCAGAATCGTGTCAAGAAAGTAAAGGGTGCAGTTCTGTGCCTGGTCGGGCCTCCAGGTGTCGGCAAGACTTCTCTTGGCAAATCGATTGCGCGGGCAACTAACCGGCAGTTTACGCGTATGTCGCTGGGCGGAGTTCGGGATGAAGCCGAAATTCGTGGCCATCGTCGTACTTATATTGGCTCAATGCCGGGCAAGCTGGTACAACGCATGACCAAGGTCGGCGTACGTAACCCTTTGTTCTTGCTGGATGAAATCGACAAAATGGGGATGGATCATCGCGGTGATCCGGCTTCTGCGCTGCTGGAAGTGCTTGATCCTGAGCAAAACAACACCTTTGCCGATCATTACCTTGAGGTTGATTATGACCTCTCCGATGTGATGTTTGTCTGTACCTCGAACAGCATGAATATTCCTGGCCCGTTACTGGATCGTATGGAAGTCATCCGCATTCCCGGCTATACCGAAGCGGAGAAGGTTCATATTGCCCAGCGCTATTTGTTACCTAAACAGATTAAGCAAAATGGTTTGAAAACGGATGAAATTGAGCTTCCGGAAACTCAATTACGCAGCATTATTCGCCACTACACACGTGAAGCGGGTGTTCGTGGTCTTGAAAGAGAACTGGCCAAGTTGTGTCGCCGTGTCGTCAAGGCAAACATGCTTGATCAGACCACGACAACACGCGTGATTACCGAAGAACTGCTGGAAGAATATCTTGGTGTCACCAAGTATCGCTACGGCCTTGCGGGTGTCAGTAATCAGGTGGGACAGGTAACAGGACTTGCCTGGACCTCCGTAGGTGGTGAATTGTTGACGCTTGAGGCTGCAGCAACCGCTGGCAAGGGTCGTATTATCAAGACAGGCTCGTTGGGTGATGTAATGCAGGAGTCCATTCAGGCAGCTCTGACGGTCGTTAGAAGCCGTGCTGAAAGCTTGGGGATTAATGCGGAATTTTTTGAAAAGAATGACATTCATGTGCATGTGCCGGAAGGTGCTACACCCAAGGACGGCCCAAGTGCTGGCATTGGGATGGCAACAGCGCTGGCATCTGTCCTGACGGGTATTCCGGTTAAGGCCGAAGTAGCCATGACGGGTGAGATTACCCTGAGGGGCAAAGTGCTGGCGATTGGAGGATTAAAAGAAAAGTTGCTCGCCGCACATCGCGGTGGCATCAAGACGGTTATTATCCCCAAGGAAAACGAAAAAGACCTTAGGGATATACCGGAAAACATCAAGCAAGACCTGAAGGTCATTGCTGTAGACTGGATCGACGAGGTTCTGGATTTGGCGCTTGAGTCAAGCCCGGATGGTGTTTCTGCGCCAATTGTTCCGACAGAAGATGCAAGCGTCAGTAAGGACGAGGGTTCTCGCCCAAAGACGCATTGAGTCTGCTTGACGGTACATAACCCAGTTGGTATAAATCGACGCTCTTGAATTTCCTGTAGCGATCGCCCAGTCGCATAACAAGAATCTAATACTGCACACAGAGTGAGGGGATAAGTGTGAATAAGTCCGAGTTAATCGACGCCATTGCCGCATCAGCTGATATTCCAAAGGCAGCTGCTGGTCGCGCACTGGATGCCATGATCGAAAGTGTTGGTACTGCGTTAAAAGAGGGTGATCAGGTTGCCCTGGTTGGTTTTGGTACATTTATGGTGAAAGAGCGTGCAGAGCGTACTGGCCGTAACCCTCAAACAGGTGAGCCCATTCAAATCAAGGCAGCCAAGGTTCCTGGTTTCAAGCCAGGAAAAGCGCTTAAAGATGCAGTCAACTGATTTATCTGGTTTGATCTGGTAAGTTGGTTGGTTGATAGGCGGTCTGGCATGCCGGACGGGGTAATAACAGAAGACGTTGATGTTTAGCTGTTTTTATCCACCCAGAAAAAGAGCGCATCCTGGATGCGCTTTTTTTTATGTTGCTGTAGCGAATACCTGGAGGAACCATGCTACAAACAATGCGTGATAATGCTCAGGGCATTATTGCCAAGGTCATCGTGTTTTTTATTATCTTCGTTTTCGCCCTTTGGGGGGTCGAGAGCATTGTCAATATCGGGTCTGGCGATACGCCGGTTGCTGAAGTTGGTGATATCAAGGTGTCGGAACCTGAAGTTCAACGGGTGATCGAACAGCAAAAAGCCAACCTGCGTCGTCAGTTTGGCGAGCAGTTTGATGAAAACCTGTTTAACGACCAACTGTTGCGCCAATCGGCTATTGAACAGCTGATTCAGCAGAATGTGGATGCCGTTCAGGCCGATCGTCTGGGCTTGTATGCAGCCTCTGCTGTTGTCGATGAAGCCATTGTCAATATTCCGGCCTTTCAGCTGGATGGTCGTTTCAACAAGGAACAGTTCCTTAGTGTTCTGCGTCTGAATGGCTGGACACCTTTGACCTTTCGCGCCAATCTGGCCGAAGACATCAAGGTAAATCAAGCCCGACAGGCGCTCACCATGACCTCCATTCCGACGCCGTTCCAGGCCCGCTTTGGCGCCATGCTGAATAACGAGTTGCGAACAATTTCTTACA
The DNA here is from genome assembly GCA_913061185.1 of uncultured Oceanobacter sp. Classification (GTDB taxonomy): domain Bacteria; phylum Pseudomonadota; class Gammaproteobacteria; order Pseudomonadales; family Oceanobacteraceae; genus Oceanobacter; species Oceanobacter antarcticus. The sequence continues at coordinate 57,455 of CAJXTI010000007.1, forward strand.
TTGAAATCCGTGCTCGCGACCTGATGGATGATATTCAGCTCACCGACGACGATGTGCAGTCTTACTACGATGCTAACAGCTCCCGCTTTCAGACGCCGGAACAGGCCAAAGTCCGATACGTTGGCTTTGATCGTGCCGCCATGGCAGCTGATGAGAGTGTTTCTGAAGATGAGATTAGCAAGGCGTATGAAGACTATCTGAGCGATCTTTCTGAAAAAGAGCAGCGCAGTTCTCGTCATATTCTGATTGAGGCGGGTGCTGACCGCTCCAGCGAAGAGGCACTGGCCAAAGCGAATGAACTGAAGTCCAAGCTGGATGCCGGAGCAGATTTCGCCGAGTTGGCAAAATCGGATTCTGATGATATCGCCAGTGGCAGTAACGGTGGCGACCTTGGTTATGTTAGCCATGGGGCGTTTGTACCGGAATTTGAAGCCGCATTGTTTGCATTGCAAAAGGGCGAAGTTTCCCAGCCGGTCAAAACCGAGTTTGGTTACCACATAATTCAGTTGCTCGACATCAAAGCGCCTGAAGCAGACAGCTTGGAGAAGCGTCATGACGAGTTGGCGGAATGGATTCGTAATGAAAAAGCCGGTCAGCAGATTGCCGAGCAAACCCAGGAATTGAGTAATCTGGCATTTTCATCGGGTTCTGTTGATGAAGTTGCTGATGCCTTGGGGCTGAAGGTTCAGGAGTCTGGTCTTTTTACCCGTGATTTTGGTGAGGGCTTTGTAGCGAGTGATGCGGTGCGCCAGCAGGCATTTGCGGAAAACATGTTGCTGGATCGGGAGTTGAGCGATCTGGTTGAAACGGAAGAGGGAGTCTATGTTTTTGCCGTCTCCGAACATGATGAGCCGAAAACCCTGCCATTAACCGTTGTTCGTAATCAGGTTGAAAACCTGATTAAGCGCGACAAGGCTGGAGAACTGGCGCGTGCGATGGCTGACAAAATTGCAGCGGGTGAAGAAACGTCGGCAGCATGGGTATCGGTCGCGGTGAACTACTCGCAATCTGCCGAAATTCCGCGCGCTGCGCAGTCGCGGGCCTTCGCACTACAGCAGGGAGAGTTGGACGTAGTTGATGTTCAGGGTGGCGCTACCGTTGTCCGGGTTGATGCTATTCAGATTCCCGAATTGGCTGACCTGGTTGCCAGTGATGAAGAGCGAACCCAGATCGAAAATCGTTCGGCTCGTAACAGCATGACCAGTTACCGCAAGTGGTCGCAGGAAAATGTCGAGATCAAACGTCCGGGCGCCTGATTCGAACCGGTACGTCAAGAAAACAAAAAAGCCCGCGTTGATTGCGGGCTTTTTTGTTTTTACCGATCTGGCGGGGGATTACATATTCGGGTAGTTCGGTCCGCCGCTGCCTTCTGGTGTCACCCAGGTAATGTTCTGGGATGGATCCTTGATGTCGCAGGTTTTGCAATGGACGCAATTTTGCGAATTGATCTGAAAGCGCTTGCCGGCTTCATCTTCAATGATTTCGTAAACACCGGCCGGGCAGTAGCGTTGGGCTGGCTCATCCCACTGAATCAGGTTTACCTCCAGGGGAATGTCTTCGTCGGCTAATTTAAGGTGACAGGGTTGGTCTTCGGCGTGGTTAACATTGCCGATAAAAACCGAGTCCAGTTTGCTGAAGCTTAATTTGCCATCCGGCTTGGGATAGTCGATGGGTTTGCATTCTGATGCTGGACGCAGGGTGTCATGATCCGCTCGGGTGTCATGCAACGTCAGCGGCAAGGCCATGATGTTCTGATCAATAAAGTTGAACGCAGCACCACCCAAAGTACCCAGCTTGTGGAGTGCCGGGCCAAAGTTACGGCTGCGCTGCAGCTCTTGCCAGGCCCAGCTGCTCTCAAATGCCGTCGTAAATTCAGTCAGTTCATCATGACGGCGATCGGTGGCAATCGCAGCGATAACCGCATCGGCAGCCACCATGCCACTTTTCATTGCAGTGTGAACGCCCTTGATTTTGGCAAAGTTGAGCGTGCCAGCGTCACAGCCAATCAGCAGGCCGCCAGGGAAGGTCATTTTAGGCAGGCAGTTCAGGCCACCTTTGGTAATGGCTCGGGCACCATAGGAAACGCGTTTGCCGCCCTCCAGATATTGCGCAATCACCGGATGGTGCTTCAGGCGCTGAAATTCATCATAGGGGCTGACGTGTGGATTGGAATACGACAGATCTGTGATCAAGCCGACCACGACCTGACCGTCATCGCTGTGGTAGAGGAAAAAGCCACCGGATGATGAGGATTCATTGAGTGGCCAGCCGGTACCGTGCATGACCAGCCCTGGTTGATGTTTGGCGGGGTCGATATCCCACAGCTCCTTGATGCCTATGCCATAGTGCTGGGGATCCTTGCCTGAATCCAGTTGATATTCGCTGATCAGGCGCTTACCCAGATGACCACGACAGCCTTCTGCAAACAGAGTGTAACGTGCGCGCAGTTCCATGCCGGGCATGTAGCTGTCTTTCGGGTTGCCGGCAGCGTCGACACCCATATCGCCAGTGACGACCCCTTTTACCACACCGTCTTCAACAATCAGGTCTGCGGCCGCAAAGCCCGGGTAAATCTCAACGCCAAGCTCTTCGGCTTGCTGGCCCAGCCAGCGACAGAGGTTACCGACACTGACGACATAGTTGCCGTGGTTGTGCATTGGTTTGGGCACCGCCCAGCCGGGTGCTTGCACAGAGTGGCGGTCACTGAGCAGGAAGTAAACTTCATCTTTGCTGACAGCCGTTGTGAGTGGCGCACCGGATTCTTTCCAGTTCGGGAACAGTTCCGTCAGGGCGCGGTCTTCAATGACGGCACCCGACAAGATGTGGGCGCCAATTTCGGAGCCCTTTTCGACCAGGCAGACCGAAATATCATTGCCTGCCTCGTTGGCAGCCTGCTTGATGCGGCAAGCGGCTGCCAGACCAGAAGGGCCTGCGCCGACGATTACAACGTCATACTCCATCACATCACGGTCCATTCGGATCTCTCCTGTTAACAGTTAGAATTATTGGCTAAAGCGGTGCTATTCAGATTTGATTTCTTGTTGACGATTAGCAAATCTTCGAGAAAACACATATTGTTTAATTGTTTAAAGGTGCAGCATTATACGTTCGTCCCTGTTTCAGGCAACTGAATCGCTTGGGAATGCTGCCGTTTTGGAAACAAACAGACCTCACTATTGACGTAAAGGTAAAAGACCAGAATAATTCTGCTGGTCGAAAGTCCCCTGAGTAGCGCCGTATCATCGCGTTATTGTGCAAATTGGGGTTGGAAATCCAATCATTTGAAGATAAGAGGAATCTATGAAGGTTCTCGTCGCTGTAAAACGCGTCATCGACTACAACGTCAAGGTGCGCGTCAAGCCGGATAATTCGGATGTTGATCTGAATAACGTCAAGATGGCCATGAACCCATTCTGCGAAATCGCTGTTGAAGAAGCGGTGCGCCTGAAGGAAAAGGGTATTGCCACAGAAATCGTCGTTGTTTCCATCGGTCCCAAGGTGGCACAGGAACAGATTCGCACCTCTTTGGCGCTGGGTGCTGACCGTGGCATCCTGATTGAAACCGAAGACAAGCTGGAATCGTTGACCGTTGCTCGCTTGCTGCAGGCAGTGGTCGAGAAAGAAGCCCCGCAGTTGGTGCTGATGGGTAAACAGACCATTGATAGTGACAACAATCAGACCGGCCAGATGCTGGGTGCCCTGACCGGCATGGCACAAGGCACCTTTGCCTCTGAAGTGCTGATTGATAGCGACAAGGTCAAGGTGACTCGCGAAGTGGATGGTGGCTTGCGTACCGTTGCACTGGATCTGCCTGCGATTGTTACAACAGATCTGCGTTTGAACGAACCTCGCTACGCGTCTTTGCCTAATATCATGAAGGCCAAGCGCAAACCTCTGGAGCTGACTACGCCAGCAGATTTGGGTGTGACCATGGGTTCAACCCTGGCGCTGCTGAAAGTCGTTCCACCGGCAGAACGCCAGGCGGGTATCAAGGTGGCCGATGTTGCAGAGCTGGTCGAAAAACTGAAGAACGAAGCGAAAGTGCTGTAAACAGGAGTAGATGAAATGAGTATTCTGGTAATAGCGGAACATGATAACGCTACTCTGAAAGGCGCCACGCTGAACGTTCTGGCAGCGGCTGCCGCGATTGGTGGTGACGTAGAAGTACTGGTTGCAGGCGCTGGTTGCCAAGCCGTTGCAGATGCAGCGGCGGCAGTAGCTGGTGTTGGCAAGGTGTTGCTGGCGGACAATGCTGTTTATGAACATCAGCTGGGTGAAGTGATGGGGGATCTGGTTGCCAACATCGGCACCAACTACTCGCATATTTTGGCGGCAGCCACCACGACAGGCAAAGATTTCCTTCCCCGTGCTGCGGCACTGCTGGGCGTTAACATGCTGTCTGATGTGATTGAGGTGGTATCTGACGATACCTTCTCTCGTCCGGTGTATGCGGGTAACGCTATCGCAACCTACCAAAGCAGCGACGCCATCAAGGTACTGACTGTGCGTACTACGGGCTTCGATGCCGTTGATACATCAGGTGGGGCGGCTGCCATTGAAACGGTTGCTTATATTAGCGATTACGCCAAGGCCGTCTTTGTTGGTGAAGAGCTGGCCAAGTCGGATCGTCCGGAATTGACCGCAGCCAAAGTCGTCGTTTCTGGCGGACGTGGCATGCAAAATGGCGATAACTTTGCCATGTTGTACAGCCTGGCTGACAAGCTGGGCGCGGCAGTGGGTGCATCCCGCGCAGCAGTAGACGCCGGCTTTGTACCCAACGATCTCCAGGTCGGCCAGACCGGCAAGATTGTTGCGCCAGGCTTGTATATTGCGGTGGGCATCTCGGGTGCGATCCAGCATCTGGCTGGTATGAAGGATTCCAAAGTGATTGTGGCAATCAACAAGGACGAAGAAGCACCTATCTTTCAGGTTGCGGATTACGGCCTGGTTGCAGACCTCTTTGATGCGGTTCCCGAGTTAGAAAAACTCGTTTAACATCAAAGTGTTGAAGGAGCCCGGCTGAGTCCGGGCTTTTTTGTGTCACCGATTTGTCATTAAATGGACATAAGCTGCGCCGACGTGCCGCCTTGTTGAAAAGGATTGATTTGTGGAAATTGTCGTTATTGGTGCTGGCTATATTGGGTTGGTCACTGCTGCCTGTTTTGCCGAGATGGGTAACCGGGTGCATTGTGTCGATCCGAGATCAGAGGTCATCCAGCAGCTGAATAATGGTCTGGTGACTGTTGCTGAACCAGGCCTGGAACGTATCGTTCTCGATAATTACCGGGCTGGCCGACTGTTGTTTGGTACCAACCTCGGCCCGGCAGTAGCAAATGCTGCCGTGTGTTTTCTGGCCATTGGTAATCCGGGTGAGAGTGAAGGCGTTGCCGATGCTGCCGAGATTATTGCGCAAGCGGCACAGCTGGCTGATTGGCTGCAGGGTTATACGCTGATTGCCACAAAATCCACCGTCCCTGTTGGTACCACTGAAAAGATACGCGATGTCATGACAGCCCGTCTTGCCGATAGGGACGGCGTATCGTTTGACGTGGTCGCCAATCCTGAATTTATGAAAGAAGGCAGTGCCATCGACGACTTTATGAGTCCGGATCGTATCATTGTGGGTCTTGATTGTGATCGCGCCCGTACCTTGATGGAAGAGCTGTACCAGGGGTTCTCTCGCAACCGTGACAAAATGCTCTACATGGGTATTCGCGATGCCGAAATGACCAAGTTTGCCGCTACGGCAATGTTGGCCACCCGGATTTCCTTTATGAATGAAATGGCGACGCTTTCCGAGTATCTCGGTGTGGATATCGAGCAGGTTCGCAAGGGTATCGGCTCGGACAGCCGGATAGGGTACTCGTTTATCTATCCGGGCTGTGGCTATGGTGGTTCCTGTTTCCCTCGCGACGTTCGCACGCTGATTGGTATGGCTCGGGAAAACGGCTTTGAAGCGACCCTGTTGGACGCGGTAGAAGCCCGTAACCAGGCGCAAAAGCGACGTCTGTTCGAAAAGCTGGCTGAGCGGTTTGGCGAGGACATGCAGGGTAAAACGATTGCCGTCTGGGGTTTGGCCTTCAAGCCCGGAACGGCCGACATGCATGAATCCAGTGCCATTGCCCTGATTAATCAGCTGGTTACTGCCGGTGCACAGGTGCGCGCCTATGATCCAATGTGTAATGAACTGGCTCGACAGCACTTTCCATCGCAATATTTTACCGATGGAGTGTTAGAGCTGGCGAACCATCAGTATGATGCAGTGGTCGATGCTGATGCATTGGTGCTGGTCACCGAATGGAAACCTTTTCGACAACCAGACTTCATCGTTATCAAGAAGCTGCTCCGGCAGCCAGTTATTATTGACGGTCGCAATCAGTATGATCCCCAGGTGCTTCTGGCCCAGGGATTTGATTACTCAGGTGTTGGCCGCAACGTTGGATAATTCATGAGCTCTACCCTTTTACAAGATCAATCCGCAGACGCCCTAGACAGTGCAGTAGCGTCACTGGTCGGCCAGTCGTCACTCCTTGAAAACGGCCAGAATACACCATCTACCAGTCTGGCTACCCGTGTGCCCTTTGGCTTCGCCAAACGCTTTGGGGTGCTGGTTGAAGGGGCTGCCGATGGTCTCAAAGTGGTTCACCGGGTGCCAGTTAGTGCCGAGGCCATCATGGAGGTGCAGCGTTTTCTGTCGCTGCCATTCAGGCTCGAAGGCGTTGCCGATGATGAATTTGACCGTCGCCTGGGGCTTTCCTATCAAACCGACTCGTCCGAAGCCATGGAGATGGTCGAGGGGTTGGGTGATGAAATGGATCTTGCCAGCCTGGCTGACTCCGTTCCTGAAACGGAAGACTTGCTGGAGCAGGACGGCGACGCACCCATTATTCGGCTGATCAATGCCTTGCTGACCGAGGCCATCAAGGAAAATGCGTCGGATATTCACGTCGAAACCTATGAAAAGCGCCTGGTTGTGCGTTTTCGGGTTGATGGCGTATTACGTGAAGTTGTGCAGCCCAAGCGCGCCCTGGCAGCCTTGCTGGTCTCCCGTATCAAGGTCATGGCCAAACTGGATATCGCTGAAAAACGGGTGCCGCAGGATGGTCGTATCGCCTTGCGCATTGGTGGCCGAGAGGTCGATGTCCGGGTGTCGACCATGCCGTCCAGTCATGGTGAGCGGGTCGTCATGCGATTGCTCGACAAAAAGGCCGGTCGCCTCAGTCTCTCCCAGCTCGGTATGTCAGAACGCGATCTGCGCACCATGCGCAATATCATCAGTCGGCCTCACGGCATTATTCTGGTGACCGGCCCTACCGGGTCGGGTAAAACCACCACACTGTACGGCGCACTGAGTGATCTGAACGACACCAGCCGTAACATTCTGACGGTTGAAGACCCGATTGAATACAGCCTGCCGGGGATTGGTCAGACCCAGGTCAACACCAAGGTCGAAATGACCTTCGCCAAGGGCTTGCGGGCTATTTTGCGGCAGGATCCAGACGTCGTCATGATTGGTGAGATTCGTGACCTTGAAACGGTCGAAATTGCCATTCAGGCATCCTTGACCGGCCACCTGGTATTGTCGACGCTACACACCAACACCGCCGTGGGTGCGGTAACCCGTTTGCAAGACATGGGCGTTGAGCCATTCTTGTTGTCATCCAGCCTGGTGGGTGTTCTTGCCCAGCGACTGGTGCGCGTGCTCTGCAGTGACTGCAAGGTGGCAGCCATCGCAGATGCCAGCGAATGTGAATTGCTGGGCATTCCCCAGGATCAGGCTCCGGAAATTTTCCACGCCAAAGGCTGTGACAAATGCAATCAATTGGGGTATCGCGGACGCCAGGGGATTTACGAAATTATTGAGGTGGATGAAGGCTTGAAAACCCTGATTCATGATCGGGCAGGGGAGCAGGCGATGACGTTACATGCCCGTAACCTTGGCCCCAGTATTAATCAGGATGGCATTCGCAAAGTGTTGGCTGGCAGCACCACCATCGAAGAGCTGCTGCGGGTTGCCAAGGGATAATTATGGCTGCATTTCTTTATCAGGCGCTCGATGCAAAGGGCAAGCAGCTTAAAGGCGTGATTGAGGCCGACAGCGCTCGGCAGGTGCGTCAGAAGCTGCGTGACAAGGGTTGGATGCCACTGTCGGTGGAATCAACCAGTGTCAAGCAGAAGAGCAGTGCCGGCGGACGAGGCCCCGGTATGTCGGTGCCGGATCTGGCATTATTGACGCGGCAGCTGGCAACCTTGATCGGTGCCGGATTACCCATTGATGAGGCGCTGAGAGCACTGTCCGAACAAACCGGCAAAGCCAAGATAAAGGCGATGATCCTGGCGATCAGAGCCAAGGTGCTGGAAGGCTACACCCTGGCCAAGGCATTGGCGGAATATCCCAAGGCGTTTCCGCATCTGTATCGATCAACGGTCAGTGCCGGCGAGCACGCCGGACATCTGGATGGCGTCTTGAATCGTCTGGCCGATTACACCGAAGCACGGCAGTCTGCCGATCAGAAGATCAAGCTGGCGGCGATGTATCCTCTTATTCTCAGTATTGTGGCGATTGGCATCGTTGTTGGCCTGCTGACGTACGTTGTCCCCGACATTGTTGATGTGTTTGTGAAAAATGGTCAGGAACTACCAGCACTAACGCAATTTATGCTCGACCTCAGTCATCTGATTACCGATTACGGCCTGTATATTCTGATTGCCGTTGTTGCCGCCGTGCTCTTGTTTGGCCAGGCCATGCGAAGTCCGGTATTTCGGGGGAAGTTTCATGCTTTTATGTTGGCAATACCCGGCATAGGTGGTTTTGCCAAGGATGCCAATACCGCACGTTTTGGCAGTACGTTGGCGATTCTGACCAGTTCCGGTGTGCCACTGGTTGAAGCCATGCGTATCGCCAGCCAGGTGGTTGAAAACATACCAATCCAGAAAGCATTGGCCGAAGCTACAGTAGAAGTCAGCGAAGGTGGCAGTCTGCACAAGTCGCTGGATCACACCGGCTACTTTGCCCCGATCATGCTGCACATGATTGCCAGCGGTGAAAACAGTGGTGAGCTTGATGCCATGTTGGCAAAAACCGCCCAGCAGCAGGAAACTACGCTGGAAAATACAGTCTCAGCGATGGTCAAAATTTTTGAGCCCATGATGCTGCTGACCATGGGGGCGATTGTTGCCCTGATTGTTGCCGCTATCATGATGCCCATTCTTGAATTGCAAAATATGGTTCGTTAGGAGAAATACATGCAAACCCGCAAGCGCGTACAAGGTTTTACCCTGCTCGAAGTGATGGTGGTACTGGCCATCATTGGCAGCATCATGGCACTGGTCGCCACCAACATTATCGGTTCCGCGACGGATGCTCAGGTTAAAACCACCAAGAGCCAGATGAAGCTGATTGAGGGCGCTCTGGATATGTACAAGCTGGACAACTTCACCTACCCAACCACCGAACAAGGCCTGGAGGCATTGGTCAAGAAACCATCCTCTTCGCCGGAACCAAAGAACTACCGGAGCAGTGGTTACCTGAAAGGCAGCAAGGTGCCGACCGATGCCTGGGGTAATGAATTTTTGTATTACCTAGAGAAAGGTCAATACGAAATTGTCTCTCTGGGCGCGGATGGACAAGAAGGCGGTGAAGCAGAATACGCCGATATTTCTTATCCGGAATAATGTCTTACCTGGTGCCGGGCCTTGCCCGGCAAATGGTTCCTTGTTGTGACATCTCCCCGTCAGATCGTGTATCCACTCAGGTTGCGGCGTCAGTCGAGCGGATTTACCCTGCTTGAATTGATGGTTGTGCTGGTGATCATCGGTGGCCTGTTATCGTTGGTGAATCTGAATGCCAGCGACACCCAGATCCAGGATGAAACCGGGCGCTTTGCCACCACGCTGGTGATTGAGATGAATCTTTACCGGGAAGAAGCGGCCTATCGCAATCTTGACCTTGGTCTGGCAATGGATCGGGACGAGTTGATATTGCTGTCGTGGCAAGATGTTCGCCAGCAGGCCAACAAGGGCACTCTGTCAGTTGAAGAACTCAGCGAGATCGCCAAAAATCCCTGGCAGGCTTACTCCAGTGCTTCCCTGGGGGCACCCGAAGTGCCTGAAGGTATGACGATGACACTGGAGGTTGACGATGCCGAAGTCGACTTTGAAGCGTTGCTGGACAACGACAACGGTCCATTACCCGCCTTGCAGTTTCTATCATCCGAAGAATATACCGCGTTTGACCTGACCATCGGTCATGACGCTGACAGTCGCTTTGCCTTTGTCATTCATGGTGATGGATTTAATCCGGTCTGGAAGGAGCTGGTGCGTTATGAGCATTAACTCCAGATCAGGAGCGGGTGGTTTTACGCTGCTGGAAGTAATGATTGCACTGACCATTTTTGCCTCCATCGCCATTGTGATCAGTGGCACCACCAGCCAGGCCGCCAATACGCTGCTGACGCTGGAAAACAAAACGATGGCGTCCTGGGTCGCCGAAAATCGCCTCACCGAGATGCGTCTTAGTCATAGCCTGCCAAAAACAGGCTCCACCCGGGATTCCGTCAAAATGGTCAACCGTGAGTGGATTACTCTGACCAAGGTGGAAAAAACCGATTTTCCCGCTGTCGTGCGCGTGACTGTATCGGTGTCACTGGACAATGACCCTGATTATTCGCTTGTTAACCTCACTACGGTGATGGGTGAGCACGGATGATGCATCGTCCTCTGGGTTTTACCTTGCTGGAAGTGATTGTCGCCGTGGCCATCACGGCCTCAATCAGCGTCGGCTCGGTGCAACTGCTGAATACCATCATTGTGGCACGGGATTCGACGGAAGCACGGTCGGAACAGCTGGTCGCGTTGCAACGCCTGAATGCCGTTGTCAGTCGTGATGTCGAGCAATTCATCAATCGGCCTATTCTTGATGAGTACGGCGATGAGCAATCATCGCTGCGGCTCGAAGATGGCGATTACCTGCTGGAGCTGACCCGCACCGGCTGGCGCAATCGGCCCGGGATAGAAAATCCTCGCTCGGAATTACAGCGTATTGCCTACCGGCTGGAAAGCATCGACAGCGATACCTGTGAGGCGGCCAGGCGTCGACTCGCTGGTTGGGGAATAGAAGAACCTGAGGGTGATTGTCTGGTGCGTTATGTCTGGCCGGTACTGGATCGTGGTTACGACAGCGAGCCAAGAAGTATGGTGGTACTGGATCAGATAGATGGACTGCAAATATCCTTGCTGGCCGATACCATCAGTAGTGATGGCGAACGCACTGGCTCGGAGTGGTACAGCAGCTGGCCGGTATTGCAGAGCAGTAATGAATCCGTCATCCCACAAGGTCTGCGCTGGGAAATGACCTTGCCGGTGATTGGTGATGCAACGCGACTCTGGGTCCTTCCCCATGATGGCGAGGATCTCTGATGCGCCGCCAACAAACCGGAATAGCCTTGCTGATTGTGCTGCTGATTTTTGCCGTAGTCAGCGTTTTGGCAACGGTGCTGATTGAGCGCCAGTCGCGGGATATACAGCGTGCCACGGCGCAACTGGCACGACAGCAAGCGCGGGTGCTGTTGCAAGGCGTCGACAGCGTTGTCCGTAGTGGCCTGTATCTGGATTGGGAGAATGACCCGGATATCGACCATGGGCTGGAAGATTGGGCTATTGATCGTACCTTCCCGATGGATAACGGTCTGGTGTTTGTTCGTATTGCCGATGCCCAGGGTAAATTCAATCTCAACTGGTTGGCACCGGCTGCTAACAATCATACCGTGTGGCAACAGCGCTTTTATAATCTGCTGAATGAACTGGGGCTGGATGTTGATATCGCCGGGCGACTGGCTAACTGGATGGACGCCGACAGCCAGGTCGAGAACGATTATCTCAGCCTGGAGCCGTCCTATCGGCCAGCCTACCATACGTGCAAACATACCTCGGATCTGATGTTGCTCGAAGGCGTCGATCTCGATACCTATACTGCCCTGGAACCCTATGTGGTGTGCCTGCCGGTGACCACCCAGCTCAATATCAATACCGCGTCGGAGCTGGTGATGTCCGCACTGGATGCGAACTTCTCCATTGCCGATGCACAAGCGGTTGTTACCGCTCGTGGTGATAGCGGCCTGGCCAGTGTCAGTGATTTTATGGCGCTGGATGCCGTCAAAGGTTTTGCTTCAGGTGAAGACAACAGCACAACAGACAATACTGACGACTCTGACAATCAAAACAGCAGTACAAGCTCATCCAGCACCGCCAAAAACAAATGGTCAGCGGATGATTTCACCATCAAGACAGAATATTTTGAAGTGTTTGGTCGGGTAGATATAGGCACCTCCGGCGACTGGTCTGGCACCTGTGAATTCCTGCTGAAACGGGATGCCGGTAATGGCAACTTCAGCACCCTGTATCGCGACTATTCCCGTCGGGAGGCAAGACGTTTACCAGAGTTGCCCAACCAGAACGTATTGACCAATTAAACCTAAGCGTAAGTGATATGCAGCGAGAAACAGCATGAACACAATCAAAGTGAGCTGGCACGGGCGTGACGCCCAGTGGCTGGTGACGGATATCAGCAGCAATGCCGGCCCGGCTCGCAGCCTTGAAAGCTGGGCTGCAGAACAGCCCGAGCTGACCCAGATACGCATGGTGCTGTCGGCCGCCAATTACAGCTGTCACTGGATCGAGCTGCCAGGTGTATCTGGCCGACATCTGGCGCGGGCCTTACCTTTTGCGTTGGAAGAAAACCTGATCAACGACATCAGTGAATACCTCATCGTTCCAGCTGGCAAGATAGGAATCCGGGCACGGGCCTACGTAGCCTCCTGCGATCTGGTCGAACGCTTGCTGGAGCAAGCCGAACATTTACACCTCAGCGTGCGCGAGCTGATACCGGAAACCCAGCTGTTACCGGAAGCACCCACGGCGGTCTGGCAGGATCAGGGCTGGCTGGTAAAGTTGCCTGGTGTGTTTGAAGGTTGGGTGAATGAATTTGCCATGATGCCGGTGCTGGAATCGGTACTGGAAAACCAGCACGATCTGGGCATACTGACCATTCATGCGGCGGGTCTTGATCAAGCCAATCTGCTGCGCACCACCATTGAAACCGGGTTTGCCGATGCCTTTGAGCGCATTGATATTTCCTCCGCCGCCAGTGAATCACCGCTGTCGTTAACCGCCAATACGCGCATGGTTAATATGCTGGTTGGCCCGTTTCAGATTCGCCAGACGCAGGAAGACAATCCGCGCTCCTGGTGGCGACCATTGGCAGCCATGACCGCAGCCTGCCTGGTGATCGCAGCTGCGACGCTGTTTGTTCAGAATCAACACCTGAGCAGTCAGGGACAGTATGTTTATCAACAAAGCCTGTCACTCTATAAACAACTGTTTCCCGGCGTTCGGGTGCGGGCGCTGGAGAGGGAGTTTCGCGGCAAGTTGGCGGAAGGGAATGGTAACTCCAGTCATGGCTTCGCTTATCTGATTAATGTCACTGCCAGTGCCTTTCAGGCAGTCAATATCAAAACCATCAAACTGGACTCAGCACGTTATAACGAGCGGCAGCAAGAGCTGGTTATCGAGGTTCAGGCCAGTAATCTCAACGATTTACAGACCTTGCGACAAGCCTTGTCCGAGCGAGGTCTGAGTGCTGAAGTGGCGTCGGCCAGCAACGAGAACAACCTGGTTAAAGGTCGCCTGAAAATAGGAGAGTCGGCATGAGTTCATTGCTTGAGCTGCGCCAGCGCCTGACTGCCATTCCGCAGGTTCAGAGTGCAACAAACTGGTATGGCGCATTACCACCGCGCGACCGTCTGGTGGTTCGCGTTCTTGCCTGGCTGTTGGCTGCCGCACTGGTCTATGTACTGGTGCTTGCCCCCTTGATACGGGAAAACCACATGGTGCAGCGGGATCTGACCAAAAAACTGGAAGTCTACAATTTGATTGCGGAAAACGCAGGCAAGTTTGGCGGGGCATCGCTCGATAAAACATCAGGGCCAATTCTGCCATTGGTGACACAGGCCGCACGCAGCGGCAATATCAAGCTGGATCGGTACGAGCAGGATGGCAACGGCGTGCGTATCTGGATCGACAAAATCGAATTTGATGTATTTATCGCCTGGGTTGAATCCTTGCAAATTCGTCACAGCATCCGGGTTAGCCAGATCACCGTCGATGCAGCCGAGATGCCTGGTCGGGTTGATGTGCGGGCTACGTTGGCGAGTGACTGACGACGCTGCCGGATCGCTTGACAAAGAATGGCTACCAATTGATAGCTTATAGCTATAACAATTTCGCAATTGACCCGAAACAAGCTAGCATGTGGCCCAGATTCCATTGCAGAGTGGCAGCCCGAACTATACTGCTTCGGGTGTCGACTGCAGTTATTTGACTGGCTCCCCGAAGCGGCTGGTCACTCACGGAGAACCCTTATGTCGTTTGATTTTGATTTGCTGGTGATAGGTGCCGGTTCCGGTGGCGTGCGTGCCTCACGTATGGCCGCTGCCAAAGGAGCAAAAGCTGCCGTGGTGGAGAACCGTTACCTAGGTGGCACCTGCGTTAACGTCGGCTGTGTCCCCAAAAAGCTGTTTGTCTATGCCTCGGAATACGCCGAAAAATTTGCCGAAGCAAAAGGGTTCGGTATTGACGGAGAATTAAAAAGTTTCGACTGGCCGACCCTGCGTGACAACAAAACCCGTGAGATAGAACGTCTGAACGGCATCTACGGCACGATGCTGGGTAACGCTGGTGTCACCACAATTAACGGCACCGCCAGCATCAAAGATGTCCACACCGTTACCGTCGAAGGTAAGGATTACAGCGCCGAGCGCATTCTGATCGCCACTGGTGGCTGGCCTTTCAAACCGGATGTTCCCGGAGCAGATCTGGCCATCACTTCCAACGAAGCCTTTTTTCTAGAAACCTTCCCGCAACGCGTTGTCGTCGTCGGTGGGGGCTATATCGCCGTGGAGTTCGCCGGTATTTTTAATGGCCTTGGTGCTGAGACAGATTTGCTGTATCGCGGCGAACAAATTTTGCGAGGTTTTGATTCCGGCGTACAGGCCTTTGCCGCCGAGCAGATTGCCAATAAAGGGATTCGTATTCAGACCCACGCCGACATCGAGGCAATCAGCAAGAATGAGCAGGGAGAACTTGTCTGCAAACTGAACAATGGCGACACATTGATCACTGACTGTGTGATGTACGCAACCGGTCGGCGGCCGATGACCGATGGCCTGAACCTGGCAGCCCTGGGGGTTGAAACCCGCCAGGACGGTACTATTGTTGCGGATGATTTTTTCCGTACATCGGTGCCAAGTATTTACGCACTGGGTGATGTGATTGGAACGCCCGCATTAACGCCAGTAGCACTGGCTCAAGGGATGAAGTTTGTTGGTCAGCAGTTTGACAATGATACCCAGCCTCTGTCGTACGACAACATCGCCACCGCTGTTTTTTGTCAGCCCAATATTGCTACGGTAGGTCTGACCGAAGACGCTGCTGCCGAGCAGTTTGCCGGTGATCTGAGTGTGTACGAATCCAGCTTTCGTCCGATGAAACATACCATCAGCGGCATGCCGGAGCGTTCTTACATGAAGTTGCTGGTGCAAACCAGCACAGACAAGGTACTGGGTGTGCATATGGTAGGTGCGGATGCGGGTGAAATCATGCAGGGCCTGGCGGTTGCCATCAACGCCGGTGCTACCAAGGCCGTGTTTGACAGCACCATCGGCATCCATCCAACGGCAGCGGAGGAGTTTGTTACCATGCGGTCGAGGGCACGTTAACCTGTCGTAGGGACCGGCACCGTCCGTGTCCGTAAACCGGCACCGTCCGTGTCCGTAAACCGGCACCGTCCGTGTCGGCGGTGCACAAAATTCACCGCCGTCACGGACAGCCACGGTTAGCCGCAGAATACCAAGCGTACGCTGTCCATTTGCAGCTGGGCGGTTTCAATGGCTGTCAGTACCGAGAGGCGCTCCTGCTGTACATCAGTAATCAGTTGCGCTGGAATATTCGGGTTGTGCTGCGCCAGCGCTTGCAGACGCTGAAGGCGATCGTCAAAGGCTTCGTTGGCCTTGTTCGTCGCTCGCTGAATCATTTTGCCTAGCTGGCCGCCACCCAGTTTCTCAAGCTTGTGAATCAGCGGCTTGATCTCGTTCATCTTCTGTTCTGCCAGCCCCTTCGCAGTACCGCGTTTCAGAGGCAAGACAAACCCAGCCAAGTCTGGCTCGTTCACCTTCAGCTCACCCTTTGGGGTAAAGGTGAGGTGCATGGCGTCTGCTGGCAAATAGCGTTCAATCTGCAGATGCTTGGGGGCAGGGCAGGAGGCCACAAACTGTAATTGAATGAAGCAATCACCGGTTTTGTAATCGTGCTGCTCGACGTACCCGACGGAAGCATTACCAATAGGGCCGCTGGTGATCAGCTCCAGTGCCTGGTCTACAAACGGATGTTCCCAGCTGAGGAACTGCACATCATCGCGAGCCAGTGCCACTTCGCGGCGAGTGGTCGCCATAAAGCCGTCTTCCGGCAAGTATGGCAGATCCGGCACCAACATATGATCGCCGGGTGCCAGAGTGATGCAATCGTTGCCAAGATCAGCGACTTCAACACCAAAGGCGTCCGCAAACAGTTCAATAAAATCATTGAGTTCGGCTTCGTCTTCGATATGGGTAATGGTCATATCCCGAGCCAGCAAGCGGGAGCGTTTCGGGTGACAGGAGTGCAACTCCAGCAAGCGGTCACGTCCTTGCTCAAGTTGTTGCTGCAGTTCGATACGTTCGTTGCTGAGCGTCTTGATCAGATCGTCAAGGTTGCCACCGCTCAGTACCGCGTCGTGCACCTGCTGACGATGGCGCTCCAGCAGGGTTTGTGCGGCCGGATTGGGCTGAGTAAACACATCCAGACCCTGATGCAACAGCTGCTGCCAGCGGCCGGTCGCATGACCCTCGAATGCCAGGCTATGAATCTGGATCTCACTGGCCTGACCAATACGGTCAAGACGGCCGATACGCTGCTCGATCAGATCGCAGTTAAACGGCAAGTCAAATAACACCAGGTGATGAGCAAACTGGAAGTTACGGCCTTCGCTGCCAATTTCAGAGCAGAGCAACAGTCGCGCTCCCTGCTCTGTATCGGCAAAGTAGGCGGCTGCACGGTCGCGCTCGACCAGATCCATTTGCTCATGGAACACCGCTACTTGCATGCCGTGTTTTTCCCAGAGATAGGCCTCCAGGTCGAGCACTGTGCTGGCATGATGACAGATCAGCACCAGTTTGGATTTACCGGTTTGTTTTAACAACGAGATCAGGCTGCTGACTCGTGGATCGTCCAGCCACCACTGCGCCTGGCCACGCTCGGGGAACAAGACCGCATTGATATCGTCTGGAGTTGGTTCGTAGGCCGGAGCAGCAAGTTGGCTCAAATTGGCGATGCGGGCAGGGAAGCCGGCGACACCATGGCGGGTGTTGCGGAACATTGCCCGGCCAGGGCCACGTCGGTCTATCAGGGTATCAAGCAAACGGTTACGACCGTTGTCCTGCTCCAGTTCTGCTGCCATGTCTGGCAGCAGCTGCTGTAATTGGAGCTGTTGATCGGCGTTCAGTATCTCGTTTTCGACCAGTGCACCGGCTAGTTCGGCAATCGGCTGGTAGGCCTGTTGCTCTGTGAGGAATTCTTCCAGTGACGGGTAGCGTTCGGGATCCAGCAGCCGTAAACGGGCAAAGTGACCTTCAATGCCCAGCTGCTCCGGGGTGGCGGTCAGGAGCAGAATACCAGCACTGGCTTCAGCCAGATTCTCTACCAGCTGATAGGCGGGATCCTGATGTTCTGGCGTCCAGGTCAGATGGTGGGCTTCATCCACAACAATCATGTCCCAGTCGGCGTTGATCATGGCAACCGCCACGTCGGGTTCGTCCGCCAGAGACATGGGGCACAGATGGAGTTGGGAGCCGCCAAACAGATCGGTATTACCGTCTTCAATCGCTTCATCTATATCGGCTTGCTGCAAGATACTGAAGCGCAGATTAAAGCGGCGAATCATTTCAACCAGCCACTGGTGCAGCAGATGATCCGGCACCAGTACCAACACCCGCTGGATACGTTGTTGCAGTAACAGCCGGTGTAAGATCAAGCCGGCTTCAATGGTTTTACCCAGGCCAACTTCATCGGCGAGCAGCACTCGGGGAATAGCATCCTGAGTAACTTGCTGGGCAATATACAATTGATGTGGCAGCAAGCTGGTACGAGCGCCCAGCAGGCCATAGAAAGGGCGCTGGCGTAATTTGGTGATTTGCTGAAAACACAGCTGGCGTAGTTCATACAGACTGTTGTTGTCGATCTGGCCAGAAAACAGGCGATCAGCCGGCTGATTAAGCTGGATGGCACCGCTGAGCTGGATTTCAGAAACCGAGCGGCCGTTAGTGAAATAGAAAGCGATGTCGTCCATCACTTCAACATCATCGACCTCAATGACTGAGCCATCCTGAAGCGGCACGATATCACCAACTTTGAAAATTACCCGGGTCAGCGGCGCATTGTGGCTTGCGTAAGTGCGAACATCGTCAATTGTAGGAAAATAGAGAGTGACAGACCGAAAATCGACGCTTTGAACAAGACCCAAACCGAGATCGGTTTCAGCTTCGCTGATCCAACGCTGGCCAACTGCATACATAGTGATATTTATCCCGAGCTTTAAACAAGAACAGACGTCAGAGCGTGTGAGTTGCAAAACAGATCAAACGCCCGCGAGCGGCGCGAAGTCTACCGCATGCTCGCTTGTGAGGCCATGGAGACCGGCTGTTTGATGCGGGTTTCTGTGGGCGATAGATATTTTGGCGTATCAGCATGAATCAATGCCAGTACCCGTAAATGTCGGCAGCGGCTAGATAGTGAATCCTTGCGGATGTGAGTTATCAGGTAAGTAGGCATATAGAACGTCGCAAAAAACTCCAATACTTCCGATAATTGATATTATCGGAAGTATTGGAGTAGTCAATTTTTGCTGGGCTATTAGCGTCTTATTGCCTGTTAGGCTCTATTCCTGCCAGTTGGATCTCCAATTGCCGGATCCGGCCCAGGCTTGTTGCTCCAGCTTCCGCCAGTTGGCGATTGTCGGCTGCCAGTCTTTCCCGTTCGGCGTTGCTGTTGACCACTGCCTGCGTGGCGCTTTCCAATAGCCCGTTCAGCCGCTGCTGTTCGTTTTGCTGTTCGGTCAGTTGTTGGCGGCTGGCGTCCAGAGACTCAAGGATATCCTTGTACTGCTGTTGTAGCTGGGCCAATCCGGTACGGCTGTGCTGCAGATGAATATCCGTTTCTCTGTGCGCCTGAATTTCTTCGTTCAGGGATTGCTTCAAAGTATCAGCTTGCTGCGTTTGCTGTTCCAGTTGTTGTGCCTGGTTGGTATTGAGCGTGATCAGCTGGTGATAACTTGCTTGTACTGCGGCCAGTTGTTGCTGCAAATCCATCTGTCTGCTTTCCAACTGCTGCCGGGAAAACTGGAATTGGTCGCGTTCCTGTTGGCGATCGCTGGCGATCTGTTGCTGGTAATGCTCGAAATGCTCCCGGATATCGCGGCTTTCTTGGCGCAGTTCGGTAATGGTTGCTCGGCACTCGACCAGTTGCTGGCGGGCTTCATCCAGTGTCGCGTCGCTTTTCACCAATTTCAGACTCTTCTGCTCCAGCGCCTGTGAAACCTGCTTGCGTTCGGTCTTGAGTCTTTCGACCCGCTCATCCGTATGGGCTTTTTCAGTCTCGGTCTGTTGCTGCAAAGCAACGACTTGTGCCAACTGCTGTTGCATTGCTGTCAGTTGTTGCTGGGTATCGGCCTCGATTTGGGCCACCTTTTTGTCGGCCAGTCCCTGGGTGTGTGCATGCACCGATTTGAGTGCTTGCACTAGCTCAACCGGCAGTCCGTCACTAGCTGTGCTCTCTTCGCGCTGCTGTCTCCAGCGTTTCAGCAAAGGCGCAATGGTGCTCTTGCTGCCAGTGCCGAGGTATTCCCGAACCTTGTCGACGGTGGGCTCTGTACCGGATTGGCTGATGGCATCGGCTGCCTGTTGTATGTCGCTGTATGCCACGCCTGCTCGTCCCATTTTTCCGCCTCAAAAACATATTACGTATTATGTAATATTACATAATTTTTCTAAAAAATACTTTTTTGATTGGTAAAAAATTAACCTACGATAATCAATGTTATCGTTGGTTAATGGATTGAGCCTTAAATTTTCGACTTGTAACACCGGTACATAGCTGCCTTTTCAGCGACGCCGAGAGGAGACCTATTCATGAACAGCAAATCGCCAAAAATGGTCACTGAACCGTCATTACGTAATGAACATTCGAGACTGGTTGCACGCCAGGAAGCCGAGTCATTGCAGCAATACCTCCAGGCAGCCACATCCGACAACACCCGCAGAGCCTATCGGTCGGCCATCCGGCAGTTTGAAAAATGGGGTGGTCGCCTTCCGACGGTTCGGGACACCGTGGTGCGCTACCTGCTGGCCCGAGCCGAATCACTCAATCCGCGGACCCTGGATCTGCACCTCACTGCGATCAGCCAGTGGCACCATTATCAGGGACTGGGTGATCCTGTTCGCGATCCTCTGGTGCGTAAGACCATGGATGGCATCCGTCGCACCCACGGGAAGCCCAAACGCAAAGCCAAGGCGCTGCGCCTGGAGCACATTGCCCAGATGGTGAATCACTTGCGGCAACTGCCTGACACCAAAAAGAAACAGCGGGATATCGCGCTGGTGTTGACCGGCTTTTTTGGCGCCTTTCGTCGTAGCGAATTGGTGGCCATTCAAATCGGTGATCTGGTGTGGGAACCAGAAGGACTTCTCATCCGGCTGTCTCGTTCCAAGACCGATCAACAAGCCATGGGCTTAGTGCGAGCATTACCTTTCGGTGCACCAGGCTGCTGTCCTGCTATGGCCATGAAGAACTGGATAGAATTGGCTGATATCAATGAAGGTCCGGTTTTTCGTCCCGTTAACCGTTGGGATAAGGTTCAACCCAAAGCACTGAATCCCGGTGGCATTAATCAATTACTCAAGACTCTGGGCAACGCCTGTCAGTTCGATTTCGTGCCGGACTTGAGCAGCCATAGCTTTCGGCGTGGCCTCTCTACATCGGCAGCGAGGGAAAAAATCGACTTTGAGTTTATTAAGAAACAAGGCGGCTGGAAGAGCGACGCTACCGTATGGGAGTACATCGAAGAAGGACAGCAATTCACCAATAATGCCTCATTTATCCTCCTAGAAAAGTTGCAAGCGCTTATAGACAGTCAACTACAATGAAAAGCTGCCTTTGTAGAGATAGGGTAATGATCACAACAAATACTTTAGTGAACCCATGGCGCGGCTCAGTAGCGATAACACCAGGTATCGGTGCGTTCCTCGGCGAGTCAGGAGACAATAAGCCCCATAAACATTGGGCGCATCAAATCGCGATCGGTTTAGATGCAAACGTTGAAGTCATTTCCAGCGAAACACGGCACAAAGAAAAGGGGTTATGGATACCGGCTGGAGTTACTCATCAATTGATAATGGCCGAGGTACTGTGTATTTATATCGATCCAACCCATGATATTTGCAAAGCCTTGCTGCCTCACATAAAAAATCCGTTGATGCAACCCATTGGGACACTCCGTGAGGAATTCAATACAGCGTGTTTATCTCGCTTTACTGCCACGGAAAACCTTTCATTCGAACTGGAGGCTTTCGAGCGTCACTACCGGCACGATCAAACATCTGATCCAAAGAGCAGATTGAGCCACATTTTAAAAGCATTACATGCCGAAGCCATGGATGGGCGATCAATCTCTAGAGCAGAGTTGGCAAAGAAAGTTCGTCTTTCCCCAAGTCGTTTTTCCCACTGGTTTTCCGAAAGCACCGGCTTACCTTTACGCAGCTATAAAAAGTGGTTAAAACTATTAACGGGGTTTGAGTTATCACGCCAAATGTCACTCACCGATGCGGCAATTGCATCGGGATTTTCCGATCAGGCCCATTTCTGCCGGTCTGTTACCGAGGCTTTTGGCGTTTCCCCGGCAGTTATTCAACGGCTTTTGTCAGAATAAACAGCACTTTCGTTCAATGTGGCTACGTGTAAACATGAGATGCTGAACACTCTCAATCAGCGAGGAGTGTTAAAATGATTCGTAGCATAACGTGGTTGGTTAGGCTCCTGTATTTGCCGTTGTTTTTGCTCGTCGGAAATGGCGTCGCTATCTATCTTGTTACCGAGGGTTTCAACCACGGTTGGCTGGTATTTTTGATCTTGGTATTTATAGGAATTTCCTTCGCCACCGAAAAACTGACACCCTATGATCGTGAGTTTAATGAACCGCAACAAGATCAGCGACGCGATCTTCTTCACGCCTTTATGAACGAGTCACTTAATGTTATTGGCGTTGCTGTACTCCCGTTATTTGGTGGCTTGCTGGTCTTGGCACCGATATGGCCTTCCGGGTGGCCGCTGGCTTTCCAGTTACTATTGGCGATCCTCATTTCTGATGTTGGCATCACCCTGGCGCATTTTGCCAGTCATCGCCTCTCTTCACTGTGGCGCCTTCATGCCGTTCATCACAGCGTAAAACGGCTATACGGTTTTAATGGTCTTATGAAACATCCATTGCATCAATTGATAGAAACCGTCGCAGGAACGACACCATTGCTCTTTGTAGGAGTGCCACAAAATGTCCTGATGTTGTTGGTGGTTGCAGTAGTGCTTCAGTTACTATTGCAGCACTCGAACGTGGCGTATTTTACTGGACCGCTGAGGAGGGTTCTCGCAATCAACGCGGTGCATCGTTTCCACCAGGGGTCGCCTCAGAAAACGGAAAATAAAGCACGCTAAGCCCTTACTTACCCAGATGTTTGACTGTTCGTGGCACTTTCACCATGGCAATTGCAATTGCCCAACCCTTGCAAAATGCCGCACGCCTCTACAGATCGAGAGCCAGAACACTTCTCGCGCAAATCAACCAAGTGCCGTTTTAACTGCAACAGCGCGGACACACGCATTTCCACCTGTTGAATATGGGCCTCCAGCAGCGTGTTGACCTCCCCACAGTCCTGCATCGGGTTGTCTCGCAGACCCAGCAATGCGCGAATCTCGCTCAACGTCATCTCGAGCGAACGGCAATGACGGATGAATTGCAAGCGCTCAATGTGCGCCTCACCGTACAGCCGGAAGTTGCCACCGCTTCGCGCTGGCTTCGGCAGTAGCCCTTCCTTCTCGTAGTAGCGGATGGTCACGACCTCGCACCCAGAGCGCTTGGCGAGGTCGCCAATTCTGATTTCCATGCATCAATCTCCAATTATCACTTGACTCTATAGTGACTATAGAGATTTTAATGGAGGCTGAATAGAAGATTTTCAGGAGTTACTCATGAGCGAATGCGCTTCAAAGGGGTGTGGCTGCACGACTGAGCCGATCATCCAACCCACGGCACCGGCCCCGCTGGCAACCGGATCGGCTCAAGCGGTGTACCGCATCGAGAACATGGATTGCCCGACCGAAGAGGCGCTGATCCGAAGCAAACTGGCCGGTCTGGCGGGGGTGGCGGGTCTTGAATTCAACCTGATGCAACGTACCTTGGCCGTGCGACACGAATTGCCTTCGTTGTCTCCCGTCGAGCAGGCGCTGAAGGCCATCGGCATGCAAGCTGTGCGCATGGATCAGGCGTCGGCCGAGCAGACGACCAAGCTGTCCATTGCCAAGATGGATTGCCCGACCGAAGAGACGTTGATCCGCAACAAGCTCGGCACCGTGGCCGGTGTTGCTGATCTCGATTTCAACCTGATGCAGCGCACGCTGTCGGTACGCCATGCGAACCAGGTTCTGCCAGACGTGCTCGTGGCACTGCAAGCGCTTGGATTCGAGGCGCAGGTCGTGGACACGGCAGAGGTCGCATCTCCATCCGCCGCCCCTGTGACCACGCCGACCAACTGGTGGCCGCTGGGCATCTCCTTGGTCACTGCATCGGCGGCCGAGGCGGTCTACTGGCTCCACAACGGCAATCACTGGTCGGTTGTCGTTCTGGCGCTTGTCGCGGTCTTCACGGGTGGCCTCTCCACCTACAAGAAGGGGTGGATTGCGCTCAAGAACCGTAATCTCAACATGAACGCCCTCATGTCGATTGCGGTCACGGGTGCCATGTTGATCGGCCACTGGCCCGAAGCGGCAATGGTGATGGTACTGTTCGCGCTGGCCGAGGTAATCGAAGCCAAATCGCTGGATCGCGCTCGTAACGCTATCCGTGGCCTGCTCGACCTGACCCCGGAACAGGCCACGGTACAGCAGGCTGACGGCACATGGCGCGAGGTGGGCGCCAAGCAAATCACCATCGGCGCCCGCGTCCGGGTCAAACCAGGTGAGCGCATCGCCCTTGATGGTGAGGTGCTGGAAGGCCGCTCTGCCGTCAACCAAGCCCCGATCACGGGTGAAAGCCTCCCGGTCGAAAAATCCCCCGGTGATTCGGTGTTCGCTGGCACGATCAACGAATCCGGCTCGTTCGAGTACCGCGTCACCGCCTTGGCCAACAACTCCACTTTGGCCCGGATCATTCACGCGGTAGAGGCTGCGCAAGGTAGTCGTGCGCCGACTCAGCGTTTTGTCGATCAGTTCGCCCGCTGGTACACCCCCGTTGTATTCGGCGTTGCCATCGCCGTCGCGTTGTTGCCGCCGCTGTTCATGGGTGCGGCATGGCTCGACTGGATCTACCGTGCATTGGTTCTGCTGGTGGTCGCCTGCCCGTGCGCACTGGTGATCTCTACACCGGTCAGCATCGTCAGCGGCCTGGCCGCCGCCGCCCGCCACGGCATTCTCATCAAAGGTGGCGTCTATCTGGAAGAAGGCCGCAAGCTGCGCTGGCTGGCTCTGGACAAGACCGGCACGATCACGCACGGCAAGCCCGCACAGACCGACTTTGTCACATGGGGCAATGCACTCGCCTCGGACAGCCGCAGCATCGCTGCCAGTCTGGCGGCCCGCTCGGACCATCCTGTATCCAAGGCGGTGGCACAGGCCGCGCAGACGGACGGGGTTGCCTTGCTCGACGTGGCCGAATTCAACGCGCTGCCCGGTCGGGGTGTGCAGGGCCAAATCAACGGTGAAACCTACCATCTTGGCAACCAGCGGATGCTAGAAGAGCTGGGGCAGCGTACTCCCGAGCTGGAACAGCGCATCGCGGCGCTGGAAACCATGGGTAAAACTGTCGTGATGTTGGTCAGCGCAAAAGGGGTTCATGCCTTATTTGCCGTAGCGGACACCATCAAGGAAAGCAGCAGGAGCGCCATTGCCGAGCTTCATGCACTGGGCATCAACACCATGATGCTGACCGGCGACAACCCCCACACGGCACAGGCCATTGCCGCACAAGCCGGGATCGACCGTGCGCAAGGCAATCTGCTCCCAGACGACAAACTGCGCGAAGTTGAGCTACTGGCCATAAAGGGCAAGGTCGGCATGGTCGGTGATGGCATCAACGATGCCCCGGCCTTGGCGCGTGCGGACATCGGCTTTGCCATGGGAGCGGCTGGCACAGATACCGCCATCGAGACCGCTGACGTGGCCCTGATGGACGACAACCTGGGCAAGATTCCGACCTTCGTGCGCCTGTCGCGTGCGACGGCGCAGGTGCTGATGCAAAACATTGTGCTGGCCCTTGGCATCAAGGCAGTATTTCTGGTGCTGACCTTCACGGGTCAAGCGACCATGTGGATGGCGGTGTTTGCTGATATGGGGGCCAGCTTGCTCGTCGTTGGCAATGGCTTGAGGCTGTTGCGCAAATGAGCTGGAAATTCTTTCTCTACGACTGGGGTGGTCTGAACATCGCGTTGTTCCAAGCCATCAACATGAGCACACCTGCAGCGCTGGAACCGCTGGCATCGTTCTTCAACCTTGTGATAGGCAACTACTGGACTGCACCACTGATGCTCTTGGCGATGTGGGGATGGTCAAAGTCGGCACCTGACCCAACGCGGGCCGATGCCATCCGGTACAGACTCAGAGTCTTTAGCGTGGCCTTTGCGTTGGCATTTCTCGTCGCCACCATCTTGAAGCTATGGATCGACTTTCCACGCCCGCCTGCCGTTTTTGGCGACATGGTGCGCGTTATCGGGGGCATCGAACGACACTACAGCCTGCCCAGCGGGCATGCCACCTATGCCGCGCTGGTGGTCGGCGCGCTCTGGCCTTTGATAGGCCGTCGTGGCCGCATCGGCTTGGTGTTGTACGCCGCATTGGTCGGTTGGTCACGCATCGCAGCCGGAATGCACTTTCCTGCCGATGTGCTGGCGGGGTGGGTACTTGGATTGAGTTGCACGGCGCTCGCCGGGTGGCTGATGCCGCTGGCCGCCCCTGTGTGGCAATCGGCTCGCCGCACATCGACTTGGGTCTGGTTCGCAGTGGCCGCCAGTGCTGTCATGACCGATCAGCTCGCAAAGTTCGCCATCACCCGCACGTTTGCCTACGGTGAACAGGTCGAAGTCACGCCCTTCTTCAACTTCGTCCATGTCCTGAATCCCGGCGCGGCATTCAGCTTTCTGGCGAACGCTGGCGGCTGGCAACGTTACTTTTTCATCACGCTGGGCCTGGTCGTTTCTGCTTGGCTGGGACGCATGCTGTGCCAGCAATTGCCCCGTCTCGAAGCGATGGGATACAGCCTGATCCTCGGCGGTGCGCTGGGCAATGTCGCGGATCGTGTGCTGCGTGGACAGGTTGTTGATTTCCTTGACTTCCATTGGCGACTTGCGCACTGGCCCGCCTTCAACCTCGCTGATGTGGCGATAACTATCGGAGCGCTCTGCCTGTTCTTGACGGTTGTACCGAAAAGCAGTAAAGGCACAGAGGCCGAGGTGTCCGGTTAAGCTATACCCTAACCTGATGTCAGATGCTTGGCGCAAAGCACGTCAGAATAGAGTTGTAGTTTGTATTTATTGACACAAGCCGCCAAGGGTAATAGATTTCATCCTGACACTTTTACCTTTGGAGGCATCTTGCAAGGTCAACGTATCGGCTATATCCGCGTCAGCAGCTTCGACCAGAACCCTGATCGGCAACTGGAGCAAATCGAAGTCGGTAAGGTATTCACCGATAAGGCTTCCGGCAAGGACACGCAACGTCCCGAACTTGAAAGGCTGCTGGCCTTTGTGCGCGAGGGCGACACCGTGGTGGTGCACAGCATGGACAGGTTGGCACGCAATCTCGATGACCTGCGCCGCATCGTTCAGGGGCTGACACAACGGGGCGTGCGGATGGAGTTTGTCAAAGAAGGGCTGGCGTTCACCGGCGATGACTCACCGATGGCCAATTTGATGCTGTCGGTCATGGGGGCTTTTGCGGAGTTCGAGCGCGCACTGATCCGCGAACGCCAGCGCGAGGGAATCGTGCTGGCCAAGCAGCGCGGTGCCTACCGGGGACGAAAGAAATCGCTGAACAGCGAACAAATTGCCAAGTTGAAACAGCGAGTCGCGGCAGGCGATCAAAAAACCTTGGTGGCCCGTGACTTCGGCATCAGTCGCGAAACCTTGTACCAGTACCTGCGGGAAGACTGATCATGCCGCGCCGCTCAATCCTGTCCGCCACCGAGCGCGAAAGCCTGCTGGCACTACCAGATGCCAAAGACGAACTGATACGGCACTACACGTTCAACGAAACCGACCTATCGGTGATCCGCCAGCGTCGCGGCGCTGCGAATCGATTGGGCTTCGCCGTGCAGCTTTGCTACTTGCGATTCCCTGGCATCTTCTTGGGCATCGATGAGCCTCCGTTTCCGCCCCTGCTGCGCATGGTGGCCGCACAACTCAAGGTGCCGGTGGAAAGCTGGAACGATTACGGCCAGCGCGAGCAGACACGGCGGGAGCACTTGGTCGAGCTGCAAACGGTGTTTGGATTCAAGCCCTTCACCATGAGTCACTACCGGCAAGCCGTGCATACATTGACCGAACTGGCCTTGCAAACAGACAAAGGCATTGTGCTGGCCAGCACCCTTGTTGAAAACCTGCGGCGGCAGAGCATCATCCTACCCGCCATGAATGCCATCGAGCGCGCAAGCGCCGAGGCCATTACCCGTGCCAACCGGAGCATCCATGCGGCATTGGCCGATTCCTTGATACCTGTCCATCGCCAGCGCCTGGACGAACTGCTCAAGCGCAAGGATGGTAGCAAAATGACGTGGCTAGCGTGGCTGCGCCAATCGCCCGCCAAGCCTAACTCGCGCCACATGCTTGAACACATCGAACGCCTCAAAGCCTGGCAAGCGCTTGACCTACCTGCTGGCATCGAACGGCAGGTACACCAAAACCGCTTGCTCAAGATCGCCCGCGAGGGCGGCCAGATGACGCCCGCCGACCTGGCCAAGTTCGAGTCGCAGCGGCGTTACGCCACCTTGGTAGCACTGGCCATCGAAGGCATGGCCACCGTCACTGATGAAATCATCGACCTTCACGACCGCATCATCGGCAAGCTGTTCAATGCGGCCAAGAACAAGCATCAACAGCAGTTCCAGGCTTCCGGCAAGGCGATCAACGACAAGGTGCGGATGTATGGGCGCATCGGTCAGGCGCTGATTGAAGCCAAACAAAACGGCGGCGATCCGTTCGCCGCCATCGAAGCGGTCATGCCGTGGGACACCTTCGCCGCCAGCGTCACCGAGGCGCAAACGCTGGCGCGGCCTGCAGATTTTGATTTCCTGCACCATATCGGCGAGAGTTACGCCACGCTGCGCCGCTATGCGCCGCAGTTCCTGGACGTGCTCAAACTGCGCGCCGCGCCCACCGCCAAGGGTGTGCTCGATGCCATCGACGTGCTGCGCGGCATGAACAGCGACAGCGCGCGCAAGGTGCCCGCCGATGCGCCAACCGCATTCATCAAGCCGCGCTGGGCAAAGCTGGTTCTGACCGACGAGGGTATTGACCGGCGTTACTACGAATTATGCGCCCTGTCGGAGCTGAAGAACGCACTGCGCTCTGGTGATGTTTGGGTGCAGGGTTCGCGTCAGTTCAAGGACTTCGACGAATACCTGGTGCCGATCGAGAAGTTCGCCACCTTGAAGCTGGCCAGCGAATTGCCACTGGCCGTGGCCACCGACTGCGACCAATATCTGCATGACCGACTGGAATTATTGGAGGCGCAACTCGCCACAGTCAACCGCATGGCGGCGACCAACGACTTACCGGACGCCATCATCACCACTGCATCGGGCCTGAAGATAACGCCGCTGGACGCAGCGGTGCCAGACGCCGCGCAAGCCTTGATTGACCAGTCGGCGATGTTGCTGCCGCACCTCAAGATCACCGAGTTGCTGATGGAGGTCGATGAATGGACGGGCTTCACGCGCCACTTCACACACCTGAAGACCGGCGACACGGCCAAGGACAAAACCTTGCTGATGACGACGATTCTGGCTGATGGTATCAATCTTGGGCTCACCAAGATGGCCGAGTCCTGCCCTGGCACCACCTACGCCAAGCTGTCTTGGCTGCAAGCCTGGCACGTTCGCGACGAAACCTATTCGACGGCGCTGGCCGAGCTGGTGAACGCACAGTATCGACAACCCTTCGCCGGAAACTGGGGCGACGGCACCACGTCATCGTCGGACGGCCAGAACTTCCGAACCGGCAGCAAGGCAGAGAGCACCGGGCATATCAATCCGAAGTATGGAAGTAGCCCTGGGCGGACGTTCTATACCCATATCTCCGACCAATACGCGCCCTTCAGCGCCAAGGTGGTCAACGTCGGCTTGCGCGACTCGACTTATGTGCTCGATGGCCTGCTGTACCACGAGTCTGACTTGCGTATCGAGGAACACTACACCGACACGGCGGGCTTCACCGATCATGTGTTCGGCCTGATGCACTTTCTGGGATTCCGGTTCGCGCCGCGCATCCGCGACCTGGGCGACACCAAGCTGTTCATTCCCAAGGGCGATACTGCCTACGATGCACTCAAGCCGATGATTAGCAGCGACAGGCTGAACATCAAGGCTATTCGCGCTCATTGGGATGAAATCCTACGGCTGGCCACTTCGATCAAGCAGGGCACGGTGACGGCCTCGCTGATGCTGCGCAAGCTCGGCAGCTATCCGCGCCAAAACGGCTTGGCCGTCGCCCTGCGCGAGCTGGGGCGCATCGAGCGCACGCTGTTCATTCTGGATTGGCTGCAAAGCGTGGAGCTGCGCCGCCGCGTCCATGCGGGGCTGAATAAGGGCGAGGCGCGCAACGCGCTGGCCAGGGCGGTCTTCTTCTACCGATTGGGTGAAATCCGCGACCGCAGTTTTGAGCAGCAGCGCTACCGGGCCAGCGGCCTCAATCTGGTGACGGCGGCCATCGTGTTGTGGAACACGGTCTATCTGGAGCGTGCCACCAGTGCTTTGCGTGCCCACGGCATGGCGCTGGACGACACGTTGCTGCAATATCTGTCCCCGCTGGGGTGGGAGCATATCAACCTGACCGGCGATTACCTATGGCGCAGCAGTGCCAAGGTCGGTGCGGGGAAGTTCAGGCCATTGCGACCGCTGCCACCGGCTTAGCGTGCTTTATTTTCCGTTTTCTGAGACGACCCCTTGAATGACCCATGGAAAACAATTTACAGGTGCTATCTGGTTTGCCTGTACGATTAAAGTAAATGAGCGGGCTTACTTGATTTCGCCTATGGGAGCCTCCTGTTAATCTTGAATCGAATATCGCAGACAACATTGGTAATAAGTCAATCGCTGTAAAATTCGATATACTGGGGCTATTGTCGATTTTTGTGGAGATGGACGATGACAGCAGTTTTGTCTTCACCCACAGCGCCTTTGAGCACTTCATCTATCAATCCAGCACGCGAAGCAGAGACCAAATCTGGCGACAACTCGGCCGAGCGCAAACAATTAGAGCTCTCTCAGACATCTGTTCAACGGCATGTAGAATCTCACCTCGCCGTTACGACACAGTACAGTTCACCACCCAATTACCAGTATAGGCCTCTCGATGGCCAACGCTATGTCGTCTCAGGTGATGTGGCGTTTGATACTTCATCTGAGCCCAACGATCCCAAAGCAACGCTGGAAAAAGCCCAGCTAATAAGCATGGCGTCCATGGCGCCCACTGATCCCTCACTTCAGGATCGTAACGCTTCTCAACAAGCGATGGTGATGGCGACACAAGCCAAAGGTGAGATTAACACAGTGTCGGCCGAGCCATTGGGACGACATATCGATGTACTCGTGTGACGATACGAATTTCCTGAACAAAATTCTGTGCTACAGAATTCAGATCGATGGCTCGTCGATGCTGGAGTTCCTAAACCTTTGCGTCTCGACAGGTTTCCTCCCCAAATTCCAACTCAATGGTCGTGTGCGCGAGATCGAACTCGCTGAGACGATCTGCAATTGTCATTTTCAAATCAATTTGCTGCTCCACGGATAAAGCGCGTTGTAATACCAAGTGCGCGGTAAGCACATGGTGCTCGCCATCCAGTGACCACAGGTGGAGGTGGTGAACGCTTCGGACCTCATCAAGCTTGGATAGACAGCGGTGAAGTGACTCTGACAGTGCTTTGTCGGGTGCGGCCTGAAGAAATAATCGAGTGGTACTCCAAAGGTTTTTTCCGACATTGAACAAGATGTAGAGGGTAAAAACGATAGACAGTGCGGGGTCTAAAATCGGCCAATCCACAAAAAACAGCACAATGGAAACAATCAGGACGGCAGCCCAGCCCAGTACGTCTTCCAATAAATGCCAGTTTAAGACTTTCTCGTTAAGCGTTTTACCCTGGCTAAGCTGATAGGCGGCGATACCATTCACCAGAACGCCAAAAACAGCCAACCCTAACATACCCTCAATTACAGGCATTTCTGGTTGCAACAACTTGGGTATAGCTTTGGTCAGCACCCAGAAGGAGCCAATGATCAATACCAGGCCATTGATCAATGCGCCGAATAGTGACAGGCGACGGTAGCCGTAGGTGAACTCCACGTTCGAACCTTTGTTGCTCAACCTGCCAAGAATCCAGGCGAGGCCGATGGAAATACTGTCGCCGAGGTCGTGGACGGCATCAGCCATGATGGCGGTACTGTTTGTCAGCCAGCCGCCAATAAATTCAATAACCGTAAATCCCAGATTGAGGAAAAAGGCCCAGCCAATACGTTTCGAACTGCTGGAGTGATCGTGGTTATGCATAGTCCCTACACCAAGCGTTTCGGGTTTGGTGCGCGCTGGTGTGAACGTGGCCAGCGCGCACAAACTCGGATGTGTTAATGGCCGTCTATGGGCAGTACCTGTTCAACCGGACTGACGTAGACCCAACCGGATATGTTCGGTCCGATTTTCCCGGTTTTGCGAATGACGGAGGTCACCTTGTCCACCTGATTGTCTTCACATACCAGGGATAATTGAACTTCTGAGATAACCACGCCGGCTTCGGACGAATAGGCCAACTCACTTTCGCCCAAGGGTTTCAAGCTCCCTTTGATGTCGAGTAACGATATGTTTTTGTAACCTGCATCGCGCAGTGCATCGATGACATCAGCGGTTCGAACGTGGTGAATAAAAGCGGTAATTTGTTTCATGTGAATACTCCAAAAAGTGTTGTCATTGCTATCAGAGGGATCGCGACAAGCCGTTCGACGCCGCGATCCTGAAGATGTCATTGGGCGATCGGTTCGCCATTGTCATCAATCTCTTTTGGCTTTCGCCAAGCCAGTCTATAGAGACCAGGAAGCACCAGAAGCGTGAGTAACGTGGAGGAGATAATGCCCCCGATGACCACCGTGGCCAGCGGTCTTTGGACTTCGGCCCCGGTACTGGTGTTAAGCGCCATTGGCAAGAAGCCCAATGCAGCCACTAAAGCGACCATCAAAATCGGTCGCAATCTCAACATGGCGCCGCCCAGAATCGCCTGCTCGACGGATTCACCGCGATTGAGCTCATCCCGAAAGGCCGACACCATCATGACCCCGGTCAGTACCGATACACCGCATAAAGTAATAAACCCAACACCGGCGGTAATCGAGAGGGGGATGTCCCGTAACCACAAGGCGATAACGCCACCGGTCAGCGCCAGCGGTACGCCACTAAAGACCAATGCCGCATCTTTTGCCGAACCAAAGGTCATCATCAGCAATGCAAAAATCATCACCAAAGTGACGGGGACAAGCAGGCTCAACCGCTGCGAGGCCGATTGCAATTGTTCAAACGTGCCGCCGTACTCCAGCCAATAACCGGGTGGCAATTTCACCTGTTGCGCCACTTTGCCCTGTACTTCGGCCACAAAGCCACCCAAATCACGCCCGCGAACATTCGCGCTGACGACCAATCGCCGCTTGCCGTTTTCACGAGAGATCTGATTAGGTCCAGGCGCCAATGTGAGGCTTGCGACTTCTCGCAGCGGTACGTAGCCACCGTCTGGCAACGGTATGGGCAAACGTTCCAAAGCGCTCAAATCGCCCCTTACGCGCTCAGCCACTCGCACCACTATCGAGAAACGTTGATCGCCCTCAAAAATCAGGCCGGCTTCCTCACCACCCGTGGCGGCGGCTACTACGTCCTGCACATCGGCAACATTCAAACCATAGCGATACATCGCAGAACGATCTGCGTCGATGGATAGAATAGGCAAACCGGACACTTGCTCGACTTTCACCCCTTCTGCGCCTTCGATACCGTTCAAAACCGCTGCAATTTCACCGCCTGACCGAAGCAGTTGCGCCAGATCATCGCCGAATACCTTGATCCCGAGGTCTGAGCGCACACCCGAGATCAACTCGTTAAAGCGAAGTTGGATCGGTTGGCTGATCTCATAGGCATTCCCGGGTAACAACGATAGCTTCTCACCGATTTCTTCCAACAGTTGCGCTTTGGTTTTGTCGGGGTCGGGCCATTCGCTGTGATCCTTGAGCATGACATAACCATCGGAAATGTTGGGTCCCATAGGATCGCTGGCGACCTCCGCAGTACCTACGCGCGAAAAGTAGGTTTTCACTTCCGGTATCTCCAGCACAGCCTTTTCGAGCTTAAACTGCATATCCAAGGTTTGCGTGAGACTGGTACCGGGTATCCGCAGCGCCTGGACGGCAATATCGCCCTCATCCAGATTGGGGATAAATTCCGTCCCCATCCGCGAAGCCAGTGCGCCGACTAACACCACAAAGATCAGCGCTGCAGACAATACGGGCACGCGAAACTTGAGTGCCCATGCCAATACCGGTGCGTAAAAGCGCTTGGAGTGACGAACAATAAAATTGTCCTTCTCCTCAATATGCCCTGTCATAAACAGCGCCACGGCGGCAGGGACGAAGGTGAGTGACAGCACCAGCGCAGACAGCAAGGCCATGATTACCGCCATGGCCATGGGCGTAAACATTTTTCCTTCCACGCCGGTTAGCGCCAGGATGGGTAAGTTCACCAGAATCACTACCAATACGCTGATCAAACTCGGTGTAAATACCTCGCGGGTGGCCGCAAACACCGTTTGAAAACGTTCGTCCAGCTTTAAGGTGCGCCCAAGGTGGTGCTGGCGTCCGGCCAGGCGCAAAATGCAGTTTTCGACAATGATCACCGCGCCATCCACAATCAAGCCAAAATCGAGCGCACCCAAACTCATCAGATTGGCGCTGACCTTGGTCTGCACCATGCCTGTCATCAACATCAACATGGATAAAGGGATCACCATCGCCGTGAGCAAGGCCGCCCGCACGTTGCCCAGCATGACCAGGAGCACGACAACAACCAATATCGCGCCTTCCGCCAGGTTGGCCTGTACCGTGGCAATGGTTTTATCGACCAGTACCGTACGGTTATAAACCGGCTCAGCAATCACGCCTTCAGGCAGCGTTTTATTGATCTCCAGCAACTTGGCCGACACCGCCTGGGAAACCGTCCGGCTATTACCGCCCAACAGCATGACGGCGGTACCCAATACTGTCTCCTCACCGTTGAGTGTCGCAGCACCGGTGCGCAATTCCTTGCCGAATCCAACCTCGGCCACGTCAGCCACGGTAATAGGTAAGCCGTCACGACGGGCGACGATGATTTTTTCGATCGCCGGGATGTCAGCTACCTGTCCGGGTGCGCGGATCAAATATTGCTCGCCATTTTTTTCAATATATCCGGCACCGATGTTGGCGTTGTTTTTCTCCAATGCCGCCACCAGATCGTCGAAGCTGAGCTGGTAGGCCAGCAGCTTTGCAGGCTCAGGGGTGATGTGGAACTGCTTCTCGAAACCGCCAATGGTATTGACTTCGGTGACCCCTGGAACCAGGCGCAACTGGGGACGGATCACCCAATCCTGCAAGGTACGTAAGGCCGTCGCATCATAGGGCTCGCCATTTTCCTGCAAGGCACCCGGTTTCGCATGCACCGCATAGTGAAAGATTTCACCGAGACCGGTAGCAACGGGGCCCATCACCGGCTCGATCCCCGCGGGCATATCGCTTTTCGCCTGCTGCAATCGCTCATTGATCAGGTTGCGGGCAAAGTAGATGTCCGTGCCTTTTTCAAATACTACGGTCACCTGAGACAGGGCGTAGCGTGATAACGAACGGGTACTCTCCACATAGGGCAGCCCTGTGATGGCCAGCTCCACCAGGTAGGTAATGCGTTGTTCCACTTCCAGCGGTGAGTAGCCAGGGGCCTCCGTGTTGATCTGCACCTGGACATTGGTGATATCGGGTACCGCGTCGATGGGCAGGTGCTGATAGTTCCAGACACCCAGGGCGCCAGTTACCAGCACCAGAAACATCACTAGCCAGCGGCGCGCGATGGAAAACTGAATGAGTTTATCGATCATTGTGAACTCCTAGTTGTGGTTCGTATGACCGGTTAAAACCGTGCAGGTGGTTCGGCGTCGTAAAGCGTGCCAATAGCAATAGATTAGTCTCCATGTTCAGCATCCTCCTTGCCCAGTTCCGATTTCAGAACAAAGCTGTTTTTGCTGACATACACTTCATTGGCGGACAGACCAGCTACGACTTCGCTTAGCTCGCCATCGCTGCGTCCCAGCGTCACCGCTCGTGGTTCAAAACCCTCTTCACCCTGGACAAAAACGACGGGGTTATCCTCGACGATTTGCAAGGCTTCGTTGCGGATCACCATTGGAGCGGCTATTTCGGCGCGGGTGATTTGCGCGTTGACAAAGAGACCGGGTTTCCAAATGCCATTCGGGTTGTCGATCAAAGCGCGCGCCATAATGGCCTGATTACCAGTTTGGCCAAGCGGCGCAATATAGATGATTTTTCCCTCTGCGATATGGGTCGAATCGAGACTGAGAATGCGAACTTTCTGCCCTGATTGAACCTGAGCAACATCCTTTGGAAAAATCGACAGCTCTACCCAGACCGTGGAAAAATCCTTCAGCTCCAATAGCGGGGCATCGCTGGTTTGTTCGCCAGGATTAGCGTTGCGCTGTGTAATAACGCCATTGAGTGCCGAAACTATCGAATAGGTTTTCAGGCTTTCGTTGGCTTCTACGGTCAACAGGGTTTCGCCCTTACGAACCGGATCACCAACACTTTTTTTAACTTCCCGAATAACACCGTCAAAGCGTGCGGTCACTGATTGTACGCGCTCTGCGTTGGTGGCGACGACGCCGTATACCGGCAATACATCGCGGATGGTGCCAGAAGTCACGGTTGCCAGCGAAATGCCCGAATGTTGTATCTGCTGCTGAGTCAGTTCAATGTGGCCTTCTTCGCCGTGCTCTGCTTCCTCTCCGCGACCTGTTTCGGCAAGCGCTTGCCCGGATAGCAGCGCGATAAGGAAGCAACAGCCAAGAAGATGGGTGATGGGTTTGTTAAAATGAGTTTTTAATTTCATCGTGATGATCCTGAAAATGTGTTGTCTTCGCCATACTGAGTCAAGGCCAGGGGCTCTGCTGTCAGTTGCTCAATTTCTGCGCCATAGGTTAAAGCGGCTGCCGCCGCTTCGATCTGGGTGCGCCTGGCGCTCAATAATTCCTGCCGCGCGCTGACATAGTCGAGATACCCGTAGCGACCGCGTTGATAGGCCGCCTGTGTTTCTACCAGGGCCTGCTCAAGGGCGGGAATGATCGCGGTACGTAGCGCCTTGACCGCGACAATGGCTTGTTTGCGGTTGTGAAAAGCCCGGAACAGTTGCGTGTGTAGATCCAGCAGCATTACATCGCGCTCTGCCAACACCTGATTCTTTTCGGCCAACGCGGTCGAAACGGCGCCGACATTTCGCTTGCCGGAAAACAACGGCATGCTGAAACCCGCTACCAATGCGGTGTCATCGGTCTCCTGCAAGCGACGAACCCCCACCGACCAACTGATATCGGCACTGGATTGGGTTTGAGCAAGGCGTATTTCTGCTTCTTTGAGACGGGACTCTACTGCGAATACTTCTATCGCAGGATTTTTTTCAACTTTGGCGTACAACAGGTCGAATGCCACGTCCTCGCCAAACTGGAATAGATCACCTTCCACCTTGTCAAAGTCCGGTGAGGTTACCCCCCACAAGGCAGACAACGACACTTTCAAATAAGCAAGCCGTTGCTGCTCCGAAAGCAAAGCGAGCTTCGCTTGCTCGGCAGCGGCCTGTGCCCGTTTGACTTCCGCCTCGGGTGTCGCTCCCGCCGTAGCCCGCTTTTTCACAATGCGTAAGCTCTCGCTCGCCAACTGGGCGGCCTCGCCAGCCAGGGTGACCTGCTCCTGTGCCGCTAGCACATCGACGTAACGGCGGGTGACTTCGCCCAATAAGGCCAAGGATTCCACCTGTCGGCTGGCATTGAGCACCGACCGACTGTGGGAGATTACGCCTTGCCGTGCCGCGCGCTTATCCCCCATTTCGATGACCGAAGACAGCGCAATGGTGAGTTCAGCACCACCTGCGCCGCTGAAGTCCCCAGTGCCCCCGACATTTTCAGCGTCAAATCCCAGCTCATACGCCGGCCTTAACCCGGCTGTTTCGGCCTGCCCTTGAAGGGCTGCGTAGCGGTAGGGAAAAACTTTTAAAGAAGGGTTTTGTGACAAGGCGCGCTGCACCGCATTGGTCAGCGTGATCGTTGAGTCCCCAGGTGCGGCGTTAAGCCCCGACGAAGAAATAAAAAATAATAAACTGAACAGAATGCAGCGGCTTTTGATATTCCGCCGACCCGTAGCGCCAGAACCCGGCGCAGTACGTATTGATAGCATATGGTAGATCCTACTTATTTAAGATAATTCAAACCGCGCGTTGCAGCGATAACGGCAACACAGAAAAAACTTAATCGGTAAAATCAGGCGATTGGAGGGCGGTACAGCGACGAGGATGGGGCCTCGGGAATGAGGGCTTGATAGTTGTTATGCAACGAATGTTTATGCAAAAAGTTTGAGTGAGTCAGGTTACCGGATAAATAGACATGGCAATGGCAGCCATGGTGATGGCAATAAAACAGATCGTCAGGCGCGGTATTTTGATCTGCAGGATCAATAACGGTCGAGCTATCCAGCATTGCCGATGATGAGCCATCGGAGGAATAAGGGGCTGTATCCGAATAATCAAGGGGATGAACGTCAGCCATAGCTGTCACTGATTGCAGTGCAATCAAGACTAACAGCAGATAAGACAGTGCTTTTCGACTCATAAACCGAATATAACCCCAATGAAATGGAATAGCCTGCGAAGCATACCACCTTTGATTGCGGAGTCAATCAACGATTGTCCCGGCGCCTTTCGTTTACCTGTTATCCGCCTGTCAAAGCGAGCCAGGTCGAGGATCTTTATTGGCGGTGTATCATAAGACGATTGCTTGTTGTTCATATTGTGCCCGGTGTCTCAGGACTTAAGTTGCAAGATGCGGCGCGCGCCATTCAACACAATCAAACCGATGATAAGGCCAATCACCAAGTCTGGATAACGTGAGCCCGTCCAGGCCACCAATCCACCGGCAAGGATCACCCCTAGATTGGCAATCACGTCATTGGCGGAGAAAATCCAGCTGGCTTTCATATGGGCGCCGCTATCCCGGCTTTTGGCAATCAACAGCAGACAGGTCACATTGGCCGCCAAGGCAACAAGCCCGAAGCTCATCATCAAAGTGGAAACCGGTTCACTACCCAATACTAATCGCCTTACCACCTCGCCCAAAGCGCCCAAGGCGAGAATGATCTGAAGCCAACCGGAAAAATGGGCTGCACGCAACTTCATCCGCACACTGTGCCCTACGGCATACAGCGCCACGCCGTAGACGGCGGCATCAGCGAACATATCCAGGGAGTCCGCAATCAAACCAGTGGATTGCGCCCACCAGCCGACAGTAATTTCAATGACAAACATGATGCCATTGATTGCCAGTAGCCACTTGAGAATGCCAGCTTCTCTTTCTGCCTCCTGTTTTGCAGACGCCTGTGCACGGGCGATGGACTCGCTGGCGACGGGCATTGTACTGACAAGTCTCGCGCCCAGACCGACTGATTGCATTCTTTTTTCAATAAGGTCAGCGTTATCACCATGGTAGACACTCACCTTGCGCTTGGGGGTATCGAATTCCAATGTGACTTTAGGTTGCACACTGTCCAACGCCATACGGATCATGCCTTCCTCTGAAGGACAGTCCATCTTGGGGACATGATACTCACTAACAAAGCCGCCATGAGAAGCGTCGTGTACTTCGGCATTTGGGGAGTGTTCTCCGTCGCGTTATTTTGGCAATTGCCACCGCATGTGGTCGTCATAAAAAACCCTTGTTCTATCCAAGGTGGGTAGTTTAAACTCTATAGTTGATATAGAGTCAAGCACAGAGATTGAATAAATGAAGATTGGCGAG
Source organism: uncultured Oceanobacter sp. (assembly GCA_913061185.1). Classification (GTDB taxonomy): domain Bacteria; phylum Pseudomonadota; class Gammaproteobacteria; order Pseudomonadales; family Oceanobacteraceae; genus Oceanobacter; species Oceanobacter antarcticus. The sequence continues at coordinate 97,196 of CAJXTI010000007.1, forward strand.
CTGGCAAAAAAGACGGATTGCTCGGTGCAAACTATCCGTTACTATGAAAAAGAACAGTTGCTGTCCACGACACAGCGTAGTGACGGCAATTTTCGACTTTACGATGAAGCTGCTGTCGAACAGCTGCTATTTATCAAGCTCTGCCGTAACCTGGATCTCAGTTTGTCCGAGATCCGCCAGCTACTCACATTAAAACGCTCACCGGGTGCGCAATGTGATCAAGTCAATCGCATGATGGATACGCACATTCAACAAGTGGAAACGCGCATTCAGGAGCTGGTTCAGCTGCGCGAGCATTTGAAAGTACTTCGCCGCAGCTGCTCCAGTGAAAGGACGATCGAACAGTGCGGCATCTTGCAAGCGTTAACCACTAATCAGCATCAGAAGCGGTAACACTTACGCGCTTGAAATCGGACGCCTGTGTTATCGGCTGTGATGTTGCGCGTTTTGATTTGGATAGTATTAAAAATACCAGGTAAACCAGAAGTACCGAAAGTTGCGCAAGCACGCCTTGCCAGGTGGATTTGACGCCAATCCAGTCAATCTCAAAACTCACAGGTAATGGCGTCATACCGATGATGGCCGCCTCCTGTAATGCCGACACAGCTTTGCCCATCAGGACAAATGCCAGCGCTAGCAGCAAGTAGGTGGTGGCTGAAAAGAATTTGGCGATCGGCAGCTTGACGGAAAAGCGAATCAACACCCACGCCAATATGGCTAACAGCAACAAACCGAGCGCAAAGCCACCACCAACAGAAGAATATTGGGTTGATACCGCCTGCGTTAACAGCGATTGATAAAATAATACGGTTTCAAACACCTCCCGGTAAACCGCCACAAATGCCAACGCCACCAGCCCCCACAAGGTGCCAGACTTAAGTTGGGTATCGACATGTTGCTGAATGTAGGCTTGCCATTGTGCAGCCTGGGTTTTGCTATGCATCCAGATCCCAACATAGAGCAGTACCAACGCGGCCAATAAAGCGGCAATTCCCTCCATGATTTCACGATTGGCACCACTGATCGTGATCAACGATTGAGCGGCGATCCAGGTGGCACCACCGGCAAGTAATGCCGCAATCCAGCCTATGTGGACATATTTAAGCGCATCCCGACGCCCGGTTCTTATCAAAACCGTCGTTAAGGCAATGATAACCAGCAATGCCTCCAGGCCTTCGCGCAACAATATGACCAGACTAGCAGTGAATAAAGTTCCTTCGGACAAGGTGGACTCTGATAACAAACGTTGTGCGTCATCCAACAAATGCCGCGTCTCCGCCATTAGCGCACCCAATTCTCCGTTTACGTCGGGGCGGCTGGTCAATTGTCGTAGTGCCATCATGTTGGACTCGATGGATTGGCGCAGTGTTTTATCATGCGCATCGAGACTGTTTTCAATCAGTTCAAAACCGTCCAGATAGGCACTGACGGCGAGCTCACTTGCCGTTGAAAAATCTCCCTTCTGATGCGCTTTTTGGGCGGCTTGGAGTCGATCCCACGTTATCGCCAACGGGTCTTGGGGTGCCTTGAATAATGTCGAGGGGTTGGCGCGTAAACTCTCTATGGACTGCAGGGTTATTTCAGGGCGTTCGGCTGCCAGTTGCAGTGGGTTGTAATTAATCAGCTGCTGTTTGGTAATATTCAAATCATTGTGAGTAGGCTCGCTGGATTGAAAAGCGAGTCCACCGACATAGAACGCCAGTGACCAGCGCTCTTGCTCCGTTAGCTGTTGAAAAGCGGGCATGGCGGTGTCGTCAATGCCATTGGTAATGGCGTCGTATAAACCCAGGATTGATCGATTTAATGCCCGCTCTTTATTGGTAAAGTCTGTGGGTGCGGGATCGAGTTGTGCTGCCAGTACGCCGTCACCCTGACCGGATACGCCGTGGCACGATCCGCAGTTAGTCTCAAATACCGGCCGGATTTTTTCTTGAGGTAATATCCGTTCCGGCAGGGATAAATGAGGCATCAATCCCAACAATGTGCCGCGTAGGCTGGCACTCATTTGACGGATCTCATCAACACCTTTCTTATCATGAATGGCCCTCTGCAAGGCCTTTGCTTGCACTGCGAGTGACTCTGCATCAGCAGTGGCGGCCAGTGAGCTCTTGCTAACAATCAGTTGTGAGAACTCCACCATTTCCTGAAATTCATTGTCATTAATTACCTGACCGTTTTTCACCGCTTCGGCATAATCAACGCCTATGTATTCAGCGAGCTGTGCCAGTTGCCGGAGTTGAGTAACGTTGTCTGGGATCTCAGCTTCATTCGCCCCGGCAGATAGAGAAAGTGGCAGCATCAGAAATATGATGGCATGAAGGGTGGCTCGTTTCAGGCGTTGCAATCTGCAATCAAACATCTCGGTGTTCTCTTATTCATGAATCGCTAATTATTATTGATTCGCAATTATAAACCCTATAGCCGCTATAGAGTCAAGAGAAGTAAAAATTACAGTCGGTTGGAAACCGTTTTGATAGAGAGGCCTTACCAAGGCTCGCTCCTTTATCTTACAGAGATCATTGAAGGTGGATTGATACTGGAAAATCATCGACTTAACCGGGTGAGTGACATGCAGATTTGCGAGGTCCACTTAACCGCCGCAACAGGTTCCTGTGTCTTTATTGCCCTGTGACAACTGTATCGGCGGGCATGGTACCGAGCCATAGGAACAGTAGACACAGCAGTCACCGAGCTTCGGCTTCAATAAAACATGGCACTGCTCACACTCGTAGAACCACTGACACGCGTCGGTGGGCATGGATTCTGTTTTTTTATGGCCGCATTCGGGACAAGTCAGCTCGGACTGCAAAATCACCTCTGACATCATGGTGTTTCCTTTTTTACAATAGTTGACGGATAACCGGCATTGGTGGTCGCTTCGACCAATCTGTCAGCGTTGGTCAGAGAATCCTCAAAGGTCACTACGGCTTGCTTATGCTCATAACTGACCTCGGCTTCTATCACGCCTTGGACCCTGGTCAGCGCCTTTTTAGCCGTGATCGGGCACATGGCACAGTTCATGGTTGGCAGATCCAGCGTGATGGTTTGTGGCTTGGCCCAGGCCGAGAAGCTGGCGATGGTGAATACGAGACCGAGAATGATTTTCTGCATGGTTAGCTCCAGGGTGTTCATGCGAACAGAGGAATCCAGTGGGTACTGGTAACAAGAACCAGCGCGACGATTACCGCGATCCAGAAAACTATTTGCCGCCGTTTCCGAGTATGCGGCACAGCGCAGGCGGTTCCCGGTTCACAGGCCTCGACCGGTCGATGTATCTGCCAGCCCGCCCAACCGAACAACAGCATAACCAGCATGACGAATACGGGACGGTAGGGCTCCAGCAGGGTCAAATTACCAATCCAGGCCCCGCTGATACCTAGTGACAAGAGCAGGAAAGGCCCAATACAACACAGGCTCGCGCCGATGGCAGCGGTAATGCCACCGATGATAGGCAGCCTTGTGTTGGTGAATCTCTCTTTTCCCGGCATCGCCGACTCCACTTTATTGATCTGATGAAATCAGTGTAAATGCCGTACCAAAGTACGGAGTCAAGCCCAATGCCTTTTATTGACGAGGATCAGGTTGGAGGGATTCAACAATAGGACAAGCCGCATTATCAGGATTGGTCCGACACTTTGTGACGAGTTCTTCCAACACCTGTTCCAGGCGGTGTAGATCGTTAATTTTTTCACGCACGCTGGCCAGCTTTGCTTCGGCCAGCTCCTGGATTTCCGAGCAATGCGACTCGCCCAATGACAGCAGGTTGTTGATCTCCTCCAGCGTAAAACCCAGTTCCTGGGCGCGTTTGATGAATAAAATCCGAGCCAAGGTTGCGTTTGGGTAGGTACGGTATCCCTCTGCGGGTTTGGGTGGTTGACGGATCAAACCACGGCGTTCGTAGTAGCGGATGGTTTCGACGTTGACACCTGCTGTCTTGGCCAGCTGGCCAATGGTGTGGTTTTCGTTCATGACCAGAGCGCTCCCAGCGGGACAGCAAAGAGATTGTCACCAAAAGCCGTCGTATGATCGCCATCGTAGAGCAGGACACCGATTTTAAAGCGCTTGCCGGCCACACTTTGAAAGCGTTTCAAGCCGGTAAAATCTTTCGTGCTCAAGGTTGCCGCCGCTTTGACTTCAATGGCAAAACAATCGCCCATGGCGTTTTCAATGATCACATCGACCTCCACCTTGTCCTTGTCACGGTAGTGGTAGAAGTTCAAGGGCTCCTCGATCCACACCGCCTGTTTGCGCAATTCGTTGTAGACGAAGGATTCCAGCACCAACCCAAAATCACCTGGCTGTTTCAGCAGGCGCTCCCGATTGAGGCCCCGCACGGCGCACATCATGCCGGTATCGACCGAGTGCAGTTTGGGTGTTTTCACCAGGCGCTTATATTCGTTGGAATGCCAGGCCGGCAGCTGTTCCACCAAAAACAACTGCTCCAACAACGCCATGTATTTTTTGATGGTCAGTCGATCCAGCCCAAGTTTAGCGCCCAGTTCGGTCAGGTTAACCAGTTTCCCCGCATAAAAGGCGGTGAGCTTGAGCAACTTGGCCATGAGATCCGGGTGATCGATGTGGGTCAGATCGCGGATATCCCGTTGGGTCAAGGTGCTCAGATACTGTTGATACCAGGCTTGACAACGCCGCTCGCTGGTCCGTTGTAAAGGCTCTGGAAAGCAACCGGTCACCAAGCGATGGAGCAGATGCTCCCGCACACGGATGTCCTGGGTGGTGGGTGCCTTCTGATCCAGCAGTTTGGCCAGAAAGCCCGCTTGCCGACCCTGGATTTCGCACTCCGAAAGCGTCATCAGGCGTATCGATTCCATCCGGCCTGCCAGGGAATCCGATAACCGGGGCAACAACAAAGCATTGGCGGAGCCCGTCAATAGAAACCGGCCGGGTGTGCGCTGTTCGTCCACGGCCTGCTTGATGGAGACAAACAGCTCGGGAAGACGTTGTATTTCGTCCAGTGCAATCCTGGTAGGTGGCAGATTGCGGATAAATCCAACGGGATCAGCCCGGGCGATCTCAAATTGGGCCTGATCATCCAGGGTGATAAAGGTCCAGTTGTCAGCACCGGTTTCCGTGATCAGTGTTTTCACCAGGGTGGTTTTACCGGCTTGGCGAGGGCCCATGATGAACACCACCGGCGTATCACTCAGCGCTTCTTTGACATTGTGTTCAGAATAACGAGGATACATGAATGGGATTCCGCCTAATTGATGGTTGAAAAACGTCTATTAGGTATTTTAATATCGTCCATTCGTTATTACAATAGCGTCTAATTGCTAAAAGACTGCCATGCGGTTAGCGCTTATCGAAAATTCTAATAGAAACGAGCTATAGAAATTGTCGGCGAAACTGAACACCAGGAATCCCAATGACCGCTAAAAACCTGTTAGCCAGACTGCGTCATCCGTTGATGCCACTATCAGCGGAAATTTAAGTCGATGGTCGCCATCTATCAGACAGCCTATCCACGGATCAAATCAGATATCACAGAAGACGAGTTGGGGGATATTTACACACCCACAACGGAAGATCAGCAATGGGCTTTGCGTCACTGTAGACGGTCAAGTGCCTCTTTTTTGGGATTGCTGGTTCAGTTGAAGACGACACAACGTTTGGGCCGATTCGTTGGTCTTGGCGAAGTTCCCAAGCCGATCATCGCGCACATCAAAAACCAGTGTCGTTCGCGGGTGACACTGAAGGATCTCCAAACTTATTACACATCGGGCGCGAAGGATCGCCATGTAAAACTGATTCGACGCCATCTCAATATCAAAGCCTACGATGCGGCCAAGACCTCTGCACTGGCGCAGACTTGGGCACTGGAAGCAGCGACCACCAAGGAGGCATTACCGGACATCATCAATGTCACTCTGGAATATTTGGTCAAAGAGCGATACGAGCTGCCGGCGTTTAGCGTGCTTGAGCGGATTTGCCAAACCGCTAGATCTGAAGTCAACACCCGGTATTACGATCAATTGTGTGGCTTTTTAGAGTCTGAAAGTCGCCAATGCATCAACGATATTCTTCGATCCAGCACAGGACTGAATGGTTTTGGTTGGAGCACGCTGAAAAATGAACCCAAACGCCCGACCCCTC
>CAJXTI010000008.1 GCA_913061185.1 uncultured Oceanobacter sp.
TATGATGGGCGGAGAAAGCTACCGGCTGAAGCAGAAACTGGGCAGTTAATGCTCATAAAGTGGGTCAATTTTATTGGCCAAAGGTGGATCAAAATAGATGGCCATTGACATTCTGGTCAACAAAATCGGACACATTATTTTGCTAATTTGTCGTACTCTACGGGTTTCTGATCACCGTTCGATGAATGTGGCCGTCCAGGTTGGTTGTAGTACTTGATGCTAACCGTCACAATTGCTTCATCTGAGCCTGTGCCAGCAGGCAACCAGTCATGCTTCATCTTCGTATCTGGCCGCAATCCGAAAGACCTGACACCCGTTTTGTGAAGCACTGACGACTGTAAAGAAATTGATTCTTAGCCAATTGATACCGAGCGACATTGAATGGACGCCTCCGGCATTTCACTCAAGACAACCGCCAGCGGCCTTGTTAATCTCTGCTCTTCAGCGCAAAAGCCTTGGCCTCTAACAATAAGTGTCTCTTCTTCAACAAGCGCTTCACTCTTCTATTTTCAGGTATTTTTGTTATGACGTTATCTCTGGTTCTGACTGTAATTGCCGACGACAAGCCTGGCATCGTGGAAACAATGTCTGCTGTTATCAGCCGCCACAACGGCAACTGGACGGAGAGCCATCTTGCCAGTCTGGCGGGTAAATTCGCCGGTATTGTGCTGGTAACGCTGGATGAATCCGATGACGCCGGGTTGCAAACGGAGTTGGCGGCGCTGTCGGCCAGTGGTATCGAGATTAGAGCAGAACGGGGTTTGCTGGATCATGGCGATACACATCAACTGAATTTGAGTCTGGTGGGTAACGACCGTCCGGGTATTGTCCGTGAGGTGTCTCGTGTATTGGCGTCATTGGGTGTGAATGTACTGGAGCTGAACACCGAGTGTGTTCAGGCTGAAATGTCGGCGCTGGCGCTGTTCAAGGCCAGAGCGGAACTGCAGGTGCCCGATACGCTGGATCATGAGGATCTTACCGAGGCGCTGGAGCAGCTTAGTGATGAGTTGATGGTCGAGGTAACGCCCGCCTGATCAGACGGGCGACGGGCATTACATTTATTGTCAATGGACGGCTCAATTATCCCGGTCGCGTCGTAAAATTACAGTCTGCCAGGTGACATTCGGGCGTTCAAGCAGATCACCTCTCCCGGCACGTGGGGTGAGTTCTTCCACCGAGAGTTTGAGTGGCTTGGCGATAGCCCGGACTTCGACCGCACTGACCGGATACATGGGTCGTTCCGGGTCACCGGAACCACTTCGTAGAGTAATCACGATGACACCGGTTTCGGCCAGTAATTGCACCAGCCGCCGCAACGCCAGCGGACGATGGGCAATCGACAGGTGCATCCACACCGCCGACAGCAGGATCAGGTGATAATCTGCATTCGGCACTTTAGCCAACGACGGTAAGGCATCGTCTATCCATACCAGTTTGTCTTGCCCAAGTTCGAGTGCTTGTGAACGCTGCTGGCCAATATCACGCATGCCTGCTGCAGGTTCTACTGCGGTTACCTGCCAGCCTTGCTGAGCCAGCCAGCAGGCATCACGACCGCAACCGGCACCCACATCCAGTGCTCTGGCCCCCGGTTGAACCGGAACCAGTGGCAGCCAGCTTCCATGCACCTGTTCAACAGAGAGTCCGTCGTAACAATCAGCCAATCGCTTGGCATGGCGATGGTAAAAATCAACACTGGCAGTGGGGGATGGCATGACAACCTCAAAAAGAAACGCCATCGCTACGACAATCGTAACGATGGTTTGCGCTCACCCTATCACAACGCCGGTGAGGGGCAAGATTTCAGACAACAGATCAACAAGCGCTCAGGGTTTGTTGCGGGCCTTGCGGTGTTTATCGAGTTTGATCTGACGGATGTTAGCGGTTTTGACAACCGACTCTGCCCGTCGTTTGGTGCGATGGCGGATGTCTTTCTGTTTGTCTGAGAACGGGTTTTCTCCCTGTCGGAATTCCACCCGGATCGGCGTGCCCTTGATATCCAGCACGCGACGGAAAGTATTGGCCAGATAACGTTTGTAGTCGTCTGGCAAGTCGTTCACCAGGTTACCGTGAATCACCAGTACTGGCGGATTCGAGCCACCCTGGTGAGCATAACGCAATTTTGGGCGGCGGCTGCGTACCATCGGCGGTTGGTGAGTCGCTACGGCATCTTCCAGAATCCGGGTCAGCATGTTGGTTTGCCATTTACCCATGGCCGATTCGTAGGCCTGATCCACCGACTCGTACAAGTGACCAACGCCTGTGCCATGCAGCGCGGAGATAAAGTGCATATCGGCAAAGGTGAGGAAGTCGAAACGGCGGTCGAGCTCGTCTTTGACCCGCTTCTTTTCGTCCGCATCCATGCCGTCCCATTTGTTGATGGCAATCACCAGTGCCCGACCAGCGTTGAGTACAAAGCTGAGCATGTGCAGGTCTTGTTCAACAATGCCGGTACGGGCATCCAGCACCAGAATACAGACGTGGCAGTCCTGAATCGCTTGCAGCGTCTTGATGATGGAGAACTTTTCGGCTGCTTCGCTGATATTTTTGCGGCGGCGTATCCCGGCGGTATCAATCAGGGTGTAATCCTGGCCGTGTCGCTCGTAGGGAATATAAATACTGTCGCGGGTGGTACCGGCTTCGTCATACACCACGACCCGGTCTTCCCCCAGAAAGCGGTTCACCAGAGTAGACTTGCCGACATTGGGACGCCCGACGATGGCTATTTTGATGCCTTTGACATCGAGCTCTTCGTGGACGACTTCGGTGACGTGTCCTTCTTCGTCTTCCTCCCAGACGTAGTTCCACTCATCCTCGGATCGGGCGACAGGTTCATCGTGGCTGACGCCATGCAGCTCGTCCATAACGTGATCAATCAGGGTAGAGACACCGCGATTGTGCGCCGCCGCGATCCCCAGAGGTTCGCCCATTCCCAATTCGTACATTTCAATCAGCACCACATCGGGGTTTTTGCCGTCGATTTTATTCGCCACCAGATACGCTGACTTGCCGCTCTTACGCAGGTAATTGGCAATCATCCGATCACCTTCGAGAATACCGGCGCTGGCATCGACCATAAAAAAGACGATGTCGGCTTCCTGTATCGCCTGAAAGCTTTGAACCGCCATGGCTTCGTCGATACCCACTTCCTCGCCGCTGATACCGCCGGTATCAATCACGATAAACGGGCGCTCACCGACCTTGCCTTCACCATATTTGCGATCGCGGGTCAGCCCGGCAATTTCCGCTACCAGTGCATCGCGGGACTTGGTAAGACGATTAAACAGAGTGGACTTGCCAACATTGGGACGACCCACCAAAGCGATGACTGGAACCATGAAATACCTCAGATAAAAAGGGGAGCCAATAAGCTCCCCGGAAAAACGACCGTGATGGCCAGTAACGACAGACTGACTATTCTGCTACCGTCACCAGCATCACGTCACCGGCATTGGTGTAGACCACAATGCCCTTTTCAGTGATCAATACCGGGCTACGAACGCCAAAATCACGACCGTGCAGCTGACGCCAGCGTGTGGCTTCCGACTGGTTAGGATAGCTGACGTGCAAGGCATTGGGAACGAGGGATAAACGCGCCAGCAAGGTGCCATCCACTTGGCTCAGGAGATAAAGAAATCCTTCGCTGTCGGTCACTACCAGGTTGTTCCGGTAGGCTTCAACAGCCCCCAGTTGACGCCCCTGCAAACCGCTCTGGGTCCAGACCGGATCACCGCCATATACATCAAAGGCCTGGATTCTGCTGTCGTCCAGGGTCAGGTATACGTTGCCCAGCGATAACGCCGGGCTGGTGTAGCTGGAGCCGTCTTCTTCCCAGCGGGTTTCACCGGTTATGGTGATCGCGGCCACTTTACCATGATAGCTGGCGGCGTAGATCAGCTTGTTGTCCACCACGACGGTGCCATCAGCATCCACCAGTCGTTCCAGCTCGGAGCGGCCTTCGGGTGTGGCCAGACGCACATCCCAGCGCGGAATCCCCAAACGTTTGTCGAGCGCAATCACCTTGCCATTCGCCAGACCCAGTATCACCAGTTCACCGGATACAACCGGCGCGGCAGTACCACGTACCGACAGAATCGGCATGGCGGTTTCGTACGACCAGCGTTGTTCACCGCTGAGCAAGTCAAAGGCAGACACCCGGCCGTCAATGGTGTGAACGTAGACACTGCTGTCGTCCACTCCGGCGGCAGCAACGGCCTCACTGGACAATTGGGCTTGCCAAACTGGCTCCCCCTGCTGTGCCGAAATGCTGTGTAATACACCGTCAACGGTAACCAGCAGCAGATTGTCTCCGGCCAACGTCAGGCCTGCTGACACTGGCATATCCAGTGTCTGATGCCAGCGTTCGCGACCGCTGTCCAGATCCAGCGACCATACCGACCCGGAGGTATCCGCGACGTAGAGTACATTACCATTGGCGACAGGCTGCAAGCGGCTGTACTGGCTGCCAGGGCCGTCACCAATGCTGTTGCGCCAGACAATATCCAGACCGCTACGACCCAGTGAGGAGATATTCTCGGCTGGCGGTTGCGGTTGGGAGGAACAGGCGCCAATCAGCAAGGCAGCCAGCAAGGCACCAACACGTGCCAATATCAGGCGTACAGGCATCAGGCGTCCTCAGCCGCGATCAGAAAATCGGCCTTGCGCTGCAACAACTGGGTATCGACCCCCAGTTCAGAGGCCGCGTCCAGAGCTTCGAGATAAGCGGTACGGGCAGCGGCCTTGTCGCCCTTACGGAACAGCGCATCCCCACGGGCTTCGAGGTACTGCGGCGCATAGGCCGGGTCTGGCACTTCATTTACCAGTGCCAGTGCGGCATCCGGGTCATTCAGTTCAACCAGTACGTCTGCCAGACGGGCCGTAGCCAGATATTTCACCGGTGCTTCTGCACTGTCGACCAAGACTCGCAGCTCGTCTGCAGCACTGTTCATGTCACCGTTGTCGGCAGCAAAACGCGCCAGAAACAGGCTGGCGAACTGGCTGTAACTGCTGCCACTGAAGTCGTTTTTCAGTTTTTCGGCCAGTACCACGGCTTCTTGCTGGGCGGCTTCATCATGGGTGGTTATCGCGGCGGCGGCTTTTTCTGTCATGGTTGTATACAGTGCTGACGCGGTTTCACCGGTTGTCTGTTGCTGATCCTGGTAGAAGTTCCAGCCCATCCAGCCACCGGCTACCACTATGATGGAAACGAGTGTGCTTTTGCCGTGCTCATTCCACCAGCGCTTGAGCATTTCTGCCTGTTCTTCATCCGTACGCAGTTCCGTCATGTCCTGGCTACCTTATTCGTATTCGTTATGTTCATTCGATTTTTATTCGAAATGTATTCAATATGTGTATGACTGAGCGAGCGTTATAGAGGTTACAGCATTGCCTCAGCCAGCCAGTCTGACAAACCGGCCTGCGCAACGGTTTGCTGTTCGGCATCGTTGCGCAAATCTTTGATAGTGATCTGTTGCTCAGCCAGTTCGCTTTCGCCGAGTAACAAGGCAAAGCGGGCGCCACTCTTGTCGGCTTTTTTCATCTGACTCTTGAAGCTGCCACCACCGCAGTGGGTTTGTATCCGCAGCCAGCTGTGTTCTTCCCGCAGGCTATCGGCCAACAGCAAGGCCGTCAGATCAGCACCCTCACCCATGGCACACAGGTACAGATCAACGGTTTGGGTAACTGCTGGCGGAATCACGTCCAGGGTTTCCAGCAACAGGATCAGGCGTTCAACCCCCATGGCAAAACCCACTGCTGGCGTCGGTTTGCCACCCAGCTGTTCCACCAGACCATCGTAACGACCACCGGCACAGACCGTACCCTGGGAGCCGAGCTGATCGGTGACCCATTCAAACACGGTCTTGTTGTAGTAATCGAGTCCACGCACCAGACGCTGGTTGATTTCGTAGCGGATACCGGCGGCATCGAGAATAGCGCGCAGTTTGGCAAAGTGCTCCCGACTGTCGTCATCCAGATGGTCATGCAGCTGCGGCGCATCAGCCAGCAGCGCCTGGGTGTCAGGGTCTTTGGAGTCCAATACTCGCAGCGGGTTGCTTTCCAGACGACGCTGGCTGTCTTCATCCAGCTGGTCTTTGAACTGACCGAGGTATTCCACCAGTGCGGCGCGGTATTCAGCCCGCGCGGCGTTGCTGCCCAGGGTATTCAGTTGCAGTGTGACCGCATCGGTGAGGCCGAGTTGCTGCCACAAACGGGCCGTCATCAGAATCAGTTCGGCGTCGATATCGGGCGTGCTGATGCCAAAGGTTTCCACTCCCACCTGGTAGAACTGGCGGTAACGGCCTTTTTGTGGCCGTTCGTGGCGGAACATCGGGCCGGTGTACCACAGCCGTTGGGTCTGGTTATAGAGCAAGCCGTGTTCTTCACAAGCACGGACGCAGCTGGCGGTGCCTTCCGGGCGCAGCGTCAGGCTGTCACCGTTGCGGTCTTCAAAGGTGTACATTTCTTTTTCGACGATGTCCGTCACTTCGCCAATGGAGCGTTTGAACAGATTGGTCTGCTCGACAATCGGCATACGGATTTCGTCATAGCCATGTCCAGCCAGCAGATCCTTGACCGTACCTTCCAGGTACTGCCACACCGGGCTTTGCGCAGGCAGAATGTCGTTCATGCCGCGGATGGCTTGTATTTTCTTGGCCATAATCTCTGGGTTATTCCTGTAGTTCTGCAGTCTCAAGTTCTGCTTTGTTCTGCGGTCTCAGCTGGAGACAATCAGATGTTCACGTTCTTTGTCGAGCTGGTCGGCACGTTCACGAATCAGACGTTCGAGATCATCTACCAGGGTATCGTTATTCAGTTTGCCCGCCGGTTTGCCGTCGATGTACACCAGGTTAGGCTGACCACCGGCCAGCCCCAGGTCGACTTCTTTGGCTTCTCCTGGCCCATTCACCACACAGCCAATCACCGCCACGTCCATATTGGTACGGATGTCTTCGACCCGGCTTTCCAGGTCGTTCATGGTTTTGATGACGTCAAAATTCTGCCGTGAGCAGCTTGGGCAGGCAATAAAGTTAATGCCACGGGAGCGCACTTTCAGCGACTTCAGCATATCCCAGCCGACCTTGACCTCTTCAATCGGGTCGGCCGCTAATGACACTCGAATGGTGTCGCCAATGCCGTCCCATAACAGCAGACCAAGACCAATCGAGGATTTTACCGTGCCACCACGCAAGCCACCGGCTTCGGTGATGCCCAGATGTAACGGTTGTTCGATCTGGCTGGCAATCTGACGATAAGCGGCCACCGTCATAAAAATATCCGATGCTTTCAGGCTCAGTTTGTATTCCTGAAAGTCGAGGCGATCGAGAATATCGATATGGCGCATGGCGGATTCCACCAGCGCTGCGGGGGTTGGCTCGCCGTATTTCTTTTGCAGGTCTTTTTCCAGCGAACCGGCATTAACGCCAATGCGGATCGGGATATTGTTGTCACGTGCGGCATCCACCACCGCCCGTACCCGATCTTCACGACCAATATTACCGGGATTGATACGCAGACAATCGACACCCAGTTCGGCAACCCGCAGGGCTATGCGGTAATCGAAATGAATATCGGCTACCAGCGGAATAGTGACCTGCTTGCGAATCTGACCAAAGGCTTCTGCGGCGTCCATGGACGGCACCGAGACTCGCACGATATCGGCTCCGGCGTCCTGAGCCCGCCGGATTTGCGCGACGGTGGCGGCTACATCGGTAGTTTCGGTGTTGGTCATGGTCTGAATCGAAATCGGTGCATCACCGCCAACAGCGACGTCGCCCACCATGATCTTGCGGCTTTTGCGACGTTTGATCGGATTTTCAAAATGCATCAGTCTGTCTCGCTCGCTTGTGCCTGTGATCAATCTTTGGCGCTGCCCAGGGATTCCTGGTACAGGCGATACTCGTTGGAGTCGGGGAATTGTTTTTTCAATTGCGTCGCTAACCCAATCACTTTGTCGGTATCCTGGTAAATGGTCGCCAGTTTGATACCCAGCCACAGGCTGTGAGACGTGTGACGGGTGTTACCCTTGATCACCAGTCGATCCAGCCGGTCAAAATACTTGCGTGATTCGTCGTAACGCTGGGCCTCGAACAGCAAGGTCGATGCGTTCACCAAAGCGTCAACGTTGTACGGCGACAAACGCAGGGCTTCGAGATAATTATCAATCGCTTTTACTGGCTCATTCTGGCGGTAATAGTTCATTGCCAGGTCGTTGTAGGCGTTGGCACGACCGTCGTAATAACGATCACCGGCCGCAGTCTCAAGCCATTTTTCGGCCTTATTGTATTGCTGCATCTGGGCATACAACCGACCCAGGTGATGTTTTGCGGCGGCGTAAGAACTGTCGTTGGAGATCGCCTTGCGCATAAACTCTTCCGCCAGGTCGTATTCTCCTTCCATTTGCCAGACCAGCCCCATCGCGTCGTTGGCCGGTGCATGGTCAGCATCAATCGACAGCGCCTTTTGCAGCCGCTGACGGGCCAGATCCGGGCGATTCTGTTTCAAATAGCCAAAACCGAGCTGGGTATAGTTTTCCAACGCCTTGTCCGGGTTCTTGTTTTTTTGCAAACGGCTTTCGGTGGTAGTGACACAGGCCGTCAAAACCAGCGTCAGGGTAATCATGAGCAGTTGCTGCAAGGTGTTGCTGAGTTGTCTCATACCTGAGGGCCTTATTGGTTGGAATCCAGTTGCACCGCATTGATATAGCGCTCGCTGCGGCGCGTACGATCCTCGACCTTGCCGACCAGCTGGCCGCAAGCGGCGTCAATATCATCACCGCGTGTCGAGCGTATCGTTACAATATGATTCTGACTGACCAGATAATCGCGGAAACGGTAAACACGATTATTACTCGGACGTTTGTAACCTGAATTCGGGAACGGATTAAACGGGATCAGATTGATCTTGCAGGGCACCTGTTTCAGCAGTTCAGCCAGCTCGATGGCATTCTCCAGGCTATCGTTCACCCCTTCCATCATGGTGTATTCAATGGTGGCTTTGCGACGATCTGGCAGTCTGGCCAAATAACGATTGGTCGCGGCAATCAACTCGGCAATCGGGTATTTGCGATTGATTGGCACCAGTTGGTTACGCAGCTCGTCATTCGGGGCATGCAGAGACACGGCCAGGGAGACATCGGTCACTTCACCCAATTTGTCCATCATCGGCACCACACCCGACGTACTCAGGGTTACCCGACGTTTGGACAAGCCGTAGGCGTTGTCTTCCATCATCAGGTGCATGGCGTCAACCACGTTGTCGAAATTCAACAGCGGTTCGCCCATGCCCATCATGACCACGTTGGTAATACGACGTTCACGCCGTTCACCTGGCCCATGAAAGCTCATCGCAGCAACGTACACCTGGCCGATAATTTCGGCCACGCTCAGATCGCGGTTAAAACCCTGTTTGCCGGTGGAGCAAAAGCTGCAATCGAGCGAGCAACCAATCTGTGAGCTGACACACAGGGTGCCGCGTTCTTTTTCGGGTATGTAGACGGTTTCAATCGAGCTGCCTCCAGGCATCCGCATCACCCATTTGCGGGTGCCATCGGTAGAAATATCTTCGTAGACCACTTCAGGCAAGCGTATTTCTGCGATCTCAGCCAGTTTGGCGCGCAGGGGCTTGCCCATATTGGTCATTTTTTCAAAATCGGCTTCGCCATACTGATGGATCCACTTCAGCATCTGCTGGACACGGAATTTCTTTTCACCGATATCGATGAAAAAGGCTTCCATTTTCGCTGGAGACAAGCCCAGCAGATTGATCTTTTGAGTGGTATCGGTCATCGAGCTGTTACCTGGCGTAGCGCTTCCGAGCAGGAAAATACAGAACGAACGGGAGCAAACCGCTCCCGTTCAGACAAAATCAACGGGCGCAGATTTCGTCGGCAGAGAAGAAATACGCGATTTCACGAGCCGCAGATTCGGCAGAGTCAGAACCATGTACTGCGTTGGCGTCAATGCTTTCAGCGAAGTCAGCGCGGATTGTACCGGCAGCGGCTTCTTTCGGGTTGGTAGCACCCATCAGTTCGCGGTTCAGCAGGATAGCATTTTCGCCTTCCAGTACCTGCACAACAACCGGGCCGGACGTCATAAAAGCAACCAGATGCTTGTAGAAAGGACGTTCCTTGTGCTCAGCATAGAAACCGCCAGCTTTGTCGTCGTCCAGGCGAACCATTTTGGCTGCAACGATGCTCAGGCCGGCCTTTTCAAAACGGGCCATGATGTCACCGATTGCATTTTTGGCAACTGCGTCTGGTTTAACGATAGACAGCGTGCGTTCAACAGCCATGTGTTTGCTCCAATAGTAATAAGGTATTCAGGGGTTTAAAAATCCGGCGGATTATACGCACGTTTTGATGAAAGATGTACGCGTGTGACGTCTCTCTGACATCACACTCAACGTCAGACCCGGCGGGTTTGTTGGCGTAACAACGTCACGACCCGGCTAACCTGCTCAATGGCGAAGTCAATATCCTCCGCCGTGGTGTAACGGCCGATACTGAAACGCAACCCGGCATGCGCCAATCCGTTGCTACGACCAAGCGCCTTGAGCACATAGGAAGGCTCCACACTGGCAGACGTACAGGCCGACCCGGACGACACCGCAACCTGAGCCAGGGAGGCCAGCAGGATTTCGCCATCAACCCCGTCAAACGACAGGTTCAGGTGTCCGGCAACACGCTGCTGCGGATGGCCATTAAGATACACGTCGCCCAGCGCCAGTAACGCCTGTTCCAGACGGTCACGCAGCGCACAAATCCGTGCTACTTCTTCCGTCAACTGCTCGGCAACCTGCTGTGCGGCGGTGCCGATACCGACAATCTGGTGCGTTGGCAGCGTGCCCGAACGCATACCGCGCTCATGGCCACCACCATGAATCTGGGCATCGACGTGGGCTTGCGGCTGACGCCGCACGTACAACACCCCCATGCCCTTGGGGCCATAGAACTTGTGCGCCGATACCGACAGCAGATCGACTCGCCAGTGGTTCACATTGACCGGTAGTTTGCCGACCGCCTGGGCCGCATCGACATGCAACAGCGCCGGATGATCACTGAGCTGCGCCGCCACCGCCGCGATATCGGTCAAGGTACCAATTTCGTTATTCACCGCCATCAGCGATACCAGTACGGTATCGTCTCTCAGCGCATCGCTGACCTGGCGGGGATGAATCAGGCCATCCGCATCCGGTGCCAATAAGGTAATGTCCACGCCCTGCTGTTTCAGCCAGCTCAGGGTGTCGAGTATTGCCTTGTGCTCGATGGATGAACTGATGATATGACAGGACTTGCCAGGATGATGGCGACGGTAATATTCAACCACACCCTTGAGCGCCAGGTTGTTGCTTTCTGTCGCTCCCGAGGTCCAGACAATTTCACGCGGATCGGCACCCAGCAGGTCGGCTACCTGACGACGGGCTTTTTCAACCGCCTGCTCAGCCTGCCAGCCAAAACGATGGGAACGCGATGCCGGATTGGCGAAATTGCCATCCATGGTCAGACAAGCGGCCATGGCTTCGGCAACCACCGGATCAACCGGTGTGGTGGCAGCGTAATCGAGGTAAAGGGTTTTCATTGCAAATCCAAATCACGTCAGGCGGAGGTAGTATTGTGGCGACTCCGCCACGCGGGTCAAGACATCGACAACGCAGTATCGGTGTTGTGTCAGCTGTTATCAGTGCCGGGCATAGCGGCCAGAAGCAGAACGCTGACCACCGCGCAGCAACATATATCAAACCTGCTCAGCCATTCATGGCGTCAGACAAGAAGGCCTTGATACGATTACCCGACTGCATATCCTGACGGTGTGCCGTATTCTGGATCTCCTGCCTGACAATCAGCTCTTGCAGACTGATCGCTGACAGAAAGTCGTGAATCTGGTCACTCAGGTCAAGCCACAGATGATGGGTCAGGCACTCGTGTCCTTCCTGGCAATCGCCGCGCTTGTTACAACGGGTGGCATCCATCGACTCATTAACAGCGTCGACGATTTCCGCAACATTGATGGCACCCAGCTCACGACTGAGGCGATAACCACCGCCAGGGCCGCGCACACTCGATACCAGTTCACAACGCCGCAAACGTGCAAACAATTGTTCCAGGTACGACAGCGAGATGCCCTGCCGACCCGATATATCATTCAGGCTGACAGGGCCATTCTCAGCGTGAATGGCCAAATCCAGCATGGCAGTCACCGCATAGCGGCCCTTGGTTGTCAGTCGCATATAAAACTTCCTCCGATCGGATCGGCATTATGTTTATATCCGACTAATACCGTCAACTATTGCAGTCAACTATATCTGCATAAAGTCCGTCAATTTGGCCCGCTTCAAGTCTCTCGGTTGTACCAACATCCTGTTGCCCACTATCTTGCTTGCACTATCTTGCTCACCCTCAAGCAGGGCCATTGTGGTTCGTGGTCTCTGGCATGTCATCGTCTGCAGAGTCAGCGCCGGCACTGCGCTGCTGGTCATCCAGATCACCGAGGCTGACAAAGTGCTCACGCTCCAGTTGTGGCAACGCATCATCACAACTGTGAATACCAACCTGATGCAGCGCCTTGCACATACGATCAATCTTGCTGTCCACCGCATCCATATGATCCATCATATTGTGAATCGAGCGGGCAATCGGATCCGGTGTGCCATCCGCAATACCGTAGGCATCAAACCCCAGTTTCTCGGCCATCCGTACTGTGCCTTCCGGCAACGGCTTTTTCTTGCCCGCGACCCGTACAATCCGACCTGGAATACCCACCACCGTCGCGCCTTCGGGAACAGCCTTGGTGACCACCGCATTGGAACCAATACGAGCATTCTTGCCCACCACGATTGGCCCCAACACCTTGGCACCAGCACCGACCACAACGCCATCCTGCAAGGTCGGGTGGCGCTTGCCCTTGTTCCAGCTGGTGCCCCCCAGCGTTACACCGTGATACAGCGTGCAATCGTCACCGATCTCGGCGGTTTCACCAATCACCACACCCATGCCATGGTCGATAAAAAATCGTCGTCCAATCGTCGCACCGGGGTGAATTTCAATGCCGGTCAGCCAGCGGCTGAAGGTCGACAGCAAACGCGCCAGCCATTTGAACCCGCGCCGCCAGAGACCGTTGGCCAGCCGATAATGCAAAATGGCGTGTACGCCCGGATAGGTCGTCAGTACTTCAAACGTGTTTCGAGCCGCAGGATCGCGTTCGAACACACAGGCGACGTCTTCACGGAGTTGCTTAAACATCAGAGCGGTTCCCTTGAGATGCATCCCCCATCAGCGACTGATCATCCGGTTGCTGTGGCGGTTGCTGTAGTGACGGTTGCTGTGGCGGTTGCTGTAGTGACGGTTGCTGTGGTTGCTGACCCTGGCTACGCACAACCAGCTGTTGAACCGCAGCCAGCATGCCACGCACCATATTGATTTCCATCTTGTCTGGCTCCGCCCGCTGATACAGGCGACGCAATCGGGTCATCAGTTGCTTGGGTGTATTGGGGTCGAGGAAGCCAATATCAACCAGCGTTTGTTCCAGATGCAGAATCATACCGTTCAGTTCCTGATGGGTTGCCGGTGGATGATCCCATTCCACTCCCCAGCGCTGGCCCATAACAGCCTCAGTCCCGATACCCGCGACCGCAGCATCCATCGCAGCCAGACGCATTTCGTAACACAACACCTGAATCGCCTGAGCGACATTCAGCGAAGAAAACGATTCAACCGTTGGTATATGGACGTGTGCATGACAAAGATGAAGCTCTTCATTGGTCAGCCCTCGAGACTCGCGCCCAAATACCAGGGCAGCACGAGCACCTGTAGCGGCAACGTTGCACACACTGCTGGCAGCCTGGCGCGGCGTCATTAACGGCCAGGGGATATGTCGACTGCGAGCACTGGTGCCCACCACCAGACTGGCGTTGGCAACCGCTTCTTCCAGCGTCGGCACAATGCGCACCCGCTGTAAAATGTCATCGGCTCGCGACGACCGGGCCAGCGCTTCGTCATTAACGGTGGCAATCGGGTCAACCAATATCAGCTGGCCAAGCCCCATATTTTTCATCGCTCTGGCTGCTGCGCCGATATTGCCGGAATGCGTGGTATTCACCATCACGATGTCAATGGCATCGAGCAGAGGATAATGGTCACCTGCGTCTGAAATCACTTCACCCACCTTTACGTTCATCTGTGACGCCGTCTGGAGCTGTGGCCATTGGGACATGACTCGCTGCCTGCATCCCCTTCAAGCCAACAAAATGACGCAGGAACGGCTAAAAACCGCGAAGTGTAGCGAAAACGTGCTTCGCCAACCATAGCAGTGCTGATATAATCGCCGGTTCCCTCGTTCTTTAAGAGATAGTTATCGCAATGCAGCCCATGGTGAACTTGGCGTTGCGCGCTGCGCGCAATGCGGGTCAGGATCTGGTCCGCCGACTGGACCGCTTCGATTCGTACCAAAGTACGGATCAGGAAAAAGCGAAGTTTATTGCAGACTGCACCATTGGTCTGGAAAAAAGCATCATCTTTGAACTGAAAAAATCCTACCCGGAGCACAGCTTTAACGGCCGTGAAACCGGTCTGAACTCTGGTTCCGAAAAACAACCGGTATGGCATATCTGCGTCATTGACGATATCGCCAACTTCCGGGTCGGTATTCCTGCGTTTGCCATCATTGTTGGCTGCCAGATCAATGGCAAGACGGAACACGCGGTGATTACCAATCCAATCAACGGCGATGAGTTTACGGCTTCTCGTGGACGCGGAGCCCAGTTAAGCGGCCGCCGTATCCGTTGCGGCAACATCAACAACCTGGCTGACGCCATCGTGGGTTATACCCAGCCGGTGGGGGTAGGTGAAGAAGCCTACGCCCAGCGAGAGCGGATTATGAAGCTGATGAGCAAAACCTACGAGTTGCGCAACATCGGTTCCAACGCCCTGTCTATTGCCTATGTCGCTGCTGACCGCTTCCAGGCCGTAGTACTGAGTAACGTAGATGAATTCAGTCTCCTCGCCGGAGGGCTGATCGCTTCCGAAGCGGGCTGCCTGATGTCTGACATGAACGGCGAACCGCGCATACGTCAGGGAGCCAACCTGATTGTGAGTAACCCGCGACTGTTAAAAAGCCTGTTATTAAAAGACTAGCAGGCTGTCGGACTCAGGGCTGTCCTGCTGCGGAAAAGGTCGCAGGTTACGAAAAGTACTTTCGAGACAGTGGGCGCACACCGGGCTTCCCTATCTGGTCTATGCTTGAAGTGTACTCACTCAAGCAGGTCTGGAGGCGAAAATCATGTTGCACTATTTGACCTTGTTGCTGGCATGGCTGGGGGAAGCACAATTATGCGACCAGCCCAGCCTGCATCTCTCTGAGGATCCGTCCTCGGCATAATAACCGGGACAGAATCGCCATAAAAAAAGCGGCAAACGCCGCTTTTTTTATGCTGCATCAGGACGGCTTATTGCACCGCTGACACGTCTTCTGCTTGCGGGCCCTTGTCGCCCCGTACCACAGTAAACTTGACTCTTTGCCCTTCAGCCAGAGAGCGATGCCCCTGACCACGGATTGAACGAAAATGCACAAAGACATCTTCGCCACTATCCCAGGTAATAAAGCCAAAACCTTTTTTGACATTAAACCATTTCACTACACCACGCTCACGACCATCCTCAACGTCTTCCTCAACAATTGTGCCCGTACTGCGACCACGAGGAGGCTGCTCAGCACCAGCCAGAGAGACAACCAGCAAACCCGCGACAAAACCGGCAACAAAGACAATCAGCGGTAGCGCCATCGGCAACTGTACATCACCCATCAACCCCTGAAACGACAACCAAAAAGCAACTGACACAATAACAGCTGTCAGCAAAGCGAGACTTAATTTACGAACCATTGCGATACCTGTAATTAACGTTTAAAACTGTTTTATATTCTGGATCATAGCGGCAATCAGCCTCCCTGCATGAAATCCTAAATCTCTTAAAAAATCAATATGATAGCAATTGCCCCTCAACACAGTGAGCAAACCCGAATGAGTAACACCCCAAACGCCCCTGAACTGATCCACGCACTGGATCGTATCACCGAACTGGAAACCCGGCTGAGCTATATGGACGAAACGGTCGAGACACTGAATGATCAGATAACCCGCTTGTCTGCAGACTTCACTCTGGCCCATCAGGCCATGCAGCTCATGAACCGCCGTCTGGAACAATTGGCCGCCAACACAGGCGATATAAAATCCGCCCAGGATGATGCACCACCCCCCCATTATTAACCTCACCGGGCTGGCAGTATATGATCAACCCTGCATCGCTCCGATGACAGCAAACAAGGATATTACGGATGAACCGGCTTTCCCGCTGGCACCTACGACTACTCGGCTGGCTCCAGGCACTGCTATACAGCCTGCTTAAAACCCGCCTGATAGGCCCAGCCCAGCAGCAGCCAGCTACCGGCGGAACTCTGCGGGTTTATGCCTTGCTCTACCCCTCATTGGCAGAAACCCTGGTAATTGACCGTGAGGTACAAACACTCGACTGGACCGGCCCACTGGATGATAACAGCCCACTCAACCAGGCAGGACTGCAGCCTTTTTTTCACGTCTATCGCCGCTCTGGCAGCCCCTTCCGCAAAGCAGGCAAGCCAGTGATCTGCAAAGCGCTGAAGACACTGGCCGAGTGGCAGCTGGCTCACCCCGATCGCGATATTGAAGTGATACCGGTGCGAGTATTCTGGGGGCGAGGGCCAGAAAAAGAAGGTTCTTTTCTGCGTATCTGGCTGCAAAACAGTGGCACCCTTGGCGGACGTATTTTCACCCTGATGGCCATCCTGTTTAATGGCCGCAATACTTTTGTGCACATCAGCCATCCAGTATCCATGCAACGACTGGCACAAGGCACCCGCACACCCACACGGCTGGCGCGTAAAGCAGCCTTATTATTGCGTATCCACTTTCGGCTGGTCTCCGCGACCGTCATCGGGCCAGACCTGTCCCATCGGCGTACCCTGATCAGCCAGATCCCTAACCGTCCGCTGGTACAGGCAGCGATTGAGCAGGCCATGCAGGAGCGCAGCCTGACGCTGCCCCAGGCGCGTCAGAAAGCACTGAAATATGCCGACGAAATCGCCTCCAATATTTCCTATACCACCGTGCGATTTATGGATGTATTACTGAGCTGGGTGTGGAATACCCTCTACGATGGGGTTCAGGTCAGCCATATTGATCCGTTAAAAACTGCCGCCAGAGACAACGAGATTATTTATGTCCCTTGTCACCGCAGTCATATTGATTATTTGCTGCTGTCTTATGTGCTTTATCACAATGGTCTGCAAATCCCGCAAATTGCCGCCGGTATTAATCTTAACCTGCCGGTTGCCGGGCCAATATTACGCCGCAGCGGCGCATTTTTTATGCGCCGATCGTTTCGCGACAACCCGCTGTATGCCGCCGTTTTTGACGAGTATTTACACAGTATTTTTACTCGTGGCTATGCCGCTGAATATTTTGTTGAAGGTGGCCGCAGCCGCACCGGCAGGACACTGCAACCCAAAGCCGGGATGCTGGCCATGACATTACGCAGCTATTTGCGCGATGCCCGCAAGCCCATCCTGTTTATGCCGGTTTACCTGGGTTACGAAAAAGTCTTTGAAGCGGGCAGTTATCAGCAGGAACTGAAGGGTAAGAAAAAGCGCAAAGAAAGCCTGCTCGGCGTGATTACCACACTGAAGTCGTTCCGGCGCAACTTTGGCAAGGTACAGGTCAACTTTGGCGAACCGATTTATCTGACCGAATTTCTCAATCAACAACAGCCGGACTGGCGTGAACAGGATTATCAGGCCAATCACTATCGCCCCGACTGGGCACGCCCGGTGGTCGACAATCTGGCCCGCCGTATCGTCACTGGCATCAATCAGGCAACCTCGGTCAATCCGATCAACCTGGTCGCCATGGCATTACTGACAAGCCCACGAGAGGCCATGGAAGAAGCAGCACTGATCCAGCGGCTGGAAAACTGGGCGGCATTAATCGTCCAGCAGCCCTTGAGTAGCCGCACGCAAGTCACCCAGGGTAATGCCGCCGAGTGGCTTCAGCATGCCGAAACCCTCGGCAGTATTCAGCGCCAGAGCCACAGCATGGGTGACCTGATATACGCTGATGATCGCCAGGCGATCGCATTGACCTACTACCGCAACAACGTCCTGCATCTGCTGGCGATCCCCTCGGTGCTGAGCTGCTTGCTGATACACCGCCAACCGCTGCAACCAGAGCAATTACGATCACTAATCCAGACCCTCTACCCCTACTTGCAGGCAGAGCTATTTTTGCCCTGGTCAACAGCCCAACTGGACACCGTTATTGACGGCTGGCTGGCAACCCTTTGCGACGCCGATTATCTGGAATGCAGCGACAATCACTACTGCGCCGTGGATGACAGAGAGGCCAGCTATACCGAACTCACGGCACTGGCCAAGCTGATGATGCCGACACTGGAACGCGACTATCTGGCCCTGGCGCTGCTCCGACAACGACGTTCAGGCACCTTGACAGCAGAGCAGCTGGAGCAACAATGCTCACTGATTGCACAGCGGGTCAGCTTGCTGCATGGCTTGAATGCACCGGAATTTTTTGACGCCACACTGTTTCGCACGCTTGTCTCACAGCTGTTAGATCAGGGCATATTGAGTCAGCAAGCGCATAACGTACTGGCGTTTGGTGATGCCCTGGTCGCACTGACCGAACAGCTGGAGCAAGCACTGGACGGCAGTGTGCGGCACAGTATTTTGCGTTGTATCTGAGTCCTGACCCTGCAACCCTGAACACTACAGGACACAGCAGCCACTGTCAGAGTGGTGCCACCTTGGCCAGCACATAGACATCGAAACGATTGGACTTGCCCGTCAGGGCATAAGAAGGGGGCCGATTGGCCAGAGGCTTGGCCTTGCGCCCCCGCTTCACCACCACCCGACAGCGAGCGGTTTGCAGCGCCGCATCCAGCAGCCCGTCGGCGTCGGCGTCACCACCCACCAGTGAACGAAACGCCTGCATATCCTTTTTAACCTGGGCCGAACCTTTGGCATCCTCACCAAACATCGGATCAAGATAAACCACATCCGGCTGACGCGATGCCTCTGTTTCAGCAACCAGCAGCTCATGACTGGAGCCAAACGACAATCGAATACGGGCAACAATCTCTCCGGCCTCGATGTCTTGCCGCCCACGTATCAGGCCATCATCCAACAGCGCCGCCACAACCGGCTGACGCTCATGGGCAACCACCTGACAACCAAGAGTTGCCAGCACAAAGCTGTCTCGTCCCAATCCTGCTGTCGCATCAATCACACTGGGTTTATAAGCACCCGAGACGCCAACAGCCCTGGCAATATCCTGTCCCATGCCACCGCCAAAACGGCGCCGATGAGCTGCAGTACCGCCGGTAAAGTCAACCCGTACAACCGCCTTGCCAGCGGCCCCTTCACGCAATGACAAACCACTGTCATCAAGACAAAGGTGAAAACCGGGATTCCGCAGTTGTTCCACTGGTGCAGGGATCAAGCCATATCGACAGGCCCACACAGCGGCTTCAGCCGCGCGCTGCGGGGCCAGACAAATCAACTCAGACATAGCTGGCTGATCAACATCAGACAAAAAACAGCAACAGCAGCACACCCAGCAGCAAGCGATAGATCACAAACGGCAACATGCCCAGCTTATCGACCAACTGCAGGAAGTAGTGAATTCCGGCCCAGGCACTGATGCCAGACACCGCCATCCCCAACAACAAATGGAACCAGTCAACACCCTCTGCCGCCTGCAGCAATTCCACGACCTTGAGGCCAGCGGCAGCCAGAATCAGGGGAACCGATAACAGAAAGGAAAAACGCGCCGCATCCAGACGATGAAAGCCCAGAAATAGCGCCGCCGTCATGGTAATGCCTGAGCGGGATGTCCCTGGTATCAACGCCAACGCCTGAGCAATACCAATCGCCAGCGCCAGTGCCACAGTCATTTCGGTCAGGCTGCCACGATGCGGCTTGCAGCGATCAGACACACCCAGCACGATACCGAAAACAATCGTCGTGATCGCAATCACCAGGGTCGAACGCAAATTGGCTTCGATATAATCCTGACCCAGTAACCCCACGATCACAGCAGGTACCGTAGCAATGGCCACCAGCCAGGACAAACGCCCATCTTCATTAGGCGTGCTGGTAAATCCGGTCGTCACCCAACCCACGATCATGCGTTGCAGCTCATTACGGAAATACCAGACAACAGCAAGCAAGGTGCCAAAATGCACTGCGACATCAAAAGCCAACCCCTGATCTGGCCAGCCGAACACCTGTGAGGGCAAAATCAGGTGAGCGGAGCTGGAGATCGGTAAAAACTCGGTAATCCCTTGCAGGATCGCCAAGACGACTGTTTCAAAAATTCCCACGATTGGTTCCTCAGCGTTTGAGCAGGCTTGGTTGCTCGTCCAGTTTTTTCCAGGCGACAGAGTCGCGCAAATATACGGGGGGGAAATCCTCGAAGCCAGCAAATTCCCCCCGCTGCCAGGCATTGGCGACCTGATCGACCGCGTAGTGACTCAAGGGTTCAATACCGTCAACGACAGACAGTGCAGGTAATCGATCTTCCAGTGTCAGCAGCGCTACGCCATTACCGGCCAACACGCAGTTATAAGGATCGATTTGATGCGCCTGCAGCATGTACTGCAAACCATCCACACAACGCTGTGGGTCACTGACCTGCTCAACGCCAACCAGCCGACAAAGCAGTCCATCCTGCTCGTCATTCCGTTCGTAGACAGCCCAGAAGACCTCGCCCATATGCGCATCCAGCACAGTCACGACCTGACCCACCGTCGTTTCGGCCAGTGCCTGTTGTGCCAGCAACTGCAAGGTCGAAAAGCCATAGACCGGCAGGTTCAACCCCAACGCAATACCCTGAATAACACTCACGGCGATACGGATACCGGTGAATGAGCCGGGGCCACGGGCAAAAGCCAGACCATCCAGAGCTGTTTTGTCCACCCCGGCCACCTGCAGCACCTCGTCGATCATCGGCAACAGCCGCTGGGCATGGCGGCGGGGTTGTCTTTCGGTAAGATCCTGGACACCAGCGGCCGAGATCAGACTGACAGAACACAACGCCGAAGAGGCATCAACAATCAGCAAATTGGCCATTCCAAACCCTGCCCTCTGTTAAAAAACGCGCAGTATAGCAGAGCAAACCCGACTCGCTGACAGAATCAGCAGACCTAAAAAAAGCTCCCGAAGGAGCTTCTTTCCAGCGATCTGGGGATTAACCCAGCGCTGCCATCACGGTATTGGTAATGTCTTGCAGCGAGCCAACACCGGGAATATGACTGTATTTCGGTGAATTGGCATCTTGTTTGGCTTCCAGCTGCTTGTAAAAAGCAACCAGTGGTTCGGTCTGTTCGTGGTAGATCGACAGGCGCTTGCGGATGGTCGCTTCCTGGTCATCATCACGCTGCACCAGATCTTCGCCTGTCTCGTCGTCTTTGCCAGCCACTTTAGGAGCATTAAAGACCACGTGGTAAACACGGCCTGAACCAGGGTGAACGCGACGACCACTCAGACGTTTGACGATTTCTTCATCGTCCACATCAATTTCAACCACATTATCGATCGTCACACCGGCTTCCAGCATGGCTTCTGCCTGCGGAATCGTACGAGGAAAACCATCGAACAGGAAACCGTTAACACAGTCGTCCTGAGCAATGCGTTCCTTGACCAGATCGATGATAATTTCATCCGATACCAGACCACCCGTTTCCATGATTTCCTTGACCTTGAGACCAAGCTCGGAACCGGCTTTGACTGCCGCACGCAGCATGTCGCCGGTCGATATTTGTGGAATTTCAAATTTTTCACAAATGAACTGAGCCTGAGTGCCTTTGCCTGCACCAGGTGCGCCCAAAAGAATTACGCGCATGCGCTTCCCCTCGTTGTTAGATTGGTTTGGATCCATCTGGTCAAAATTATGATTATTTTTTAACCAGCCAAAAAATAGCTGTAACCTTACTCTGGCACAGGTCTGATCTCAACTTATTGTGACCAAATTCCCGCCAGAGTAACGCACGACTTTGGTATACCGCTTTGATTGTTATCATTTTAACGCGGCGTACTACGACCTGAGGCATTATCCCCAGGTCGTACAAAACCCACTAACCTGGTCAAATCAGTGCTGAGTCAAAACAGGATATTACCCGTTTCACAAAGCCTCTGTGTAGTACTGGTTTGACACAGGTAATTGCTTACCCGGCAGACAACAGCGACCAACGGCAAGAGAACCCCGTTAACCGGTATTCCTCATGCCTGCTGCAATCCCGGCCATTGTGACCATCAAGGCTTGCTCAACCAGCTGGCTGACAATTTCCGGATGTTGCCGTTCACGATACAACAACTCCGCTTGCAAATAGTGCAACGGATCGGTGTACGGATCACGTACTGCCATGGAATCTCGCAATATTGGATGGCTGGCAAGCAAGGCCTGTTGGCGATTAATCGCCAGCACCAAAGTCTTAACCTTATCAAGACGTTGGCGCAACTGGCTACCCAATAACTGCAACTCTGGTTCGACCAGACGAGCTTCATAATATTGGGCAATCGCAGCATCGGCTTTAGATACCACCATTTCCAGCATGTCGATATAAGTACGGAAAAACGGCCAGTCCTGATACATCTGCTGCAAAACCGGCAAATCGCCCTGTTGTTGGCAGTCATCCAGCGCTTCGTCCGAGCCAAGCCAGGCGGGCAACATCAGCCGCATCTGGGTCCAGGCAAAAATCCAGGGAATCGCCCTCAGAGTTTCGATACCACCACCCGCCTTGCGCCTTGCCGGTCGACTGCCCAGCGCCAGTTTGCCCAGCTCCGGTTCCGGCGTCGCGCTGCGAAAATAGCGCACGAACTCAGGAGTATCTCTGACCATGGCACGGTAGGATGCAACCCCCCGTTCCGCCAGACGAGTCATTTGCTCACGCCACTCGATGCGGGCTGGCTCAGGTGGCAGTAAATTGGCTTCCAGTACCGCAGACACATAGATTTTCAGATTACGGCGGGCCACATCTGGCTGGCCAAATTTGAAGCGGATCATTTCCCCTTGCTCTGTCACCCGCAAACCACCGGCCACGGAACCCGGCGGCTGAGCCAGAATCGCCCGATGGGCCGGGCCACCGCCACGACCGACGGTACCGCCACGGCCATGGAACAGGGTCAGGGAAATACCGGCGTCACTGGCCGTCCGGGTCAACGCTTCCTGGGCCTGATATTGCGCCCAGACAGCGGCTAACTGGCCGGCATCCTTGGAAGAGTCAGAATAACCAATCATGACCTGCTGCCGCTGCTCGCAGTAACTCCGATACCAGTCGACAGCCCACAGCTTGCTCATCCGCAATGACGCCTGTTGCAGATCGCCCAATGTTTCGAACAGTGGCACCACCGGGAAATGCTCACGCACACCGGCATCCTGCAGCAACAAGGCAACGGCGAGAATATCCGAGGGTTCGCTGGCCATGGAGATAATGTAACAAGACACCCCGTCTCCGGCTTCCGTCGCCAGTACCGCAACCGTCTCCAGAACCTCACGGACTTCCGCCGACGGCTGCCAGTGCTTGGGTACCAGAGGTCGCCGGGACGCCAACTCACGGAGCAAAAACGTCTGCTTTTCGTCTTCCGTCCAACTGAGGTAATCACCCCAGCCATAGTACAAACAGATTTCCTGCATCACACCGGCATGGCGCGAGGATTCCTGGCGGACATCCAGGCGCACCAGCGATACACCAAAACAGGCCACCCGGCGAATGGTATCGAGTAACTGGCCGTCGGCAATGGTCTCCATGCCTTGCTCCAGTAAACTGCGATAACACAGGGTTAACGGCTCCAGCAGCTCATCATCCCGAGTCAGAGGGTTTCCGCTGGTCTCTTGCTGTTTGATGCAACCATTGGCCCACTGCTTGGTATCCACCAACCGTGACCTTAACGCATGCAGGCAGGCCCGATAGGGTTCGTCCGGGTCATTAGGGTAGGCCCGCCGGAGTTCTGCTGAAGCCGCCGCCATCGACAACTGATTACCCAGCGTATCAATGTCACGCAGATACAGGTCGGCTGCCATCCAGCGAGCCAGGTAAAGCACTTCTCGCGTCACCTGCGCCGTGACATTCGGATTGCCGTCACGGTCACCGCCCATCCAGGAAGCAAACCGTACCGGTGCGGCATCCAGCGGCAATACGGAACCACCACGCGCCAGCAATTGCTGATCCAGATCCCGCATCATTTGCGGCACCGCCGCCCAAAGCGAATTTTCCACCACCGCAAACCCCCAGCGGGCTTCATCCACTGCCGTCGGACGGGTTTTGCGAATTTCGTTGGTGTGCCAGATTTCTTCAATCAGCCGAGCCAGGCGTTGATCCAGTTCACCCAGCAGGGGGTGCTCATCATGCAGATCATCCCGTTGCTGCAACAAGCGAGTGATGGCGTCGTATTTCTGAATCAGGGTTCGGCGCGTAATTTCGGTAGGATGGGCCGTCAATACCAGTTCAATATTAAGGCTGGCGATGCGCTCACTCAAACCGTCAACCGCCACACCTGCGGTCTCAAGCCGTTCCAGTAAATCCGGAAACATGGTATCCAGACCCGATTGCAGTGCTTCGGCACGACGCCAGCTGCTGCCGTGTTGCTGATCAGCAATATTGGCCAGATTGAGAAACTGGTTAAAGCCGCGCACGACAGGCAGCAAGGTTTCTTCCGGCAGGTTTTTCAGCGTTGTCAGCAGCTGTTCTCGCTCACCCGAGTCGCCACCGCGAGCACGTTTGGCCTGTTTGCGAATGGACTCGATTGAGTCCAGTACCTCACGGCCCTGACTGGCCTGGATGGTATTGCCCAGCATCTTGCCCAGCATTTTCACCTTGTCGCGTAATAGTGGATCCAGCTCGCTCATCGATTCGCCCTCCTGAATGATCGGTTTTACGTCAAATAGTCACGTGACAGAGCTGGCAGTTGTCTTTTTTTGCCCAGGTTGTCCCGTTGTTTCCGTAAGTTTTCTGAACCTTCACTGCAATTCATACCAAAATAAAAGG
Organism: uncultured Oceanobacter sp.; assembly: GCA_913061185.1. Taxonomy (GTDB): domain Bacteria; phylum Pseudomonadota; class Gammaproteobacteria; order Pseudomonadales; family Oceanobacteraceae; genus Oceanobacter; species Oceanobacter antarcticus. The sequence goes on from CAJXTI010000008.1 coordinate 25,079, forward strand.
ACATTGTGAAAGGAGATTAATATGAAAGCGTCTGCTCTGATGGCCCATTGGGAACAGGAATATGGCGATCCGGTCGGTGACCGCAGCTATCCGATTTCACTCAACGTCAAGGATGCGGCTCGTGTAGAGGCCTTGCTGGAAATGTTCCCAGGTCTGTCGCAGGAACGACTGTTACGCGATCTGGTGCATGCGGCGTTAAATGACCTTGCCAGTGGTTTCCCCTATGTTGCCGGGAATACGGTGGTCGCACGCGACGAAGAGGGGTTTCCGGTATATGAAGATATAGGGCCTACCCCGGCATTTCTGGAGTTGACCCGCAAACACCTGGAGCAAGCCAATAACGACAAACATTAGCATTAGCTTTCAGGCCAGGCCTGACTGTCATTGGCCCTGTTGATCTGCTTCCGCAATCAGCAGAGCCATGGCTGATTCGGATCAGTCTGCTTGCTGCTGTTGTCATTTTTCCTGTTGCCGTTTTTCCTGTTGCCGTTTTTCCTGTTGTTTGGCGATTTGCCAGGAGGTTTCCATCTCTCTGAGAGTTACCTGGTGCCAGCCACCCGCCGCCTGGGCACGCTCTTCGACCACCGCAAAACGCTGACTAAAACGCTGGTTGGTGCCACGTACTGCAACCTCGGGATCAATATGGTAATGACGTGCAAGGTTGGCCACGGCAAACAGCAGATCACCAATTTCAGACTCCAGCCGCTGATGGTCATTCGCATCCATCTCGACAATCACTTCATCCAGCTCTTCACGAATCTTGTCGACCACCGCGTGGGGATTATTCCAGTCAAATCCGACCGTTGAGGCTTTTTTCTGCAATTTTACGGCGCGGGTCAAACCCGGCATGGTGGCTGGAACAGAATCCAGTAAACGAGGCGGATGGGGTGTCGGCTTGGCGGCATTCTCTGCTGCCTTGATAGCCTCCCAATGGGCATTGATCTCGGCTGCTTGCGGTGTTATCGATGGATCACGTTCGCTCTCCAGCGTACCAGCCGGAAACACATGAGGGTGACGACGAATCAGCTTGGCCACCAGACGGTCGATAATACTGGCGACCGAAAAATGCTGCTGTTCGACACCCAATTGACCATAAAAAATCACCTGGAACAGCAGGTCACCCAATTCCTCTTCGAGATGAGGCCAGTCCTGGCGTTCGATGGCATCAGCGACTTCGTAGGCTTCCTCCAGCGTATGGGGCACGATGCTGGCGAAGTCTTGCTGCAGATCCCAGGGGCAACCCGTTTTCGGGTTGCGCAACCGGGCCATCAGCGTCAGTAAATCGTCCAGCTGATACATCAGGACTGGCCCCCGCGAATACGACGAGCCGACATGATGTTGGGCAGTTGTTCGATTTTTTTCATCAAACGGCCGAGGTTTTCCAGGCTTTCGACTTCCACCGTCAACTGCATACTGGCGGTATTGTCGCCCTGGTTCGACTGGGTATTCACGCCGATTACATTAACCCGCTCATTCGCCAGTACCGCACTGACGTCACGTAACAGGCCGGTACGGTCATACGCCAGAATCGACATTTCGACCGGGTAGGTGCGGGTCGGTTTGACGCCCCAGGTGACTTGCAGGACACGACTTGGCTCAATCGCCTCCAGGTGCAGCAGATTTTCACAATCGCTGCGATGCACGGTCACACCACGACCAATGGTGACATAGCCGCGAATATCGTCGCCGGGTAACGGTTGACAACATTGCGCCATTTGAGTCAACAGGTTGCCCACACCTTCAATGTAAATATCGTCCTTGCCCGGTTTGACGGTTGTCTCCGCCGTCTTGCGAGCCAAGGGTAATTCTTGCTGGGGCTGCCCGACATCGGCCTGACGCAGTACGGCATGGACAATTTGACCGACACGCATATCACCAGCGCCGACCGCAGCAAACATGTCATCGATCGACTTCATGTTCATATTCTGGGCGATATCGTGCAGGGGTTCCTGCGCCAGATCCAGACGATCCAGTTCACGCAGTACCAGCGCACGTCCTTCATCGATGTTCTGATCCCGCGCCTGTAACTTGAACCAGTGCGCGACTTTGGCCCTGGCCCGGCTGGTATGGATATACCCGGACTCTGGATACAACCAGTCACGGCTGGGGTTGGCATTGGGATGAGTCAGAATTTCAATCTGTTCACCGGTTTTGAGAATGTAGGTCAAAGGCACTATGCGGCCATTAACCTTGGCACCACGACACTTGTTGCCCACTTCGGTATGTACCCGGTAGGCAAAATCCACCGGTGTCGCACTCGGCGGCAAGTCCACCACATGACCATCCGGGGTAAAAACGTAGATACGATCCGGATTGATGTCGCTGCGTAATTCCCGTGCCAGTTCCGGCAGGTCATCCAGTTCTTCGTGCCATTCCAGCACTTGTCGCAGCCAGGCAATTTTCTGTTCGTAGCCGTGATCCTTGCCGTTGGTATCGGTACCCTTGTACAGCCAGTGAGCACAAACACCCAACTCAGCGTCTTCGTGCATGGCATGGGTACGAATCTGCACTTCAAGCACCTTGCCTTCCGGGCCGATCACGGCGGTATGCAGGGAGCGGTAACCATTTTCCTTGGGATTGGCGATGTAGTCGTCGAACTCGTTGGGAATATGGCGCCAGAGCGTGTGCACGGTTCCCAGCGCGGCGTAACAATCGCGCAGCTCGGGCACCAGAATGCGGACAGCACGGATGTCGTATATCTGGGAGAAATCGAGGTTTTTGCGACTCATTTTACGCCAGATGCTGTAGATGTGTTTGGCTCGACCATACACATCACAACGAATCCCATAACTCAGCAGTTCTTCCCGCAATACCTGCACCACACCATTCACATAGTCCTGGCGGGCAATCCGTTTTTCATCCAGCAAGCGCGCAATCTGTTTATAGGAGTCGGGCTGCAAATAGCGAAACGCCAGATCTTCCAGTTCCCATTTGAGATGACCAATCCCCAAACGGTGCGCCAACGGCGCATAGATATTAAACACCTCTTCAGCCACTTTTTTGCGGCGATCTGGCGGAGCGTCCTTCACAGCACGAATGGCGGATGTACGTTCGGCCAGCTTGATCAGCGCCACTCGGACGTCATCAATCATGGCAACCAGCATCTTACGCAGGTTGTCGACCTGGGCTTCGCGCTGCCCCAGCACGACATCATCCGACGAGTTCTGAATCGCGCTGATGGCCGCCATGCGCAGCACACCCTCGATCAATTTGGCAACGGCGCCACCAAAATCACGCTCTACCCGTGCCAGCGACAGCCGCCCTTCCCGTACGGCACGGTAAAGCACGGCGGCCACCAGCGACTCGGTATCCAGCCTCAGATCCATCAGCAGCTGTGCCATTTCAATGCCCATCTGCACACTGTCAACCGACCAGTAGGTCTGATTGGCAATGGCTTCATCGGACAACTGTTTGGCCAGCTGCAATGCTTTTAATAAAACTTCAGGATCCCGAATCTCGTAACCTTGGGTAACACTTTCTAACCAGCGTTCGGCATCCAGTGACCCGTCGTGCCAGAGGGGGAGATCGTCTCTTACCTTAACCACGGCGCTTGTCCCGGTAGCTGAGCAGCACCATGGTTTCAACATGATGCGTCTGGGGAAACATATCCATAATTCCTGCCTTTTCTATCTGGTAGCCAGCCGCAGCCAGCGTACTCAAGTCCCGCGCCAGTGTCGCTGCGTCACAAGACACATAAAGCACCTGCGATACCTTACGGGCGTTCAGTTCCTGCATAAGGGCTGCCGCACCTGCTCGTGGCGGGTCCAGCAACACCTTGTCGGGTGCCGGCAGGTGAGCCAGCACGCCTGAATTGGATAAATCTGCTTCAATCGCATGCAAGGACAACGCCAGAGATTCAGCCTGACGCTGCAAACTGCTGACCATGTCGGCCTGAACCTCCACCGCACTGACATGCTGGCAACGTCGGGCCAGTGGCATACTGAAATTGCCATGTCCGGCAAACAAGTCCCAGATCACGTCCTCTTTTTGCGGCTGCAACCATGCCAATGCCTGTTGCACCATGGCGCGATTGACCGGGCCATTGACCTGGAAAAAGTCACTCAGTTGCATTTTTAATGGCTGCTCATCCACAAAATGAACCAGCTCGACCGGTTGTTGCGGGAAAATGCACACCGACGGTTCGTCACGCCCCGGATTGAGCCACAGCTGCAATGACGAGTCAGCACTCAGAGATTCAGCCAGCGAGCACAATGATTGCTGATCCGCCAGCGAGAGCGGTTTGAGAATACGGAACACCAGCGCCAGTGCATTGTCGGCCGCGACTACTTCAATCTGGGTAATACGATCACGTCCCTGCAGGGTCGAAATACCGTCGCGCCAGCGCATCCAGTCCAGTGCCGGTAACGCAGGCAAAACTGGGCAGCGATCAATATTGGTCAGATGCTCGGAAGCGGCTTCACGAAAACCGAGAAAATTACGCTGTTTGTCTTTGCTGAAGCGCACTCCCAAACGCGCCTTGCGCCGATAGCCCCAAGGTTCTGCGGTTATCGGCGGTGCCCATTCCGGCACCACCAGCCCCTGACGACTGAACTCCCGTTCGACACGCTGTTGTTTAAAGTTAACCTGGGCGGGATACGCTAAATGCTGCAAATCACAACCGCCACAACGCTGATAGTGAGGGCAGTCCGGTATCACCCGGTCTGCTGCCGGCTGCTCAATCGATACCAACCGAGTCATCCAGACTTTTTTGCGGCGGCCGTCCAGGCGGACAGTGACCTGCTCACCGGGCAAAGCGCCGGGCACAAAATAGACATCACGGCCAAGGCGAGCGACTCCCTGTCCATCCGACGTCATATTATCAATATTCAGTTGCAAGGTTTTTGCCGTGACCACCCGTATCTCCTGAGCAAATGCCAGCTAGATACATCTCCGCTGGCGAGTAACGGCGCACAGTATTGGTACTCTCGGCGGGATTGCAACCCTGAAGCCCGGTCACAATCAGATTGACGGGGGTTTCGGCGGTTATTCCTGCTCCGGAGCAAAAATACCTGAGGATAAATAGCGGTCGCCACGATCACACACAATAGCCACAATCGTGGCGTTCTGCAGCTGCAACGCCAGCTGCAACGCCGCATACACCGCACCACCGGATGAAACACCACAAAAGATGCCTTCTTCACGGGCCAGCTGGCGCATGGTGCTTTCCGCTTCGTGCTGGCCGATGTCGAGTATCTGATCGACGCGTTGACGTTCAAAGATAGTGGGCAGGTATTCTTCCGGCCAACGACGAATGCCCGGAATCGATGCGCCGTCCGAGGGTTGCAACCCGACGACACAGACCGCCGGATTCTGCTCTTTAAGATAACGGGAGATGCCCATAATCGTTCCGGTGGTTCCCATGGAACTGACAAAATGGGTAATCCGTCCAGCGGTTTGTTGCCAGATTTCCGGGCCGGTGCTGGCATAATGAGCCTCTGGATTGGCCATATTACCGAACTGGTTCAGTACCTTGCCCTGACCTTGTGATTGCATCGACAACGCCAGATCACGGGCACCTTCCATGCCGTTGCTGACCAGAATCAATTCCGCGCCATAGGCTTGCATCGCCCAGCGTCGCTCCATCGTGCTGCTGTCTGGCATAATCAAGATCATACGGTAACCCATCATCGCAGCGGCCATAGCCAACGCAATCCCGGTGTTGCCGCTGGTCGCTTCGATCAGCGTATCACCAGGCTGAATATCACCTTGCTGTTCGGCCAGGCGGATCATTGACAGTGCCGGTCGGTCTTTCACCGATCCTGCCGGGTTATTGCCTTCCAGCTTCAGTAATATCTGGTTGCCGTCCGTATTGGCACCCATACGCTGCAATCGCACCAGCGGCGTGTGGCCGACGCAGTCAGCAATGGTTGGATAATCAATGTCAGGGGTCGCCAAGGTCGTCACAATAGTCACCTTACCTATTCTTTATATAACCAAATACGACACATAGTACGTGTTAATCCGACCATTCGTTAATAACAATTACTGATTTCCATAGAGCTTTTTACCACCCTTGCATCTGCCTTTTTTATCCCTTCCCTAACCCTTGCTGAGCCCTTGCTGAGCCCTTGCTTGCGCCACCAGCACAGGGAAATTGCTATTTCCGAACACTTTCCGAACACTTTCCGTGCGTCTACCGGCGAGCCGGTGAGTGATTGCGTGTACTGCTATTACTCAGTACTCTTCGTTTTCTTTTTTCGACCTGCAAGCAGGTTGCCTGGCGAGCACCATGAAAACCTGGAATCTTCAACATCGCGTATTGTTAATGGGGCTGCTGCCAGGTCTTATTGTATCGCTGGTACTTGGCAGTTATTTTATCAGCCAGCGTTTTCGCGACCTCAACGATCTGCTCGACCAACGCGCACTGGCCATGGCAAAACAGCTGGCACCGGTCTGCGAATACGGCGTTACCATTGGCAACGTGGCCATTCTGCAGAACATCGCCAACAACATGTTGGAAGAACCGGACGTTCGCTCAGTCAGTATCTACAATCAGGATATGGAACTGATGGCCCATGCCGGGCCACGCATGATCAGTAATCAGCTATCCGATTCAACGTTAAGACGCGGCCAGTTACACCTGATGCATACCAGTGAGTCGGTGCGGGTGCGCACACCGGTTCTGGCGCAAAATCTGATCATTTCTGATCAGGTATCCACCCAGTTTTTTGCGGAACAAGCAGCCGAACCCAAGTTACTGGGATGGGCTGAGCTGGAATTGTCGGTCAGTAATACCCGCCTGGCTCGCTACCAGCATGCCGCTTCGTCGCTGACCATGATCCTGGTAACCCTGATCAGCTGTTTTTTCCTCGCGGTACGTATCAGCCGCCAGATTTCCCGGCCAACCATCAGTATTCTGCAAGCCATTCATGCACTGGAAGATGGCAAATACGAAGCCCGAGTTCGTGTTGAAGGCGGTGGCGAATTGAGCGAAATGGCCAGCGGGATCAACAGCCTGGCAGCCGGACTGCAACAAACCAGTGTTGAACAGCAGCGCAGCATTGAGGAAGCCACTCGCGACATGCAGGAAACCATGGATGATCTGGAAATCCGTAACCGCCAGTTGCTGCTCGACCAACGCGAAGCCCAGGAAGCCAGCCGCCTCAAATCCGAGTTCCTTGCCAACGTCAGTCACGAACTGCGGACACCGCTAACCGGTATCAAAGGCTATGTGCAGTTAATGGAGCGTACTCGTCTCAGTGAACGGCAAAGCGATTATATTGACACCATGCGCAAGTCGTCCGATGACCTGATGCGCATCATTAACGACATTCTCGATCTGTCCAAACTGGAAGCCGGTAAACTGATTATTGACCACAGCGCCGTCAACCTCCGGGACGTCGCTGAGGATGTGTTGATTGCGTTAACACCGGACGCCATTAACAAGCAACTGGCACTGTCTCTAAAAATCGATGCCGACGTTCCCTGTCAGTTGCAGGGTGATGAACTGCGCCTTAAACAGGTGCTGACCAATCTGGTTGGTAACGCGATCAAATTCACTGAATCAGGCTCAGTGGCTGTTTATATCAGCTTGATCAATGTCCGTAACAGCCAGGCCAGCATCAATATTGACGTTCGGGATACCGGGATCGGACTGTCACTGGAACAGCAAAAACGGCTGTTTAATGCCTTTAGTCAGGCCGATGCCAGCACTGCCCGGCAGTTTGGAGGCACCGGCCTTGGCCTGATTATCTCGCGGGCCCTGGTGCAAGCAATGCGTGGTGATATTCGTGTCGAGAGCCACCCGGGTGAAGGTTCGGTGTTCAGTTTTCACTTCAGCACCGATCTGGATAACAACCCTCCGGCCGCACTGGAAAGCCTGCACCCAGGCCACATTGCGATACTCGACGGACATCCGGACAGCAAACACAATCTGTGTACACTGTTGGCAGAATGGCAACTGGTCAGCACAGATTGTGCTTCGGTCAAGGAACTGGAGCAGTTGTTGCTGAACACGACTGACAGGCCGGACGCGGTCATTATCACCGTCGAAAGCGATTACCTTGGCAGCTCTTTGTGCCAGCAAATCTCCCGACAGCTGGTTCCCTACGGTGTGCCAATTATTACCTTGGTAGACAGCCTCAGTCACGACCATCTGGATCAGCTGCGTCACTACGGCGCCTTTGCCTGTATGACCCGGCCATTCAGCAGCCGCAAGCTACATGCACTGTTGTCAGACATCCTGAACGGTGAATCGGTTGATGACGAACCACCTGCCATGCTGCGGCAGTTGCATCAGACACCCGGTCTTCCACCCCATATTCTCGCTGTTGATGATAATGATGCCAATCTGCGCCTGGTCGTTACCCTGTTGCGCGACCTCGGACTACCGACCTATGGTGCATCATCCGGTCAGGAAGCCATTAATATGATTCAGCAACAACATATCGATCTGGTGTTTATGGATATACAGATGCCAGGAATGAATGGACTGGAAGCCACCAAACGGATTCGCACGTTACCGAACAAACAAGGAATTCCAGTGGTCGCATTAACCGCGCATGCCATGGCGGATGAAAAACAACAGCTGCTCAAGGAAGGCATGAATGACTATCAGACCAAACCTATCTCAATGGACCAACTGGTGCAGTGTATTCACCACTGGACCGGTTTTATGCCACCAACAGAACCTCTGCAGGAAGCATCCGAAACCGACTACGGCGTAGACCCGCTGGATGAACAGAAAGATCAACCCGGACTGTTTTCGCTGGAGCTGGCACTGCGCTGCGCCAGTGGTAAACCGGCACTCGCCTGCGACATGATGGATATGTTGTTAACCTCATTACCCAAGGAGCTGCAACGTATCCGGGAGCTGTGGGAAGAAGAAAACCTGGTCGACTTGCAGGCAGCGGTACATCGTCTGCACGGTGCATCACGTTACTGTGGTATTCCAGCCCTCAGACATGATCTGGAAGTGTTGGAGACAACGTTAAAGAGCAAGCAATTTACGGCCTTGCCGGATCGGGTACGGTGTATGGTTGCGACCGCTGAAAAACTGCAACAATGGTCCGCCCACTACGACTGGCGCAGTGCCATCACCAACAGCAACCAGGACTGAAACAGGTCACCCAGTCAACTAACGCGACAGCACGGCAAAGGCCAGTACCCACGGCTGTTCATCAGACAGGCTGAGCAGTGCCTGACGGCCTTCCAATTGCTGCAAACGGTCAGCGGCAGCACCAAACAGTGCAACCACCGGTGCTCCCTGGGCGCTACGCAGAACCTCCAGTTGCTGAAAACCCACGCCTTGTGCAATCCCGGTTCCCAGGGCTTTTGCCAAGGCTTCCTTGGCGGCAAACTGCTTGGCCAGAAAGTTGATCGAACAACCTCGCGCCCGCCACACGTCTTGTTCAGCCGGGGTCAGAATGCGCTGTACCAGCCGTTCCCCCTTGCGACGAAAAACCGCCTCGATACGATCCACCCGAATCATATCGGTACCGACACCAATCACTGCCGGCGATAAAGCAACGGCCAGACTTGCTGCGGTCACGACGAGGCATCAGCCAGTAAGGTGCGCATCTCGGTAACCGCGCGCTCTATACCCACAAACAGCGCATGGGCAACAATTGCGTGACCAATATTCAATTCATTGATCTCGGCAATAGCCGCAATCGGTTCAACATTGTGGTAATTCAAACCATGCCCGGCGTTCACGATCAAACCACACTGATGCGCATACTGTGCCGCTGCCCGAATCCGTTGCAGTTCTTCCCGAACAGCCGTCGCTGCCGTTGCATCGGCATAGCGCCCGGTATGTAATTCGATCACCGGAGCACCCGTACGAACCGCAGCGTCAATCTGGGCCAGATCCGGGTCGATAAACAATGAGACAACACTGCCAACCTGCTTCAGGCGTGTCACCGCAGCAGTAATCTGGGCTTCCTGACCCATCACATCCAGACCACCTTCGGTCGTCAATTCTTCCCGTTTTTCAGGTACCAGGCAGACACATTCCGGCTCAACTTCTTCGGCCAGTTGCAGCATCGCTTCGGTGACGGCCATTTCCAGATTCATGCGGGTGGTCAAGGTTTCTTTCAGCACGTAGACGTCACGGGTCTGGATGTGACGCCGATCTTCACGGGGATGGATGGTGATGCCATCAGCACCGGCCTGTTCAGCAACAAAAGCCGCTTGTACCGGGTCGGGATAACGGGTACCACGGGCCTGACGCAGCGTCGCTATATGGTCGATATTGACACCAAGAAGAACACGGCCATCTTTGATCACAAAAAATATCCTCAATCAGTTGGGTTTGAACGCTAACAGCGATTAAAGCGGGAGTAGTGCGCTACTCACAGAGGGTTAAACATCAGCTGGCAGATCGAATAACCGGCGGCTGTTTAAAGGCTGCGCCAGCCATTCCGACAACGCCTGTCGCAGTATGTGCTTGGAGACCCGTAACTCAGGCAAGCGTAATTGTCCTTGATGAATCGCCAGTAACACTTCGCCGGGAAATCCCCCGCTATCCCCAGTGGGTGCAAACCCGGACTGCGGATCAAAACAATAACGCTCCGACGCCCGAATCGCATCGCCTTTTGTATCCAGATGCCAGTGAAAGCCGAACCCCAGATCCGACAACAGCTGATACTCAAACATGCGTAACCAGGGTTCTGCCGCCTGTTGCCCGGTGAGAGCAGCCAGAGTGCGAATATATCGCTGATACATACCCGGCAGGGCTTCTCCTTGAGGTAACAGGCGAATCAACAGTTCGTTCAGATAAGAAGCGCAAAACAGGGCGTTCTCTGTCAGTACAAAGATGTGCTCTGGTTCGGCCAGCACCAGTCGGGGCCAGTCTTGTTCTGCTTGCCATGCGCCACGATAGATTTGATGCAGTTGCACTGTTTGCCGTCTTGGTGCCAACAGTAGCCGATGACCATCTCGTTCACACAAGGCGTTCACCAGCCAGCCTGATTCACCCACCGGCCGCCGGTGCAAAACCACCAGCGCTTGCATCAGGAACGATCGTCGTAACCCAGACTACGCAGGGCTCGTTCGTCATCAGACCAGTTGGTTTTGACTTTGACCCACAAATTCAGCATCACTTTGCAGTCAAACAGGATTTCCATGTCCTTGCGAGCATCCTGACCGATCTGCTTGATGCGGGAGCCGCCATCACCGATCACAATCCGTTTTTGTGACGGCCGCTCAACCAGAATCAAGGCACTGATTTCTGCCAGCCGCCCATCATGGGTAAACTCTTCTATTTCAACCGTCATGGCGTAGGGTAATTCGTCACCCAATTGGCGCATGATTTTTTCTCGCACCAGCTCGGCGGCCAGAAAGCGTGAACTGCGATCGGTAATCTGGTCTTCCGGGTAGAAATACTGAGCTTCTGGCAAATAACTGTTAATCAGCGATTCCAGCCGATCAACGTTACGACCGGTCTTGGCACTCAGCGGCACGATCTGGGCAAACGCATAACGTTCAGACAAGGATTGCAGGTACGGCAACAATTCTTCGTCCTTGTCCTTGATAAAGTCGACCTTGTTGACCACTAGCACCACCGGAGCCCGCTGCTGGCTGACAGCCTGCAATACCATGTCGTCTTCATCGGTCCAGCGTGTCCGGTCAACCACCATAATGACCAGATCAACATCCTTGACTGCCATTGTTGCCGCCTTGTTCATATAGCGGTTGATGGCCTTTTCCTGACGCAGGTGCATGCCGGGTGTATCGACATAAACCACCTGAATATCATCTTCTGTCTTGATGCCTAATATCTGATGACGGGTGGTTTGCGGCTTGCGCGAGGTAATGGACAATTTTTGCCCGAGAATACGATTAAGCAATGTTGACTTGCCAACGTTGGGGCGACCCACGATGGCAACAAACCCGGTACGTTGTGTCATTTTTCTTCCTCACTGATGCCGAGTTGGGTCAGCAGCTGCATTGCAGCAGCCTGCTCTGCAGCCCGACGACTGGCACCTTCGGCGACCTGGGGTTCGGCATCCTGAATACGAACTTCAACCTTGAATATCTGCTCGTTGGTCGGCCCGGTCAACGCCAGCACGTTGTATTTTGGCAGCGGTAAATGTTTACCTTGCTGATGTTCCTGCAAACGGGTTTTGGGATCCTTGATCGGATCTTCCAGCGATAATTCATCCAGCCGGGTTTTGTACCAGGTAAGAATACACCCGCGTGCCGCGTCCAGACCGGCATCCAGATAGATAGCGCCGATAAGGGCTTCAACCGTATCGGCCAGAATGGATTCCCGCCGATGACCACCACTTTTCAGCTCACCAGAACCCAGGATCAGAAAATCACCCAGTCCAAATTCGCGGGCCAGATCGGCCAGCGTCTTGCCCTTGACCATACGTGCGCGCAAACGACTGAGTTTACCTTCACGAGCCAGACCAAAACGCTGGTAGAGGTCTTCAGCGATGACAAAATTGAGAATGGAATCACCCAGAAATTCGAGGCGTTCATTGTTCGTGCCGCCTTTGCTGCGGTGGGTAAGCGCCAGGGTCACCAGTTGTTCATCATGAAAGGTGTACCCCAAACGCTGGGAAAGTTTTAACAGAGGGTCATTCACTTATTCAAATTCTTCGTGATGAGAAAATTGGCCAACGACATACAGGTTACCCATGAAATGCTCTTTGACTTCGTAATTCCAGTCCATCGTCAATACGCCCTTGCTGCGCGTCGCAACCAGGCCATCAAGGGAAATATTCAAGCTATTGGAACGAATACGGGCGGCCAACACTCCGTGTAAATCCTTGACCGAACTGGTGCCGGTGACTGTTTTCGACTTGTGCATTGTTTCCAGCACCTGTTGCAGCATGCGGTTGTCCCAATACATAGGAACAATGGCAATTCCTGCCTTGGCAACCACACCGACGATCAACAGGATCACCATGACGGCGTAAAACGACAGACCAGATTGTTTTTTCATTAATCATCTACCTTGAGAACAGCCAGAAACGCTGATTGTGGAATTTCAACACTACCTATTTGTTTCATCCGTTTCTTGCCGTCTTTCTGCTTCTGCAACAGTTTCTTCTTGCGACTGACGTCGCCACCATAACATTTGGCGGTGACGTTTTTACGTAACGCCTTGATGGTCGCCCGGGCGACCACTTGATTGCCCATCGCCGCCTGAATAGCGACATCAAACATCTGGCGCGGAATCAGTTCTTTCATTTTTTCTGTCAGCGCTGCACCACGACGACGGACATTGTCGCGATGCATAATCACCGCCAATGCGTCTACCCGTTCACCATTGACCAGCACATCCAGACGCACCAGAGGGGCCGGTTCAAAACGACTGAAGTTGTAATCCAGCGATGCAAAACCCCGGCTGGCTGATTTCAGCCGATCGAAGAAGTCCATCACCACTTCGCCCATGGGTAATTCGTACTTCAGAGATACCTGGCTGCCAGTGTATTGCATATCAAGCTGGACACCGCGCTTATCGATACAGAGCGAGATGACATTGCCCAGATATTCTTGCGGCACCAGAATATTGGCTTCCGCAATCGGTTCACGCATCTCAGTGATTGAGCCAATATCCGGCAACTTCGATGGGTTATCAACCTCAATAACATCACCCTTTTGGGTAACCACCTGATAAATAACCGTTGGCGCAGTCGTGATCAGATCCATGTCGTATTCACGTTCCAGCCGTTCCTGAATGATCTCCATATGCAACATGCCCAGGAAACCACAACGGAAACCAAAGCCGAGAGCATCAGAGTTTTCAGGTTCGTAAAACAGCGAGGCATCGTTCAGCGAGAGTTTTTCCAGGGCGTCACGGAAGCTTTCAAAGTCATCCGAACTGACGGGAAACAACCCGGCATACACCTGTGGTTTGACCTTTTTGAAACCAGGCAACGCCCCGGTGTCCGGAAATTTGGAACTGACAATGGTATCACCCACCGGCGCACCGTGAATGTCCTTGATACCGGCCACCATATAGCCGACTTCACCGGTGCGCAGTTCTTTCTTTTCGTGACGTTTGGGCGTAAAAATACCGACGCCATCGACCAGGTGATCCCTGCCCGTGCTTTTGAGACGTATTTTGTCACCCTTGCGAATAACTCCGTTTTTCACTCGAACCAGAGACACAACGCCAAGGTAGGAGTCAAACCAGGAGTCGATAATCAGTGCTTGCAATGGGCCATCAATATTCCCTTCAGGAGGCGGAATATGGGCAACCAGATCTTCCAGAACATCTTCTACATTAAGACCGCTCTTGGCACTGCAACGAACCGCTTCGGTGGCATCAAGACCAATAATATCTTCAATTTCCTGGGCGACTTTATCCGGATCTGCCTGAGGCAAATCCATCTTGTTTAATACCGGGCGAACTTCCAGACCTTGCTCAATAGCGGTGTAACAGTTGGCAACGGATTGAGCTTCCACCCCTTGCGCCGCGTCGACCACCAGCAATGCGCCTTCGCAAGCAGACAGGGAGCGTGACACTTCGTAGCTGAAATCAACGTGCCCAGGGGTATCAATAAAGTTCAGCTGATAGGTTTCGCCATTTCTGGCGACATAATCCAGCGTCACGCTTTGGGCCTTGATGGTGATACCGCGCTCGCGCTCAATATCCATAGAGTCGAGCACTTGCTGCTGCATTTCCCGATTGGTCAAGCCGCCGCAAATCTGAATAATCCGATCTGACAGCGTGGATTTGCCATGATCGATATGGGCAATGATGGAAAAGTTACGAATGTGGTCCAGGTGGCTCACAGAATGACATCCAGGCAGCAAAAGAAATGGGGCGGGATTTTACTTGAAAGCGGCATATATGGCTAATGAAGACTCAAACAGACCGCGCCGACAACGAATCAGACACAACAAAGGCAACCCTGAGGTTGCCTTTGTTGTGTCACAGTGAGCCTGCTATTTCGGTACGTGTAACGGGATAAAGAGCGCTGCACCACGGCGAATGATGCGCATCGGAACATTACGATCACCTGGCAGCCCGGCAATGACCTGTTTAAAATCATCCAGATCGTTGATGTTTTCTCCGTGAATCATGGTGATTACATCTCCTGGCATCAAACCGGATACTGCCGCAGGGCCATCACTGACCGCTTTGACCAGAACCCCGCCAGAACCCAGTTTGCGCCGCTGACTGTCGTCCAGTTCAGCCACCAGAACGCCCATTGCGTCACTGTTGAATTCACCGGGAGGGGTATTGGATGCCAGCGTTTGCGTCTGCGCGTTCGATAACACTCCAATTTCAACATCAATGCGTTTGCGCTTGCCGTTTCTGACCAGGTCGATACGGGCACTGGTGCCGGGTTTTACCCGGCCAACCTGATGGGGTAAATCAGACGACAGATAAATGGCCTCGCCATTAAAACGGGTAATAATATCGCCACTTTTCAAACCCGCTTTCTCCGCCGGACTATCAGGAACCACTTGGGCTACCAGTGCGCCCGCTGCTTTATCCAGTCCAAACGACTCGGCCAGATCCTTGCTGACTTCCTGAATCACCACACCCAGCCAGCCACGACTCACCTTGCCTTTTTCCTTCAGCTGATCAGCAACATCCATGGCCACGTTAATCGGAATCGCAAATGAAACCCCCATAAAACCACCAGAGCGGGTATAAATTTGCGAGTTGATCCCGACCACTTTGCCATTCAGATTAAACAGTGGGCCACCTGAGTTGCCCGGATTGATCGCCACATCTGTTTGAATAAAAGGGACATAATTTTCGTTCGGCAAACTGCGTCCTTTGGCACTGACAATCCCTGCCGTCACGGAATAGTCAAAACCGAACGGCGAGCCGATAGCAACCACCCATTCGCCAACCTCCAGCGCATCGGAATCACCCAGTGCAACAATCGGCAGATCATCAGCTTCGACCTTGAGTAACGCCAGATCGGAACTCTCATCGGCACCGATCAACTTGGCTTCCAGCTCGCGCCGATCATTCAGACGGACAACAATTTCATCAGCATCCTTGATCACGTGATTATTGGTGAGGATATAACCGTCATGGGAGACGATAAAACCGGAGCCCAGTGATGTCTTTTCCTGCTCACCACGCGGCGAAGGCATTTGCTCGCCGAAAAAGTGCCGGAATATTTCAGGCACATCCTCAGGCAAGCCGTAGCGCTGTTGATAGGAACCGGACAATCCGGCGCTGACATGCTGTACCGTACTGATATTAACAACCGCCGGAGACGCTTCTTTTACCAAATCACGAAAATCCGGCAAGCTGGCATGCACCGCAGAAGCCAGTAGTAAGACAACGGGGAACAGTAATTTGAATATTCTGGTCATAGAGAGCCCTTAACAGCAATACCGAGATGATGATTAACACCAAGGTGATGGTGAACCAACGTAGCAAGTAAGTACTATAGATTCGATTTTGTGGTCAGAATTCCGAACACACAGAAACAATTGCAGGAAGCCACTGGTGGCGTTTCAGATTGGCAATGTAACGAGCCAGCAGAAGTCCTCCCGCCAGACCCAGCACACCGACCAGCAAGGCAGCGACATCGCCACCGGATGCCTGTCCGGCCGCTGCGCCAAGAATCAGGCCGATCAGCGGAGTACCGTAGAGTGTGGCCGCGCTGGCCGCAAGACTGCCGGAGGGCAAATCCAGTACCACTTGCTGGCCTGGCTGAAGAACATATTCCGTCGCAACCCACAATCGTACCGGCTTGCCCAGACTGCTGAGCGTCGCCTGACCACACCCGGAACGGGCATTACAACTGCCGCAAGC
Organism: uncultured Oceanobacter sp.; assembly: GCA_913061185.1. Taxonomy (GTDB): domain Bacteria; phylum Pseudomonadota; class Gammaproteobacteria; order Pseudomonadales; family Oceanobacteraceae; genus Oceanobacter; species Oceanobacter antarcticus. The sequence continues at coordinate 41,763 of CAJXTI010000008.1, forward strand.
ACTTTGCTGCAGTCCTTCAACCCAAACGCCACCGGCGGCGATTTCTTTTACTTCAACTACTTCATGTGGCATGGACTTATCTCCCCGACACCGGATTGTCACCAGCATGGCGAACAGACAGAGCTATCCGCTTGGCCGTCGCCATTGGTAATTCACCAACAACGGTAATGCGCATATTACGCTCACCATCACGCTGGTGGCGAACAACCGCAGCGGTCGCACCCCAACGCCGACTCATATCAGGCATGGAATCCTGTTCTACCTGATCCACAAACAAGGTAAAGGCTGACAAACCGTCGCTGTACATCAATGCATCACGGCTGGCAGCATCACGCTCTACCGACAGGGCAAATCCAGGGGGCACCCATTGCGGATACCAACCCTGCTGATGTTCAACCATCGTAGTAACACCAGGGGTAGCAAGATGTGATACGTATTGATGACTGCCTGGAGGTACTTCAAACTCTGACGCTGGAATAGCCTGGCCGATGGTAATCTGGGCAAACTGGTAGCGTTCGATGACCTTGCGCGACCGGTCAACCAGATCGGAACGTAATAACAGACCGGTTTCTTCGTCTAGCCACAGATTCTGCCCAAAGCGGAAGGTATCGTTTGGAATAACCTGGATTTGCAAGGCATTACGCCCGGCGATTCTCTCTGGACGAGCTTGTCGAAGCTGGTAATAGGAATCCAGTGCCGGTAGATGAGGATCAATCCCTGACAACAGGTTGGCAGACTGATCATAAAGACGCAGTGCCTGGTCATCAGGATGGGTGCAACTGACGTCTTGCCCGGCCCGAATGATTTCCCTCGGGTTGCCCGTCAGATGGGAGATTTTCTCATACTCGATCCCATCCGCCATGGCGTGGCTGATAGCCATGGTGTGCCAGAGTTGGTCGTTGCCAAACACCAGAACGCCTTGGTAATTGGTTTCCTTGATGGCATGAGACATACGTTCAAGCCACTGTCTGGGGTCAGTGAAACCTGCAGCCCCAGCAGCCGAACCAACGCCAGATGCCTGATCACCCGAACCTGCCGAACCGGCACTCGCAGGAGTTGCCAACACCAGTCCCAAGGTCAGAAGAAACCAGACAGACTTCACTGCTGGGCGTCTCCGCCTTGCTCAAAGCTGGTTACCCGGGCGAATGGCATTAACCCCCGACCAGTATTCAGTGCCGCATGCTCACTGTGCTGCATAACATAGTCATGCAGACGATTCTGGGCATCGCGTAACTGCTCTTCCGTCAATGTCGACTCAGCAGCACTGGTATCCATTGATGCCAGACTGACATTGCTGCTATTAAAATTCAGGCCGGTTTCAAACGCTGCGGTCGCGGGTGCCGATACGGTAATATCCGAGCCAGCGACACGTTTGCTCTCTGCGGCTTGCACATCAGCCGACGCCACAGCATCCGCTTTCACCAAACCGACCTCATCGATTACCCGCACCCCCAGCAGCACTGCCAAAGTAACGGAAGCGGCAACAGCGCCAGACGCAATCCAGCCACTGCGCTTGCGTAGCGAGTGACCCGGCTCTGCGATGACCGGGGACTGGGCGTCATCGTTATCGCTGGTTTGCCTTGCAGGTACTTCATCCATGGGTTCACCCGCGATGGCCTGCATAATCCCTTTCGACAAATCCACCGTGGTGACGGGTTCTTCACGCATCAGCGCACCCATCAACTGATAACGGCTCCAGCGCTCACGCAGCTCCTCATCTTGCTCAAACTGATTCAGAGCACGGCGTACTTCGAGTTCATCGGCTTCACCATCTACCAGAGCCGAAAGAGATTCATTCATGCGATCATTCATTATTGTTACCTTCCAGACCGTCAAGCAGTGGCCATCAGCAATGGCTGCATTTTCTTGTCTATCGCTTCACGAGCCCGGAAAATCCGGGAGCGAACCGTACCAATTGGACAATCCATTGCTTCAGCAATTTCTTCATAGCTGAGCCCATCCATTTCCCTCAATGTAATTGCCATCCGCAAATCGTCTGGCAATGCTTCTATCGCACCGAAAACAACGTCGCGCAGCTGATCCCGTTGCAGCAGCCCATCCGGCGTTTCAATATCCCGCATGGGACTATAATCGCCAAAAAACTCGGCATCATCTGGATCGATGTCATGGGTCGGTGTTTTACGACCACGACTGACCAAATGATTCTTTGCTGTATTCACAGCAATCCGGTACATCCAGGTGTAAAACGCACTGTCACCACGAAAATTGGGTAACGCCTTATAGGCTTTTACAAACGCTTCCTGGGTCACATCCTGCGCTTCAGCAAAGTCGGAGACAAAACGCCCGACCAGTGACAGGATGCGATGTTGATATTTGAGCACCAGTAAATCGAAGGCGCGACGATCCCCTTTCTGAACCCTTGCGACCAGTTGTCGGTCCGTATTTTGATGATCTGTCATGCCTTGTTCCGACGCCTTATTGGGCTGTTTTGTCAAAATTGCTGTGCTGGTCACTGTACGGGCCTCCATTGTGGCTGTAAATGAAAGACCGAACCTCTTTGGGAAAGTTCAGGAATATTTCTGCAACAAGTGTTCTGTAAGCGCTTTGACTGGCATTATAAAGCCATTCCGTTAACTGAAAGCTGGTGAAAATGAGCGAACAACTGACCTTCGACGTCCTCATCATCGGCAGCGGAGCTGCCGGTCTGACACTGGCTTTATCGCTGCCTTCGCATTTGCAGGTCGCCGTGATCAGCAAAGATCAGCTTGATAGCGGATCGACTCGCTGGGCACAAGGTGGTGTCGCTGGTGTACTGGATGCAACAGACAGTGTCGATGCCCATGTATCAGACACCCTGATTGCCGGTGCCGGGCTGTGTAACGAATCGGCGGTGCGCTTTACGGTAGAAAATTCCGCTTCCGCCATTCAATGGCTGATTGATACCGGCGTGCCCTTCACTCTTGACGGCATTGCCGAACAGGGTGGCGACCAACGATTCCATTTAACTCGCGAAGGTGGCCACAGCGCCAGGCGTATCATTCATGCCGCCGATGCAACCGGGCTGGCCATTTCAGACACTCTGATCGACCGCGCCAAGGAACAACCCAATCTTCACCTGTTACACCAATACATCGCTGTCGATCTGATCACTCGAGACAAACTCGGCCTCGATGGGCAAGCCTGTATTGGCGCTTACTTCCTCGATAAGGATAACCGCAAGGTCGCCGCGATTACTGCCCGAGCAACCGTCTTGGCCACCGGCGGTGCCAGCAAGGTGTATTTATACACCACCAATCCGGATACAGCATCAGGCGATGGCATCGCCATGGCATGGCGCGCAGGCTGTCGCATTGCCAATATGGAATTTAACCAGTTTCACCCCACATGTTTACATCATCCGCTCGCTACATCATTTTTAATCAGCGAAGCCGTACGGGGTGAAGGTGGCAAGTTATTACTGCCCGATGGCAGTCGTTTTATGGATCGTTTTGATGCCCGTGGCGAACTCGCCCCCAGGGACATCGTCGCCAGAGCCATTGACCACGAAATGAAGCGTCTCGGGGCCAATTGCCTGTATCTGGATATCAGCCACAAACCGGCTGATTTTATTCGTCATCATTTCCCGACCATCCTTGAGCGTTGCCTGGAACTGGGTATCGACATTCTGCGTGAACCGATTCCCATTGTGCCCGCCTCGCACTACACCTGTGGTGGTGTTGTGACCGACCATTTTGGTCGCACGGATATCGACGGACTCTACGCGATTGGTGAAACGGCCTGCACCGGATTACACGGGGCCAACCGTCTGGCCAGCAATTCCTTGCTCGAATGCCTGGTTTATGCCCGGTCAGCAGCCACGCATATTATTGACAGTCTGAACTCGGTGCCCGACATTCCTGACGTACCCGCCTGGGATGCCAGTCTGGTGACGGATTCTGATGAAGATGTGGTAATTGCCCACAACTGGGATGAATTGCGCCGCTTTATGTGGGACTACGTGGGGATTGTCCGAACCACCAAGCGGCTGCTGCGCGCCAAGCATCGGGTACAATTATTACGGCAGGAAATTCAGGAATTCTACAGCCATCATCGGGTTACAGCCGATTTGCTGGAACTGCGCAACTTGGTCGACGTCGCCGAAATTATCATTCGCTCCGCTCTGCTGCGACGCGAAAGCCGGGGCTTGCACTACAGCCGAGACTACCCCAATCCGTTACCAAGAGCATTTGACACTGTCATAACAGCCAAACATCTGCGTGAACTGGGAGAACTTTAACGTCTAACGTCAGTTCGCCTTAATAACAGCACGACCGACAGTTACAGCTCACTGTAAAGCACTCGCTGCAGCGCCTTGAAATGCTGCACAGACTCAAAGTCACGGCAGCGTAACACCAAACCTTGCCAAGGCCAGATCGAATACCGCAATACCAGTAAACGACTACGCCGGATACTGCCCGACCGCCAGCGTACCTGGCGGATATTGCCACTGCGGTATATCAGCCGCCACTGCGGGAAAGCGGCTGTCATGTCGCTTTCCGGTAATTTCTGCAAGCAGATAACAGGGTCTTGTTTCCAGTACCAGAGCCAGTAAACCGCAACCGTCAGCAGGCTGGCAAACAATGTCAGCCATAGACCGTAACGGAACACAGACAGCATCATGCAAAACGCCAGCAGTGCCAGCACATCCAGTACGATCTGCCAGCGCCCGGTTCGAAGCTGCCATGCCAGCTCAGGGGGTTCGTGCATGTTCCAGCACCCGCAAAACAATTTTATGGATCTCTGGATCTTCCGGAACAACCCGCTCCAGAAACCAGGCAAACAAATCGGTATCTTCATGCTCAATCAGCGCCTGATAGCGTAATTGATCTTCACGCTCCAGCGTGCGGTAGACTTTTTCAACAAAAGGTATCAGCAGCACATCCAGTTCCAGCATACCGCGACGACTGTGCCACCACAGACGTTTAACTTCAGTTTCGTCGATCACATTACTCTCCTGTTCAATGACCTCAGTATACCAGCGCGACAACTTCCTTGAACCTGCAACATCGACTGTATTAACCGCATGTGGGTCATGCCCCGGCAGCGCAAACCGGGGTACACTGGTTTGAAGGAGGAATCTATGAACAATATCCGTACTGCGCCAACCCCGTTAGATAACCAGCTGCCCTGCTTCTCGCTGTTGGAAGTGACAGGCCCTGATGCTGCCCGACTGCTGCAAGGCCAACTGACTTGTGATGTTACCGGGCTGGCCGATGGCCAGTGGACATTAGGGGCTTGTTGTAATGCCAAAGGGCGAATGGTTGCCAACTTTCTGTTAGCTCGAACAGACGATCGTTTCGTCTTTCGACTGGCGGCGGATCTGGCCGAATCATTTCAGCGTCACCTCGGTAAATATGCAGTGTTTTACAAGGTAACGCTAACACCACTGCAGGCCGCCATCTTCGGTTACCAGATGCCAAACCCCAAAGCGGAACACTCCGTGCTCAACATCGACGGCCAGCTGTTACTGAACTGGCCAGATGGCAGGGTTGAACGATGGGCTGATACAGCGCCAGATTCCCTGACGGATACCGTGCCACTGAGTAGCGCAGCCTGGCAACAGCTCGATATTCAATCAGGACTGGTATGGGTCACCCAGGCGAGCGTCGAACACTGGATACCGCAGCATATCGCCTGGGATAAACTGGGCGGCGTCAACTTCAAGAAAGGCTGCTACACCGGACAGGAAGTCGTCGCCCGCGTGCAATATCTTGGCAAAGCCAAGAAACAGCTGGTTGGTGCTGTCAGCACGCCCGGCTCTTCAGCTGCTTTTCAGCCTCCAAGCCTGCTAAGCAATATCGAGGCTGCAGGTAAAACCGTCGGTGAAGTGGCCAGTTGGAGTGGGGATCGTGGTTTACTGGTTTTGAATGGTGAGCCACAAGGAGCACTGACGCTCGAAAACGACACCCCGATTACCACAACCCCACTGCCCTTTGCCACCCGCTCGCCAGAATCGGCGTAGGTTACAGATCCGCAAAAGGATGGTGTTGCCGCTCCCACGGTGATGCCATCAGCGCTTTTATCCAGCCATCAGGGACGCTGGCTGGCGTTGCATGCTGCCATCTGGGGGTCGACCCTCGTTCAATCAGCAATGCCCGAATACCTTCGACCAGATCCGGATGCCGACAAGCTTGCCAGGCCATTGCCAATTCCAGTCGTGCGGCTTCGACCAGGCTCATACGCCAGCCGGCAGCAAGCTGTTTAACTACCAGTCTGGCCGATGCCGGACAACCAGCATGATGCTGCGTTAACCCGCGCTGGATCCAGTCATCCTGATACGGGTTCGCAGCCGGTAGTGCTACCTTTCCCTGCCTGATCACAGGCTCCATCATTGTTGTGATAACGGACTGTGTACGCTGCCAGTCACTGGCTGGTGCGATAACAGCCGACTGGGACTGCAAGCGGCTTAACAAGGTACGCACCAGCAGTTGATTGTCGGGCGTGCGGCTACTCCAGCTAAGCTGGCGTAATTGCCCAATCATTGCTTCAAGATCGCCATCTGCCAGCTGATAGTCGATCAAATGCTGAGACAAGGCATCAGTCGAATTGACAGGTGCGCCGGTTAATCCCATCCAGTGACCCAGAGCCGAATCTATACGCGACAAATACCAGGTACCCAGTACATCCGGAAAAAGTCCGATACGCACCTCTGGCCAGGCCAGCTGCATCGACTCAGTACCAATACGGTGATTGGCGGTCAGAAACAACCCGAGTCCCCCACCCATTACATACCCGTGCCCCCAGGCAATAAGTGGTTTGGTAAACCGATGCAGCTGTATATTGGTTTTGTATTCCAGCTCAAAAAACTGATCCGCTCGCTTGAGTCCGTTGGCATCAGCGCAGGCAATGCCATCGTAAAGCTGGCGAATATCACCACCACTACTGAAACAGCGCCCCTCGCCACGAATAACGACAGCAACAATACGCTTGCTCTGCTGCCAGCGTGCCAACCGGCGTCCTATCGCCTGGATCATATCTCGGGTTAATGCATTCATCGCCCGGTCGCGGTTCAGGCTCACAAGACCAATCTTGAAGCCGCCCTTGGCGGACAGCGTCTGAAACATAACGTCAGGGGGTGTACTCACACTTCTATTCCTTTGGGCTGGATGCTGGCCGGATCTTTCCAGCTCGGGGGAAACCTCTGAGATGGTACACTCCACTCAAATCCGAGCCAAAACGAATCTGTTATGACCATTGTCTTATCCGTGCTGATCGTGTTTTTACTGGCTGGCACCATTGGCACCCTGTTGTATCTGACCCAGGACGAAGCAGGTAAATCCCGCCGCCAACTGGCACAACAAATTGACGCGGAATATCAAGGTTACGCAGCCCTGGATCGCGAACTCAGAGCCGCCGGATTTGACTTGTTTCACCACAGCCAGATTCGCCACGGGCGGCACCAACTCCGCGGTCACTGGCACGGGCGAGCGTACAAGATCATGGACTACCCGGTGATTGCCGCCAGCGGCATCTCCCAACAAACGCTGATCCTGATCGAGTGCGATAGTAAACACGTTGGCAAACTGAAGGCCACACCTGCAAAAAATCATCAATCACGTCAACTCGACCAGTTTATAGATCCACAGCCTGATGCTTTCATCCATTTGAAGACCTCTGAGCTGCCACCATCCCTGCGCCAATGGAAGATCGCTGCCATCAAACCCCATGCGGTACGGATAAAACTGAACGGTAATTTCAGTCATTGGCTTGAACAACACGACACCGTCAGCATCGAATTGAGCGATGCTTTTTTACTGATTTACCGGCCAGACAGCCTCTTGTTGGCAGACAATATCAGCTCTGCTCTTGCCCTGGCCAAGGATCTTGCCGACATATTAGAGACATAAAAAAACCGCTATATGAGCGGTTTTTTTATGTCTGGGAGCCAGAGCCTGCCTGGCCCTGGGCTGTTAGACAGGCTTCTCGTCTGATCAGGACGACGCAGCCATATATTCCCGGCGTTGTTCTTCGCCTTCAATATACTTGATCCACTGATCCGCCGTTTTAACAGCGGCATCATAGCTGCGGGCCTTGGCAAACGCTCCTTTGGCATCGGTCAATTGACCGAGGTTAAACAGCACCAAACCCTGCAGAATCAAGGCCGAATGTGGCTGTTGCAACCCACCTTGCTGGATTGCCAGGTTAACGTTTTTCAGTGCCAGATCCCATTCCTGACGTTCAGTATGGATCTGAGCCAGTTTGAAGTAGTCACTGCCCTCATGCGACAGGTTAGCGGCCTTGGTCATTACGCCAATCGCACGATCGTATTCCTTCGCCAGCATCCAGGCATCACCCAGCAAAGACATATTACGAGCCGTTTCCTTGATGACTCCCTTCTCCATACCCGCGACCAGAATATTGGCTGCCTTGTAGGGAATATCCTGACCCAGCAAGGCTTGTGAATAATTCACCAGTTCGCTTTCCTTGGTCAGCATGCCTTGCTCAAACGCGGTTTCCAGAGTTGCCAGTTCTTTTTTTGGCTGATTCAACTCACTGTAGACGGCCGCCAACTGCACCCAATATTGTGGCTTCGGATACAGGGTTGCCAGATCTTGCAGGCAACGAGCCAGATTATTGAAATCCTTGTTCTGATAATAGACTGCCCGTTCCAGCATCAACCAGTTTTCACGAGGAACTTTACCCGTTTCCTTGGTCATGGCAATTGCCTTCTTCACATCTGGCAATGCCTTGCTGTATTGCTCAATCTGGAAATAAATCTGGGCCCGCAGCACGTAGGATTCGGCATTGGCAGACTCAACAATAGTGAACCACTTGTTCAAGGGAACCAGTGCTTTCTTGTAGTTTTCCTGAATCAGATACAACTTGGCCAGGCTGTACAGCGTTGTCTGCTCCAGGCTTTCAGGGATATTATCGACCGACAACACCTGCTCGTAAGCAGCAGACGCATCCTTGTATTTTTCCTGGTTAAAATAAACGTACGCATACATGTTGTACGTCATGGCGGTCTCATAGGAGTTACGTTTGCGCTTCTCCAGAGACTGCAGTTCTTCCAGTGCTTCCTTGTATTTTTTGGCATCGGCCAGTTCACGAGCACCATCCAGTTTTTTGTAAATAACCGGACGCATGGTCGCAGAGCGACGGACACGCGGCTTGCCTGTATCGGCACTGGATTGCTCTTCAGCCTGGACGCTGGAAGCGCCCACACTCACAAAAGACAGAGTGAATACCATTAAACCAGCATTCAACAAGGCGATTGGCTTTTTCATGCTACCTCCGGTTATCTGCCGTTTTTCTCAAGTTCAAAGCGAATAATATTGCGGACACCTTTTACCTCTACCGGTTTCCCATTTTCCACTTTTGGCTTGTACTTGAATTTCTTCACAGCAGACAGCGCTTCACGGTCGAAAATGTTTGGCGGAGCCGCTTCAATGACGACAGGGTCAACCACGGTTCCCAGACTCGTCACCGTAAATTCCACAACGACGTATCCTTCGATGCCTTTCTGGGCGGCGCGACGCGGATAGTTAGGAGCGACTTTAACGATTGGCAAAAAATCACCATCGCCAGAACCACCAGACAAACCGGCATCGACATTCAGTTCAGCCCCCATATCAAACCCGCCCACATCAAATCCTTCAGCGGATGCCTTGGCAACCTGGGGTTTTGGCATATCAGGCTTGGGTGGCTCTTTTGCAGCCACCGGCGGCTTTTGCGGTTTGCGTTCCTTGGTTCGAACCTCATCGTCCGGCTTGCTCATGACGAAGCTTTCGATGCGGCCAAAATCATTCTCGTTGAGTACAGAGCCACCAGTACTGATCAGGCTCTGCATCATCCAGAAAACGGCAAAGGTCGCAACCGCTGCAACGGCCAGGGCTGCACCAAAGCGTAGCAGGGTTGGGAACATAGCTAGCGCTCCTCTGTTGCCAGAGATACGTCATATACCCCAGCGGCCCGTGCAGCATCCATAACGGCGACCAACTGCTTGGTTTTAGCTTCCTCATCCGCCTGAATTACCACCGTACCCTGCGGGTTTTCGGCATGCATACGTTCGATGTTGGCCCGTACCTGGCTTTCATCGACATGGCGTTTGTTAATCCAGATTTCACCAAGATCATTGATGGCAATCAGGATATTCGCACGTGGTTTGGCGGTCGAAGTACTGGCATCAGGACGATTCACTTCGATACCGGATTCCTTGACAAAGGAAGCCGTCACGATGAAAAAGATCAGCATGATAAACACTACGTCCAGCATCGGCGTAATGTCGATTTCGCCTTCTTCAGCCTGTGGGGTCAAATTTGAAAAACCGCGTCTCATAGCAATCTTCTCTTGAATTAGTGATCGAAGGTCAGCTTGTCTTCTATGCGGATCTTTTCACGCTTGATATAGCGATCCAGCAAGGACTGGGCAAACACACCGGTAATAGCACCAACCATACCAGCCATGGTCGGAATCGTAGCCTTGGAGATACCGGATGCCATGGCCTTGGGACTACCATTACCCAGGAACGCCATAACATCGAATACCTCAATCATGCCACTGACAGTACCCAGCAATCCGAACAGCGGTGCCAGGCCGATCAACATCTTGATGGTGCTCATATTGGCAGAGAGTTCAAAAGACAGCTGACCAATCAGATCCTGACGAATCTGATGCGCTGTCCAGGAGCGACGTTCGTTACGCGCCTCCCATTCGGTCAATGCCGTCTTTACAGACGTGCGGTAAACGAACAGGAAGTAGCCAACACGCTCAAGAACCAGCAACCATAGAATAAAAACCAGCCCACAGATGGCGTAGAGGACATCGCCTCCACGCTCCATGAACAGGTAAACGGGTTCGTACAGTTCACCAAACATGATGACTACGCCGCTTTAGCGTGTTGTTGTTCAGACTGGCGAGCCAGAATACCCGTCGCTCGCTCTTCCAGAATCATCATCAACTCGCGACTGCGGTTGTTGGTGAGGGTGTGCAAAAACACACAAGGAATCGCAGCAACAAGACCCAGAACCGTCGTTACCAATGCCTGGGAAATACCACCAGCCATCAATTTTGGATCACCGGTACCAAACAGGGACATGGTTTCAAACACATCGATCATACCGGTTACCGTACCCAGCAAGCCCAGCAGCGGTGCAACCACCGAGATAATCTTGATCCAGCCAATGGCCCGCGTCAGCTTCGGCACTTCAGCAGAAATGGCTTCGCCCAGATGCAATTCCAGCGTTTCAATGTCAGCGTCCTTGTTGGCTTGGAATACTGCCATCACGCGGCCCAGAGCGTTGTCTTCACGCGGCGTATCAGACGCCATCTGCTTGCGAATACGGCTACCTTCAGCGATCAGCACCAGCATGCGCCAAACCGCCAGCAAGATACCAATGCTACCCAAAACAATAATGATGTAACCAACCACACCACCCTGGTCAACACGGTCACCCAGCTCAGGTGACTGACCCAGAATTTTCAGCAACTGACCACGGGAAGGGTCAATCCAGAAACTGGTCAGCGTCGTACCGGAAGCACTTTCCAGCTCTGCAGCCGGGCCGGTGTAACGCCCACCCGGTTGCTTGTCCAGCTCAACCAGACGACCTGAATCCAGATCCCAGTTCAGGTACTTGCCATCAGATACCACGTTAAAACCACCAACACGGATCACTTCTTTTTGGGTGGTTTCACCCGTCGGTACAACCACAGCGGCAGTGTATTGGGAAATACGACCGCTATAAGTCATTTCACGCTGCATCTCGAACCACAACTGTTCAAGTTGTTCGATGGATGGCAACTTGGAAGAAGAACCGGCAGTGATGATCAGATCACGCAAAAACACATCACGCCCAGGCAGTTCAGAGCTGACAACAGAGCCTTCAAACACCGATTTGGTGTCGCCCGCCACCTGCTGCAAAACACCAAACAGTTCCTTCAGAGAACCCATGCGGTTAGTCAGACGTTCTTGCGCTTCTGCCACGGTCGTTTCGTTAGTCTGAAACTGAGCTTCTTTGCGCTCACTGTCTTTTAATAGGTTGTCGCGATCACGCTTGGCGTCCGCCAGCATCTTTTCCTGGGTAACCTTATCGGAATTGAAACGCTTGAGGCGCTCTTTAAACTCCTGGTTATCACGTGCCTGACCCTGCTTGACCAAGTTCAGCAGTGAATCAACAGAGACCGCCTCGGCAGCAACAGCGGTGTTAACACCCAGAGCCATGACGGCAGAGAGTACGATTGCCTTGAAATTCATTATTTGGCCTCCTGAGGTGCAGCAACAGGTACTTTGATCAGATCTGGCGCAGCTTGCTCACGCGCAATACGGATACCCGCCATCAGCTTGCTTTTCATGGATGGCTCAAGCATTTCCCACTGTTTTGCAGCGCTGTTCCAGACACCCAGAACATTGCCATCAAGGGATTGATACATCAGGGAAATACGACCAACGCGCAAGAAATCCACTTCGCGACCATCCAGCGTGCCACGATAGGACTCGATGGTACGGCCATAGTCAATTTCAGCCTGATAGGCTTCCATGACCTTGCGGTATTTTTCCGCAACCGTTACATCAGAACGACCCATCAGCGCCTTGAGACCTTCTACGCGCTTGGAACGTTCGTCGACCAGAAAAGGCACATCGACTTTGACAAACTGATCGATGGAATCGATCATGCGCAGCATCAATGGTGTAATCTGCCGCTCGACCAGGGTTACTTTTTCAATACTGTCTTCGATACCAGCCAGCTCGTTGTCCTGAGCCGCAAGCTGCTTGTCGAGCTGTTCGACGTAGACCTTCAAACCGTCTACTTCCTTGACAACACCGCGATACTCGCGCTCCGCAGCACGAATGCTGTTATCGATAGAATCGATTTTTTGCTGAGACGCCTGTGCGCTATTAACGCGGCTGACACCCTTATCGATCGCCGTGTTCACATCGGCGGCAGTTGCGCCAAACACAACACCGGCGCTGAGAATGGCTGCGGCCAGAATATTTCGAGTTCGCAGTTGCATTGGCATATGTATTACCCGTATAGACTCCGTGATGCCTGTTGTAGAAACAGACTCCCCAATTTGAATGCGCACACTACTCAAGCAATATGACATTTCTGTTACATTGCTCACACTCTGCAACATATCTTGTATAGATAGCCATCATGACATCCATAAATGACAATCGCGTTAGCAATAGCAATAAAAACGGCGCCCGAGGGCGCCGTTTTTATTTGTAGAACTCACCCCTTATTCAAAGAGGCTGTCCATTCGATTACTCAGCAAAAGTTGTTTCTGGAGCATCCTGATCAGCAATGCCATCCAGAGAACCATCGATTACCCAGCCAGCCCACCATGCATCAGCAGCAGCGGTACCAGGAGCAACAGCGCCAACATAGTTGGTGTTTTCAAAAGCGAAACCTGAACCGTTATCAACAGGTTCCCAAGAGCTGACAGTGTACTCAGTCGTTGCCGTCAAAGCAGCCGCATCCGTCAGGTCAATGGCAACAGCACCAACAACACCAACTTCAGAATCAGCAGCGCGCTTGGTGTAGAAGCCATCTGGAGCACAATCGCCGATAACGTTAACCAGAGTGACGTTGCTGTCAATAGTACCAGCATCAGTACCCGTCTCTGCGTCATCTACGCGTACACAAGATTCCCAGTTCACAACTGCAGTGTTATAGATACGAGTCGTCAGAGCACCACGCAAGCGCATACCGTATTGTCCAGCAGTCACTTTGGCACCTACCAGAGTAATGTTGGCCAGAGCGCCTTCAGTCTCAGGAACGTACTCTTCATTGGAGGAGTTGGCTTCGATACCACGTGGATCGTTAGAACCGCTAGGGGTAGTCAGATCAGGGTTTTTGCGCACGATAGCGAACTGAATGTTGCCTTTGTAGCCAGTATCAAAATCGATATCGTCGTCGTCGTTACCAGTCAGAACTACGTGAGTTACGTTAACAGTACCGCCGAACCACTCGATACCGTCATCCAGGTTGTTGTGAACCTGTACGTAATCGATAGTAGTACCGTGACCAACACCCATCAGGGTCAGACCGTTCACTTCATTGTTTGGACCAGCAACTTTACCGGCTTCAGCAATACGAACGTATTTCAGCACACCGCTGTTGTCAGCTGGGATATTACCACCGTAGTAACCTACGCCGTCGCCGCCTTCACCCTGTACGTTACATACGGCTGTTTCGTCATAAACGGTAGTGTCATCAGGTCCGTCAGCAAAACAGGCCCCGGTGCCACCCTGGCCATACTGAGGAGCCAGACCCTGGATGATCACACCACCCCACTCTCCCAGACCGTCGAAGTTTTCGTCAGCCAAAGAGCTGAAAGTGATCGGCGCATCCTTGGTGCCTTCAGCCATCAGCTTGTTACCACGAGTCACGATCAGAACGCCATCGTCAGAACCACGAACGTCAGTACCTGGCTCGATGGTCAGAGTGACGCCGTCAGCCTGAGCTGCAGTGACATCAGACGCTGCAGTGAAAGAGGTATTACCACGACCAACACGTACCAGACCGTCCAGAACATACTGAACATCCGCAGTCATGGTGAAGTCTTCGTTGATGGTACCAGTGACAACACACTGATCACCGGCAGTGTTACATTCCAGGAACGTTGGTGTCTCTGAGACTGGAGTGTCATCGTTATTACTATCACTATCGCTACCACAACCAACCAGTGTCGCTGCCACAATAGCAACTGCCAGGTAATTTTTATTCAGATTCATTCTATCTTCCTCAATTTAAGAACGATTGCTTTAGAAAGTGCACAAAGTCTCGTGCACTTTCATGTCACTACGATTACAAAAATCAGAATTGATACTCGACGGAAGCATTAAAGTCGGTACCAACGTAATAACTTTCGATTGCCTTGCCATCTCGTGAATACGTCACGGCTTCATCAGTGATGTTGGCAACCTTGGCTTTGACAGCCAGGGTTTCGCTGACATCGTAGCGATACACAATGTCAAAGGTGGTACGACCGTCTTCCATGATCGGCGCCAGCTCGCCACGACTGGTCGCATAAATGCGATCGTCAAAATAGTTAACCAGCAGAGTCAGGGATTGACCGGTCGACAGCTCGTCAATACCAAATTGCAGATTTCCGAGATATTTTGATTGCCCCTGTAATTCCCGAGATGAAGTACCTTCAAGGCGCTCCGCTTCGGAACCGGACAGATCAACATTAGAATCCACATAAGCGAAGTTGCCAGAAACAAAGCCACTCCAGAGATCCGTTTCCAACGCATTGATACGGAAGTCCATTTCAAGGCCGGAGAGTTCTGCACTAGGCACATTGTTATAGGTGTAACCGGTTGCCGCACTGCCATCGCCATCAACCACTGAGCGCTCAATAGGGCTGGTTACATCCTTATAAAACAAGGCAACGGTGACGCTTTCTTCTTCCGAAAAATAGTATTCGCCACGCAGATCCAGGTTGGTGATATCCGAAATTTCCAGATCAGGATTACCGGTCATCGGCTTATCGGTTTCAGGATCGTATTGAATAGACTCTGAACGCTCAGTAATACCCGGACGAGAGATTGTTTGGGTAATACTGGCTCGAAGTTGCGTTTCTTCCGTTGCCCGCCAGTTGGCAGACAACGCCGGTAACACATAACTTTCATCCAGCGTATTGGAGGAGTCGGCAGAGTTCGGATAGCGGAGTTCCTGAGAAATACTTTCATAACGCAGACCTGCCAGTACGGACAGGGTATCCATATCCAGCTCGCCCGAGGCATACAGCGCCACAGTGTCTTCATCCGCATTATAGCTATCGGTAGAAGCTGTCGTGCCCGTAAAAGTCACTACGCCATCATCAACATTTGCATCGCTGAAGATATCATCCAGGCTTGCGGTAGCATCAACGGCGTTACCATTGACAGTACGATTCGCATATCGCGCCAGTTCTACATCCCGGCTTTTGGTGGTGTAACTGAAACCCGCCTTGGCTTTCAACATAAGGTCGTTCAGCATGATTTCACTGGTGATATCGGAACCAAGATCAACCGTTGTTTCAGTCAGATCAGAGTAACGACGTTCAACCGTTCCCTGGAAAGCGAAGTCGTTATTGGTACCCGTTGCACGACCGTAGGTATAACTACGGCGATCTGGTTCATACCGAGAAGTCTGGGCAATACCTGCACGCCACTGAACCGTATCATCACCCAGTAGGTTAAAGTAATGCGTACCGGAAAATTGCTGTCCCAGATACTGGCGTTCAACCCACTGCAGCAGGGTTGATTTCAGCTCCTGATCCTTGCCTTCGTCAACGATCTGACTCACTTTGGTCGTATCGTCAGTCTTGCGCAGCAAAACGGTTTTGCTTTCAAGCAACAAGTCTGCATTCTCGATGCCGTAATAGAAGTAACCTGCCAAATCAATATTACGCTTGGTACGCTCATAAGTGCCGACTTCACTCAGGTCGTTCACTTGCGCATCGTGACGTGCAGTCCACTCATCGCCGTAACTGAATGCACCATACACACCGTGAGTTGCGTCATTCCCTTCAGCAACATGCCCGTAGGATACAGCGAAGCCACGATCTGGTTTCGCTTGCACCTGTTGAACGCCATATTGATGATCAAAAGACTGTGTCAACTTGATACGTTCGTCAGTTGTAATAAAAGTAGGTACGTTGTAGCCACCATCGGTGAAGCTGTCGGCATAAGACGGCTGCTCACGGGTACCATCATCAACACCCAAAAAATCAGTACCACCGCCTTCATAGCTGTTAACGTCACTGAAAGTTGTACGGGAGTTCATGCCCAGCTTGACGCTTGCCTTACCACCAGTGAATTCGGGCATGCCCTTGGTGGTCATGCGGATCGCACCACCAGTAGAGTCTCCAGGAAGATCCGGCGTGAAGCTTTTCTGAATATCAATGCCACCCAGTACTGAAGAAGGGAACAAATCCAGAGGCACGTCACGACGCATTGGATCGGTACTTGGCATCAGGCTACCGTTCAATGTGGAAGAAATGTAACGACCAGCCATACCACGAATAATAGCGAACTGGCCGCCAGCAACGGCGACACCCGCAACGCGCTTGAGGGCAGATGCTGCACTTGAATCACCAAAGCGAGCCATTTGCTCTGAGCCAATGGAATCGAGCACGGCTGATGAATCACGCTCTTGAGCTGTTGCCGTCGATGGAATGTAGGAACCCACCGCAACCACTTCTTCGATCACGCCGTTGCCAGACATACCCAGCGTCAGGTTAACGCCGGTGTTGACGTTGGCCATCACGCGCACACCACTGACGGTCTGCTGACCATAGTTCGGGTGGGCAATAGCGACATCGTAGTTGCCACGTGGCAGTTCAAAAGAGAAGAAACCATCTTCATCGGTGACAACCGCCAGGTCGGTGCCAACCAGCGAGATGCTTGCGCCAGTCACTGCGCCACCGGTTTCTTCCGATTGCAGATAACCGGAAATCTGCCCCAGCGCTGGAGTTTCGTCCTGGCCCGGCGTGTAAACGAGTACGTCTTCGAGGGCTTCGCCACCCAGAACATCTACCTGGATTTCGGCATTCTGATCGCCGCTATCGGTATTGAACTCAAAGTCACCCAGCCATTCCCCAAATTTGGACAATTCAACTTTGTGAGCGCCGCTGTTGATATCGAAACTGACAAAACCGGTTTTACCGATCAATTGCTTTTGACCATCAACACTGACTGCTACATCACGCATGGATGCACCGTCTTCGGTGATATAAAATACGGCTTCACCAGCCATCACTTGAGAAACGAAAAGCGTTGACGCTGCGGTAAGCAACACTCGTGTCGGTTTCATTGAGCCCCCTGAAAGATTTTGGGATATTAAGTTCGGGATAAAAGAGTGGCATTTCGCCGAGGAGCGCCGGAATTCCAGAGGTTTGCCGACATTGCTTCGGTGATGAACTGCTAACAAACAATCACCCGCACCCTATTTTGAGGCTGCAGTATGTTTCCGAAATATTTCAAAAAGGTTGCTCAAATATGACACTTGTGTGACAGCGATTTTGAGACAGACAGGAAGTAAATAGAGGTGCTGTCAGACCAGAGCTGATCTGACAGCCAGTTTGATGGGATATAAATCAGCCTTGGGAGAGCAGCTCTCGCAAGTCGGCGATGGCAGCATTGGCACGAGAAATATAAGACGCCATCACCAGTGAATGATTGGCGAACAGCCCAAAACCACTGCCGTTCAGAATGACTGGCGACCAGACTGCTTCCTGGGTGCCTTCCAGTTCACGAATAATCTGGCGCAAGCTCACCAGAGCATTTTTCTTTTCCAACACGTCGTTAAAATCAACTTCGATAGCCCGCAACAGATGGGAAAGCGCCCAGGCACTGCCTCTGGCTTCATAAAAAACATCGTCAATTTGACGCCATGGGGTTTTCACTTCTTGATCGTAGTCGCTTGGGGTCGCTTGACGAGCGGCGCTGTCCCCTGCCAGATCAGTATTCAGACGGCGTTTGCCGACCGATGCACTGAGTCGCTGCGACAAGCTGCCAAGGCGGGTTTCAACATCCAGCAGCCATTGCCGGAGGTTGTCAGAACGGGCATAAAACTGAGCCGTTTGTTCATTCGGGTCTGACAACCGCTGCAAATAAGCTTCCAGGGCATCCAGTCCACGACCGTATTCCGACTCGGTGGAAGGCACCGCCCAGCTCTCGTTATCAAAATTCAGCTGTGGTTCTGCGATGGCCAGATCCTTGTCTTCCGTTGACTGACTTTGAGAGCGGCTGAAGTCCTTGCGTAATGCCCGGGAAAAATCCCGCACCTGAACCAGTACGCCAAATTCCCAATTGGGAACGTTGTCGAGCCAGACACCAGGAGGAAACACATCGTTACTCAGATAGCCGCCCGGCTTGTGTAGCAGGGTATCGGTTATCGTAATCAGCGTACTGGTGGTGGTAAACCCGGTCACCGGGCTTACTCCCATGGCTTCCGCACGACTATTGGCGGATTCCCGGACGGCAAAGGCATCCGGTTCACTGCTCCAGATAAATCCCAACACCAGCGACACCAGTAAATAGATCACCAGTAATACCAACACACCGGTACGCACCGTGCTGCCGTCCGACCACCAGTCTTGCAAACGTACTGTCAGCGATGAAAAGCGGGGTTCTGCTTGATCACTCATTCAACCGTTTCCTGTATTCAGACCAACTCCAGTTCTCTGCAACCCGAGAACCCTGTACTGCAATTTAACCATGTTCACTCATGACTTCACATGCCCATCATTCTCCGACAGGTATTACCACAGCAGTAGAGACTGCAACAGCGCTACCGGAGCGATATACTGGCCGCTTTGCTCCGCCGGGAGCACAGCATCTGCAGAGACGTCAGCCAGATATGTATTCGTTATCACCAGTGGCTATTGCCCATACTCCGTTCCGGGAAAAATTTGCTATTCCAAGACAGCCCATGCTCGCACCAGCGGCGGTGGGAGAAATACAACTGCTGCCGCCTTTTAATGATCCGCTGGCCTTTGACGGACTCGAACAGGTCAGCCACGTTTGGTTGATTTTCCTGTTTCATCAGGCCATGGCAGCACCGGGCAGCGTGCCACGCATGCGAGTACGACCGCCGCGTTTGGGAGGCAACAGTAAACTCGGCGTCTTTGCCACCCGCAGCAGTCATCGCCCCAACGCTATCGGACAGTCGTTAGTTAAAATCGAACATGTCCAGACGGACACTCTACTGGTCAGTGGTGTCGATTTGCTCGATCAAACGCCCATCATCGACATCAAACCTTACGTCCCCTACGCCGATAGCATCGACACCGCCTGGAATCATATTGCCGCCGCCGCACCCGTGCCGATCCGGGTTGACTGGGAAACAACGGCGCTGGAGGCGGCATTACAACTGCAGCAACAGACCGGCAAACCGCTGATTGCCTTGATCGAACAGTGCCTCAGCCAGGATCCCAAACCGGCTTATCAACAGCCCTCTCCAGAACGTAAATACGGCACCCGGCTGTGGGACATTGATATTGGCTGGCACTACCCGACACAAGACTGCATTTGTGTTGATCGTGTACAGAGATCCTCTATTTAATCCGCTATCCGCTCTGGGCTTTTGAATGGTGTCGAATCACGAAGCTGGTTTGTACCCCTGGACACAACAATAGGAACCATCTGTCGGCGATGATCCAGTCCGGTGCTTGGCCATTTCATCACGCACCATAATAAGAATATTTTATTTACCACAATCTGATTTTCATCAACAAAATTTTGTAACCTGATGAATAAGATGGAAAATATTTTCTGGCATACGGGATGCTTCGGATACACGGTAGCCAGCCATCAAACAACGACCATCAATAACAATACCAACACCCAAACAACCACAAGTAATGGAGAGAACATGACACCGGAACAGATTACGCTTGTACAAGACAGCTTCGCCAAGGTTGAACCCATCGCCGACACGGCTGCCGAACTGTTTTATAACCGCCTGTTTGAACTGGATCCGTCAGTACGGCCGATGTTCAAGGGCGACATCACGGAACAGGGTGCCAAACTGATGACCATGATTGGTGTCGCCGTGCGCAGCCTCAACAATCTCGAAGCCATCCTACCGGCCGTGCAGAATCTGGGGGTTCGCCACCTTGAATACGGCGTCACCGACGCGCATTACGACACGGTCGCTGCCGCCTTGCTGTGGACGCTGGAGCAGGGCCTTGGCCCGGACTTTACCCCTGCAACCAAAGACGCATGGACGGTAACCTATGTCACATTGGCGACCGTCATGAAGGATGCCGCCCACGCGGCTGAAGCCTGAGGCGGCGGAAGTTGTGATCTGGCAGCTGTTGCAAACACAGCGCCGGATTTGCAAACCTGAAGCAGACGCGATGCGTCACAACCTGACGATATAACGACCGTACCGCGATTTCCTGCAATCGGGGCCAAGTATCAGATTAAACGGGTTTTTTACCCGCCATAGCAGTAGAATTCCTGTTTCAGACAAACAAGTAGATGGAGATACGTGTTGTCCTGGAAGGATATATTGCCGGGTGTGCTGTTACGCCACCGTCCCGGCACCGCCGAGCAAACGGGTACCGAGACCAGCACCGCCACTGCCGATCAATATGGCGACAGCGGTCAGGAGCTCTCGCAAGACACCCTTGCCCGGTTACGGGCCAGGCAACTGCTCACCATCGCCCGACTGACGCCTCTCAATGCCGTCGCCAATGTTTTTAACGTCATACTGTCATCCATCGTGCTCTGGGGCATTGTCCACCCTGCGATCATTCTGATTTGGTCCACCCTGATATCGCTGCTGATGGGAACCTCAGTGGTCGGCTGGTACCGTATGGTCAAACGCCCGCAACCACCGCAATATGCCCGTGAGCAAACCCTTCATCGTGCCACCTGGCATGCCGGACTCATCGCTCTGCTATGGGCACTTCCCCCCGCATTTCTGTTCCATCAAGCCTCTGCTGAGCAGCAACTGTTTCTTACTGCGATCAGTGCAGGGATGATGTGCGCAGGCGGGTTTGCGCTGTATACACTGCCTGCTGCAGCCCAGCTATTTACCGGTATCCTCGGCGCGGCATCAGTGATCGCATTGGCCAGCTCCGATCTGGCGTCGCGCCTTTATCTGATTCTGCTGTTGCTGATGTACCTGACGATTCTCCTCGTCAGTATTGTTCACGCCGGAAGGGTATTCCGCGCTCACGTTCTGGCAGAAATGACCTCAGACAACCAGAAGCAAGTCATCAGCCTGTTGCTGAATGATTTTGAACAAAGCACCGCCGATGTGTTGTGGGAAGTCGATGCCCAGCTGACATTTCGCCGTACCAATAACAAGTTATCTGAACTGTTTGGCAATGACAGCGAAGAGCTGGGCAGCACCGATTTTTTGTCTCTGGTGCAACTCAGTCAAGCCCGGCTCACAGACAACATCCAGAAACTTGCACACTCAGCGTATACCGCGCTGAGTACTGCCTTGAAGGGAGGTAGGGCTTTCCGCGATATTGAAGTCCCGATGTGTATTAATCAGCGCACCGTCTGGTGGGCAATCACCGCCAAGCCCACCGTCAAGGGTGGCTGGCGCGGTGTCATTTCTGATATCACCGAATCCCACCAGGCACAGCAGCGCATCTGGCAACTGGCTCATGAAGACAATGTCACGGGTCTGACCAATCGCCATGGTTTTCAGACTGGAATAGAGTCAATTCTGGCACCGCTGGATCTGGCCAGGCCGAATCAGGAATTAAGGGCGCTGCTCTCCATCGACCTGGATCGTTTCAAGGCGGTAAATGACGCTTTTGGTCATGATGCCGGCGACAAGCTACTGCAGGTGGTCGCCGATCGCCTGCGCAGCCATACCCGCCCGCAGGATCTGGTCGCCCGCATCGGCGGCGATGAATTTGGCCTCATTCTGCAGCAACTCGACAATCACGAGCAGGCGTTGGAGATTGCCGAACGGCTGGTCGCCAGTATCAACCAACCATGCCAAATCGATAACGCCAGTATTCTGGTAGGCGCCAGCATTGGTGTCGCGTTTATCCCGGAAGATGGCGCTCAGCAAGACGTTATTCTCAAACACGCCGATCTTGCACTCTATCAGGCCAAGGCCAGAGGACGTGGCAAGGTGGTACGGTTTGCCCCCACCATGGCCGCCACAGCCCAAACCCGACACCGTATCGAACAGGCACTGCGAAGCGCCTTGCAACAAGAGACACTGACACTGGCCTACCAGCCGCAACGCCATCTGATCAACGGCAAAGTCACGTGTGTTGAAGCGCTGGCACGCTGGCATGACCAGCAGCTGGGGCAAATCGCCCCCGCCCTGTTTATCAGTGTGGCGGAGGAATCCAGCCTGATTCACACGCTGGGGCAGTTATTGCTGAATCAGGCCTGTCAGCAACTCAGTCGCTGGCCAGCCAACTTGACGGTGGCCGTTAATATCTCGCCGCTGCAACTGGCCAATCCTGACATCGTTAACCAGGTCGCCGACACCCTCAAGCACCATGACGTCGCCGCTGACCGCCTTGAGCTGGAAATCACCGAAACCGCACTACTCGACGACAGCCACAATGCGCTGGACAAACTTCATCAACTGAAAGCCCTGGGTTTCAGAATCACCCTCGACGACTTTGGTACCGGCTATTCATCGCTGGTTTACCTACGCTGTTTTCCGTTCGACAAAATCAAGATTGACCGTTCATTTGTCAGTGAAATGGCACAAGAACCCACAGCACGCACCATTGTGGGTGCCATTATCCAGATGGCCAGCGCCCTGAATATGGCCGTTGTGGCAGAAGGTGTAGAAGAGCAGCAGCCTCTGGAGCTGCTGCAACAATTGGGCTGCACCATAGCCCAGGGCTATCACATATGCCGCCCACTGGCACCAGAGGCTGTTGCGGCCTACCTGGAACAATACAACTGAAACCGGCCTTTTAATCACATCAGGATTTTTTGCAGTAAGCCGCAATAATCACAATACGCTGGCCATTCACACGGCCTTCAATGTGTTTGGGGTTATCACTCAGTGAAATACCCCGTACCGCAGTTCCCCGTTTGGCCGTCATACTGGTGCCTTTGACATCCAGATCCTTGATCAGCGTCACGTTATCTCCAGCAACCAGCACCACACCATTCACATCCAGCGTGGGTTCTGCGTCCTCAGCACCAGCAGTGGCTTCTGCCCACTTGCGGGTATCATCTTCCAGATACAACATCTCCAGCAAATCCTGGGCCCAGGTCTCGCTACCCAGACGCTTCAGCATACGGAATGCCATGACCTGCACGACCGGCACCTGACTCCACATACTGTCGTTCAGACAGCGCCAGTGATTCTGATCCGGCTCGGCACCGTCTATCTGGGCCAGACAAGTACCACACAGCAGAATATGGTTATCCGACGATGCCAGCTCTTGTGGCGGTACAGCCCATGGCGACAAGTTCTCTGGCGCTCCGCACAATTCACAGCGGTGGCCACTACGTTCCAGCAAAGTGTGTTCAATGCTCACCGGATTACCCCTTCAGAAAAAGCGGGCATTATGCCCGATGAATGAGGGAATACCAGTCAGCGAACAAAACAGCACAACGAACGCCGTATATTCGGGTAAACTGACCACCGATTTTTTACAGCTGTGAACGCCGAATGACCCACCAGGATACCTTTCTGATTACCTACTCCGACCTGCTGACTGTTTGGCAGGACTGGTTAGACACCATTCCCCACCCGCCTCTCGACCGCTGGCTGAAACAACGTGCCAAATACCAGAAGCGTTATCATGGTGGTTACCGCATGGCGATCGACAACGCCATGATGGACGCCATGCGCTATCGCCAGCTGGCCGACGCGCTGGAGCACAGTTTTCAGGATCCCGGTTTCGACGATTGGGTGGGATGGGATCAATCCTGGTCACCCAACAATAGCACCGAGGCAGCACCGCAACATTTTTGGCACTGGCTGCAATTACGCAGTGAAGCCGATTGGCGCACTCCGGAAGTCGCCCAGCAAAAAGCCCGCCGCGAACACTTTATCGAGTTTCGCCAACGGGTTGCCAATACCTCGGATAATGCTCTGTTTATGCTCTGGCATGGCCTCCGTCCAGGCTGGGAACCGGCCCTCAAGCGACGAGCTGAAAAATCCGGCTGGAACGACGATACACTGCAACACTGGATCGAGCAGCAAACCCACCGCCCACCCCTGTGGTTGCGCCAGGTGGCCAGCCAGACCAAACCGGATGACGAGTCACTGGAACGGGCACTGAAACGCGATGGTGTGATTGTGCATCAGTACCCGGTCACTCTGGGGGAGTGTAGCTATACACTTCATGCCGCCGAAGGCGGTAATGACGTCATCCGCAGCGATGCCTTCAAGGCCGGAAAGGTAGAAATTCAGGATGCCGCCAGTCAGCTGATTTGCGAAATGGTCGACGTCCAGCCAGGCCAGAAAATCTGGGATGCCTGCGCTGGAGCAGGCGGCAAGACCCTGACGCTGGCATCCGCGTTGGGTAAAAAAGGCGCCGTCATTGCGACCGACTTGCATCAGTACAAGCTGGATGAGCTAAAAAAACGCGCCAAACGCGCTGCCATCGCCAACATCCGCAACTTTGTCTGGGATGGCGAAGCACCACTGCGCCTGCCGATTGAAATTGCCCGTCAACAGGGTTTTGACCGCATTCTGGTCGATGCCCCCTGCACCAATGCCGGCACCTGGCGCCGGAACCCGGATGCGCGCTGGCGTCTGACGGCAGAGAACACCCGCGAGCTGCATCAATTGCAGTTCAACCTGCTTGATCGTGCCGCCAAATCACTCAGAGCCAACGGCCGTCTGATCTACGCCACCTGTAGCTGGCAAGTCGAGGAAAATGAAAGCGTCTGTGGCCGCTTCCTCGAAGCCAACCCGGACTTTATTCTGGTCAAACAGACCCTGCTGGGCGCTCCGCTAGTGGATAGCGACACCATGTTCTGTGCCGTATTCAGCAAGGCCTGATACTGCCTAACTCGGGTTGGTCATCTTCTGCTTGGCAATCAGGGTGTGCAGTGCGCGCACCCTGACAGCGATCATAAGCCACCAAAGTACAAGCACCATCAGAGCAAGACATCGCCCGGAGCCGGGCGATGATTAATGAACAGCGGTTACCGGATAGCAGTCAGATACAGAAAGATTGCAGCGGGGGGAAACCGTTAAACTCAACCGCACTGTAGGTAGTGGTGTAGGCACCGGTTGAGAACCAGTACATACGATCGCCCATTGCCAGGTTCAGTGGCAGTTCATATTTGTAGTTTTCATACAGAATATCGGCACTGTCACAGGTTGGCCCGGCAATCACACACTCTTCTGCTTCACCCTTTTTCTCGACATACAAAGGGTACTTGATGGCTTCGTCCATGGTTTCAATAAACCCCCCGAACTTGCCGATGTCGGTGTACACCCAACGATGTAATCCAAAACGGGTCTTGCGACTGATCAACACCACTTCACTGACCAGTACGCCAGCGTTAGCTGCCAGCGAACGGCCTGGCTCCAGAATCACTTCCGGGAACTCGTCACCAAAGTCTTCACGCAGGTAACGGGTAATTTCCTCAGCGTAGGTTTCCAGCTCGTTGGTACGACTGATGTAATTAGCCGGGAAACCACCCCCCAGGTTGATCATCTGCAGCTTGATGCCATCTTCTTCTTCCAGCCGCTCAAAAATCCACTTCACCTTGGCAATAGCAGAATCCCACACGCCAATTTCACGCTGCTGGGAACCCACATGGAATGAAATACCATAAGGCACCAGCCCCAGATCACGAGCCAGAATACACAAATCCAGTGCCATATCGGTCTGACAGCCAAATTTACGAGACAACGGCCAGTCGGCGGTTTGCGCACCTTCCGTCAGAATACGAATAAACACCCGTGCACCCGGTGCTGCACGGGCGATGTTACGCAAATCAGCTTCACTGTCGGACGCAAACAACGTGACACCCTTGTCAAAAAAGTAACGGATATCCGCTGCTTTCTTGATGGTATTACCAAAACTCACACGGTCGCCAGAAACGCCCTGCGCCAGTACCTTGTCCAGTTCATAACGGGATGCCACATCAAAATTACAACCACGCTGCTGCAAAATAGCCAGCAGTTCAGGGGCCGGATTGGCCTTCACGGCATAATAGGTTTTGGCATACGGAAAACAGCGGATCAAAGAATCCAGTTGCCGGGCAAACAGCTGTTTGTCGACCACCAGACAAGGGGTTTCCTGCTTGTCGGCAAAGGCTTTGATACGCGCAAAGGTGTCGGCGTCGTAGTAGTCTTCTGGTTGAGTGAGCATCTGGCTCGTTGTCTCCTCGAAATGATAGCAGTCAGCGTTGGTGCTGACGGGAAGGCGCAAAGATAGGGGTATTTTCGAGAAGTAAAAGCGCTTTTTTTTTCTCTTGACGATCTTGAAACATGATCGTTACAACAGCCCTGGGACACTCCGGCAGTCAGCTTGCCGAGCCACTCTGAATACCACCGCTACCGAGCCTTGGCAGACATGAAAAACGCCCTTTCCTGACACCACCAAGTCAGCAATACCTTGACCCAGATCGTCTCGATACTGCCGTACTGTCACTGGAAAATGCTATAAACCCGTTAATCAATATTTCAACCTGGCCCGCAAAACCAAAAGGATGCCCCATGAGCTGGAACGATCTCTATCAGGAAAAACGCCTGACCCCATCACAGGCAGCGGAGCGGCTGAGTGATTGCAGCAATCTGATTCTCGGTATGGGGGTTGCCATGCCACCGGCCTTGATTACGGCGATTGCCGCTGCCTACAAGGCCGAGACACTGCCAGCACTGAATATCTACTACATGCACGGTTCAGCGACCTTACAGGAACAACTGCTGACGCCCGCCATGCGCGGCAAATTTACGCCCCGTTGCCTGTTTCTGAGCAGCCACGACCGCCTGGCCCTGCATGCCAACACCGAGCATCCCTGGATCGAATTTGTGCCGTCTGCCTTTCACCAGGTCGGACGCTTGCTGACTGAAAACATCACCCCGGATTGCCTGATGGTAACCGTGTCACCCATGGACAAACATGGCTACTTCAGCCTTGGTACCAACGCCGATTACAGTGCCACGGTGATCCGCAAGGCACGCAAGGTCATTGTCGAAGTGAACCGCCACATGCCACGCACCTTTGGCGAGTGCTCAGTACATATTTCAGAAATTGAAGCCCTGATTGAAGCCGATGTGCCACTCAGTGAAGTGCCCAACGTTGAGGCTTCAGATATCGACTGGGCCATTGCCCGACAGGTAGCCGAACGGATTGAAAACGGCGACACCCTGCAAATGGGCGTGGGGGGCGTTCCTAATGCGGTATTGTCCATGCTGGAACACCACCAGAATCTCGGCCTGCACTCCGAGCTGTTTTCCCCGGCCATGGTCAACCTGATTCAGAAAGGTGCCCTGAACGGACGGGTGAAGCGGGTTATGCAGCACAAGCACGTCTTCACTCTGGCTTTGGGCGATCGCGCCATGTTTGATTTTATGGACGACAACCCCTCAATCGTGGGTTTCCCGGCCTCCTGGGTCAACAATCCCAGCGTCATTCGCCAGAATCCCAACATGGTGTCGGTCAACTCCGCCATCGAGGTTGATATTACCGGCCAGATCAATGCCGAGCAGATTCTCGGCAACCCGTTTTCCGGTACCGGAGGCCAGCTGGATTTTGTTCGTGGGGCTTACGGCTCGGAAGGTGGGCGTTCGTTTATCGCCCTGCACTCAACCGCCAAGGGCGACAGCCTGAGTCGTATCGTGCCGCAATTAACCGGCGGCACCGTGACCGATACCCGCATGGATGCACACTACGTCGTGACCGAATACGGCAATGTCTGCCTGAAAGGCCTGTCGATACCGCAACGGGTTAACGCCCTGATTGGTATTGCCCATCCCAAATTCCGTGATGAATTGACGCAGCACGCTTTCCGGTTGGGATTGTGCCACTGAGTCCAGATGACGTCAGCGAAGGCCAGATGCGCTCGATTTGATGAAAAATCCGGGGCCCAAAGCAGTCACCCGGTGATGAATCACCGGTGGCTGAAGTCGATGACAGTTACTCGTTGTCAGCGATGTGGGATACCGAATACTTGATCGCAACGTTGCGGGTCTGCTGGAAATCCTCCAGCGACATACCACGGAAGCTGGCGTACAACTCTGGATTGGATACGCCGCGCACCGCTGCGGTTTTTTCAATCAGGAAGAAAATCACCCCGTAATGGATCATTTCGATCCACTGGTTATGGCGCAACATATCGCGCTCTTCCTCCGTCAACCCATACTGCTCATACAGCGTTTCTGGATCCTCAAGGAAGGCCTGGCGATGCTGAGGGACAATCAATTCATGCAGAAACTCGTTCATGCGCCATGCCTTGCGGCTGGTTTCGTAGCTGAACGGATAGGTGCCCTCAAGCTCCTCGGAGCCAGACAACTGGTGTGTCATCTTGGCTCGTACCGCCTGTTGCTGCGGTTCTGGCATATCTTCACCCTGGTCTTCCACCACCAGCGTGGCAATGTTAGTCATGGACGGCAAATAGGTCGCACGATGGACTCGTTTTACCTGATCAGACAGCGCGCCCCGCATGATCAGCCACATAATGACTTCGGCACCTTCCCAGCCTCCCCGTTTGGCGTATTCACCAATCGTCAGCTCGGTCAGTTGCTCAGGATCACTCTCGAGTAAATCAAGAAACTCTTCGTCCCAGGCTTGATTGGTAAATCCACAGCGCTCGCCATGTACCTGATGCGACAAACCACCCGTTGCCACAACCGCCACACGCAGGTCTTCCGGATAACTCTGAATTGCCTGGCGCAACGCCTTGCCCAGCTTGTAACAGCGCCCAGCACTGGGAACCGGCCACTGCAGTACACCCACCTGTAACGGCACGATGGAACCTTTCCAGCCATCCTCATCCAGTGCGATCATCGACAGCGGCGAAAAACAGCCATGATCAATGCCTTTGTTCTGGAAAAACGACATATCAAATTCTTCCGCTACCAACACCTGGCCAATATGGCGGGCCAGCGCCGCATGGCCTGGAATCGGCGGAATTGGCGTAACACCACCACCTTCATCCGCAGGCTTGTATTCATCATCCACGCCCATGACAAAAGCGGAATAATGGTCGAAGAAAAAAGAGGTTATATGATCGTTATAAATCATGAATATCGCATCAATATCTTTTTGCTTCAGCCAATCACGCACCACCTCGAAGTTATCAAAGATCGGCTTCCAGGCCGGGTCGGCAGCCTTGTTATTGAGCTTGCCGGAAATAATGGTTGGAGAATGAGACAGGCCAAGGCCGCCCACGATTGTGGCCATATGCTGTTTCCTGCTGGTATGGTTGTTTTAGTTGCGACTATGCTAACCAGCCTGACCCGCTAGCAACACCCCGGAGCAGGAAACCCATCGTTTCCGCAAAAAAACACGTCACCCAAACAGGATTACGATCCAACCATGCTCTGGAACCTCGATGACTTGCCAATTTTTCTAGCCGTTGCCGAACACCAGGGCATATCGTCTGCTGCTGATTACCTGGGGATGGCAAAATCCTCGGTCAGCAAGGCCATTACCCGGCTGGAAAAAGGGCTCGGCGTGCGCCTGTTTGAACGTAACAGTCGTCAGTTTCGTATTACCCACGAAGGGGAAGCTTTTTATCAGCATTCGCTGGCGGTACTGGAGCGCGCCCACGAAACCGAAGCAGCAATGTCGGCCTTATCGGGTAAACCCTCCGGCAAACTGGTGGTTTCCATGCCGATGTCGTTTGGCCGGGAAATCTTTTCGCCCCACCTGGCCCGTTTCCGGCAGTTATATCCCGATATCGAACTGGAGCTGAACATATCTAGCCAGAGTGTTGATGTTATTCGTGACAGTATTGATATCGCGGTGGTAGTAGGCGCACCCAAGGACTCTGAACTGATATTAAAAAACCTCTACACCAGCCAATTATTATGTGTTGCATCACCTGGCTATATCCAATCTCTGACTAACGAAATACTCAGCCCGGAAGATATTACCGACCATATTCAGGTTATTGAAAAACGTTATGCCAACATGGCGTTACCCTATCGCACGTCCGTCAGCAACGGCAGATTAAAACCACCCGCCAGCGCGATCAAAATCAACGACCCCTGCAGCGTTCGGGACGCTGTCGCCGCAGGCTGTGGCATCGGTCTGATTCCAGACCAGTATTGCCACCGTTTTATTCAGGATGGTCAACTGCTGCCAATCCTGCCGGGGCTGGAATTTCACCGGGACATTTCACTGATCTCCGCCGTCTACGCCAGCCGCCGCACCACGGCGCACAAAACCGCGCTGTTTCTCGATTTTCTTGGCGACATCTGCAAACAACTGCCGCAAAAAAATGGCCCGCCAGCAGGCTGATCGAACAAGGCTATCCATCGGATGGACTTATCAAGGTCATCTCGCTGGTTTAAGGTAGCGGCATTTGATGTCTCGGAGGCAACCGATGGTTGATGGCCACTTTTGCTTCCCCAGTACTTTTGCCCGACAGATGCCCGAGTCTTAACTTTATGCTGAGTTTTTTTGAACGACTGATCAATCCGTTTCCACCACAACAACCAGAACAACCGCCCAAAGGCTTGTATGCCTTTTGCCGCCATTACAGCAAAGGCGTTGAAATTCCGCTGGCATTCATGTCACTGCTCACCGCACTGGGCGCCATTCTGGAAGTCTCCCTGTTTGGCTTTATGGGAAGCCTGGTCGACTGGTTATCCGAAAAGAATCCCGCCACTTTTTTGCAGGACGAAAGCGCCAGCCTGATCTGGATGTCCGTCGTCATCCTGGTACTGATGCCATTAACCAGTTTCCTGCATTCTGCTCTGGTGTATCAGACCTTGCTGGGTAACTACCCGATGAAAATTCGCTGGCTGGCGCATCGCTACCTGTTACGTCAGAGCCTGGCCTTTTATCAGGATGACTTTGCCGGGCGAATCGCCACCAAAGTCATGCAATCCGCTCTGGCGGTGCGGGAAACCGTCATGAAGCTATTGGATGTACTGGTGTACATTCTGGTGTACTTCACTGCCATGGTCGCTATCGTTGCAGTGGCCGACTGGCGTCTGATGCTGCCCCTGCTGGGCTGGCTGGCCGCCTACATCCTGATCCAGATCTACTTTGTACCGCGTTTGAAACGGGTCGCAGCGGAGCAAGCCGACGCCCGCTCCCAAATGACCGGCCGGATTGTCGACAGCTACACCAATATCCAGACCGTGAAACTCTTTTCCCATAGCCAACGCGAAACCGAATACGCCCGCGATTCCATGAAGGAATTCATGACCTCGGTGCACCAACAGATGCGACTCGCCACCGGCCTCAACGTTATGGTGCAATCCATCAACTACGTGCTGGTGTTCGCCGTGGCGGCGCTGTCAATCTGGCTCTGGATGGACAGTGCCATCAGTATCGGTGCCATCGCCATCGCCGTCAGCCTGGCCTTGCGGATTAACGGTATGTCGCAGTGGATCATGTGGGAAGTGGGTGCCCTGTTTGAAAACCTGGGTACGGTCGCCGATGGCATGAACACCTTGTCAACACCACTGAGTGTGCTGGACACACCGGCTGCCAAACCGCTGACGGTCAGCCATGGAAAAATCGACCTGGACGCCGTCAACTTCCAGTATCAGGGCATCGATTCCGACACCCACCGCCAGGTCTTCGAGCAACTGGATATTCACATCAAGGCTGGAGAAAAGGTCGGTCTGGTAGGCCGCTCGGGGGCTGGTAAATCGACACTGGTGAATCTGCTGCTGCGTTTTTACGACATTGATAGCGGCACGATTCGTATCGATGGCCAGAATATCGCCGAGGTCACCCAGGACAGTCTGCGTGCCAATATTGGTATGATCACCCAGGATACTTCATTACTGCATCGCAGCGTCCGCGACAATATTCTGTATGGTCGCCCGGATGCCAGTGAAGAGGATCTGATTGAAGCCGCACGTAAAGCCGAGGCCCTGGACTTTATTACTGGTCTGCACGACCCCCATGGCAACAAGGGCTTTGATGCCCAAGTCGGCGAGCGCGGTGTGAAACTGTCGGGGGGCCAGCGCCAGCGTATTGCGATTGCCCGAGTGTTGTTAAAAGACGCGCCGATTCTGATTATGGACGAAGCCACCTCGGCGCTGGATTCCGAAGTGGAAGCTGCCATTCAGGCCAGCCTGTACAAACTGATGGAGAACAAAACCGTCATCGCCATCGCTCACCGGCTATCGACCATTGCCGCCATGGATCGCCTGATCGTGATGGATCAGGGCCGCATCGTCGAGCAAGGGTCACACCAGCAGCTGCTGGATCAGGGGGGCATCTACGCCCAGCTCTGGGCCCATCAAACCGGCGGCTTTATTGGCGCAGACTGAACCACGTTATTAACGCTTAACGGCAGCGCGGCCCAAAGGGCCGTGGCTTCTTGGCGGATTTATCCAGACCGTTTTTCATCGCAATTTGCTGGTTTCTACGCCCCAGCAACCGGTACTGCAACCAACGCTCAAGACGTAGTGCCGACCACTCGCCCCGTTTCCAGCCCTGATTAAACAACCGTTTGGTCGCAGCCACAGCATCCGGTGACTGTTGCGCCAAGCGTTCTGCCAATACCATTGCCTCTTGCAACGGTGCCGGACTTACCTGTGTCACCAGACCATAGTTATGGGCTTCACCGGCACTGAACACTCGCCCTGTCATGGTCAGTTCTTTGGCAATATCCTGCCGGGTCAGATTAGTCAGGCTGGTCAGAATACTCATGTCCGGTATCAGGCCCCATTTCATTTCCATAATGGAAAAGCGCGTTTGCACAGCGGCAAAACGAAAATCCGCCGCCAGCGCAAGCTGCAAACCACCGCCAAAACAGTTGCCATGCACAACCGCAATAACAGGCACCGGCAAGTCACGCCAGCACATGGCAATTTGCTGGGCCAGATTGGTTTTGCTCCAGGGCCACTTCAATAACAAACGCGGGATCATCCAGGGATCTTTGCTGACGGCAGAAAAATCCAGCCCGGCACAAAACGAATCCCCTCGGGCCGCCAATACCACCACCCGGATCGAACGATCCCGACGAATATCCTGGGCGCATTGGATCAGTTGCTGAAACATCGGCCGATCCAGACCATTCAACTTGTCGGGACGATTAAGATAAACCACAGCAATATGCTGATTCACTTCCCAGCTCACACGCTGTGTGGAGGGAGAATGGGTCGGTTGGGGAGTAGCAGTCATGGCACACGGATCCGGCAGAAATATGTCAGCCATACTTCCACAATCAAGCGCCATGGGCTATGACCGGAGAGAACAGAAACAAGTCTTTGCGGTACGAGACCGAAAACAAAAAAACGCCGTGTTGTTTTATAAACAGCACGGCGTTTTTATTATCGTTCAACATCTATTCAAGGCATTTATTCAACGCCTTGTTTTACTTGGCTACTTTTGCAATGCGGCGTTGCACATAGGAGCCTGGTGCATCTTCAATAGCTGGCAAGGCATCGCTGCCGGGCTGACGGGCATCCACCTCTTCCATGCCGCCCTGCTTGAGTATCCATTCTTGCCAGTCAACCCACCAGGAGCCCTCGTTGTGACTGGCACCCTGATACCACTCGTCAGCGTCACCCGGCAAAGCGTCGTTGGTCCAGTAACCGTATTTTTTCTTTTGTGGCGGGTTAACGATACCGGCAATATGGCCGGATCCACCCAATACAAAACGGTTCTGACCGCCCAGTACCGTGGCACCCTTGTAGGTACCCTTCCACAAGGCAATATGATCCTGAGCACAGGAGATAAAGTAGCTGGGTGCACTGATCTTGCTAAGGTCAATTGGCACACCATCCAGCGTAATACCATTCGGTTCGATCAGCTTGTTGTAGAGGTACATATTACGCAGGTAGAAACTGTGCATGGCCGCAGGCAGGTTGGTACTGTCGGTATTCCAGTAGAGTAAATCGAACGCTGCCGGGCGCTCACCCATCAAGTAGTTATTCACGAAGAATGACCAGAACAGGTCGTTTTCGCGCAAGGTGCTAAAACTGAACGCCATTTGGCGGCCGTCGTAATAGCCCACCAGATCCATTTGGCGTTCCAGCGCCGAGATGGCCGTTTCATTAATAAATACGCCAATTTCACCCGGCTCGGAGAAGTCCAGCAAGGTATTCAGAAAGGTGATTGACTTGATCGGTGCCTTCCGTTTCTTCTTGAGGTAAGCCATGGTCGCTGCCAGCAAGGTACCACCGACACAGTAACCAATAGCATTAACTTCTTTTTCTCCGGTGGCTTTCTGAATGGCATCAACGGCCGCAATCGGGCCTTCCAGCATAAAATCGTCAAAGCCCTTGTCGCGCAGTTCCGGGCCAGCATTGACCCAGGAGATGCAGAATACGGTATGGCCCTGGTCCACCAGCCATTTCAGGAAGGAATTATCTTCGCGCAGATCGAGGATGTAATATTTATTGATAAAGGGTGGAATCACCAGCAACGGACGTTTGAATACCTTGTCAGTTGACGGGGCGTACTGAATCAGCTGCATGACGTCATTCTGGAACACGACCTTGCCTGGTGTAACGGCAATATTACGACCAACCTGAAACGCACTGGTATCGGTCATCGCGATGTTCAGCGATCCCTTGACACTGCCTTCCATATCTTCCATCAGATGATCCATACCGGTTGCCAGGTTGGAGCCACCAGTTTCAAGGGTTTTGCGAATCACCGCAGGATTCAGGGTAGGGAAGTTGGTGGGAGCAAGGGCATTGATATACTGACGAACAAAGTATTCTACTTTCTGGCGAGTATGATCACTCAAGCCATCGGTATCCGTGATCATCTTCATCAGAGAATTGCCCTGAATCAGATACAACTGCTTGATATAGTCAAAAACCGGATTCTCATCCCATTCTTCGTTTTTGAAACGACGATCCGACGGGTCCGGTTTGATAATTGGATCCGGAGTCTGTCCCAGAAAGCGCAATACCGTATTTTGATACAATTCTTGCTGCTGCTTCATCAGATCCATCTGATCAGCAATCAGTTTGTTGGGGTTGTCCAGCATCGCTGAACCGACTTCCTGCAGTGCGGCGGAGAAATCGGACAATACAGACGCGGCTGGGTCTTCCCCCGAAGTCGGCTGAACAACCGCCTTTTCCCAGAAGAGTCCGTACTGTTCTGCCAGACGACCTGACATCTCGTAAAAATCGCCGACTGCGACTTCAAAGTTTTCCTTGGTCATATTTGTCAAACCCATAATCCGAAAAGAAGAAAGAAAAAAGGCCACCCTTGGGTGGCCTCAGAAACTTCGACCAGGATTAAGCGGCTTTGGTAGCTGCTTTAGTCGCTGGCTTTGCAGTAGTAGCAGTAGTAGCCGCTGTAGTGCGAGCCTCTTCCATGATGCCTTCTACCTGGGATTTGAACTCCATGGCCATGTCAGAGAAAATTTTCGCATCTTCCATGATTTTCTTGTTCAGCGAGGTGGCAGCTTCAGCCTGTGCAGCAGTGTAAGCACGCATACCTTCTGCGTCTTTCACGTCAGATGCTTTCTTCATCTGATCCAGACCCATCTCGGCATAGCTCTTGATGGCGGTCAGTTGGAAGTCAGTCATTTTTTCCATGTTTTCAACAAACAGGCTGTTGAACTTGGACATAGGCGCATACATAGTTTTCGCTTGTTCTGCGAATGCATTCAGGACGGTATCTTGCATGGTTTTGCTCCTTCAAAAGGTCGTGGTTAGCAAGTATTGCCACAGCCATACTAGCCTATGGCGTTTTACACTTAAATGACAAAAAAACAGAATTGACAGACTTTGTTGCCTCAAATCACAGCTTATTTCACATTTTATTTAAATCGTCGGAAATTTGGCGCTAACCATGACTTTTAATGGCTCATTTTACCCCATAACAACCGTTAGATTCTAACGGTTGTTAGAAGAACGACTGTGAAACCGCATAGTACCTGACTATCACTCGTTAGAATTTTCTTCGCTTTTTCCGGCCATCATGCCAAACATCAGCTGTTGAAACTGGGTCATGGCATTCATGCTTTCACTGAACAGGGGTTTATATAGCGACATGGCATCATAACCCTCTTCTCCGGACTTCATTTTTTCCATCATTTGGCTAAAAACTTCCTGCTGGAATTGCTGAACGTCCGGTAACCCCATAACCCGGCGAAATTCTTCTGGCGTTAAATCAAAACTGACATTTATTTTCATATTTTTGTTCCTTTTATTTCTTATCAATCTGAATAATATACTGCTTATTCAAGTTCTATTTTCATGCCTTGCCAGGCAACGATCAGTGCCAAAATGGCAACAGCCGCTGCTCCGATAAACACTTGCTCCCCACCCAAATGCCAAAAATAGCCGCTCAGCCAGGCCCCCAATGCTCCGCCCAAGCCAAATCCGGCACTGGAATACAATGCCTGCCCCTTACCCTGGTTGCCAGCAAACAGCACCGGGACATAGCGGATACAGACAGCATGCAACATGGCGAAGGTGAATGCATGGGAAACCTGGGCCAACAATAGTACCCATACCTGCTGTGGAAAGGCGGCGATCAAGAGCCAGCGCAGTGCCGTCATCGCCAGGCTGGCCAACAACCAGTGGCGTAAACTCAGCCAGCGTAACAACCACCGCATGCGCCAGAACAAAATCACTTCAGCTATCACGCCCAGTGCCCAAAGTAACCCCACGCTGGCAGATGAGTAGCCATTCTCTTCCAGGTAAATACTGAAGAAGGTATACAGCGGCCCATGGCTCACCTGCAGTAACAGATTAACCAGTAAAAAGGCCATCACTGGCCAGCGCCCAGACAATTTCCAGATTGAGCTCCCGGCTCCGTCGCCAGTCGGAGCCTGACCCGTACTGATCCGTGTCAGCCTCCAGCTATTGATCACCACACCCAACATCAGCACCAGCATGATCACAGGCAGCCATTGCACACTGATGTATTCAAACAGCCAACCCAACAAGGCGACGGTAATCACGAAGCCGACCGACCCCCAGAGGCGGATACGACTGTAGTCTTCCAGGCTGTTGGCAATGGCTTGCATGGTCAGCACTTCGTATTGAGGCAACATCGCTGACCAGAAGAAGCCATACAGCAACATAACGCCCACCACCGGCCAGAAACCATCCACCCACCAGATCGCACTGAAGCAAACGGCAGTCAGCAACCCGGCAATACGGGCCATGTGCAAGGGCGTTTGAAAATGACGGCTCCAGTGAGCCCAGAGCATGGGAGCAACGATACGGATCAGGGAGAAAGCAGCAATGGCACTGCCAATAGCGCCATAATCAAAGCCAAGGGATTGCAGATATGGCCCCCAGTAAGGGGCATTACAGCCAACCAGCGAGAAAAACAGCGCATAAAAAATCGCCAGGGGTTGGCGAACCTGGCGATGGGTATCAGACACCGATAGCTCCGTCAGTGACCTGTTTGACCAGCAAGTCCAGAAATAATTGGTGTACTGCAATACACGTCGCCATTCTGGCCACGGTGACGCAACAAATGGTCGCAGACCACAATGGCCATCATAGCTTCAGCAATGGGCGTGGCACGAATCCCGACGCAAGGGTCGTGACGTCCTTTGGTCACCACTTCGATCGAGTGGCCCTCAACATCGATAGACTGCCCCGGAATGACCAGGCTGGACGTTGGTTTCAGAGCGATATGGGCAACCAGATCCTGACCCGTAGAAATCCCGCCGAGAATACCGCCAGCATGATTACTGAGAAACCCTTCCGGTGTCATTTCGTCACGATGTTCTGTGCCTTTTTGTGCTACCACGTCAAAGCCATCACCAATTTCCACGCCTTTTACCGCATTGATGCTCATCAAGGCATGAGCCAGATCGGCGTCGAGGCGATCAAACACCGGCTCACCCAGACCCGGCATCATGCCACTGGCAACCACGGATATTCTGGCACCGACCGAGTTGCCTTCCTTGCGTAATGCCGTCATGTACTCTTCCATCGCCGAGACCTTGCTGGCATCTGGACAAAAGAACGGGTTTTGCTCCACCTGTTGCCAGTCAAACTGGCTGTTATCTATAGCAATAGGACCCAGCTGGGACAGATAGCCACGAATCTCTATGCCTTTTGCAGCCAGTACTTTTTTGGCTATCGCGCCAGCAGCCACCCGCATGGCGGTTTCGCGAGCCGATGAACGACCACCACCACGATAGTCACGAAAGCCATACTTCTGGTTATAGCTGTAATCGGCATGGGCCGGACGGAATGTGGTAGCAATATTGGAATAATCCCTGGAGCGCTGATCGGTATTTTCGATCATCAGTCCAATCGGTGTGCCAGTGGTTTTGCCTTCGAATACACCTGACAGGATACGCACCGCATCGTCTTCACGACGTTGGGTGGTATAACGCGACGTACCCGGTTTGCGACGATCCAGATCACGTTGCAGATCGTCTTCATTCAGCTCGATGCCCGGAGGACAACCGTCGATAATGGCACCCAATGCCAAGCCGTGACTTTCACCAAAGGTGGTCACGGTGAAAAGTGTTCCAATGCTATTTCCAGACATAGTAATTCCGAGGTAGCGGCCCGGCTGACCGAGACAAGGGGCAGCAACAGGGGCGTTAAATTCAATCTGTATAAAAATCAGTAAAAATAATCAGTCATCAGAGTGCAGTTCAGACAATAGCTCCAACTCGCGGGCTTGCAGTACAAACACGCCGTGGCCTCCACGTTCGAAGTCTGGCCAGACAAACGGCAATTCCGGGAAGGCAGCTTCCAGAGCAGGCCAGCTATTGCCCACCTCCACCACCAGCAAACCATCATCACTGAGATACTGCCGGGCCTGACGGAGCATAATCCGCACCAGGTCGAGGCCATCCTCTCCCGCTGCCAGCGCCAGCGCTGGTTCATGCTGGAATTCTTCCGGCAGGCTAGCCATATCTTCCGCATCAACGTAGGGGGGATTGGAGACAATCAGATCGTATTGGCCATGGGCTGCAGCAAACAGGTCAGATTGTAATGCCTGAACCCTGTGCCCCAACCCATGGCGCTGGATGTTTTCCTCTGCCAGCGTAAGCGCATCAAAGGAGATATCCAGCAACTCGACTTCGGCATCCGGGAACTGTACAGCGCAGGCAATACCGATACAGCCTGAACCGGTACACAGGTCAAGCATACGCTGTGGTTTACCCTCACCCTGCCACCAGGGCAAAAACTCATTCTGAATCAATTCTGCAATCGGTGAACGAGGTATCAATACTCGCTCATCCACCACAAACGGCAAACCACAAAACCAGGCTTGCCCGGTCAGGTAAGGTGCCGGAAAGCGGCTGTCTATGCGTTCAACGACCAGTGCAATAACGGATTCACGCTCTTGCCGTGTCAGCCGGGCACTGTACCACTCAGGGGATAACTCCCATGGCAACATCAGCGCATGCGTCACCAGCAGTCGGGCTTCATCCCAGGCATTGTCGGTGCCATGGCCGAAGTAAATGTCGAATTCGTTCATACGGCTGACCGACCACCTCAGCATATCCTGAATGGTACTCAGCTCTTCAATTGCCGCGGAGGCATTCTGATGCAAATACATTTACTTGCCCGACTAGGAAATCAGCTTAGTTTACTGGCTGCCTGCAGAAATGTCGCGAGCGACAACAGGACAAGGCTCAAATCGATCCGAAAGAAAAATCGTTCGTATCAGACAAGCTTGCTGAGTAGTCAGCTTGCCGTGACGTATCGGATCTCAGACCACATCCTCAAGCCATACGCTGACCGTAAGGACTGCAGCTACCCTGCTCAAAGGCATCCAGCGCTTTTTCGGCAATATGGCGTCCCAGTTCAATCATCTCTTTGGCGCGGTAGAACTCATACATTTCACAGGATTCAATCGGCATATTGATCATCAGATCGGGCGGATAAGCGGCGGTTTTGAAGCGGGTGAGCGACAGCTGCATGGTTTCAAACATCTGATTCATCATTTCCAGCTTGCCGATATTTTCATCGACATGACTGGACGCATCGGCCCGACGTTTCGAATCCAGCCAGCTGGTCGCCTTGTCTACCACCGAGTTGAACCAGTCGCGTTTTTGCTGGCCGGTGTCTTCGCGGGCAAAGACAAAATCGCCTGGCATGGCCGCATCCGAGTTCAGGTCGACGGCAAACAGATAATCGGCATGAATGGAGATACAGGGAGAAATCGGTAATGGATTCAGCACACCACCATCCACCAGCGTTCTGCCATTAATCTTCACCGGGTGCAAAATACTGGGAATTGCCGCCGAAGCCCGAATCGCCAAATCCAGCGACCCACGTTGAAACCAGACTTCTTTTTTGGCCGTCATATCAGTTGCGACTGCCGTAAAGGGAATGTCCAGATCCTCTATCAGGCAGTCCTCCAACAATTCGCTGATCATGCTGAACACACGATCACCACGAATCACTCCACTCGACAGCAAGGACACATCGACCAGTTTGAGCACATCCAGATACCCCAGCTTGCCAACCCACTCGCGAAAGAGCGGTAACTTGCCAGCGCAATAGAAACCACCGATCACAGCCCCCATGGAACAACCCGAGATACCCACGACGTTATAACCACGAGCCTCAAGCACATCCAGTACACCAATATGGGCATACCCCCGTGCACCACCGCTGCCTAACGCCAACGCGACTGTTTTCGTCATTTTTATCTCCGTGGCCAAAATACAAAACGCAAGGCAGGTACCAGACTGCCATCGGGAGGCAACGCCAACGCCGCCTGCCCACTGACATTCAACTCAGCTCCCGCATCAAAACTGGCGACCCGCAACTGCTGCGCAAGGCGGTCAGAACAGGTCTGATTCACCGACATATCATTCGACTGATAACAGTGCACCACCAGAAACAGACGCTGCTGTACGCCCTGTGACAACGACGTCAATACATTCAGCAATGGCGCACTGGCAACGCTATCGAACTGGCCATCAGTGACCTGAAATCCTGGCAGCCAACCGCTGCTGATACTTAACATACTGCTGATATCTGCACGGTTAACCACTCCCGGCAGCACGTTGTCTGAAGTCTCAATCATATCCAGCCCCACCACCGTCTGACGTGGGCCACGCTGGGTAGCGTAGACCAGCAGCAGTGTTGCCGAAGCTCGCTGAGTCGACAGCGTCGCCGCAGCAGTTGGCGGCAAATAAATCACCATATAGCGCTGTTGATTGTCCCTGCCCACCAAGCGACCGTTTTCAAAGATTTCATTGGCCCAGAAATGACTACTGCCACAATCCAGATCCTGACACTGGTACAACACTCGCGCCGACATCCCTTGTGCCAACTCATTTTGCAGCGGTTCCAGCAAGCCGTCCAGATCCAGTTTTTCACTGGATTCCCACGCCAATCGCCGTAAAGAACCGGAGATCCTCAACTCACGATCCGCAAAGGTCACCGCCGCCGCACGTTTCTGCGCCGACAACACCAGACGGAAATGATCAATCGAAGAGGTTCGATCCGTCAGCACCCGCGCCCCCACCGGGGCAACCAGCTGACTGAAACGATCGTCATCCGCCGCCTCGACCGGTAATACACACAAGACCACAAGCATCATCAGAATGACTCGACATAAGCTATCGCCGACCCGGTTATTTTGCTGCCGATTTCCAGTCACAGAACTACCTCAATACCAATATTCAATACTCATTATAGAGTACAGCGTAACACGAGCCATGCCCGCGACTGCGGCAATCATATCGACCAGCAACAGCTTTACTACAACGCAGCGTTCCAGATTGCTACACTGCCGGCTTCGAATTCAGCGACACCGAGTCCCCATGTCACGCCTTTATCCTATATTGCTGCGATCCCTGCCTCTGACACTGCTGTTTCTGGGAGGTTGCCAGGCCAGCTTGTCAACTCGACCGGATACTCAGAGCAAGGCATCGCTCACCTATTCCAATGAGCAACAAGCAGCCGTTCAGGAACAATTGGACAATGCCAGCAACGACTATTTTCAACAGCTGGCTGACCGCTTTCCTGAACGGGCCAGAGCACTGGGAATAGAGCCTGAAGCCGCCTGGTCAACGCTATCCGCCACCAGCCAGAACGGCATCTATCAGCAGCTGCAACAACAGAAGCAACAATTACAAAGTCTGCCGCTCGATGCTCTGCCAGCACAGCAACAACTGGTTGCCAGTACGCTGATCTACCGTATCAACCAACAACTGGACTGGCGCGACTGCGACAACAACAGCATGCCACTAGGCAGTGAGCACGACTGGCTTAATCTGCTTGAAACCAGCCTGTCGAAAGATACTCGGGTCGATAACATCCCCGGCTTCCACCGTTACCTCAAACGCCTTGAATCCGCTGCGCTGCTGTTGCAGCAATGGCAGCAGCAAATCAGCGAACGCAGTCAGCGCCACGTCGTCATGCTGGGCAGCAGCCGCAAGCGCACCTTGCGCCAGCTTGACCAGATGATGTCTGGCTACCCGTTTACCGACAGCCCGGAACCATCTACCCTGTGGCGCGATATTCAAACCCGGTTGACACGGCTGGATCTCTACCCGTCCAGTCACGAGGTACTCGAAAGCAAGGCCGCCAGCATCCTCACCAACCATTTATTACCCGCCTTGCGGGCACTGCGTCATCAACTAGCTGAACTGCCCGTGCAAACCAGCCTGAGCTGGCAACAACAGCCCAACGGCGACGCCTGCTACCGTTTGCAATTGACCGAGATGGGCAGTGCAGAATCTCCCGAACTGTTACAGGAAATATCCAAAACCCGCCTCTCTTCCATACAGCAACAACTGGTTCAAGAGCTGACCCTGGATCCAGCCCAAACACTGGCTCCCCAGTTGCGCGCCTGGTTGGCATCACACCGGATACAACCGTCACAGCCCCAGCAGGCCACGCGTGAGCGCTTGCAACAGCTGAACCAGCAGCTCCCCCAGCTGTTTGCTTACCTGCCCACCACAGTGCTGGTGATTCAACCCAGCCAGGACGCCAGTGTCATCAGCCCCTGGTATGAAGCCCCCAGACCAGCACTGGAACAGCCGGGTATCTACTGGACCGTCGCCAATCACCCGGCCAGCAGCTGGCGTTGGCCACTGGATCTGTACCGCAATACCCTGCCGGGCAAACACCTGCAAGTAGCACTGGCGCAGGAAAACACGCAATTGCCCGACTTTATGCGTGCTCCCATCAACAACGACTTTGAACCGGGCTGGTTGTCCATCGCCGCCGAATTGGCAGCCGATCTTGGCGGCTATCAGAATGCCGGAGAACACGCCTGGGTATTGCTGGATGAAATGGAACAGGAGCTGAATCTTATTCTGGATATCGGCATCCATCTTTATCAATGGCCGCAAGACAAGGCCATCCGCTATTGCCAGATCAACAGCTTTCTGTCGGAACAGGATTGCCAACAACGCCTGCAACAGATAATGGAAGCACCCGGACGCCTGGCTCGTCCGGCAATCTCGCGCGCCAACCTGCTGAGCCTGATTCAGTCGGCTGAATCCGAATTGGGGAAAGACTTCGTCGGCCAACAGTTTTATAGCGACTGGCTGGCAGCCGGACTGCTACCACCAGCACTGTATGGCCAATGGTTGAGGTTATGGGTGGCGCAGTAACAGAACAACCAGACAGTACGGGCGCTTGTCCGTATTGTCGAGGTCATGAGTAATGTGGGCTACCTGAGCGTTTTGAGTCGAGTTGTAACCCGTGCGCTTGAACCCCCTAGCGGTTCCCGTTACGGAATACCAAACGATTATTCACATCACGGCTGCTTTTGATACGCTCACTGTGATCAATAGCCTGTTGCTGCTTGGCCATACGATCATACAACAACACATTGACGGTGGCCCCCAGGTTCATGCAACCAATGGTTGGAACATAAACCACAGCATCAGCCACATCAATGATGGACTGATCGACAGATCCATCTTCCGGGCCAAAGATATACAAGGCATGATCAGGATGAATAAATTCCGATAACGGAGTTGCCCCGACAGCAAACTCAACACACACCAGCGTCCGATGCTGTCCGGCCAATTCAGTAAAAGACTCAACCGCGCTCAGTTCAATATGCTGGCTAGCGTTCTTGGTATCCTGATGATATTTTGCCGCTCGCGCAAATCGCTTGCCGGTATAATAAATGGCACTGGCACCATAACAACCGGCAGCACGCATTACCACACCTACATTAGAAGGGCTTTTGGGGTTGCATAACGCAATAGCGGACGACCTTGTTTGTTGCACGATGTATTCCCAATACTGGTTATATTCGAGCGCATCATACTAAAAAATCCCCCTTTTATAAACCGGCAGCTGAATATCAAAAATACAAAACCAGAAATTTCACAGGAATACCTGCACTCCTGCACTCCTGTATAGTAGCCAGCAGTGTCCATTGCATTCCCAC
The DNA here is from genome assembly GCA_913061185.1 of uncultured Oceanobacter sp. Classification (GTDB taxonomy): domain Bacteria; phylum Pseudomonadota; class Gammaproteobacteria; order Pseudomonadales; family Oceanobacteraceae; genus Oceanobacter; species Oceanobacter antarcticus. The sequence goes on from CAJXTI010000008.1 coordinate 86,568, forward strand.
ATAATGCGTAGAAACAAGAACAGTCTATATTTTACCAACCGGGCCTGAGTATTAAAAATATAAAATCAGAAAGCTTCATCGTACTGAAAACAGATAATAAAAAATAAAAATTCAGATTTTAAAAAATTTAGTTTTCCAGAGCAAGTACCACACTCAGGCCTGCTAACACTTCGTAGCACTCCAGTAGCCCGTCGTTATCTGAGCGGCTACTGGAGGCCGTTATTATCGGTGCTGTGCAGTTAGATCTGTTACTTCACAGGTGACAGCAGGTCTGGATTGGTCACCAGGTTTCTGACACCGTGTGCGTGATCTTCATTAAACACATTACCCTTGCACCACAGACCAACCGTGGCAATGTTCACCTTGGCTACCTTGGGTCTGACACTCCATGACACTTGGAAAGGCGAACCGGCTTCATTGTAGCCAGGGCCTGTTGTAGAACCGGCATATTGCACCGGGTAACCAGTATCAGTCGGTATATTCAACGCTTGATGCACACCATTACGGACACCCTGTTGAGTCAGCTGGCCAAAGTCCAGAGCACTGCTGTCATTTACCAGAACAAACACCTGTGTTTCTACACGCAACTGGGGATTGCCGATCGATTCATCCAGACAAGCGCCCAGAGTTGGCCCAGGGGCAACCTGTGCAGTTGAATGCACATAATGAACCTCAATCGTGTCTCCCGGAACCAGGCTGCCATGCTCACTCGGGCAAATATCTTCGGTAACGGCTGTGAGTTCACCAGCACTCAGTGACCCGGTATATTCATAACCACTTTGATAACCATGACCATCGCCATTGCCAGCATAGCGGGTAAATTCCCCCCCCTTGTGCTCGGCATTTTTGTGGAAGTGGATATTACACAAATTCATATATTCAGAGGCAGGAGCCGCACTGAATACACGGTTGTTCTTACCATCAGTTATATCAATATCACGAGGAGATTGAGGGCCAAACCCCTTACCTGCGGTATTTTGTGCCAACAAGCTGCGTTGTGCTGCCACCACCTGATCGGAAACCGGCTTATGCTCAGCAGTATGATGATGTTCGACACTGGCACAGCTCGCCAGCAAGGTCGTCGACGTAAGTAACACAGCAATTTTTGTTCTCATATTTATCATACCCATTATTAGTGAACGATAAATATTAATTCAGATATTCTGGACTTGCGACCAAAACAACAATATAAAATAAAATTTTTACCAGGACGCCAAAAAAGCGCCCTAGTTCAATCAATCAGTGCTGCGCAATGCCATTAACGTAATTCGGATTCTTCATGCAGGAGCGGTGATCAATGACACCCAGCGGACGCAAGCATCCTCCTACAGATTTCTATAATTCTTCGTCCCCGGTGAAGTCAACGGCAGTGCAGGTCACCTTGAACTCCAATACCAACTCACCTGCCATACAACTGTTGGCAGCCACCGCCATCAAGCCATTTCAGTACCAAGACCCCGTTCCAAAGTCATTAAAATATTTCGCCATTCACATTCAGCGCCTCCTCCAGGCTGGCATAGCTCATCAGCACACATTGGCCAGAGTACTGTTTTCTCAGCTGATTGATCGCCATCAACAGTAACATTACCAACTGAAATGCTTGCAATAACGACTCAGGAGCTCCGGCGTTTTGCAGATCATCGTAATGCTCCGCAGCAAACTCATAAGCTTCCGTTTCCCGACGTCGCCAGTCCTCCCCCTCCGACTGCTCCAGTGTATCGAATACCTGATGCACCTGGCCTACCTGAATGGCAAGATCAGGACGTCCACGACTGAACAGACCGTTGGCATAACTGCGTAAAAACAGATCGGCCCAGGTAATCACCGAATAGCCACAGCCTGCCGTCGGCAAAGTAGGGTGAAATGGATCGCGCTGTTCACAAATAAACCAACGCTCTGAACGACCAACGACCGATTCGTTGTCTGCTACAGGCTGGCGCCACAAGGTGGCGGGCAGCAGTGATGATTCTGATCGACTCATAAAGTGTCCCTCGTTGATGTCTGCTTGGATAGACTTCAGCAAGGATCAGGCCAGTAAGAAGAAACGGCTTTATTTCAACGAGTTAGATAAAAACACAAACGCATCAACACAAAAACGGCAAAAAATCGCCGCCAAAACCTGCAGGTCAGCGCCAGAACTCTGACAGCGTAAAAACACAACCGGGAAAAAGAGGCAGGACAAGGCAATATGAGAAGCGATACGGGACGCACAATGAGAGAACTCCTCAGAACGTCAAACAGCGGCCAATCCTCCGCGCCGCTGCCCCACCAGAAACATGCAACAAATGCCGAAGCCAGTCGCATTAACCGGCTCCTATTTCTCCTCCAGATCAAACGTCTTTTCGCTTAAATGATGGCGTAACCGGTGAATCGCCACAAAAACCACCACCACAATCACCGGCAAAGCGATACCTTTAAGCATATAGGGATCAACCTGCAAGCCAAATGCCTTGAGACCATCCGCACCAATACCCACCAACGCCAGAATGTAATAACAGATCACTACCACCGACAACCCTTCGACCGTTTGCTGCAACCGCAACTGCAACTCACTGCGTTTGTTCATCGACGTCAGCAAACGCTGGTTCTGCTCCTGAATCGACAGATCCACACGAGTGCGCAGCAAACTGGTTGTGCGGTGAATACGACGCGACAAATCTTCCAGCTGATCTCGCACCGAATTACAGGTTTTGATGCCTGGCGTTAATCGCCGCTCAAGAAATTCCCGCAAACTCTGCACCCCGTCCAGCGGCTCCTCTTTCAACTGGTCGAGACGGTCACGCACCAGATCGTGATAGGCCTTGGCCGCCGCAAAACGGAAATTGGTATCTGAGCGATAACGCTCCACATCCGCTGCCAACTGTGACAATGACTTCAACAAATCACGGTCTTCAAACTGGTTTTCCAACTCCGAAATATTCTGGATCAACTGCGCCAGACTGGTCTCAACCCGAGTCAGCTCATTGCCCATTTTACGCGCCACCGGCAACGCCAGCAGCGACATCAAACGATAGGTTTCCAGCTCGAACAAGCGCTGCACCAAGCGCCCTGTCTGATACGGATTCAACCCCTTATTCACCGCCACAATGCGACCAAAGCCATCACCTGTCTCTTATACACATCTCCGAGCCCACGAGACAGGCAGAAATCTC
>CAJXTI010000009.1 GCA_913061185.1 uncultured Oceanobacter sp.
CGAGATTTTGCCTGTCTCGTGGGCTCGGAGATGTGTATAAGAGACAGATCGTATACCACACACGATGCATAGGTTGCCTCGCCTTTGGAATGACTTATATCAAAACACTCTATTCGCGCAGGGGGGCGAACCAGTCGGAGCAACTCAGCCACCTGAGCCAGTTTTTTCCGGGCCACCTGATGGCCTGATATTTTAGCCTGTGCTCCAGAGCGGGCATTATCTTCTGCCATCGCACGCCACTGTCGCGGTTCGCCACGCACTCCCCGACTGTGACGTACAATACGTTCGAACCGCAGCCGAAGTGCTTCTTGCACAACAGCAATCTCATCGGCTGCGGCATCCACAATCAATTCCGCAGGCATCCCTTCGGCAGCGAAGTCGGACAGATAGAACTGGCCAATATAGCCAAGCAGCAAGTCCGCATGTTCTTCCCCGGCCGGATTATCAGGGTAATAATTTTTACTGCTCACCAGGCGTCCTTGACGAAAAGCCAGACGGTGGATACATATCACATTTTCATATTCCAGCAGCGCCCACACATCGGCGTCCTTGTTGCCGCTATCGACGCGCTGCTTCTCCTGCACCTGGCGCAACAATTCAATACGATCACGAATTTCCGCCGCGCGCTCAAAATTCAGCCCCCCTGAGGCATCGAGCATCTGCTGTTGCAGATTTTGCATCAACTGCTGGTTTTGACCGTTAAGGAATAGCGAGGCGTGATAAATATCCCGGCGATAATCCTCCTCAGAAACAAGGCCGACGCAGGGTGCCGAACAGCGTTTTATTTCGTACTGCAAGCAGGGGCGACTGCGATGATTGAAGTAGCTGTCTTCACACGAGCGCAACAGAAACAAACGCTGCAAATAGTTCAGCGCTTCACGCACGGCTGCCGAATTGGGATAAGGCCCAAAGTATTGACCACCACGACTGGATCGCTTGCCGCGACGATAAGCCAGCAAGGGAAAGGCATGATCTGACAAGTGCAGGTAGGGATAGGATTTGTCGTCTTTCAGCAGGATGTTATACGGCGGACGATGCTGCTTGATCAGTGTTTGTTCCAGTAGCAGCGCTTCGGCCTCACTGGCGGTGACCGTGACTTCGATATAATCAATACCGGACACCAAAGCTACCGTCTTGGTATTCAGTCCCCGCGAACGAAAGTAGCTGGAAACCCGATTCTTGAGGTTTTTGGCTTTGCCGACGTACAGTAGCTGTTGATCAGCACTGTACATCCGATAAACACCCGCTCGTTGGGTCAGCGTCTTAAGAAACGCTGAAATATCAAACCCGGACATTCAGCTACCGCTGTTGGCGTCAATCACCCCGTGACGAATCGCCAGACGGGTCAGTTCAACATCGCCGTCGATGCCTAGCTTCTCAAACACCCGGTAACGATAACTGTTCACGGTTTTGGGGCTGAGGAACAACTTTTCTCCAATCGCTGCCGGCTTCTGGCAGTTAACAATCATCAAGGCAATTTGCATTTCCCGTTCGGACAGATCATCAAACGGATTATGAAAACTCTCCTGAAATGGCTTCAACGCCATACGCTGGGCAATTTCGGTACTGATGTATTTCTGCCCGCGATGCACTTTCATAATGGCGTTGATCATCTCGTCAGCATCAGCACCCTTGGTAATATAGCCCGATGCCCCTGCCTGTAACAGACGCTGGGCAAAAGGATTATCATCACAGGCAGTCACCGCAATCACACGAATATCCTTAAAGCTGCGAGTAATCTTTCGGGTTGCTTCCAGCCCCCCGATACCTGGCATCTGAACATCCATCAGAATAACGTCCGGCTCATGGTCTTTGGCAAACTGGATTGCCTGTTCACCACTTTCAGCCTGTCCTGCGACTTCAATTCCCTTTGCGTCAGCCAGCAATGCTGAGATCCCTGAGCGCACCAGCTCATGATCATCGACTACCAACACAGAAATCAAAGGTTAACCTCGCTATTTATTAACTCACAAGCAACAAACTGCACTCATGATGATTCATTTTTGCCGAATAGTACCAAGTTGTTCACGCCGGATACATACGATTTCGTTGCCAGGCATACTTTAGCGGATTCAGATTTTTGGTCACTTCGACAACGCCCTCTTCGTGGTTGTGACGAAGAGTGAACCCAAGACGTCGATTCAAATTCAACATTCCCTGATTGTGTGGAAGCACTGTACCGAACATCTGCAGAACACCGCGATTAGTCAGGTAATTTATCATAATCTGCATAAGTTGCTTACCCAAACCTTCGCCCCGGCATTGATCGTCGACAATAACCGAATACTCTCCCGCCACATCATCCGGATCAATCCAGGCCCGTACCACGCCCATTAACCGGCCATCAATACAGGCTACGAAGGCCATTTCCCGGTCGTAGTCAATTTGGGTAAAACGCGCCAACTCGCTGTGATCAAACTGGCGACGGGCGCCAAAAAACCTCAGTCGTAATGATTCCGCGCTTAAACCACCATAAAAACGTTCCAGCAACGGCTCATCCTCTGCCCGAATGGGTCGCACCTGATAATGCGTACCACTGCGCCCCTGATACGATGACTCAAGTTCTTTAGGATAAGGCATGATGGCACTTTTGACCGGATGGCCGACTTCACCCGCAATACCAATGGCAATGTAATGCCCGACCCGTTGCCGAATGGCATTCACCTCCAACGCGGCCAGCCATGGATGATTCAGCGCAATATGCGATAGCGCCACTAGCCAGCGCTCCAGCGTCACCAGCTCCCGCTCAATATTATCGGAGCGTTCTTGTAACACGGCGTAGAAATGACTGCGTTTGATCAGTTTTTCCGCCAGATTGGCATTTAACGGCGGCAGCGCCACCTGCCGGTCAACCAGGGTATCAACCGTTGTACCGCCGCCGCCAAAAAACAGATAAGGTCCGATTTCGACATCACGACCAATACCAAATGAAAACTGCAGATTATCGAGGGCTCGGTGCATGGTCTGAACGGTATACCCCAGTACCGGGCTTTTTGGAAAACGCTCGGCGATTTCAGTCTCCAGCTTTTCCGCACCTTCCATCAACTCATCCAGCGACTGGATATTCCGTACCACACTGCGCATCCGCTCTCGCGGATTACGTCCATAAGCAAAGGGATAAAGGTAATCACGGTGATGTACCCGCAACACCCACGGATCAGGTATGTCCGGTGCCGCCTCCAGCAGCTCCGACAATGACGTTCGATAGCGGTTTTCCGCAAACGCAAAACCGTAAGCCTTGAGCAGCTTCCAGGCATAATTCGGCCATAAATAGTCGCCAGGCCGATGATTGTCGAGAATCTCCTTGTCGACATCCATATAAGCATTGGATATCGGTATCTCCAGACTTTCGGGTGTTTCTTTCAGTAATTCCTGAGTCAGCTGATGGCGCACCATGTACATATACGCCGTAATGGCATTATCCGGGGTATCGAACGTTGGCAAGCCTTGCTCGTCAAAAAAATCCCGTGATGTTTCAACCGAAAATTCACCAATCCAGCTGGTGATAACACTCTTGTTGAAATTTTTGGCCACTTTTACCAACGCTTGCGCATTGGCCAGCGCATCGGTTCCGAGGCCGGGAATATAGATGACCAGCAAGGCATCCACCTGCTTGTCTGCCAGCAGGGTATTGGCAACCGCCGCCAGCTGCTGCGGTTGCAGCTCCGGATTCAGCAACAGCGGGTTATCGGTTTTGACGTACTCCGGCAACAAACCACGCAGGTGAGTACGGGTTTCGTCAGACAGGCTGGCCAGTGTCCCACCGTCTTGCAACAGCCGATCCAGCGCCAGAATGGCCGGGCCACGACCATTGGCAACTACCGCCAGCCTTGGCCCAAAAGATTCCCGCTGCCGCCGGAGCGCATCCACGCAGTGGAACATTTCATCGGTATCGTTTACCCGCAGCACACCGGCTCGTGCCAGGGTTTCATCGATCAGCGCATCCCGGCTACGTAATCCCTTGGGAGTACCGATCCGGTTCAGTGGATTTTCCTGAAAGCGGTTACTCTTTACCGCCAACACCAGCTTGTGACGTGATGCGGCACGTAGCGAGCGCACCAGCGCCTTGCCAGAACCGATTTCATCCAGCTGTACCAGAATCGTTTTAACGTGAGGTTCTTGCACCACAAAATCAATCAGATCCGAAAAACTGACATCCTGATTACGCCCCAAGGTCATGACGTGGGAGAATCCAACGTTACGACTAAAGGCCCAATCCATTACGCCAGAGGCCAGGGTTCCCGATTGACCTACATAGGCGATATTCCCGGCACGCACCGGAACATGCAGCATACTGGCATTAAGTTTTCGCCACGGCACCACCAATCCAAGACAATCTGGCCCCAATACACGAATGCGGGTTTGCTGAATGACTTGCTCAAGACGATCCGATGCCGGACGATACTGCCAGGATCGGGTTCTGGCGATGCCGCCGGTCAGTAACAACGCCGCTCCCACCCCCTTGCCATGCAGCTGCTTCAGCACCTTGGGCACCGTTTCTGCGGGCGTGCAAATAATCGCCAGATCCGGGGTTTCCTGCAATTGACTGATCCGACTCAGGGCAGGCACCCCGTAAACCTGAGTATAACCACGGGTATTGATCGGAATAATGGTGCCAGGAAACTCACCATTAAGCAGGTTACGAACAATCGCTCCTCCGACACTGCCGGGACGCTCGGAAGCACCAATCACAGCAATCACTTTGGGCCGAAAGAACAACTCGAGGGAACGAGTACCCATGTATTGTGATCCTTTAGTTGAGTTGGCCTGAGTGTAACGGCTAGATACACTGATAAAAACAGCAGAAATATGTCTTTATGAGCACAGGATACTACGCGTTTCACCAGCACTTTGGCCATGACACAGGCGAAGACCACCCTGAACATGCCAGCCGAATTCTGGCACTGGAGCAAATTCTTCACAAAACAGGCTTGTGGGATCAACTGACCACTCACGAAGGTCGATCCGCACACCTGCCTGATATTCTTCGGGCACACAACAAAGCCTATGTTAATGAATTGCATCTGATCCAGCCGGAACAGGGTCATATCATGATCGATGAAGACACCCTGATGTCTTCAGGCAGCCTGGAAGCCGCGCTTTATTCTGTGGGCACCACCACGCAGGCTCTCGATGACGTCATAAAAAACGTACATCGCAATGCGTTTGCCGCGATCCGCCCACCCGGACATCATGCCGAACGGGGCAAGTCCATGGGCTTCTGTTTTTTTAACAACACCGCCATCGCCGCACTCAGAGCCGCCGACGTTCATCACCTGCAACGCATCGCAATCTTGGATTTTGATGCCCACCAAGGTAATGGCACCATCGATATATTGCAGAATGACCAGCGTTTTTTACTGCTATCCAGCTTTCAACACCCCTTCTACCCTTACACCCACTATGAGCAAAACAAATATACCAACCTGATTAATGTCCACCTGGCTCAAGGTGCCACCGGCACAGACTTCCGCCAAGGCGTCGAAGAGCACTGGGCACCGGCACTGAAGCGCTTTGCGCCAGAGCTTATCCTGGTATCGGCTGGCTTTGATGCCCACAAGGACGACCCTATGGCCGAACTCAATTTCGAAGAGCAAGACTACGCCTGGATCAGCCAATGGATCTGCAACCAGTGCCAGAGCCGCAACATCCCATGGCTCGCCATTCTGGAAGGTGGCTACGACCTCAACGCCCTGGCACGGTCGGCAACGCTGTTTATTGCCGCCATGCTAGAAAAACCAGCGAGTAACCAACCGCCAGCGTGACCAATACCCGGAAAGAACCAGCTAAGCCATTGATTTAATACAAAAGTGTTGACGTATAAAAAACAGCGGGTATTATACGCGCCAGTTCGGAGGGATGGCTGAGTGGTTGAAAGCACCGGTCTTGAAAACCGGCGTAGGTTAATAGCCTACCTAGGGTTCAAATCCCTATCCCTCCGCCATTATTCTTAAAAAAGCCCCAGACCTTCACAGGACTGGGGCTTTTTTATTGGAAAATTCAGACACTTATGCCCGTTCAGCTAAAGGTAACGTGCGAATAGTCATACCCATCTGACATTCCCCAATGCTTTAAGTCAGCTCAGTATTTCTTCGATGGTGATGTAGTCACCCACACGGCCAGTCATCTGTTCAGCATCGGTATTAACCGGCAGCGTTTTCTTGCCTGGTCTCCAGCCTGCCGGGCAGACCTCGCCCGTTTTAGTGGCATACTGCCAGGCTTCTACCTGACGCAAAAACTCATTAACGTTACGGCCAACCGAATCAGCCTGTACTTCCTGTGCCACACAGACACCATCCGGGTTGAACAGGAAACGACCGCGTAATGCCACGCCTTCTTCTTCAATCAGCACACCAAAGTCACGACTGACTTCCTGAGTTGTATCGGCACCGATGGTCAACTGTAGACCGGCAAGAACCGGCTCCGTCTCGACAAAGCGCTTGTGCGAGAATTTGGAATCCACCGAAACAGCCAGAATCTCGACGCCCATTTGCTGAAACTCATCGTATTTAGCATTCATTGCCGCAATTTCTGTCGGACAAACAAAGGTGAAATCTGCCGGATAGAAACAGATCACGGCCCATTTACCCTTATAGTCTTCACTGGATACAGTAGTGTAATGCCCGCTTTTGGCATCATACGCATCCATAGTGAATTCCGGCATTTCGCGACGTACCATGGTTGAACTCATCGTCTTTTTCTCCTCAAAATTAGTCATTCCTGCATCAGCCTGCTCAGGCTTTTTTGGCTTACGTGGTTTGAGCGGTGTATCGCAACTCATAACGTTCTCCTCTGCTTGGTGCCGCAGCCTGTTGCCACAGCTCTTCGATTAGCGCCGTGGAACTCACATCGGCCGCCTATCTGCAGCTATAATATAACCAATTAGTTATATTTAAATATACAAATATTCATAAGAGCGATGGGTAAAGCCTATAGAGCAGAAAAAACACACATGACGCGCTATATACGCGCCATACAGAGGAAGGTGAGAATAAATAAAGGAGAGAAACAGACACGGATGGCAGAAAGCCATCCGGAGCCCAGCACGGGCACCGGATTAAATAGATAGTCCCAGATGGGTTACTCAGCCGCCGCCAGCGCCGTTTTCACCCAGCCATCAAAGGTCTTCTGGTTAGCTTTGATCCACAGGTCGGCATGCCGTTCGATATCAGCAACCGAGTCGTCACCATTGGCGATCATTCTGTTTTCCGCACTGACGGCATTGATCGGTAATTTCATAACGGCGAACAGTTTCGCCGCAGCCGGGTTGTTCTCCGCCCAGGTTTTGTTTGCCACAATGCGCTCGGCGTTGATATCAAAACCGTAGTCCTTGCCGTTCGCCAGCCGGGTATCCGTGCCATTCGGATTGGCAGAGTAAGGCACCTCCAGCCACACCACATCCCTGCCCGGTATCAATTTGCCAGACACCCAATATGGGGTCCAGGTGTAATACAGAACTGGCTTGCCCTCATTATAACGGGCGATGGTATCGGAAATAATGGCAGCGTATTGCCCCTGATTGTGGCTGATACGGTCACGCAGCGTGAATACATCCAACTGGTATTCAATCACGCCTTCGCAGCCCCAACCGGCATTACAGCCAGCCAGATCCGCCTTGCCGTCACCGTTGGTGTCGAACAGTTGCGCCAACTTGGGATCTTTCAGGTCAGTGATTTTGCTGATGCCGTATTTTTCTGCGGTTTTTTTATCAATCAGGTAGCCCTGAGCAGCACCGTTGATATAGGTGCCCTGGCGGTAGAATTTTTCGTCACCTCCCGCATTTTTGTACATGGTGTTATGCAGCGGATACCAGTTCACGGTCGTGTAGGTCAAGTCGCCATTGGCAATAGCGGTATAACCGACACTGTAATCCACTTCCTTGATCGGCTTGATGTCATAACCCAGCTTGGCCAGTGCTTTATTGACAATGACGGTCTGGAATTTTTCTTCCGCGATCGGGCTGTGAAATGCCTGCACACGAATACCTTTGCCGGGCAGGTCAGCCCCGTTAACAACACTGCTCAATATCAGGGTAGCCACACTGGTAGCGAAGCCAGCCATCAAAGATCTGGTTTTCATAGTCGTTCCTGTTATGGGTTTCTGTTGATCAGTCTGAGCAGCAGGCCGACAGGGCCGACCTGATACCAGTGACGTGCGCCGCGTGCGCGGGCATCCTGACCCAGCGCCTGGGTCAGGCGATCGAGAATAATGGCGAGAATCACAATGCCGATGCCGCCCACTGCAGCCAGACCAATATCCAATCGGCCAATCCCCCGCAGTACCATCAGTCCCAGTCCGCCGACAGATATCATGGAGGCAATCACCACCATCGACAGACTCAGCATCAACGTCTGATTGACCCCAGCCATAATCGTTGGCATCGCCAGTGGTAACTGTACTTTAAACAGCAGCTGGCGCGGACTGGCACCAAAGGATGCTGACGCTTCAATCAGATCACCTGGAACCTGACGGATACCTAAATTGGTCAAGCGGATCACTGGCGGCATGGCAAACACAATGGTCACTACCACGCCCGGAACATTACCGATGCCGAACAGCATCACGATGGGTACCAGATAGACAAATGCCGGTGTGGTCTGCATGGCATCCAGTGTCGGCCGCAGCATGCGGTTTAAACCATTGCTACGGGCCATCAAAACGCCCAACGGCAACCCCAGCAGGATGCAGAAAAAGACCGAGGTGAGTACCAGCGACAACGTCGTCATGGCTTCACTCCAGGCGCCGATGGCACCCAGTATAACCATCCCCAGTGCTGTACCGATCGCCAGGCGGCCGCCAGCCAATTGCCATGCCAGCAGGGCAAACAGCCCTATCATCAGCAGCGGTGGGGTGCTGTTGAGCAATAAATCGATGGCGTTCAGTGTGGCATCAATCGGCACTTTGATGCCGATAAAAAACGACCGAAAATGCACCACCATCCAATTCAGTCCGTGTTCCACCCACTCTTGCAGCGGCACCCAGGCTTCTGGAAAAGGATCTGCCAAAGTGAATTCCACAGCCTCTTTGACACTGTCGTCCTGCAACCAGCTTTCGGTCTGATCGTTATCAGATGCTGGCTCCGCATTACCCCAAGGATTGGTTTCGGCACGATTATCCGCCGCAGAAGCGAATGGATTATCCTCTGGTTCACCTTTTGGCTCACCTTGGGGGTTGTTCGGTGTTGCGACGAAGGGATTGCTGTCGTCACTCATGAGGGCAGACTCCTTTCTTCATCTCCTGACGCACGGTCGAGGGTCTCCAGCAGGCGGGTTTTGGTAATACTGCCGATAAATTCACCGCCCCTGACCACCGGAACGGGATAGTCAGACTGGGCAACCGTCGCAATCAACTCGCGCACAGGCGTTCCGGCATCAACCGTTGTGGCATCAACCGTTGTGGCATCGACAGCGGTGGTCAGGTAATGCTCCACCGTGGCACTGGCTTTTTCTTTTTCCAGTTCACTGAGTGATGCCACACCGACGAACTGCTGTTCGTCATCGACCACATAACCATATTCAATACCATTTTCCATCAACTGCTGCACCGCGCCTTCCACGCTGGCCGAGCTGTCGATGGTAGTCTGTGGCAGCACCTCTGCCACATGATGGGCGACATAGACATTGGCAATATCCACGCCCTTGAAGAAGGACTTCACATACGCATTGGCCGGATTTTGCAAAATATCGCTCGGAGTACCGATCTGAACCACTTCGCCGTTCTGCATAATGGCAATGCGGTCACCAATACGCATGGCTTCGTCGAGATCGTGGGAAATAAAGACAACGGTACGGCGGTGATTAGCTTGCAACTTCACCAGTTCATCCTGCATTTCCGTGCGGATCAGCGGATCCAACGCCGAAAAAGCCTCATCCATCAGCATAATGTCCGGGTTGTTGGCCAGCGCCCGTGCCAGACCCACTCGCTGCTGCATGCCGCCCGACAGTTCGTCTGGATAAGAACGGCCGTGCGCAGCCAGCCCCACCTGTTCCAGCGCAGCCTGTGCCTTACGGCGGCGTTCTTTTACGCCAGTACCCAACAGCTCCAGACCGAAGGCGGCGTTATCCAGCACACTCATATGAGGCATCAGGGCAAATGACTGAAATACCATGCTGATTTTTTTACGCCGCACGTCACGCAGCTGTTGCTGGTTAATCACAGCAATGTCCTCACCGTCGATCAAAACCTGTCCACGGGTCGGCTCTATCAATCGATTCAGTAGCCGTACCAACGTCGATTTACCGGAGCCAGACAAGCCCATAATGACGAAGATTTCACCTTTGCAGATGCTCAGGTTGACCTCTTTGACGCCAACTGTCTGTCCGGTGAGAGCGAAGATTTCGTCCTTGCCGATCCCCTGATCAACCAGCGCCAGTGCCTGTTCGGGATCAGCACCAAACACTTTGTAGAGGTTTTTTACTTCGAGTTTGATGGATGCTCTATCAGGGGGTGTCATGATTATTTATTTATAGCTGTAAGTATTTTCACCTTACAGAACTTTAGCCGTATTTTCAAAACATCGGGCCATTGACGAGACTAGAGGCAAAGATGCCTTAAAGCCGGAAAACAAGGCCAAACAGACGATTTCAAAGCCGCAAGAACGATTTTTCAGTCACTCCTACAGCCGGAGTAAAAGACATCACCTCCGCGAGAATCAGCAGGATAACCGAATTATTACATTCAACTCTAAGGAGTACCCAAATACCTTCGCACAGCTCTTCGATAGCGTTGCACCTACTGGGAATCCAGACGCCCTCTATGCGCACGCCCCCTATTGCGTCGATGCCAGGAAAGCCGCACCATTAGCGGCTACTCCAATATCCAGAACTTCAGTTTTATGGCCAGTTTTTCCTTACTGCTCACCGAAAGCCCATTCCCCGGCACTAGCCACCAACAGGCGCAGGATTTTATTCGTGCCGCGCTGGCGCTGGGGCATCAGATTCAGCGGGTATTTTTCTATCAGGATGCGGTGCTCTGTGGCAACAATCGCATTCAGGCCCCCCAAGGACAGCAGGATGTGGGTGAGCAGTGGCGGCAACTTGCCAAGGTCGGGCAATTTCCCTTGCAACTGTGTATTGCCAACAGCATTCGCAGGGGTATTGTCGACGCACAGGAAAGCGAGCGTTACGGCTTGTCGGGTGCCACTATCAAGTCCGGCTTTGAACTGGCGGGTCTTGGCGAAATGGCTGACGCCACCACTAACTCCGATCGCCTTGTGGAATTCTGATGTCAACGGATCAGCACAACCTCATTATGATTACGGCAGCACCTGTCGCCGATGCCGAACCGATCGATATGGCGCTGGCGCTGGCGGCGTTCGATCAACCCACCACGATGCTCTTTCTGGGCCAAGGTATCTACTGGCTGATCAATGGACAGCAGGCGCGCAAGCCTGGCGGCAAGTCTCCGTCTCGCCTGGTGGCAGCACTGCCGATGTACGAATGCGAAGCGATCTATTATGCCGCCAGTGACCTGGAGCCTTTATGCCTGAATGCCGAGCAGCTCTCCAGACTGGCAACCGCTGCCACGGATGACGTCATCAGAACTCTGATCGCCTCCAGCCACCATTGTCTGAGTTTCTGATATGACCTTGCATACCCTGAACCTGGCCAACCCTGATGTGCTGCAACGCCTGCTGCGTTTTGCCAACCCGCAAGACAGCTTGCTGCTGACCGGTGATGGCGTTTATCTGCTGCCTCAGCTCAATGCCAACCCAGCGGCCATTGTCACGTACTATCGCCGCCCGGATGCCGACCAGCGAGGTCTCGATACCCGCTATTCTCCAGCTATTCCTATAGATGACGAAGCTTGGGTTAAACTGACCCTGACGCATCAGCGCCTTCTCACTTGGAAACAGTCATGACTGACACTGACAATCGCCTACTCAGCCCTCAATTACTCGACGCTCGGCTGCTCGATAAGGACGGTTTTCTGGTGAATCTTGACGACTGGAATCCGGCCATGGCAGCACAGTTGGCCCAGACAGAAAACATCCAGCTTACCGATGCACACTGGGAAATCTTGCGACTGCTACGGCAATTTCATGCCGAGTTTGACCTGTCGCCCGCCATGCGCCCGCTGACCAAATACATCAAAACCCACCTCGGTGCCGAACAAGCCAGCAGCATTTATTTACTCAAGCTGTTTCCTGGAAGCCCCGCCAAAATCGCCGCCAAAATAGCAGGGCTGCCACGCCCGGAGAATTGCCTGTGACCCAGATAAACACACCCGTCAGCTATAAAAACAAGCACCCTTTGGCGGATTTTGTCCGCATTTTTGCTCGTGGTAAAAATGCCAGCCGCAGCATGACCTTTGATGAAGCCAAATTCACTATGGGCGAATTGGTTGCCGGTCGTTTTGAACCGGAACAGCTGGGTGCAATCCTGATGCTGCTGCGAGTAAAGGAAGAGACGGCGGAAGAACTGGCCGGATTTGCTGCTGCCATCAACGACCAATGGCCCGCTGCTGCTGAAGGCGCAATGGCGTATGACCTGGTCTGGCCAAGCTATGCTGGCAAGCGCCGTCAGCCTTTCTGGTGTTTGTTATCCGCACTGCTGCTGGAGCAAATGGGCTATCGCATTCTGTTCCATGGCAGTACCGCGCATACCGAAGGCAGGGTGTACCTGCACGAAGTTTTTGAACAACTCAACCTCCCCACACTCAATACACTGGAACAGATCAATCACGGCCCCAGCCTGGCCTACCTGCCTTGCGCAGAAATCAATCCGGTGTTTCAACGCTGGCTGTCACTGAAGGCTATCCTCGGTGTTCGTTCACCCATCAATACCTTGCTGAAAACCATTGCACCGAGCGGAGTTGCCAGCGTTCAGGGGATATTCCACCCGGGGTATGCCATCACTCACGCCGGTGCCGCCGCAATCAATGGCAACGACATGCTGGTCA
Organism: uncultured Oceanobacter sp.; assembly: GCA_913061185.1. Classification (GTDB taxonomy): domain Bacteria; phylum Pseudomonadota; class Gammaproteobacteria; order Pseudomonadales; family Oceanobacteraceae; genus Oceanobacter; species Oceanobacter antarcticus. The sequence continues at coordinate 12,901 of CAJXTI010000009.1, forward strand.
TCAAAGGCGAAGGGGGTGAGTTTGAGGTCAATCCGGAGCGAGCCTGTCGTGCCCGTTATCATCTGAATGGTCAATCCGGGGAACTGGTCATTACCAACCAGCAAAGCCATTTTGCCGATAAACCGGAAGGCATAGAGAGCAGCCTGCTGACACGGTTGTGGCAAGGTCAGCTGACCAGCGATTACGCCTTACAGGCGGTCATTCACACCGCTGCACTGGCGCTGGTGACCATTCGCAAGCAACCAGAGCAACTGGAGGCCCTGATTGCAGAGTGTCATGCCGCATGGCAAGCACGGGACAAAACCAGGCTGGACAACAACAGGGAGTGATGACACCCGCCTGATCGGTTAAAGTGCCTCATCAGCTGCGCCAGGCCAGCTTGCGATGCAGACTAACGACGCTGCCGATGATCGTCAATGTCGGTGCCTGCACCTCATTGGCAGCAATAAAGTCAGGCATATCGGCCAATGTGCCGATGTGCACTTTCTGATCGGGCAACGTACCCTTCTCAACCAAGGCGATTGGTGTTGTCGCATCCATGCCATGCTGAACCAGCTGCCGACAGATTTCCGCGATGCCGCCTAACCCCATATAGATAACCAGCGTCTGGTGCGGGTGAATCAGCTCGGACCAGGGCAGATTACAGCTGCCATCGCGCAGATGCCCGGTCACGAAACGAACGCTCTGGGCATGATCCCGATGCGTCAGTGGGATGCCGGCATAAGCAGCACAGCCGCTGGCAGCAGTGATACCAGGCACCACCTGAAAGGGAACGCCATACTGCGCCAGCAGTTCAATCTCTTCACCGCCACGACCAAAGATAAACGGGTCACCGCCTTTCAGCCGCAATACCCGCTTGCCTTTACGCGCCTCATCCGCCAGCCGCTGATTGATTTCTTCTTGTGGTACCGCATGATCACTTTTTGCCTTGCCAACATAAATGCGTTCAGCGTCACCCGCAATCAGCGCCATCACACCCGGCCCGACCAGGCGATCATAAAAGACTACATCCGCAGACTGAATCAGGCGCAAGGCACGAAACGTCAACAAATCCGGGTCACCTGGCCCAGCCCCGACCAGATACACCTCGCCCATGCTGGCTTCCTGACCGGCAAGTAACTGATTGGCCAGCAGTTGGGCACGCTCTGGCTGACGCGCCAGCACCAGCTCGGGCACGTTACTGCGCATGAATTTGCGCCAGAATGCCGTTCGCAACGGAGCAGCCAGGCGGTCTTTTACCTGACCACGCATGGCTTCAACCATTTCACCCAGCTGACGGTATTCCTGTGGCAAAAACGCCTCCAGACGCTGACGCAAATGGCGCGTCAATGCTGGCGAGGCACCACGACTGGAAATCGCGACCATCACGGGCGAGCGATCAATCACCGCCGGAAAGATAAAATCATTGTCGTCCTGATTATCAACCCGACAGACGAAACACCCTTGCTGGCGAGCAGCACTGGCGAGCACCGCATTCAGAATCTCATTATCCGTTGCCAGTACAACAAAAGCGCCGGGAGTAAAAACCTCCTGTTCACTGGCTTCACGAGCTTGCAACTGAATCGAACCCTGCTGTGCCAGACGGGCGATATCCACCCCCGCTGTTGGCGCTATCACGGTCACTGCCGCCCCCGCCTGAACCAGAGTGTGAACCTTGCGACTGGCAATCGCACCGCCACCAACCACATAAAATGGCCGAATGTCTCCTTTCAGAACCAGCGGCAATGTCATCATGGATTCAGTACCTCAAGGCCACCCATATACGGGCGCAAGACATCCGGCACGATCACACTGCCGTCAGCCTGTTGATAGTTTTCCAGCACTGCAACCAGCGTACGGCCAACGGCAAGGCCGGAACCGTTCAGGGTATGCAGCAGCTCGGGCTTGCCTGTTTCCGGGTTACGCCAGCGCGCCTGCATACGACGCGCCTGATAATCCATAAAGTTACTGCACGATGAGATCTCGCGATACTTGTCCTGTCCTGGCAACCAGACCTCGAGATCATAGGTTTTGGCCGCCGAAAATCCCAGGTCGCCACCACACAGAATCACCTTGCGATACGGCAAGCCCAGCTTCTTCAGAATTGCTTCGGCATGGCCTGTGAGTTCTTCCAGCGCAGTTTCAGACTGGCCCGCCTGAACAAACTGCACCAGCTCAACCTTGTCGAACTGGTGCTGACGAATCATGCCGCGCGTATCGCGACCATAGCTGCCCGCTTCACTGCGAAAACAGGGCGTATGAGCCACTTTTTTGATCGGCAACTCAGCCTCAACCACGCTGTCACGCAGCAGATTGGTCACTGGTACTTCGGCGGTCGGGATCAAATAAAAATCCTTGTCGCCTTGTGCTGCCGGGATACAAAACAGATCTTCCGCAAATTTGGGCAACTGGCCAGTGCCTTCCAGCGCCTCTCTATTCACCAGATAAGGGACATAGGTTTCTTCATAACCATGTTCTTCAATATGGGTATTGAGCATAAACTGGGCGAGTGCCCGATGCAGCCGGGCGATTTGGCCACTCAGAGCAACAAAACGGGAACCGGCAACCGCCGTACCAGCATCAAAGCTCATTCCCAGCGGCTCACCCAGATCCACATGATCACGGGCGCTAAAATCCAGTTTGACCGGTTCACCCCAGGTCAGAACTTCGATGTTGTCGTCTTCATCCTTGCCAGCAGGAACGTCGTCATGCGGTACGTTCGGAATGGCCATCAGCCAGTCGTGCAGGGCCGCTTCGGCTTCTTTGGCTTCGCTTTCGGCAACGGAGATATCGGAGTCAATGCCGCCCATCACCTGGCTCTTGGCGGCGTCCGGCGACATTCCCTGCTTGATCAACACACCCACCTGCCTGGAGGCTTTTTTCTTTTCGGCCTGCAAGGATTGGGCGCGGGTCAATGCGGACTTGCGACGCTCATCCATGGAGGAAAAACTGGCAGCGTCAAATTCAACGCCTTTTTTCCCCAGTGCTGCCGTTACGATTTCCAGGTTGTCGCGAATAAACTTGATGTCGAGCATGTGAATAAAGTCCGGATATGTAAAACGTCTAAATTGAGTTCGGGGCACATCCTGCAAGACCCTGTCGAGAACAGGCGTTTGCAGAGTTGCCCTCCGTATCAGCTATGGCTTTTAAGCAGACTGTTGGCCAGCACCATACCAGTACCGGTTGCCAGCAAACAGCCAATGACGGAAACGCCGATGTAGGCTGCAAATGCGCTATATCGCTGCTGCTGCAACAAGGCCACACTTTCCAGAGAAAACGTCGAGAACGTGGTAAAGGCCCCCAGAAAACCAACCATGGCCAACTGCTTGTGGTGCTCACTGCCCCACTGCTGCTGAACCAGCAAAACAAAGGCCAAGCCAATCACGAAGGAGCCTATCAGGTTCACTGACAGCGTGCCATACGGGAACGCCTTGCCCATCCAGCGGAATACGGTGCTGGCCACCCAGTAGCGGGAGATTGCTCCCAGGGCGCCGCCCAGTCCGATCCATAACAGGGCCATGATCATTCTCCTTCTATCTTGTCTATTCGGGCTGATCCGAATGATTGTGATGGTAACGCTGAATCGGCGACTGACGATTCAACTCTTTCAGGTGTTCCAGTTTCTGACCGATTTTACTCTCCAGTCCACGCTCTACCGGATGGTAAAAACAGGCGTCGCGTAATTCAGCCGGAAGGTAATTTTCTCCCGCCGCAAATGCACCCGGTTCATCATGGGCGTAGCGGTATTCCGCACTATAATCGAGCTCCTTCATCAGCCGGGTTGGTGCATTACGCAAATGCAGCGGCACCTCAAATCCTGGCTGTGAGGCAATCAGGGCGCGCACCTCATTATAAGCTTTATAAACGGCATTACTTTTGGGCGCACAGGCCAGATAAATCACGGCCTGGGCTAATGCCAATTCGCCCTCCGGGCTGCCCAGGCGCTCCTGAGTATCCCAGGCACTCATACACAACCCCAACGCACGTGGATCCGCATTACCAATATCTTCACTGGCCATCCGCACAATACGCCGGGCCAGATACAGCGGATCACAACCACCATCCAACATTCGTACCAGCCAGTACAAGGCCGCATCCGGATCAGAACCACGAACCGATTTGTGCATCGCCGAAATCTGGTCATAAAAAGCTTCGCCGCCCTTGTCAAAGCGACGCCCTGGCTGAGTCAGCAGGGTATCAATCACTGCGGGAGTCAGTGCCTGGCCAGCAGCCAACTGCAAAGCAAATTCATAGTTATTCAGCGCTCGACGAGCATCGCCATCGGCCACCAGGGCGATACGTTGCAGGGCATCGGCTTCAGCAACAGCGGATAACTCGCCCGCTGTCAGCAAACGTTGCTCGGCCTGCTGCAATACCAGCAACACCTCGTCCTGGCTCAGGCTGCGCAGCACGTATACCTGGGCGCGAGAGAGCAAGGCGTTGTTCAGTTCAAACGAGGGGTTCTCGGTGGTGGCGCCAATAAACAGCAGCGTTCCGTCTTCGACATGAGGCAGAAAGGCATCTTGTTGGGACTTGTTAAAGCGGTGCACTTCGTCAATAAACAGCACCGTCATGATGCCTTGGGAACGATACATACGGGCCTGGTCGACCGCCGCCCGGATGTCTTTGACACCCGACATCACCGCACTCAGAGAAATAAATCGGGCATCAACATAACTGGCAACCAGCCGCGCCAGCGTGGTTTTACCGACACCTGGAGGCCCCCAGAAAATCAGCGAATGCAGTTGCCCTGCATCCAGCGAACGGCGCAATGGCGCGCCGGGACCAACCACATGGGTCTGGCCGACATATTCCTGCAGTGATTGCGGCCGCATGCGAGATGCCAGCGGTTCATAACCACCTGGCTGGGCAAACAGATCAGCAGAGCCTGAAGCCATCAGAAACCGGCACGGGCATCAATCACATCAACACCTTCTGGCACATCAAACACAAAGGCCATCCCATCCAGCGGCTGATTACGCGCAACGTTGCTGAGCTGAATATCCGTCACCTGACCGGTGGCGTCGGCAATGGTCATCGATACTAACTGATCAGCCTGATAGGCAAATTCGAGTGACTCGAACAATTGGCTTTTATCATGCGGAATCAAATGAAATACGCGCAAGCCATCCTGTTGGAACTGGCTAACCTCAAAGTTACTGGCAACATCTGCTTGCCGCCCACCCAGCAGCAAGGCAGGTGTATCCTGCACCCGCATCTCCAGATTACGGATGGTGACCTGCTCTAGATCCTGATCATAAACCCAGACCACCTTGCCGTCCGAGACCACCAGTTGCTCGTAAGGCGGACGGGTTTCCCAGCGTAATTTTCCAGGATTGGCAATCGCCAGACGCCCTTCGGTTTGTTGCAGCACTTGCCCTTGTTGATCCTGGACGGTCTGAACAAAATCAGCTTCCAGCGTCGTCGTTCCTCCCAGTCGCTGTACAAAAGACGTCAGGGCAGCGTCATCGGCAGCCGCCACCAGAGGATAAAAAACAGCCGCCAGCAGTGTCAAAAACACCTTCGGCAACGGATGAAAAAAACGGTTCAGAGACAAAAAGACATCCTCAAATATTCCAGAATTTGTAACAACACCAGGGGGCGCTCTCAATGATTTGCCACAGCCTGTCAGCAGGATCGGTTTAATATTTGAGAACGTCACCGAAGTAACTTGTTGCTTTTGAGATTCATTAAAAAGGCCGATCCGGCGGCGTCGCAGCCATGACTTCACGACTGCCGTTATGGGCCGGAGGGCTCACCACTCCGGCAGCTTCCATCGCTTCAACCAGGCGCGCCGCGCGGTTGTAACCAATACGCAATTTGCGCTGTACCGATGAGGTTGAACATTTACCCGATTCCGTCACGAAGGCGACGGCCTGATCAAACAGCTCATCCTGTTCGTCGCCGCCTTCTCCAGCGGCCAGGACGGACTGTGATTCCTCCGACATCTGGGTAATTTCCTCCAGATAATCTGGTTCACCACGCAACTTCCACTCTGCCACAACCCGGTGCACCTCATCATCATCGACAAAGGCACCGTGTATCCGTTCCGGCAAAGCCAGCCCCGGTGGCATAAACAACATATCGCCATGGCCCAGCAGTTGCTCTGCCCCGCCCTGATCCAGAATGGTTCTGGAATCGATGCGGGAAGATACCTGGAAGGCAATACGTGTCGGAACGTTGGCTTTGATCAACCCGGTAATCACATCGACCGACGGCCGCTGCGTTGCCAGTATCATATGAATGCCTGCGGCACGAGCTTTCTGGGCGATGCGGGCAATCAGCTCTTCAACCTTTTTGCCCACCATCATCATCATGTCAGCGAATTCGTCGATCACGATCACAATATAAGGCAAGGGTTCCATCATTCGTGGCGTCGTGTCGTACGACTGCGAAATATCCCAAAGCGGATCCAGTAGCGGCTCACCGGCTGCAATCGCATCACGTACTTTCTTGTTGTAGCCCGCCAGGTTACGCACACCCATGGTCGCCATTAGCTGATAGCGCCGCTCCATTTCGGCCACGGACCAACGCAAGCCATTAGCCGCCTCTTTCATATCGGTAATAACCGGCGTCAGCAGATGTGGAATCCCCTCATAAACAGACAATTCCAGCATCTTGGGGTCAACCATGATCAGGCGCAGCTCTTCCGGTGTGGCTTTGAAGAGCATGCTCAGGATCATGGCATTGATGCCCACCGACTTACCCGAACCGGTAGTACCTGCCACCAGAAGGTGAGGCATTTTCGCCAGATCCGCCACAATCGAGTTACCGCCAATGTCATGCCCGAGCGCCAGTGTTAATGGCGATTTTGATTTGTCGAATTCGTTGGAAGACAGGACTTCGGAAAATGACACGATCGCGCGATTTTCGTTGGGAACCTCGATCCCCATGACCGATTTCCCGGGAATCACCTCCACCACTCGAACACTGATCATTGCCATGGAGCGGGCCAGGTCTTTTGCCAGGTTGGTAATTTTGCTTGCCTTGACCCCAGGCGCTGGCTGGATTTCAAAGCGCGTAATCACCGGCCCGGGCGCAACGGCAACCACAGCAATCTTGACGCCAAAGTCTGCCAACTTCTGCACCAGCAACTTCGACATCTCATGTAATCGTTCCGACGAGAAGCCACTTTTCTGATCGGTACGCGGAGGATCCAGTACCGCGATCGAAGGCAAGGGGGATTTTTCCTGGAACAGCGCACCTTGCAAATCGCGCTTGGCTCGTTCGCTAACCCCCGTGTCTTTTTTTTCCAGCGGCTGAATGGGAATCACCTTGTCTTCTGCAACAACACTCGCCGGTTTGGCTGCAGCATTCACCCGACTTGCTTCCTCCGGGTTGCGGGATGTTGCTGCAGCCGCTGGTGCAGCGGGTACACGCGGCGAAGGTGTCGAGGTGTCTGGCTCGGTCAACCATGGAATATCCGCATCATCCTCTTGCGGCAACGATGGACGACGGTTCGATCCTGCTGTTGCCGCAACAACTGGCTCCGGCGCTACCGCTACCAGCGGCATTTCAGACGCGGCAGAAAAAATATTATCATCGGCATCATCGTCAGCAACAGCAGAGGGAAATACATCCAGCAAACCGGCATCACCCAGCACCGGTTCCGAGCGCCCGCCACTTCGCGCCGCAGCAGTGGCCATATCGGCTTTCCGCTCTGGATCGACCTCACCAGCGTTGACCGGCTCGTCGTTACCCGCGCCCTTTTTCTTACCGATACCCAAGCGTGACCAGAACCCGGCTGCTGGGCTATCAACATCCATATCATTGCCCTGCGCATCCAGTAAATTGACATCATCACTGTCATTGTCGCTCGAGCCTAACACTGCAGCTGGCATCGAATGATCTTGCCAGTCACTAACCGCCAGATCAGACTTTTTCCTGCGGGAGAACAAGGCCAGCAGTGCTCCGCCAATCCGGTCAAATAACGCCAGCCACGAAAATTCGAGGAACAGCATCAACCCCAACGCCAAACCCGCTACAAGAATTACAACCGAGCCAGAAAAGCCAAACAGCGGTGAAAGAAAGCCAAAAACCGTTACTCCCAGGACACCACCAGAACCAACTGGCAACTCCTGCCCGAGCCAGATACTCAGGTGCGCCAGTGAACACAAAGCGGACAGCGTCAGGACAATACCGAAGCCCCGTAACAACCAAATGACCCAGCCCGCTCGATCCGGCTTACGGAACAGCAACCAGAGCTTCGCCAGTAGTAAAGCGGGCAAACCATAGGCAAGATAGCCGAAGCCATGAAACAGAATATCGGCAACAATGGCACCTACTTTTCCGACGGCATTATGCGCAGGCCCGGAGCCACTGGCAGACCAGCCCTGATCTGATGGAGAATAGCTGGACAACGCCATTAACAGCAGCAAACAGGCCAGCGTCAGCAGCAAAAACAAGGCATCCTGACGACGGCTCCATACGGCTGCAGCCTGAGCTCCGGAATTAGCATCAACGGCATCGGCCATTTCCGGTGTATCCTTAGACAAATCAATACCCTGCGACATCAATAAAGACCTGAGTTTACCACGGCTAAAACATGATTGATTGGTTGGATGAATGCGCTGATCCGCAATTTCCGGATACATCGAACGCTTTGAACGATCCCAATGGATTGTTGGCTGCCGGAGGAAAAATAACCCCTCTGTGGCTACATCATGCCTATTCCAGAGGTATATTCCCGTGGCATGGCCATGACGAGCCTCGCTTGTGGTGGACACCAGCGCCCCGAGCCGTCATTTTGGCGGACACTTTTCGTATTCCGCGCACCATTCGCAAAGAACTGAAACGCAGCCCACTGAGCTTTACCAGCAACCTGGCCTTCAGGCAGGTAATGGCCGCTTGCGCAGAAACCCACGCCAAACATTCAGGCACCTGGATCCAGCCAGAAATGATCGATGAATACCATCGCCTGGCTGCTGCCGGTTTTGCCTTGAGCGTTGAATGCTGGAACAACAAAGGTGATCTGGTTGGTGGTTTTTATGGCATCCGGATTGGCGTGGCCTTTTTTGGTGAATCGATGTTTTCCCGCCAACCCAACACCGCAAAATTGGCATTTGCCTGTGCTGCACCACAGCTAATAGATAACGGTATAAAAATAATCGATTGCCAAATGCATACCGAGCACCTGGCCAGATTCGGCATTGTCACTCTCAGCCGCCGTCAGTTCGAAAGCCACCTGCACCAGGCGATTCAACGTATACCTACCAGACCTTTGTTGCCAACCTGGCTAAATAAGCCAGCAACAACCGGCTCCACCAGCCCTTCGGAGGTGCCACAGTGACCCGAATCATGCTACTCAAACCACAATCAACTCACCCCTGTGGTTATCTGACCAATCAGGAATCCGTCAGCCTGTATGTCGATCCCAAGATAGTTCCGGATGAATTCCTGCTCAGCCAACTCAACCTGAACGGCTTCCGCCGCAGTGGTCGCAGCCTCTATCGACCGGACTGCCCAAACTGTAACGCCTGCACGTCGGTGCGCATTCCGGTTGATCGATTTTCACCCAAACGTCGTTTCCGCAAAGTATTACAACGCCTGAAGCACTGGCAACTCAGTGTAGAAACACCTGCGATGAATTTGTACCCGGATTACGCAGCCTACATTGATGCACGCCATGCCGACGGCAGTATGTATCCGCCATCAAAAGAACAATTTAACGACTTCCTCGTCAACGGCTTCAACAATCATTTTTTCCTAGTTGCCAGAGAAAACGGCCACTTCAGGGCCTGCCTGGTATTTGATGTGTTTATGGATGGTTTATCATCTGTTTATTGTTTTTATGACCCGGCACTGACCCGCGAGTCACCAGGTACCTTTATGATCCTGCAACTGACCCGACTGACGGCAGCACTGAAATTGCCGCATCATTACCTGGGATACTGGGTGCCTGGCTGTACCAAAATGGAATACAAAACCGACTTCCAGCCACTGGAACAGTTCGTTAGTGGCAATTGGTGTAGTTATTCTGTCGTATAACTTTGATTATTGAAGGGAATTAGGGCAGAATGCGCCCGCTCTGTATATTCTCTAAACAGGTGATGAATGGCGAAAGACGATCATATTGAAATGGAAGGTGAGGTTATAGACACTCTGCCTAATACCATGTTCCGCGTAAAACTTGAAAACGGTCACGTGGTTACGGCTCACATTTCCGGAAAGATGCGCAAGAACTACATCCGCATCCTGACTGGCGACAAGGTCAAGGTTGAGCTGACTCCCTACGACCTTAGTAAAGGCCGAATTACCTATCGCGCCCGTTAATCGGTAGCGATATCTGTGCCCCTGCCTTAACAGGCAGGGGCACAGACTACTCCCCCTCTTCAGGCAGGCACCTCTTCAGGCACGACAATCACTAACTCGCCGTCTTCGACCTGAACCAGTACATCCCCACCACGCGCCAATTCTCCGAACAGAATCTTTTCTGCCAACGGCTTCTTGACCTTTTCCTGCACCAGACGACCCATTGGGCGAGCACCCATTTTTTCGTCATAGCCATGCTCTGCCAGCCAGAAACGTGCATCATCATCGATATGCAACATCACGCGTTTGTCATCCAACTGCCCCTGCAACTCAGCCAGGAACTTGTCGACCACATTCAGAATCGTGTCTCGACCCAACGCCGCAAACTGCACGGTCGCATCCAGACGATTACGGAATTCTGGCGTAAAGAACTTTTTCAATTCTTCCGCACCATCAACCGTATGATCCTGGTGGGTAAAGCCGATACTGGCGCGACTCATGCGCTCAGCGCCCGCATTAGTGGTCATGATCAGAATTACGTTACGGAAGTCAGTCTTGCGACCATTGTTATCCGTCAGCGTGCCATGATCCATCACCTGCAACAGAATATTAAAGACCTCTGGATGCGCCTTTTCGATCTCGTCCAGCAACAAGACACAGTGTGGCGTCTTGTTAACCGTTTCCGTTAACAACCCACCTTGATCGTAGCCGACATACCCTGGAGGCGCACCAATCAAGCGTGAAACCGTATGACGTTCCATATACTCGGACATGTCAAACCGGATCAGTTCCATTCCCATCACATTGGCCAACTGACGCGATACTTCGGTTTTACCCACCCCTGTCGGCCCGGCAAACAAAAATGAACCAATCGGTTTTTGCGGTGCACTGAGGCCCGCACGGGACATCTTGATCGCAGTCGACAAGGTCTGAATTGCCTCATTCTGACCAAATACCACCATCTGCAACTTGTCTTCAAGCTTGAACAGCAGCTCTTTGTCATCCGCAGATACTGTTTTGGGCGGAATACGGGCAATTGCCGCAATCACCTGTTCTATCTCGGTGACATTGATCTGCTTCTTGCGCTTGCTGACAGGTAACAGCTGTTGCAACGCCCCCACTTCATCAATCACATCGATCGCCTTGTCTGGCAGATTGCGATCCGTGATGTAACGGTCAGACAGCTCTGCAGCGGCACGCAACGCCTTGTCTGTGTACTTGACGTTGTGGTGATCTTCAAATCTGGATTTCAGCCCTTTGAGGATTTTGTAAGTATCTTCAACGGAGGGCGCAGCCACATCAATTTTCTGAAAACGTCGTGTTAATGCACTGTCTTTTTCAAAAATCCCGCGAAACTCAGTAAACGTCGTCGAACCCACGACGCGAATCTCTCCAGAACTCAGCATTGGCTTCAACAGGTTGCTGGCATCCATGACACCACCCGAAGCGGCACCCGCGCCGATAATGGTATGGATCTCATCAATAAACAAAATGCCGTGAGGCTGGCGCTTGAGTTCTGCCAACAGGGCCTTCAGGCGTTTTTCAAAATCGCCCCGGTATTTGGTGCCAGCAAGCAAGGCCCCCATATCCAGGCTGTAAACCACGGCGTTATTAATCACGTCAGGCACTTCGCCATCGACAATACGTTTGGCCAGACCTTCGACAATCGCCGTTTTCCCGACACCGGAATCTCCTACCAGCAGCGGGTTATTCTTGCGGCGACGGGACAGAATCTGGATCAGTCGGCTAACCTCATGATCACGGCCAATCAGCGGATCAATCTTGCCTTCACGAGCCACCTTGTTGAGATTGGTCGCATACCCTTCCAGCGCATTACTGGCAGATGCTTCGCCATCTTCGTCTGCTGCTTCCGATGCACCGGCTGCGCCGGACTCATCATCCTGACCAGACACCTTGGAAATGCCGTGAGAGATGTAATTGACCACATCAATACGGGCAATATTCTGTTGTTTGAGAAAATAAACCGCCTGACTCTCCTGCTCACTAAAAATAGCAACGAGAACGTTGGCACCGGTAACTTCTGCCTTGCCGGACGACTGCACATGAAATACAGCGCGCTGAAGCACACGCTGAAACCCCAGGGTCGGCTGGGTTTCACGTTCGTCATCGGTATCCGGAATCAGTGGCGTTGTTGCATCCACAAAATCCGTCAGCTCCTTGCGCAAGCGCGGAACATCCGCCCCACAGGCTCCAAGTACGGCTGACGCTGCATCATTGTCGAGCAATGCCAACAATAAATGCTCTACGGTCATAAACTCATGCCGTTTTGAGCGAGCGTCTTTAAAAGCCTCATTCAGAGTAAGCTCTAACTCTTTGTTCAGCATTGATAGTCCCCCTAATCGTCAGCTGGTGCTACCTCGCACAGCAATGGATGCTGGCAATCTCTAGCATATTGATTCACCAACTCAGCTTTAGTTTCAGCAACATCCCGAGTGTAGATGGCACATACTGCACTGCCCCTGGTATGAACTGTCAACATAATCTGTGTGGCCTGCTCTGGACTTCTGTTAAAAAACCGTTGCAGCACGTCGACCACAAATTCCATGGGCGTGTAATCGTCGTTCATCATGATCACACTGTACATAGGGGGTTTCTTGAGGGCAGGTTTGGCATTTTCAACTGCCACCCCGCCTTCGCGATCGTCCCCAGGCTGATTGCTCATGTTTAATTCTAGTTGAGTTTCGGAAGTAAGGTACATAGCACTGATGATCTTGAAATTTGATTTCATGATACCCGTGCAAGCGAGGATGCTCTAGCGGCTTGACGCCTGACACCGCTATCAGTACTGTATTGGCCACGTCGTAATGATTGCTGCACCAACATGCGGGCAAAAAACAAGGAGGTATTGCGATGAAAACCGGAACGGTCAAATGGTTCAACAATGCAAAAGGTTATGGATTTATCCTTGCTGACGACAGCAAAGAAGATCTGTTCGCCCACCACTCCACCATCGTTATGGATGGTTACCGCACTCTCAAGGCCGGCCAGGCCGTACAGTTCGACACCAAACCAAGCGATAAAGGCACCCACGCCATCAACATCCGCGCCCTCGATGACACCCCTAATGACATACCGCTATCTGCAGATGACAATAGTCCGCCTGTATCTGCCTGAACTGGCCCACAGACACCAAGACAGAGACCTAAGCGAGCAAAGCGGACTATCACTGATTTGTTACATTTAGCGAATTATGCATTCCATGCCCAGCCTAAAAATGCGCTGACTTCCAATCAGCAGACATAAAAAAACCGCCTTTCGGCGGTTTTTTTATGTCTGAGCCATTACTTGGCCAAGCCATCCACAATGCTATTCAGCGTCAGACTGGGGCGCATAACAGCCTCAGCCAAGGCTTTATTCATTTTGTAGTAACCGCCAATATCAACTGGCTTGCCTTGAACAGCAGCCAACTCAGCAACGATTTTATCTTCACTTTCCGACAGTGCCGCGTAAACAGGCGTAAAGATCGCTTTCAATTCAGTATCTTCATCCTGAGTTGCCAGCGCCTCGGCCCAATACATCGCCAGATAGAAGTGGCTGCCACGGTTATCCAGACCACCTACTTTACGAGCAGGCGACTTGTTTTCAACCAGGAACTTGCCTGTCGCGGCATCCAGCGCCTTGGCCAATACATTGGCTTTTGGCAAGCTGGCGAACTCGGCCAGGTGCTCCAGAGACGCAGCCAGCGCCATAAATTCGCCCAGCGAGTCCCAGCGCAGATAGTTTTCGTTGAGCAGCTGTTCAACGTGCTTTGGTGCAGAGCCACCAGCACCCGTTTCAAACAAGCCACCACCGCTCATCAGCGGCACAATCGACAGCATTTTGGCCGAGGTACCGAGTTCCAGAATCGGGAACAAATCCGTCAGGTAATCACGCAGAACGTTACCGGTGGCAGAAACGGTGTTTTCACCCTTCTTCATGCGCGCCAGCGAGAAACGAGTCGCATCGGTAGGCTTCATGATACGAATATCCAGACCGTCAGTATCATACTGTGGCAGATAGGCGTTCACTTTCTTGATCAGCTCAGCATCGTGGGCACGATCAGCATCCAGCCAGAAGATTGTCGGCCAGCCGGTTGCGCGCGCGCGACTAACAGCCAGCTTCACCCAATCCTGGATAGGAGCGTCCTTGGCCTGACACATCCGCCAGATATCGCCAGATTCAACGCTGTGTTCCATCAGAACCGCACCAGAGGCATCAACAACGCGCACAGTGCCAGCGGCAGGAATTTCAAACGTCTTGTCGTGTGAACCGTATTCTTCGGCCTTTTGAGCCATCAGACCGACGTTCGGCACAGTACCCATGGTACGTGGATCGAACGCGCCATTTTCGCGACAAAAGTCGATGGCTTCCTGATAAACACCGGCATAACAACGGTCAGGAATCATTGCCAGAGAATCGTGCAACTTGCCGTCGGCACCCCACATCTGACCGGAAGAACGAATCATCGCTGGCATGGATGCATCCACGATCACATCGTTTGGTACATGCAGGTTAGTGATACCCTTGTCGGAGTTCACCATGGCAAGGTCAGCGCGAGATTGGTACACCGCAGCGATATCAGCTTCGATAGCTTCCCGTTCGGCATCTGGCAGAGACTTGATCTTGGCGTAAACATCGCCCAGACCATTCTTCACATCCACACCCAGCTTTTCGAAAGTGTCGGCGTACTTGGCAAACACATCCTTGTAATAAACAGACACCGCGTGCCCAAACATGATCGGGTCAGACACCTTCATCATGGTGGCTTTCAAGTGCAGTGACAGCAATACGCCCTTATCTTTGGCTTCGATCGCAGCGGCTTCGTAGAATTCGCGCAGCTTGGCAACATCCATACGAGAGGAATCGATTACTTCACCAGCCAGTAACGACAGCTTTTCTTTCAGAACCGTGGTTTCACCCGCCTCGTCCACCAATTCAATACGAACGTCGGTCACTGCAGGAATAGTTACAGACAACTCACTGCCATAGAAATCACCGTCTTGCATATAAGCAACACTGGACTTCGAGTCTTTGCTCCACTCACCCATGGAGTGCGGATTGGCGCGAGCATAAGCTTTGACAGATTCTGGCGCACGACGGTCAGAGTTACCTTCACGCAGCACCGGGTTTACTGCACTGCCTTTGATGCGATCGTAACGAACACGAATGTCTTTTTCTTCATCCGTCTGCGGATTAGCCGGATAGGAAGGCAGCTTGTAACCTTTCGCCTGCAGTTCCTTAACCGTAGCTTCCAGCTGAGGAATCGACGCACTGATGTTTGGCAACTTGATGATATTGGCATCTGGCTGCTTCGCCAGCTCGCCCAGGTAAGCCAGCTCATCCGGCTGACGTTGTTCTTCAGTCAGATATTCCGGGAACTGGGAAATGATGCGGCCAGCAAGAGAGATGTCGCGGGTTTCAACTGTAATGCCAGTCTGCCCGGCAAAAGCCTTAACAATTGGGAGTAAGGAATAGGTCGCGAGTGCCGGGGCCTCATCGGTGTCGGTGTAGATAATGGTAGGATTATTGATAGACATTCTTACTCCTGTTGTATTGTGCTGAAATTGCTATAGCGCTCGGATTCCCTTACAACCACTTTTGGCAGTTATACTTTGGCAGGAACCCGCAGACAAAGATGAAAACGAACGCGGGGATTACCCGAATTCGCCGGAATATCGCCCACTCCGACGATATTCCAATCGTGAAACGGCGCATAATTTGTAGTTTTTCTACAGAAATTGCAAGCTAGACTATCAGTTAGGTAGTTTTCCTACAGAACAATGAGCGCATATGGCCCTGCTTATTCTTGTCAACAAACCTTTTAACGTCTTGTCACAGTTTACCGATACTGAGGGACGAAAAACCCTCGCTACTTTAGTCGACATCCCAAAGGTCTACCCCGCAGGCAGACTGGATTATGACTCCGAAGGCCTGCTACTGCTCACGGATGATGGTCAATTACAGGCCAGAATTGCCAATCCGGCACAAAAAATGGAAAAAACCTACTGGGTACAGGTAGAAGGAATCCCCGACGAAAACAAACTGGAACAACTGCGCCAGGGTATTCTTCTGAAAGACGGGCCAACCCGCCCTGCCTACGCCGAGCAGATTGCAGAACCCCGACTCTGGCCCCGTAACCCGCCTATTCGCCAACGTGCCAACGATGTCACCAGTTGGCTGGAAATACGCATCACCGAAGGCCGCAATCGTCAGGTACGCCGCATGACCGCCCACATAGGCCATCCAACCTTGCGGCTGGTTCGGGCTGCCATAGGCCCCTGGGCACTCGGCACGTTGCCGCCAGGCCAATACCGCAGCGAAACGGTTCATATGCCAGCAACACCGGCACGGCCTGCTCGCGGCAACAGCAACAAGCACAACCGAGCGCACAAACCAGCAAGGAGCAAGCTGAGCAACGCCCACGCACCCAAAGCCAAACGCAAGCCCTGAAACGGAGCAGCGACACCCTGATCACACCACAAAAGCTCAGCAGGTTTTGGGGTTGCCGTCACAATCGTTTATCATTTGCCCTCGCTAACGCCAGGAGCCACCATGCCGAGTCGCTGGACACCCCACGCCACCGTTGCCACCGTTGTTGAGCAGGATCAACGTTTTCTGATGATTGAAGAGATTTGCGCTGGCGAAACGGTGATTAACCAGCCTGCCGGGCATATCGAACAGGGCGAGACCATTATCAATGCCGCCATTCGGGAAACGCTCGAAGAAAGCGGTTGGCAAGTCACCCCCACCGCCCTGATTGGCCTTTACACCTACACAGCTCCCACCAACGGCGTGACTTACCACCGTTACTGCTTCAGCGCCAGCGCCGACCAGTACCTGCCAGACAGCCCCTTGGATGACGGCATCCTTGGCCCCCGCTGGATGACCATTGAAGAACTGCGTAATTGCCCCAATCTTCGTAGCAGCATGGTTCTATCCTGCGTCGAAGATTACCTCGCTGGCAAACTATTTCCGTTAAACGCAATCGTTGAGCACCCGTAAGATGTCAAACCAGAACACCAAAGTCATTGTTGGCATGTCCGGCGGTGTTGACTCATCCGTTTCTGCCTGGCTGCTACTGCAACAAGGCTATCAGGTCGAAGGCCTGTTTATGAAAAACTGGGATGAAGATGACGGCACCGAATACTGCACCGCCAAAGACGACCTGGCTGATGCCCAGCAGGTATGTGATGCCCTGGGGATTCATTTGCATCAGGCCAACTTTGCCGCCGAATACTGGGACAACGTCTTCGAATACTTTCTCGCTGAGTACAAGGCTGGGCGCACCCCCAACCCGGATATTCTCTGTAACCGCGAAATCAAGTTCAAAGCCTTTCTCGAATACGCCAAGGTACTGGGTGCCGAGCTGATCGCTACCGGTCACTACGTGCGTCGACGCGACACGGCTACCGGTCAAACCGAATTGCTCAAGGGGCTTGATCCGAATAAGGATCAAAGCTACTTCCTGCATGCCGTTGGCGGCACCGAGATAGCCCAGACACTCTTTCCGGTTGGCGAACTGGAAAAACCCGAAGTACGTAAAATTGCCGAAGCCAACGGGCTGGTTACCGCGAACAAGAAAGACTCTACCGGTATCTGCTTTATTGGCGAACGACGCTTTCGCGACTTTCTCAAACAATACCTCCCGGCTCAACCCGGACGCATAGAAACGCCCACAGGAGAGGACATTGGCGAGCACCAGGGGTTGATGTACCACACCCTGGGGCAGCGCCAGGGATTGGGCATTGGCGGGCTTGCCAACCATCCGGATCAGCCCTGGTTTGTGGCAGGCAAGGATCTCGAACGTAATGTACTGATTGCCGTACAAGGCAAAAATCACCCATTACTGTTTACCGACACCCTCACCACCGGCGCTATTTTCTGGGTCAACCAGGAGCCGGAAAACCTGCCACTACGCTGTACCGCCAAGGTGCGTTATCGCCAGGATGACCAGGCTTGTGTGATTGAACGCCAGGACAACCATGGCCAGATCGGCTACCGGGTCGTATTCGACAGCCCACAACGCGCCATCACTCCGGGTCAATCAGTGGTGTTTTATCTTAATGAAACCTGCCTCGGTGGTGGCGTCATCGAAACCACACAAAACAACAGGAAGCCAACATGACCGATCGTCGCCAGCAAGCCATCGCCATTGCCGCCGTCGTTCAGGCGGCCACCCTGGTGGAGCAACTGGCTCGCACCGGAGACATACCGCTCACCGATGCAACCCCCTTGTTGTCCAGCTTGTTTGAGCAAAACCCGGAGTCGTTTGATGCTATCTACGGCGACCCCGGTCACAGCCTGAACCTGGGTATCAACACCCTGTTGACCCTGGCTTCCGGCAAGGGCGGCGGCCTCAGCCCGGACATCACCCGCTATACCGTGGCCATCCTGCACCTTGAAAGCAAATTACGCCGCAATCAAAACATGATTACTGCCCTTGGTAATGGCATTCAGCAAGCTTCCCGCCAAGTGGAGCACTTTTCCATCAGCCACGAAAACACCATTGCTGCTCTGGCCGAACTCTACAAACAGACATTGAGCAACCTCAGCTTTCGCATTCACGTTACCGGCAACCCGACTCACCTGCAAAACGAACACACCGCCAACCGGGTGCGTGCATTACTGCTGTCCGGCATCCGCGCCGCCATTCTCTGGCGTCAGGTTGGCGGACGCCGTTGGCATCTGCTATTACGTCGCAAGCAATACCTCAACGCATTGGAACAGTTAGCGCGGCCAGAGGGTGACAACCAATGACCGCACTGAATCGCCGTTTCAGTACTGCGCCGATGATGGATTGGAGTGATTCTCATTGCCGTTTTTTTTGGCGGCAGCTATCCCGCCAGGCGCTGCTGTACACCGAAATGGTGACAACCGGTGCCCTGATTCATGGCAATCGTGAGCGCTTTTTGCAATACCACGACATTGAACACCCGATTGCCCTGCAGCTGGGCGGCAGCAACCCGGATGAGCTGGCCCAATGTGCCCGTTTCGCCCAGGATTGGGGTTACGACGAGGTCAACCTGAATGTCGGCTGCCCCAGCGACCGGGTACAAAACAACATGATTGGCGCCTGCCTGATGGGTCACCCACCGTTGGTCGCCGACTGCGTCAAAGCCATGCGTGACAGCTGTGATATTCCCGTTACCGTCAAGCATCGCATCGGTATTGATGATCAGGACAGCTACGAACATATGCGCGACTTCGTGGCCACCGTCGCCGAAGCAGGCTGTGAGGTATTTATTGTTCACGCCCGCAAAGCCATCCTGCAGGGACTCTCTCCAAAAGAAAACCGCGAAGTGCCACCGTTGAAGTACGACTACGTCTACCGGCTGAAACAGGAACTCCCGCAGCTGGAAATTCTCCTTAACGGCGGTCTGAAAACCCACGAAGAATCATTACAATGCTTGCAACACCTTGATGGCGTAATGATCGGCCGGGAGGCCTACCAGAACCCCGGCATTCTACTGGATGTCGATGCGCTCTATTTCGAAAGTGCAGCTGCAGCCCCAAAGCCCCCGGTATCAAAAGCCGATGTGATTCGCCGCCTGTACCCCTACATTGAAGAGCAGTTGGGTAAAGGGGCAACGTTGCACCATATCAGCCGCCATACACTGGGCCTGTTTAATGCTCAGAAAGGCGCACGACTGTATCGCCGCCATCTCAGTGAAAACGCTCACAAGAAAGGTGCCGGGCCGGAAGTCATGGAACAGGCGTTGGCGTTTGTCGAATAGCGTTAAGGACAACCAATGACGAATACAGCTCAGCTTCTGTCATTGGTTGCAAATAAACACTCAACCTTTTGATTTATAAGGACTTACCTAACCAATCCGTTCAAGGTTTGGCGGTCAGCGTGGATTGATACGACCGGGCGCCATCCAGTGTCTTGACGTTTTTGACGTGGGTGAATCCCATCCCCGCCAGGGTTTCAGCAGCAATATCGGCACGCCGACCAGAGCGGCAATACAGCACCACTTCGTCATCCTTCGCCAGATTCAACTTGCCAATTTCTGCGGCTATTTGCTGAAAAGGAATATGTGCAGCGCTTTCAAGATGATCTTGCTGAAATTCCTCATCGGTACGTACATCCACAAACACGGTATCCGCCATCGTCAACGACGCTGTCAGCAGCAGCGGTACAATCAATAATTTTTTCATTGTATTTCCTGCACAAAGTAAGACATATCAATAATTCAAGCATAACTATAAAGGCATAAATAACACAGCCTAAATAGTATTCAACCGTACTTTTTCTTTTACCACAGCGATAGTCTTTAGCACTGCATCTACTGGGCCATGCTTAGGGGACGTTCTCAATTATTTGACACGGGGCCTGTCAGGGGGCTCGGTTTAATCATCGAGAACGCCCCCCTAAACATCTGTCCCCAACCACTGGTGAAACAGCAAGTTCCAGGGTGTTTCGGGTTATATCCCGGCAATGGGCAATAACTCGCAACCAAACCTTAATCATATAATACTCAGCTATGGTAAACTAAAAGGCAGGTCTGAAAACTGCGGCGCTTTATATGATGGCGTCTTAGAATCTGACCACCTCTTTATCATTTTTAACGCAGCAATCTCTACGCACACAGGCTTCAACAGCCCGCCATGACAGCGGTTTATTGTTGAACCAGGCCCATCCAGACTGAACAGGAATCATCATGCCCAAACCCAATTTTCGACTTCAGGCGCATCGTGCTCTTCGAACACCCAGCCTGCCAGCCCCACGCTTTGGCCCTCGCAAGCCCGTCACCAAATTAGTTGCTACAGTACCAGCCAGCCCGGCAGCGACAGATCTGACCGCTATAAAAACCAGCAAGATCTCCGACACTCAGCATTAATCAGGGTGTTAAAGCCCTTTCAGGCAAGCGCCAAAACAAACCAACTCCGCAACAACCCAACCCGTAACAACCCAACCCGCAACAACCCGAGATCGGATTGACACTGCGCCACGAGCAATCGTGGCGGAACCGACGGGTACGTCAAGCCAGATTCAATCTGAGAATCCGGCCATAAAATCCAGCCCCGCCTGGTGACGAATGGTCTTGCGATGATTAGCCCACAATTCTTTCACCCGCTGCTGATGACACTGCTGACGGTCCACCAACACTCGGGTCTGTAGCTGCCCCGCCCTTTGTCCCGCCATTAACGGAATCTTGCTGAATACAAACTGATTCGAAATCATGTCCATAAATGGGCCGGATTTACTGGTTGGCATAATAAACAGCAGCTGCAAGCCGAGACTTTCGGTGAGGTAGTTGATTACCTCCTTGGAGCGGGTCTCGTCCATTTTCGAAAAAGCCTCGTCCACCAGCACCATACGTAAATGCGTGTCACCGTCGTTAAAACGGAAGGCCGAAGTGATCGCCGCTGAGCGGATAATATAAGCGGGCGTTTCGAGCTGACCACCAGAGCCGGTACCGTACTGACTCAGGGCGATAGGTTCCTTGTTGGCAGGCTGTTTGTAAATTTCATAGCTGCGATAATTGCGGTAGTCCGAGATCCTTTCCAGCTCCCGCATCGCGTGCTGTTCGTCGTCGTCCAGCAGCATGGCCATCAACTGATCACGCACCCGTAACGCCGATTTCGGCAAGTCTGCATCAAACAGCGTCGCCCCCTCTCCCAGGGTTGGATTTTTGATCACTTCTTCAAAAAACTGCCAGTATGCCTTGTATTCCGGCACCCACTCCCAGTCAAACCAGTAACATTCCTGGTCGGCACCAAAACGATGGTGTGCCAACTCCTTGTTCAGGTCTTCCAGTACCCGTTTGCCATCGTTAATGGACTGATAGATTGAATGACAAAGATTGCTGACAAATGCATTATTGAAACTTTCCCGCAAGGTCGATAATTGCTGCTGCTTCGCCACCAGAATATTGTTTTTGAGGCGATTATGAATACGATCAATCTCCCGCAATAACTCACACAACGACTTGAAGAAGCCATCGCTGTGTTCCTGGCGATAATCCGGGTTATAAACAATGGCATCAAGGGTCTGGCAGTTAAGGTTGTGCTCGGCAATTTGACGTTCAACGTCATAGGCGGATCCGTTCAGTTGCTGCAACAACTCCCGCGCCTGCGCTTCAATACCATCGACCAATACCCTGCCAGCGTCACTGTCAGCCTGTTCCAGCACCTGCTCTACGTCCATCTCCGGCCACAAGGCGCTGACCCGACGCAATGCGACTTCGGCACGCTCCGCCTGGTCACTGGTGACCTCCTGGCGGGCACTGAGACTCTTGCACGTCGCTTCACTGTCTTTCAGCTGCTGGGTCAAACGCCCCAGAGAGCCATCAAGATCACGGATACGAACATCCTGTGCTTCGGCCTTTTGCTGCAGCTGTTCAAACTCCGTCTCTACATCAGCAAAATCGGTCAGATCAACCCGCTCCAGCAACTGCTCGGCTTGCTGGAGCTGATAGTGGGTATCAACCATCTCTTTCATCAGGTCGGCAAACGACACAGGGCGCAGCAGGTTGATGGCATCAAGTAGCTGTAGCGACTCTTGCCAACTGGCCTGAGCCTCATTGGCCTGATCAAGCAGCCCCGTCAGCTCCTGTTGCTTGGCCGCCAGCGCCCGATCTCTTGCCCCGACACCAAAGACCAGTTCAGCATCATCCAGATCACAGCGGTAAATCGAATAGGCACCGGAACCCAGCCCTTCACGCGTCACACCGCGACGGGTGCGCCGCAATGCCTCACTGTCGGGCACTTGCTCTACCATGCCATAGCTGGCTTGCAGATACGCTTTGGCGGTGGCGTGTTCAAACGTCATCAGCTGAATAATGGAATTGGACGGCAAGGTCAGCCGCTCGCAGTCCTTGCGCGCCTTTTCACCTTGCACCACACGGGCACGACTGCCGCCTGGAATACTGCGCACCAGCTGCGCCGCCTCGGCTTCAAACTCGCGCTCAACAATGATGGAGAAACGTGCACCACCGATATAACCCTCAATAGCGCTTTGCCATTGTGAGTCCGAAACCTCGACGTAATCGGCCAGCACCCTTGGATCCGCCTGCGGACATTCGCGCCGGATCAGCTCCAGTGCCTGACGGACGAAGCCGGGATAATTTAATTGACGAGTTTCCAGACTGTCGATATCGGCCTGCTTCTGGCTGATCCGATGCTGCAGCTGTTGCAGCTTCTGTTCACGACGGTCTGCCAACCGCGACACTTGATCGCGAATACTCTGGCCTGAACGTTCCAGCGACTCATCAAGAAAGCGCTGACGCCAGTCATTCACCAGCCGCTGCCGTTCACGGGCGCGATCCAGATGTTGCTCCAGCGGTGACAGATCGATCCAGTCCTTGCCCAGCAAGCGCTGTAAATCGATGCTACTGTCATCGTTCAGTGCCAGCACGGCCCTGGCCTGACCCATCAGGCTGCGCTCGGCCAGCGACGGAACATCCACGCTGATACTGCTGCGCTGCATGGCGCTATAAACCTGCCCGGTTGCCTTGAATCCGGTTTGTAATTGCTGATCCTGCTCCAGCAGTGGTAACGCTTGCTGCTGTAATGCACGACGGTGCATGGCAATGGCCTGCTCGGCAGCGTCCTTGTCTTGCAAGGCACAGATGCCCAAGCGGCGCGCCTCCATGGCAATCAGCTGTTCACGCAAGGCACGGCGGCGCTCCTGCGCCAGTTCACGCTCCTGCTCGGCCTCTTGCAGGCGTGAGCCTAACTGTTGCTGTTGCTGTTTGGCGCTGAGGTAATCCCGCTGATCGGCCAGAAACCGGCTTTTGACCGCGGTGTATGTTAATACCTGATGTTCCAGCCACTGATCGATATAACGACTCGCAGACACTCGTCCACGATTCAGCCGCTCAATCGTAGCGGCGAGGGATTTTGATTCTGCTTCCATGGCGTGAATGGTTTTCATCAAGTCCGACACGGATCGAATCGCATCGCCGAGATCACGGGCTTCCAGAATTTCGTTGGCAACAAAGCCATTGATGCTCTTGACCGGTTTATAAGCCATAAAGCGCGAGAATGTGCGCGCAGCATTGATAGCCTCGCGCTCGCCAACAGCATCAAAGCGGCCACGCAACGCCCCGTACAAACGCCGCAGATACTGTTTTTTTGTGTCGTATTGTTCGATGTTTAGCGTCGTGGCACTGTCCTTGCCACCGGTAAGGCGATTCCCCAGCCACTGTTTGAGACGGTTTAAGGGCACAACCAGCCGATTGCCATCGAGATCGTCTTGCAGAAAGTCAGACAGCGTCAGCTGCTCACCGGCAACGATGTAAAACTGGATGTCATTCTGACGCGCTATTGGTTGACTGCCCGCTTTGTCGAGGGATGCCGACACGCCAATCACTGCCGTAAAGGCTTCGCCCGGCTCATTGCCGGTCGGATGAAATACCGCTGCCAGATACCCCACCGCACCATCAGGCCTGGCATAGCTGCCGTCATCACAGCCCAACACATAACTGGCCAAGGTGCGGACGTTTTTGCCCCGGCCACGCTGGGTGGCTTCATCCTGACCGGGGTTGTAGTTAAACAGCGTATCGTGGGCAGCAGTCATAATGGTCTGGATCGCATCCGCAGCCGTGGTTTTACCGGAACCGTTACCACCAGAGAGCAGGTTAATCGGGCCGAATTCAAATTCCGTCGCGGGAATATTGCCCCAATTCACATAGATAAACTTTTTCAGAAACATGGTTATTCCTCGCTGCCCTGCTGGCTGGCTTTCGGCTGGCTGGCGTCATCTCTGGCCAGGTGGTCGCCAGGTGCTGTTTCAATCTCAGCAAACAGACTCGGGCCAGACCCTTGCTCTCTGTCGTCGGCTGTTGGTGTGTCTTGATTCGGACAATTCGGGTTCTGGTCATCGACGGCAGCACCGGCAAGGTCTGGCGCTGGCTTCTCACCGTCCAGCACCTCGTCACCTAACACCTCGTCACCTAACACCTCATCAACTAATAAGGCAGACAGTACCTCGTCGGAGACATAACTCATGATCATCGGCCGAATACGTAACCAGGTATCGCCATCCGACAACTGCTCATCGCTGTTCAAATGCACCAGCCGCAGTTGGCGCAAGCGCCGGAACAGCGCCTTACGCTCGGTGAGATTGTCTGGCAGAGCCCGCTTCAGCAAGTTTTTCATGGCGATACCCAACGCCTCCAGCGGCACCATGACGCAACCTTGCTCATCCACGGCACCTTCTCTCAAGGCCTTGTCATATTGGGCGCGCAGTACCAGTGTCAAAGCAACTTCGTGCTGATTCAGCCGCACTCGAAAGGCCTGGCTGTGTTCAAAGCCGACATTCTCGGCCATACCCGGCACCACAGCACCAGGAGGAATCACCCGTAAAAAGCAAAAACGCCGGTCGTGCAATACCCGCATGCCAATCAACTGCAAGTAATCCTGCACCAGCTCATCAATACGCAAATACCGGTCGTATAGCTGTTGTTCAATCTGGCTTTCGTCACGGCAAATTACGCCGTAATCGAGTAGCCGCATCAATACTTCAGAAAAGTCGCGCAGGCTGATACCGGCCTTTTCCAGCTGTTTTTCAATCAGAGTCAACATGCGTTATTCCGTTGGCTGGGGCTGGTCTTTCGCCACCAGCTCGAAGATAAAATGATCTTTACCGATAAAATAGTGATCGGCATCACCGGGAGGCAAAGCCGCTTCTTCAGGCCGCTCCTGGCTGACGACAAAGCGGAACTCACTGCTGCTATCGGCAACCGCGCTGTCAGCCGCACCCAGACTGATGGCATGGGCGACAGCGATAAAATCAGCGGCGTTGTGAATCGGTAATTCGCGAGTGGAAACCCGTTGGCCGGAGCCAAGGTGTGATTGCAAATACCGGCGCAGCGCTTGCTGATTCACCAGAAATGCCTGATCCAGCAGCTGCTGGATATAACTTTGTTTACGCGCATCCATGTCTACCTCACCCCGGCCTGGATCCAGTATCGCAGCCATGCGCTGACGGCTGCGAGGGGGTGCCAACCGCACTTGGGCCGGATCAATAAAGCCGATGGTGGGCACCGCCATTTGTTCACCGGCCAGGGCCAACAGCGCATCTTGTCGAGCCTGCGGCAACTCGGCCAGTCGCTTGCACACCGCCAGCACATCATTGTGCCGCTGCGATGCCAGATAGCTCATCTGCCGCATGATAATATCCGCCCGCTTGGTAAATCCCTGCAGCGCACGCCGTAACGCCGGCAGCATGATTTCCGAGGCATTACCCAAACGCTGCTCAATGCCATCCAGAATCCACCACAGTAGCGACTGGCCGGGCTGCACCTGCTCCGGTAATAACTCACGTAAACGTTTTTCGGTGGCGATCTTGAACTTGTCATCCTTGCGCCGGATGGTACGAATCAAACCCTCAATCCGGTCACGATGGCGCTCGACATTATCCGCCGACAGCCGCACCGACAGATCCGGTTGAAAGCGGTTTTCCATAAAATCAAAAAAGGCATCACTGGCATGCTGAACCAGCAACTGGTCTTCCATTTCCTGCACCAGATCGCGCTTGCGTTCATCCAGTTCGGCAATCACATCGGTAAAATCACTGATAATACGTTCGGAATATTCAAAGGCATCCAGCAGATCATACACATCCCCGCGCTCAACAAAGCTTTCCAGCGCATTACGGGTGTTGCGGGTATTGCGATGCCGGGTGCGCGCCGTAGCGCGGGATTCGTTCACAAAAGGCTCGGTAAACTCGCGGCCGTACCGGGTCAATGAAAACGTGCTGTGTAACGTCGCCTGATCCACCTGCTTGTCGATCCAGCCATGCTCCATTAACAGGCTGAGAATCCAGCCGGCCTGTTCCCGCGTGCCCCGGAACCCGGCTTGATCCTTGTCGGTTTCTTCACCCTCACCCAGATCATCGACACTGGCAAGCTGGGGCTTGCGCACCAGCACTTCCTGAAACATCTCTACCAGCTGGTCACGCACCAGAGCATGGCCGTAATCCGCGTTGGCAGAGCTGTACGAGCGTTGATACAGCTCACTCAAACATGCGACCACCTGGGCGCGGTATTTGCCCGTCAAGGGGCGAAAAAAATGTTCTCGTTGCTGTAGAAAAAACATATGTTAGCGGGATCCATACCAAAAACAGACGTCAAGTATAGCCTGACGCCCGAGGGTTAAACGGCCAAATCAAAACAACAGCCAAATCAAAAATAGCGGAATCAGAAACTGCGCGATACGCGGTTCAGCAATTCAATGGCAGCCTCGACTTCCACCTTGCGCACGGCAACACTTTCAATGTTGCAGCCCACCGGCACACCCAGAGTATCGGCAAAGGCCTTCAGTTCGCGCCAGTTGGCTTCGGAATAATTAACCGACTGTTCGAGAATATCGTGGGCATGCAGCAATTCATTTTCCAGCCAGCGTGGAATGCTGATCCCCAGCCATTTCATAAAATTCAGCGTTTGTACGGAACCACAGGGGGTCAGAGTGAAGATCACTGGCACCAGATCAATACCCTGCTCACGGCCAGCGTAATAATAATCGGACAGAAAATCTTTCGACGCCTGCAGATCGTAAACACCCTGGGAAATAAAAAACGAACAGCCCTGACGAATTTTTTCAAACACCCGCACATGTTCGTCGCCCTTGGCGCGATGACGCTCCGGGATCGTCACACCGCCCATCAGCAACTCTGGCCGTACCTGTTGTTTAAGATCGTAAGCTTCGGACATGGTCATACTGACCGACTGATCTTTTGAGGCCGCCCCGACAAACACGGTCATATTATTTGTGGCGGAGGCCTGATTGAGGAAGCGGCTTAATTCCTCACGTGAGTATTTGCCAGCGGCACGGTAAATGATTTTGGGCAGATCCAGAGCCGCCAGCTGGTGACGACTATAGTCAAAACAATCGAGGGTTTCGATGAATGGAAACGGGCGCCTTGCTGACGTCCGCGACGCCTCATCCTGAATATCGTACAGTACTAACCCGTCTATCGGCAGCGACTGCAACCGTTGCATTTGCAGCTTGGCGATCTCCACAATCCGTTCTGGATCGGTGCCTTTTTTCGGTGGCACTATGCCGTACAGCACAATGCCGCTTTCCCTGTTACGGATTTTTTCAGTAAGCATAATGACGATTCCAGAACCAGTGATCTCATAATCCACCGGCGCAGTCGGCAGATCAAACAAAGACGACATATTAACCCAGCTTGGCTTGAGGCGCTAAACCCCTGAATTGACAACTGATTTTGTAAATTCTGGGGAACCGGAGCAGCTCTCGGGTACTCCATACAGAAGGATATATATAGACCGATCGTACTGGCCCGACAGGCGGCCTGAATGGTAGGGTAAACACCTCTGAACGACAGGAAGCCTATTCACTACCCATGAACATACCCTCAACACGGCCAAACCCGCTGAACAAATTTTTAAAGATGGAATCCGCCGGTGGCATTCTGCTGATGTTTGCCGCATTGCTGGCCATTATTTTTGCCAACTCCCCACTGGAGCCCTTTTACAACCTGCTATTGGAAACGCCGGTAGAAGTCCGAATTGGTGCACTGCACATCGCCAAACCGCTGCTGCTGTGGATTAATGACGGCCTGATGGCCATCTTCTTCTTTATGGTTGGCCTGGAACTGAAGTACGAATGGCTCGAAGGTGAACTGCAAGACAAGCGCAACGTGGTATTACCCGGCGTTGGTGCCTTGGGCGGCATGCTGGTGCCCGCACTGATTTACGTTTACTTCAACCACGCAAACGCCATTGATATTCAGGGCTGGGCCATCCCGGCCGCCACCGATATTGCGTTTGCCCTCGGTATCCTGGTGTTGCTTGGCTCCCGCGTCCCCACCAGCATCAAAATATTTCTGACCTCGCTGGCCATTTTCGACGACATTGGCGCCATCGTCATTATTGCCGTGTTCTACACCGACAATATCTCCATGACAGCGCTCAGTGTTATCGCCTTGTGTCTGCCAGTGCTGTTCCTGATGAATCGATTTCAGGTTGAATCCAAAAGCGTTTACATGCTTTTGGGCGCCATTATGTGGGTATCGATGTTGAAGTCTGGCGTACACGCAACCTTGGCGGGCATTATTCTGGCGATGTTTGTGCCTATGCGACTGGATCGCCGCCCGGATTACTCACCCGCCCACCAGCTGGAAAAAGACCTGCATCCGGTCGTGGCGTTCTTTATCTTGCCAATTTTTGCCTTCGCCAACGCGGGCCTGAACCTCACTGGAATCGGCATGGATCAGCTGCTGCACCCGGTGCCCGTCGGTATTGCGGCGGGCCTGTTCATCGGCAAACAGCTGGGTATTTTTGCGTTTTGCTGGCTCACCATCAAAGTCGGCTGGGCCAAATTGCCGACCGGTGTTTCCTGGCTAACGCTCTACGGCACCGCCACGCTATGCGGCGTCGGTTTTACCATGAGTCTGTTTATTGGTTCGCTGGCGTTTGAAGGCGGTGGCATCGACAACACCTTTGATGAACGGTTGGGCATTATTGTAGGTTCTTTGGCATCCGGCATTGTCGGCTTTCTGATCCTGAGGAAAAGCCTGGGCAAGCCTGCAGTAACAGCTAACAGCTAACATCAGCATCAATGTTTAAACAAAAAAAGCCCGGTCATCCTGACCGGGCTTTTTTTGAGGTGTTCCAGGGCACTGAAGGAACTCGATGGTTATAATGTAATCGCGTGATTATCTGGCATTGATCAAAGCAGCAAATTCAGTGTAGCCGCCAACGTGCTCGGCGCCGATAAATATTTGCGGCACTGTATCAACTGGCTTGCCGACGGTTTTTTCCAGATCCGCCTTGCTGATGCCTTCCACATTGATATCAATGTATTTGAAATCCAGTTCTTTGATTTCACACAGTTCTTTGGCACGACGACAGTAACCACAGCCTTCACGACCAAAAATAGTGACACGTTTCATAAGTATGTTCTCCAGCAGCAAAGGTAATGGCTGGCTGCCCAACTCAGTACCTGCATGAGTATAAAACAGGTACAAACCAGGGCCAGTCCGTAGTAGAAAGTATGCCCATAGTCTAAAGCGATAGAACACCCAGCGTTAAATCAAAATTTACTATAACAACCATAGCCATCCAGATAGTTGCCCAGATAGCCAATACACCCGACCAATCTGGCCAATGAACCCGGTGATGTGAATCACTACAGGCGGCATCAACCCGGTTGCAATTCAAATATTAGTATATTCTAATACAGGAATATTAATTCTGCGGGGCTTCTGCCGCCGCCCCAAAAGTTAACAAAGGATGCCATCTATGCTGACTTCACGTTTGATGCTGAGCCTTGGCCTGACTGCCCTGCTGGCCCTGCCTGCCGACGCTCTGGAAACCCGCACACTGCAAACCAGCCAGATTCCGGTGTTTTACGATCTCGAAGCCACGCTGGAAGCCGTTAACGAAAGTACCATATCGGCCCAAACCAGCGGTGCTATCCAGGCTGTCCATGTTGATATAAACGACCGCGTTAAAAAGGGCACCTTGCTGATCGAAATCGACAACACCCAGCAACAAGCACAATTGGCTCAGGCAGAAGCCCAGCTAGCCCAGGCAGAAGCTCAAAATGAAGACGCCCAGATTCTGCTCAAACGTAACCAGCGATTACTGAAACAAGGCACCATTTCCCAGGGCCTGTTCGATAGCGCCGAAGCCCAGGCCAAAAGCACCGCGGCGGCGGTGGCTGCAGCCAATGCCAACGTTCGCCAGGCCCGCACCCAGCTGTCCTATACCCGCGTCATTGCGCCCTATTCTGGTATCGTCAAGGCACGCATGGTACAGGTCGGCGAACTGGTGAATCCGGGTCAACCAATGATGACAGGGCTGGCATTACAGCCGTTACGTGCGGTGGCCGATTTGCCCCAGAGTATCGCCAGCCACTTTCAAGCCAGTCGTGATCAAGCCAGTCGTGATCAAGCCAGTCAGGCAGCAACCGCCATTCAGGTACTTGTCGGTGACCAGATGACCCCGATCAGTGCCGACAAAATCACACTTTATCCTTATGCCGATGCCCGTTATCACAGTGTCCGTCTGCGGGCCGAGTTACCGGCAGACGACAATCGTCATTTATACCCTGGCATGTGGGCACGGGTTCGCCTGCCCGCAGGTGCACGTGAAGGCATATTGATCCCCCAAAGCGCCATCGTCAGGCACTCCGAAGTGACCTCGGTTTATATTCTGGACGGCAAACAGTTAAAAATGCGTCAGGTGCGCCTGGGTAACAGCCGCAACGG
Organism: uncultured Oceanobacter sp.; assembly: GCA_913061185.1. Taxonomy (GTDB): domain Bacteria; phylum Pseudomonadota; class Gammaproteobacteria; order Pseudomonadales; family Oceanobacteraceae; genus Oceanobacter; species Oceanobacter antarcticus. Next base: position 44,318 of record CAJXTI010000009.1, read on the forward strand.
CGAAGCAGAAGTTCTGGCGGGCCTCGTGGCAGGTGACATCATCGCCATCGACGGCTACGCGGCACTGGCTGCCATTGCCCAACAGGCCGTAGCGGCTACCTCCAACCACGCTGGAGAATAAACGTCATGTCCGCAGATAAGTCAGCAATGCTGGGGATTTCCGGCAAAACCGCCCGCGCTTTCCAGAATTCAGCCATCACGCCTTTACTGGCGCTGGTTGGCCTGCTGTTGGGGTTCTTCGCGGTGATGATCACCCCGAAAGAAGAAGAGCCGCAAATCGACGTAACCTTTGCCAACGTCTTTATTGGTTATCCGGGTGCCAGCGCCCATGAAGTGGAACAGCTGGTGGCCATTCCGGCAGAACAGGTACTGTCGGAGATCAAGGATGTCGACGACATTTTCTCCATCAGCCAGCCGGGCCAAGCGATTCTGACGATCGCCTTCAAGGTCGGCGTGCCACGAGAAACCGCCATCCTCAACCTCTACAACCAGGTACACAGCAACGCCGACTGGTTCCCAGAGAATCTGGGGGTCAGCCAGCCCGTCATCAAACCCATGGGCATTGATGACGTGCCGATCATGGCCATTACCCTGTCCTCGGACGATAACAGCGTTGCTGCCGCCGACCTGACCCAGGTCGCCCACGCATTGGAAACCGAACTCAAACGTATTCCCGGCACCCGTGACATCTACAGTATTGGTGAACACTCTGCCGTGGTGCAGGTAAAACTTGATCCGGCCCGCATGAATGGCTACGGCCTGGCGTTTGACGATGTCCGTAACGCGCTGATGAGTGCCAATGCCGGAGGTCAACGCCTGCCGCTGGTGCAAAACAACGAAGTCATTCAAATACAGGCCGGGGCATTCCTGCAAAACAGCGCCGATCTGGGCCAGCTGATTGTCGGCAAAACCACTGCCGGACTGGTCTACCTGGCCGACGTCGCCGACATTCACCAAGGAGCCGACACCCCTGAGCAATTTGTCATGCATCGGGATCTGGGCGACAGCAACAGCAAGGCCGCCGTGACCATTGCCATTGCCAAACAACCCGGCACCAATGCCATCGACATCACCCAATCGATTGAGCAGCGCCTGGTTGACCTCAAGGAACGCGTGATCCCCCACAATATAGATGCCGACGTTACCCGCGATTACGGCGTCACCGCCAAAGCCAAATCCGACAAGCTGATTGCCAAGCTGCTGTTTGCCACCACCGCCGTCGTGATTCTGGTATTGGCCACCATGGGTTGGCGCGAAGCCATCATTGTTGGCGGCGCTATTTTTATCACCTTGGCGATCACCCTGTTTGCCAGCTGGGTCTGGGGCTTTACCTTGAATCGGGTGTCGCTGTTCGCGCTGATTTTCTCCATCGGCATTCTGGTTGACGACGCCATAGTGGTGGTAGAAAACATTCACCGGCACCTGCACATGGGCAGCAAAAAACTGCTGGAAGCCATCCCCTGCGCCGTTGACGAAGTCGGTGGCCCGACCATTCTCGCCACCTTCACCGTCATCGCCGCCCTGATGCCCATGGCGTTTGTCTCCGGCCTGATGGGCCCCTATATGAGCCCCATCCCGATCAATGCCTCAACCGGCATGCTGATCTCGCTGGTGGTGGCTTTTGTAGTAACCCCCTGGCTGTCTTACAAGCTGCTCAAGCGCCATTTACCGGAAGGCACTGCCGCTCATGATGAAGAACAACCCGCCATCTCAAAGCTGCACCGGTTTTTCCAGAAGCTGATGTCACCGTTTCTTGAAGGCGCTGGCGCGACGAAAAAACGCATCCTGTTATTCGTTGGTATTACCGGCCTGATCGTGGTTGCCGTCGCGTTACCGGCAACGGAACTGGTGGTACTGAAAATGCTGCCGTTCGACAACAAATCAGAATTCCAGGTAGTCGTCGACATGCCGGAAGGCACCCCCGTAGAACAAACCCTTAGGGTGCTGGATGAACTGACCGACGAACTGATGCAAGTACCGGAAATCCGCGATGTCCAGCTGTATGCCGGTACGGCCGCGCCGATCAACTTCAATGGTCTGGTACGTCAGTACTACCTGCGGGGCTTACCGAATCAGGGCGACATTCAAGTGAACCTGGTCGACAAACATCATCGTGACCGTAAAAGCCACGACATTGCCCGCTCGGTACGGGAACCGCTACAAGCCATTGGCAACAGGCTGAATGCCAACGTCAAGATCATTGAAGTGCCACCCGGCCCACCGGTCATGGCCCCGATCGTGGCCGAAGTCTACGGCCCGGAATACAGTCGCCAGATCACTGCCGCCAAAGCATTACGTGGCCTGTTTGAAACCACCACCGATATTGTTGATGTCGACGACTACATTGAAGCCGATCAGCAAAAGTGGATTGTGAATATCGACCGCCAGCGCGCTTCCCTGCTCGGCGTTGCCCAGGCCAGCATCGTCCAGGCCATCAGCACCGCCCTGGGTGGCGAAGACGTCAGCTATCTACACACCCACGCCGATGCCGAAGACCACCCCGGCGCCAACAGCAAATACCCCTTGCCCATTCGACTTGAACTCAACGAAGGCGACAAGGTCGGCCTGAACCAGCTGCTGGTCATGAAAGTCAAAGCCGCCGACGGCAGCCTGGTATCGTTAGCCGACGTAGTCAGCATCCGCAAAACCATCACCGACAAGAGCATCTACCATAAAAATCTGCAACCGGTGGTGTTTGTCACCGCCGACATGGCCGGAGAACTCGACAGCCCGCTCTACGGCCTGTTTGGTATCTCGTTTGGAATGGAAGATGCCGGACTCAACTGGCAACAATGGTTTATTCAGCAACCTGCTCTCACTGACGACATCAGCATGAAATGGGATGGCGAATGGCAGATTACCTACGAAACCTTCCGCGATATGGGTATTGCCTACGGCGTCGGCATGATCCTGATCTACCTGCTGGTGGTTGGCCAATTTCGCAGCTACTTGGTGCCGCTGATCATTATGGCCCCGATTCCACTGACCGTGATTGGCGTCATGCCGGGCCACGCCCTGTTTGGTGCCCAGTTTACTGCCACCTCCATGATCGGCATGATCGCACTGGCGGGCATCATCGTGCGTAACTCCATCCTGCTGGTCGACTTCATCAATCAGCAGCTGGAAGAAGGCATGCGTTTTGAAGACGCCGTAATCACCTCCGCCGCAGTACGGTCACGGCCTATTGTACTGACCGCCGTCGCCGCCATGATTGGCGCATTCTTTATTCTGGATGATCCAATCTTTAATGGCCTGGCGATCTCACTGATTTTCGGCATCATGATTTCAACGCTGTTGACCCTGATCGTAATTCCACTGCTGTACTTCTCGCTGATGCCCAAAAACCTGGGCGAACAACTGAGGGGAGAAGTGGCAACATCATAAACGTCATCGCGTTATGACACGGTCAACCAGCTATTAGGCCCCATGTTTGGGGTCTAATAGCTGATAATGCCCCCCAAAAGATGCGGTGCTGGTTTGAAGCTGGCAGGAGGCCGGTCGTCCTGTTTTCGGTATGCCTGTTCTTTGCGTCACAAACCAGACTATTCACTCGTTACCGTTGTATTCCCACGCGGGGCATGAGAACGAGAAACTCCAGCGGCCAGTCAACCTACTTGCTTTTCCAGATTTGAGCCACGGCTCGATCACTGCCCAGCAGTCCAACGATCAGGCAGACCAGGCCTACAATCAGAAAAATACTGCCTGGCAGTAAACCGCCCCACATGGCTGCTTTTACGGCAACGTATAACGCTCCACTGGCAATCACCAGAAACAGGTAACCGACCACCAGCAAGATTCTGCGAAATGAAGGTTTGTAACTGTATTCGCCTTCACCTTTTTCAAACAGGTTAAGAAGAGGAGCAAACAGCTGTTGTAGTTGGTTTTTCATAAACGTTATGGAGAGCCTGTATAAGAAGATCTGCGGCGGGAATCCGTTGCCAACGGCGCTTTGAGTATCGTTGGCTGTCGTTTGACCCGGCCAAAAGAGCGCTACAATATCAATCTTTGCTGTCGGAAACCAACGCCACCCCGGCCATCCACTCCGATCGCTCACTCTTGCCTCTATTGTCTATATTGCCTGCTGTCGATTACCTATCCAGTCGCCAGGAAGGGCCGTGCTGAATCTGCCATACCGCTGTGCTGAGCAGCAGTCCATACAACAAGCAAAACATCCACATGTTCCTGACGAATAGTTTTATGATGACGTAATCACACAGCATCCACATAACGACCCACACAGCTATCCACATAACGACCCACACAGCTATCCCCCTCACAACGACCCAAAACCACCACAGGAGCCACTTGTGACTGATCTGATTGATATCCGCCACATCAAGGGTTGGCATGCCCATGTGTATTTTGATGCATCCACTCTGGAGCAAGCCCGCAATCTGTGTTTTGCCCTGGCCGAGACATTTCCAGCCATTCAAATGGGTCGAGTACATGAAAAACTTGTCGGCCCACATCCAGACTGGAGCTGCCAGTTGGCCTTTGCCAATGAGCTGTTTTCCAGCGTGATGGGGTTTCTGGCCTTGAACCGCCACGGTCTTACAGTGTTTATTCACCCGATTACCGGACAAGACTTGATTGACCACCGCGACCGAGCCATCTGGATGGGTGCTATTCGTCCACTCACACTGGAGAATCTGCCGGATTTTGGTGTGGTTTACGACCTGTTATCAAACCAGACTCTCTGATCGGAGGCTGCCAGGGACGTTCTTAATGAGAGAGCGGGCACCCGGCCCGTCGCTAAAAAAAGAGCTAACCTTGGTCTGGGAAGTTCATATGGAGCATTTATTAAATCGTAAGCTGAAAGGTAATCGTGGTACTCGCGTTAAAGAACATACACAGCGTGCAAAGAAAATAGCAGCTGTGATATGGACGAGATTTCACGTTGGCCCGTACCAATATCAAGTCAAGCATCTGAAGTGGTATCTGGATACAAAAAATTCGACACCTTAAGCCTGATACGCAGTATCGTCATGGGCTGACAGTAAAGAATATAATTATCGCATTGGGAAAGGAAAGTGACTGGAGAGGTGGGCTGGGTAAGTCTGGCTGGCGATGAAGTGTCGAACGCCTGCAATCCGACGGCACGCTTTGGTTTCCAATCAGTGCATATCGAGCAAGCTCGACACCCACTGACCGGACGCTATAGGTACTTTTTGGAATTCGTCAAACACTTACGTTTGATAACCCTAAGATTAGGTCTGCTTTGTTCTTTTATTAAACTCTCCCGCCCACACCTTTAAACTTCTCCACAAACGCAGCGATCTTTTGAAACACGTTCTGTTTTTTAGTCAGGTATTGCGGGTTTAACGGGCTCATCTTAGGCAGAATGGCATTGAGCTCTGTTCCTGCGTCGCTGGCATACTCCCGTTTAAGAGATGTCGTGATATAGCGCTTCGCGGCTTCGTGATTCAGGTTCTCAGTATTTATCAGCTCTTCTGCCTCACGCTGTTGTTCAACTTGGGCGAAGGAAAAGAAGGCTTCGATCACGCTGGCCTTCTCACCAATCTGGTCAAGGTCGGTTTGATTAATGAAGTCCACCACTAGGCTTTCTTTAGCGCGGTTGCCAAGGCTGGCACGGATCACCCGGCGCACTTCGTCAACCAAGTCGGCTTTGCTTTTAGTTTTCTTGTTGTGCTCGAAAATTAGCTCCAGAATGTAATCAAGGTTGATCTCTAGTGACTTGAGCAGGTCTACCTCAAACACCACGTCATCCCAGTCAATGGTGGATTTTTCTTTCTCTTCTGCCGATTTTTGGCGACGCTGCCAGTCACGGATGTCGTTGTAAGTAGAACGGTAATCCTGAATTTTTCGATCAGCTGGCAGGCGTATAGTCTGCAACTCAGCCAGTTTTTCATCATCTAAGTAATGTTCTGCTTTAAACGCCTCGACCGCTTCTGGGTCGCTCATGTCCACGTTTTGAAGGGCTTTCAAGCTGGCAAACTCATCATAGTTTTGCAGCACATTCTCTACGCGCAGGTATTCGCCAAAAAGTTTGGCAAAATCTTTTTTATCGGATTCTTTTTCAATGGCGGCCGGATCAGGAAAGCGCTGTTCCAACTCGCTCACCACATCCATAAAGCCGCGCCGCGCTTCACCGGTGACTACATCGGTAAAGCCATCCATGTATTCCTTGTAGCTTTTTTCTAGCACCACGTTTTTGGTATTTTTATCGCCAAACAGCGTGATAGCATCCACGGTTGCCTTTTCTAGGTCTCGGAATGTAACAATATTGCCGAAGGTTTTGGTGGCGTCATAAATACGGTTGGTGCGCGAAAAGGCTTGCATCAAACCGTGGTAACGCAGGTTTTTATCGACGAACAGCGTATTAAGCGTAGGGGCATCAAAGCCGGTGAGGAACATTCCTACTACGATCAGCAAATCAATTTCTTTGGTTTTCACCCGCTTGGCCAAATCACGATAGTAATTCTGGAAGCCGTTGCTATCGACACTGAAATTGGTTTTAAAGAAGGCGTTGTAATCGCCTATCGCCGCGTTTAAAAACTCTTTGGCGCTGCTATTCATGGCCCTATCCATGCCAGACAGATCAAAGCTTTCATCCAGAATGTCACCCACCGCATCCTGCTCTTCATTGGCGGCAAAGGAGAAAATGGTGGCGATTTTTAGCGGCTTTTCGCTATTTTTATTGGAAGGGTCAGCCTGCAAACTATTCAGCGACTCATAATAGAGCTTAGCGGCATCCACACTGCTCACGGCGAACATGGCATTAAAGCCTTTCGCGTTCGTCTGTAATCTATGGGTCTTCTGACGATAGGTGTTCAAAATGTACTGAGAAATTTCGCGAATACGCTCTGGGTGTAACAGCGCCTCTTTGTTTTCAGCGGCCGATAGTTTTTTCTCATCCTGCTCTGTTTCAATGGCCTTAAATTTGTGGCGCACATCGTTGTAGTCCACCTTGAACTTGAGTACTTTCTCATCGCGTATCGCGTCGGTAATTACATAAGAATGCAACTCACGGCCAAATACACTGGCGGTGGTTTCCGCACCTAAAGCGTTGAGCGGGAAGATGGGCGTGCCGGTAAAGCCAAACTGATAGAAGCGTTTGAACTTCTTGTTCAGGTTTTTCTGCGCTTCACCAAACTGGCTGCGGTGGCATTCATCAAAAATAAACACCACCTGCTTGTTGTAGATGGGCAGGTCGCCTTCGCTCTTCATCAGGTTGTTAAGCTTTTGGATGGTGGTGACGATGATTTTGTTATCGTTTTTATCCAGATTTTCTTTGAGCTTAGCGGTACTGTCAGAGCCGTTCACGCTATCGGGCGAAAAGCGCTGGTATTCTTTCATGGTTTGAAAATCTAAATCTTTTCGATCCACCACAAAAAATACTTTGTCGATAAACTCAAGCTCAGTGGCCAAGCGAGCCGCTTTAAAGCTGGTTAAGGTTTTACCCGAGCCGGTGGTATGCCAGATAAACCCGCCGCTTTCTGGCTTGCTCCAGGTTTTTGCCTCATAAGAGCTTTTCACCTTCCACAAAATACGCTCGGTGGCAGCAATCTGGTAGGGGCGCATCACCAGTAATGTGTCACTCACATCAAACACCGAATAATGCAGCAACACATTGAGCAGGGTGTGCTTCTGAAAGAAAGTCGCGGTAAAGTCTTTCAGGTCTTTAATCAGGCTGTTATCGGCCTTCGCCCAGTTCATGCTGAAGTCGAAGCTGTTTTTGTTACGCTGGGTGGTATTGGCAAAATAGCGGCTATCGGTGCCGTTAGAGATAACAAACAACTGCAAGTACTTATACAGCGAATCCTCGCTGTTAAAGCTCTCTTTGCTGTAACGATGTACTTGGTTAAAGGCTTCACGAATCGCGACGCCACGCTTTTTCAGCTCGATTTGTACCAGCGGTAAGCCGTTCACCAGAATAGTCACATCGTAACGGTTGGCATGGCTACCCGTTTGTTCAAACTGCTTGATCACCTGCACTTTGTTGCGGGTGATGGTGTTTTTATCCAGCAGATAAATATTTTTGATGCGGCCATCGTCAAACACAAAGTCGTGAATATAGTCATCGTGAATCTTTCGCGTTTTATCCACGATAGTGTCACTAGGCTTATCCAGATACGTTTCCACAAAACGCCGCCACTCACCTTCGGCAAATTGCACATTATTGAGCGTTTGCAACTGCTCGCGCACATTGGCCAGCATGGCTTGCGGGTTATTCAAACCCGGCAGGAACTCATAGCCCTGGTTTTGCAAATCCTGAATCAGCTCGCGCTCCAAGGCATCTTCGCTCTGGTAGCTCTCGGCCACTTTCCAATCTTTGTTGTATTTATCCAGAACGATAAAGTTGTTGGATTCTGCGATGGTTTTGTAATTGATCATAGGTGAACTTCCCAGTGGCCCGTTTTCTTAGCACCAATCCGTTTTACTAACGTTTGTTCTTTAAGCTTTTTGATTCTGCGCTCAATGGTACTGATCGCCTTACCCGTTTGTTCAGCCAACACCGCATTGGTGATGGTCGGGTCTATTCTCATAAGTTCGAGGATGGCCTGATCAAGAGGCGATAATTTTAAACCCGCATTTAAACCCGCATTTAAACCCGCATTTTTAATGGGCTGTGACGAACCTTCCTCGATGGCATCCCGTATCATTTGCAGCATAAATTCGATAAATAGCGAACAATCGGTTTTGGCGGTGCTGCTGCGGATGGCTAGGTAATATGCCTGCTGATGCTGATGCACCAGGCTTTCAACAGGGATATTGATAAAGACAGGCTGCCACTGCGACAGAATCAGCGTTTGCCACAACCGCCCCATACGGCCATTACCATCTGAGAAGGGATGGATAAACTCAAATTCGTAATGAAAAACGCAACTAGCAATTAGAGGATGAATGTCCGTATCGCTCAGCCAAGCCAGCAGTTCCTGCATCAGCTTGGGTACACGCTCCGCTTGCGGCGCCATATGCACCACCTGATCGCCCGACATCACACCAACGCCCTGACTGCGGTATCTGCCTGCTTCTTCAATCAAGCCTTTCATCAAAAGCCGGTGGGCGGCCAACAGATCCTTGTTATCAGCGGGCTGCCAGGTGCTGATAGCCTCATACGCCGCAATAGCATTCTGCGCCTCCAACACCTCTTTGGGCGGCGCAATCACACGCTTACCATTAAGAATCGCGGTGATTTGCGCTTGTGACAGGGTATTGCCTTCAATCGCCAACGAGCCCTGCACCGTACGCATACGGTTCACCTTGCGCAGACGCAGCAGCTGCTCCTGTTCGAACTCAGCGCTTAAACGACCGACAGCCTGACTGATCTCGGCCACCCGATTGAGAATGTCAGTAGTGATGGTGAACGGCGGTTGATAGCTCATATCAGGCCGCCACCTCTGCATCTGGCTTGGGGAAACTCAGCAGCAAATCGCGGTAATATTCGTATTGTTGTTGGCGCAAGGCAATTTCGCGGGGTAGGCCTTCGGTGATTGAGTTAGCTAAAGCATCGAACTTATCAAGAATGGTAACGATACGTTTTTGCTCTTCTGGCGGGGGTACAGGAATTATCATTGCTTTCAATTGGCCTCCTGTAAGCAGTGGCTGACCAGCCCCCTTCGTAAAACGGTTTAAATTCAAATTCACTAGATAGTAATACAAGTACTTCAAGCTAATATTTTCTTTTATTTTAAGTATCAGTGTGTTGTCTGAAACATCGTATTTGCCGTCGGCAATATTGACACGCCCCGCATTAGCACCAACTCTTGCTACCAAAATCTGTTCAACCTCATAGATTTTATTATCTGTTCTTCCAATAATCCCCGTTGAACCATAAACAGGAAACTCACCGGCCTCTGATTTGTCTTTATTTTTTCCGGATGAAATGCTTTCACACACCTCCCCCAAAGCCTTCCACTCCACTTGCCCCTCTTCAAAACTCAACAACTGGTCTCGGTAGTAGTTGTATTGTTTTTTGCGGGCGGTCAGCTCGGTGGTCAGCTCGGTGGTCAGCTCGGTGGTCAGCTCGGTGAAGGTGTCCAGAATACGGACGATTTCTTCTTGGATTTCTAGCGATTTTTCGGGGTTTTCTGGGCAGGGAATGGGGATTAATGTCTCTTTCGCTGAAGACCAATGTCGTTTGTAACTTAACTCCTTTTTGTAAAAATTTTGGAAAGAGTAATAAATGTACTTAGCGCTGGCAGAAATAGACCTAAGGATTTTTAGCCCATCAGCACCTTGAACAAAAGAAAAATCAACATATTTTATATGCTCAGAGTGGTCGCCAAAAATTATGTATTCACCAGTTACAACAGGAGTTACATCTTCATCGGTGTAAGCAGCAATGAACTTTATACCTTGGTCTATAATGGGGAACCTTCCCGTATCACAATAGGCTCCGCTTTTGAGCTTCGAAGGTGCCGTTACTGTTTTAATTTCTGTCCCTAGCGCCTTCCACTCCACCTCAATCCCATCCAGCAACTTTTCCAAATAACTTAAGGTGCTCATGCCTGAAGCCCCTCGCCTTCAATCTCGGCAACAATGGCGTCAATATCAGTTCGCAGTTTGTCAATTTTGGCTACGGTAGTTTTAAGCTCGGCATTAAGCTCAGTAATATCCACCACTTCGCGATTGTCTTTGGCTTCCACGTAACTACTCACCGACAGGTTGTAATCGTTGGCGGACACCTTTTCAAACGGTATGGATTGGGCGAAGTGTTCCACATTCGCTTTGCTATCGAATACCTGCATGATCTGTTCGATGTGGTCATGGGTAAGCGTGTTGGTGTTGGTGTCTTTTTTAAATAAACCACTGGCGTCAATAAACTGGGTGGTGGTATCGGTTTTATGTTTGGAGAGCACCAGAATAGTCACGGCAATGGTGGTGCCAAAAAACAGGTTGGGTGCGAGTGAAATGACCGTTTCCACATAGTTGTTATCAACTAAATATTTACGGATTTTTTGCTCAGCACCACCTCGGTAAAAAATACCGGGGAAGCACACTATGGCGGCGCGACCTTTGCTGGAAAGGTAACTCAGTGCATGCAGCACAAAGGCAAAGTCGGCTTTGGATTTGGGCGCAAGCACTCCGGCAGGCGCAAAGCGGTCATCGTTAATCAGGGTTGGATCATCGCTACCTATCCACTTCACGGAATACGGTGGATTGGAGACGATGGCATCAAAGGGTTTGTCATCCAGAAAGTGCGGGTCTGTTAGGGTATTGCCCAGCTGCATATTGAACTTATCGTAGTTGATGTTGTGCAAAAACATGTTCATGCGGGCAAGGTTGTAGGTGGTGTGGTTAATCTCCTGCCCCCAAAAGCCATCTTCAATGATGTGATTATCAAAGTGTTTTTTGGCTTGCAGCAGCAGCGAGCCGGAACCGGCGGCTGGGTCATAAATTTTATTGACGCTGGTTTGTTTGTGCATGGCCAGCTGGGCAATCAGCCTGGAAACGTGCTGAGGGGTAAAAAATTCACCACCGGATTTACCGGCATTGGCGGCATAGTTGGAGATGAGGAATTCGTAAGCATCGCCGAACAGGTCAATTTGAGCGGCATCAGGCTTGTCATAAAAATCATGTCCAAAATCCAAACCTGCCACGCCTTTTAAAACCGCCGCTAAACGCAGGTTTTTGTCTTTAACGGTATTACCAAGTCGGTTACTGGTGGTATCGAAATCGGCAAACAGCCCTTTGATGTCTGGCTCAGAGGGGTAGCCATTGGCCGAGGCTTCAATGGCGGAAAAGATGGCGGCCAAATCGGTATTCAGGCTTTCGTTGTTGTTGGCGTTTTTAGCCACGGTGGCAAACAGCTGGCTTGGGTAGATGAAGTAACCCTTGGTTTTAATGGCATCGTCTTTGATGTCTGGAGTGATCACCTCATCGCTGAGCTTTGCGTAATGAATACTGTCATCACCGGCCTCAATATAGAGAGCAAAATTTTCGCTGATAAAGCGGTAAAACAGGGTGCCGAGGACATATTGTTTAAAGTCCCAGCCGTCTACTGAGCCGCGCACATCGTTGGCAATGGCCCATATTTGGCGTTGCAGGGCGGCACGTTGTTGGGAGCTTGTCATGGTGGTGTTCCTGTTTTGTTTCTTGGTATTAGTCTTGGTATTAGTCGTTTACTGGATGTCGTTAACGTCTATTAAATGATCTTTATCGTTTAACGGGCCACCCTGTTTATTTTTGTGTAAGTTTATTGTGGTGTCAGCTCAAGTAGGTCGCCTACCTGGCATTCAAACAGCAGGCACAGCTTCTCAATGGCTTCCAGATCGACTTTCTGGGCCGTTTCCTTATAAAGCAGGGTCACCGTGGCGCGGCTCAAGTCCGTTTCTCTGGCAACGTCGGCAATACGCATCTTGTGTTCGCCCATCATGCGGGCAAGATGGCAGCGGATCATGGCTTTACCTTTAGCAGTTTGGTTTTAGAAGTAACACCGAAGCATACCACTAATTTTAAGTTTATGTATCATTTTGTGAGTTAAAATCAAACTATTTAAGGCTGAAAGACCCCTGACTTTGCTCACTGGCAATTGAGCACGGAGCCGTTGGTTTTCTAAGGCAATCTCCAGAATGCATGCCTGAGCGTCTAGCAATTGGCTTAGCGCCTTATCGCGCTGCACCTCCAGTGCCTTCTGGTGCAAGGGCTCTTGCCGGGTAAACAACCTTTCTACAAGCTGGCATCCAATGGCATCAGTACCCAGATGCTGCGCAATATGGTGCAGCAACTGGGTTACTCAAATACTCATTTTGGTGCAGCCGATACCGAGGGACAGGCACTGCAACAGGCATTGGCGGCGTTATTACAACCCGCGCTGAATCTGCAACAACCAGCGCCTTCGTCGCTACGCGCCCTGGCAGAACAGCACATTATCCGCCTGTTGCAGGATCACCAGTTATCGCCGGAACGACTGGCCGATGAAATGAACATTTCCCGTCGCACGCTGTATCGTTTGTTTGAATCGGAAGGTAGCAGCATCTCGCACCATATCCTGCTGCTGAGACTGGATCGCTGTAGCGCAGAACTGGAGTGCCAGGAAGACTCTGCACTGTCGATTACCGACATTGCTTTCAAGTGGGGGTTTTCAGATGTGTCGCAATTTTCGCGCGCATTCAAACGCCAACGGGGCGTCTCACCGAGGGAGTATCGCCAACAATTACGTCAACCGGGCCTCCTGCCCGTTTTTTCTGTTTAAGGCGCAGAGTAAACCGCTGACTGACAGCCCCATAATCCCGTCTGACGTCAGACGTTACTGTGCAGCCAGTGTTTATCCAGCGCAGCGATACCGGTACAGCCCATCAGGTTCAGACATCGAACCAGCTCTTGATCCAGAATATCCAGCACCCGGCCCGCACCAGAGGCACCGCCAGCGGCAACGCCATACAGCGTGGCGCGAGCCAGCAACACCCCTTCCGCACCCAGCGCCAGCGCCTTGACGATATCCGCACCGCGCCGAATACCACTGTCCAGCAACAGGCTGATTTTCCCTTTTGCCAGCGGGGCGATACGCGCCAGCGCTTCCAGGCTGGAACAGACCCCGTCCAGTTGACGGCCACCGTGATTACTGATCACCAGTCCATCCAGACCCAAGGCGATCGCCGCCAGGGCATCGTCTGGATGCATGACTCCTTTGAGGATTATTTTACCGGGCCAGCGGGCACGAATGGCTGCCAGTCGAGTCCAGTCGAGTCGGGTATCCAGTTGCTCCGCAATAAATTGCATGGCCCCCAGCGCGGTGCGTTCGCCCTCGGGTAAATAAGGATCCAGGTTCCCCATGGTCGGCAATCCGCCGGGCACCATCACCCGCCACAACCAGCCCGGATGCGCTAGCACATCCAGCTTGTTGCGCAAGGTCAGATCACGCGGACTGGCAAAATTGCGCCGATCCCATTCACGATTCCCCACCACCAGCGCATCACTGGTGACCACCAGCGTTGAGCAGCCGCTACGAATGGCACGATCCAGTAAATCTTTTTCCAGCTCCGGGGCTTTCAGTGCGTACAGCTGAAACCAGAGATCGACGTCCGGCACCTGCGCCCGAACATCTTCCATGGAAGCATTGGCAACCGTACTGAGGGTAAAGGGAATGCCCTGTGCAGCAGCAGTCCGTGCCAGTTCGATATCGGCACCGGGCCATAACATGCCGTTAAAACCACTGGGACCAATAGCCATCGGCAAGCGGCTGGGAGTGCCCACCAAAGTGGTTGCCAGTTCCGGTGGATCATTAGGCACCAGCGTCCGGCCTTGCAGCTCATAACGGCTGAAGATCGCCCGATTACGCTGCAGGGTCATTTCGTCTTCCGCCCCGCCCTGCAGGTATTCCCAGGCAAAACCCGGCAGCCGATGGCGCGCCAGGTTGGCCATTTCAGCAACACTGAGAATACGTTGCATATCGCAACCACGGTAATATCGTCGCATATCCGGTTTCCTGTCTGTCTGGTTGCACCATCAACCCGCTGCGCCATCCATTATCGGTTACAGCGGTTGCGTTCTTTTCTTTATCAACGCCCGGCGGATGATTTGCAACGTCGGCTACTGCGTTGCTAGCCGCGCCGCAGACACCGGCTCTTCAAGTTTGAAAACCTGCGTAAAAAACTGCGGCAGCTTGAGACGTACATCGTTTGCAGCGGCGGCGTTATAAGCCCACGGCCCCGCTGGCTGGACACAGTCGTCTTCCATACGGAATACCCTGCCGGTTTCCTGATTCAGCAAGATACCCTTGACCCCCTCGCGGATCGTACAGCCGCGTAACGAATGCTCCAAACCGCTTCGAACCTTGTCCGACCGGATCAGATCAAACGCGTGTCCAGCATCTGGATAACTGGTGATCTGAATATTGCCACCCGTCCCGGCACTACGACTGACGTAATGACGGCAGTTGTCGGCAGCATTCACCTGGTCGTCTGCGCCATGGTAGATCCGGATCGGAGCCTCGATCAGCACCTCATCTTCACGGTACTGAAAGCTGCAATCCGGATAAAACGAGGCAATCGCAGCAAACGACAGATCCGCCTGGCCATACAAGGATTGCATGCGCTTCATGCCAGCATACAAGGCAGCCTGACCGGATTGAGTGAAGCCGATCAGACCGATACGCTTGCGGTCGATACCAGGGTGTTGTGCCAGCTGTGCAAGAGCAGCATAGGCATCCCGAATCAGCGCCATCCGACGCAGGCTGGAGCTGGATTCGATCCGACCGTTGGTACTGTCGACCATAAAGGTGCCAATACCGCGCTGGTTCAGCAGCTCAACCCAGTCTTGCAGTTCATAGGTGTAACCACTGGCACCGTACAACAGAATAACCACCGGATTATTTTTACCCGCTGGTAGTTTCAGAGCACCAACAATACCGGCACTCTCACCGCCCTTGCCGCGCAGCAATTGCTGGTCGGACATGGTAACGGTGTTGAACGTTATTATCTGGGAAGAAACCGCTGCCCGGACACTGGTCGCAGATAAAAACAACCAGCCCAGCAGTACTGCAAGCAAGCATAAACGCCTGGTAATTAACATAATCATAGCTGTTCACCACCGTCGGGCTGCCTCTGATTGCCATCGACAGCCCGACGTCAAGACTCAGAAGTTAACGGTATAAGTGGTAGTGACGCGATATTCATCGTACCCAGAGGTAAAGCTGCGATCGATAAAGTTGCCACGCACATCAAAGGTCAGGCCCTTGAGTGATCCTTGCTGCAAGCTATAGGTCACATACAGGTTCTTCTCGGTTTCATTCTCGTCCGTCAGGCCGCCGACATCGATATCGGTACCCTTGATCATGCGCGCGAAAATCTTCAGGCCGGGCAAGGTGTCTTTGGCGTTATACATGTACACCAGACCCAGTGATTTTTCGTCCGGGCGCACAAACGCCAGGTTCGACCACTGCACCAGATATGGCTGCGGGATATAACCATTGAGGGTCGGGAAGAACTTGTCGTTGTTCATCTTCTGATAGTTAATCATCACCGCGTGATTACCCATGCTCAACGACTCTCGTACACCAAATGCCTGGGTATCGTATTCGCCATTGCGAGCTTCACCGTCATCGCTGACGCGGAACAAACGCACGTCGGTGCGCGAACCGACATCACCCAAACGAGTTTTATAGGTCAGACCAGCATACTGCTGCTTGTAGTAGTCGTTGAGCTTGCCCAGAAAGTAGGTGACATTCAGCGCCGTGGTGACGTCATAACTGGCACCCAAAAAGTCCAGGCCATCGGATCGCTTGTCATCGTTGCCACGAAAAATTGACATGCCTTCCTTGTCCGATGATTCGCGAGTGACGACTTCCCAATAACGACCGGCCGTCAACGCCAGGCCATCAATCTCTTTTGATTGCAGCATCGCACCTTCATAAATGGTATCCAGCTGGCGACTGGTATCATCCCAGGCAATCGGCAGGTGTGGTCGATGATCCCCGACGGTCAATTCGGTTTTGGAATATTTTGCCTTGAAGGTGGCACCGCTGCGGCCGTAGGTATCCGGTGCTTCGCCATCGGCATGAATCGGCACTGAGCCGTCATCACCATCGGCACTGATGATGTACGCCAACTGCGAAGACGCATCCAGACCAACCTGGATACGGGTATCGGTATACCCGGAGCTGTACTGCAAATCGGCAGCCTGGGACTAGCTGCCCACATCGTCGGCAGCGGTATCGTAGCTGCGCGTCAGATAGAAGTTTTTCAGGTCGAGTTTGACCTTGCCATCCGCAACAAAGTCAGCCAATGCGGTTGTTGGCAAGGCCAGCCCCGTCAAGGCTGACAGTACTATTCCGGTTTTACACAAATTGCACTTCATCATCATTGTTTCCTTCTGCTCTACATTGAGTACCAGTCATACCTGGCGTAACTTGATGCCGGCTTGCATGTGCTCACCGGCGTTCTCGCCTGGTAACAAGACGCCATGCGCCCTGTTGCCCCCGTCTACCGACGCAGTCAAATCCATGCTGCGTTCTTGTTATTGGTTACTCTGGTGCCACGCAAAAAATCATCTGCTGAAGTGATTCAAGCCATGCCGGGCGATACCGACTGTTCATTCAAACGGTGATAAGCACGGTTGAAATACATCAATCCGGCTTCCGCATTACCGATACGAAGCTCGCTGATACGGCAATAAAAAACGCTGTGGGAGCCCATTTCATGGCTCTCGTGAATACGACAATCGAAGTTGACCAGCGCCTGCTCCAGCGCCGGAGCGCCGGTTTCCAGGCAACTCCAATGATGTTTGGCGAAGCGTTGTTCGCTCGTGAGATCGCGATTGGCAAAATCCCCGGACACATCCAGATGCGCAGAACTCAGCACGTTCACACACAACACGCCGTTGCTTTTGAAGTGATCATGCGCAAAGGAATTGCGGTTCATGCACACCAGCAAGGTGGGTGGCTCATCTGTCACACTGGTCACGGCGGTGGCGGTAAAACCAAACCGGCCAGCGTCACCATCGGTAGTGATCACAGTGACGGCACCACCCAGCAGGGACATGCCATTACGAAACAATCGGGTATCAACCATGGGGAATTCCTCAGTCATTCAGCCGGCTCAGATATCGAGTACCAGCCGGGGGGATTTGGCGCGTGAACAACACAACAGCATCTGGTCGTTGTCCTCTTTCTCTTCGTCGGTCAGGAAGACGTCGCGGTGATCCGGGATACCTTCCAGCACATCGCACAGACAGGTGCCACAAGTGCCCTGCTCACACGACACTTTCACCTTCAGGCCCGCTTCGGTCAGGGCCTGGGCGATGCTCTGGTGCTCACCGACGGTGACGCTGAGGTCGCTGGCTGCGGCGTACACTTCAAAGCTGCTGCCGCCGGTTTCAACCTCAACCTGGAAGAATTCTTTATGGATACGCTCATCGGCAAAACCCTTGCTGCGGGCAGTCGCCATCACCCACTCCATAAATCCGGCCGGGCCGCAGGTGTACATATGGGTGGTGTTATCGGAGCCAGCGAAGACCGCCTCCAGATTCACCCCGACGCCGTCGTGTTCGTCGTCAAAGTGGCAGTGCACCTGCTCGGCAAAGGCGCTGCTGGTGAGGTCATCGATAAACGCGCAGGAGCTGCGGGAGCGACCGCAGTACCACAGCTCAAACGGCTTGTTGGCGGCGTGCAGGGCATAAGCCATGGCGATCATCGGAGTGATGCCAATGCCGCCACCGATCAGAATCGAACGGCCGTCCGTCTGAGCCAACGGAAACAGGTTACGCGGAGCGCTGATTTGCAGTTCGGTGCCTTCAAACAGACGCTCGTGCACAGCAACAGAGCCACCACGAGAAGCGGGATCTTTTAATACACCCACCCGATAGGCGGAGACGTCAGCCGGGTCGTTACACAGTGAATACTGACGAATCAGATCATCACCCAGATGCAAATCGATATGGGCACCGGCGTCAAAACCGGGCAGCGGCTGGCCTTGTGGGTCGACCAGCTCCAGGGTAATAACACCTGGGGTGTGCTGTTCGCGCTTGCGGACGACGACCGTGAGCAGCTCGTCTGTCATGTGTATTCTCCATCCGGCCACGCCGGCTTTACTGTCGAAATCGTGCGGCTTGGTCGCAAGAAAAAGCCTTGTTGTGTGGTGTTTCTCGGGCAAGCCCGCGCCTGGGAGTGGCAAGTCAAGCAAGCCACTCTCACGGCTATCAGGTCGGGTTTGAGGCGATCGTTTAGCGCATAAACAAGCCGCCGTTCACATCCCAGGTAGTACCGGTGGTGAAGTAGGCTTGCGGGCTGGCCAGCTGCACGACCACATCGCCAATAAAATCGGCGTCGCCGAGTTTTCCGACCGGGATGTTGGCCAACAGGCCAGGCAGGCGCTCTGCTGGTACGAGGGCTTTCACCATCGGAGAATCGATCGGGCCAGGGGCAATGGCGTTGACGGTGACACCGCCGCCAGCAAGTTCTTTGGCGAACACCTTGGTGAGGGTCAGAATGCCGCCCTTGGAGGCCGCATAGTGAGCACCGGTACTGGTGCCGCCGTTCTGTCCGGCCAGCGATGACATGTTGATAATGCGGCCATAGCCTTGTTTGGCCATGTAACCGCCCAGCACCTGACAACCGGCAAAGGTGCCGCCGAGGTTGATATTCACCACCTGGTTAAATTCTTCAAGGGTGATATCCATCACCGGAGTAGCACGGGTGACCGCAGCGTTATTGACCAGAACCTGCAGGCTACCCCACTGTTCCAGTACCACCGCGAGGGCGCTCTCAAAATCGCATTTGTGAGCGACGTTGAGGGCCACCGCCATCGCTGTTTCACCACGGATATCCAGTTCGCTGGCAGCGGCCTGGGCGGCGGCCAGATGAATATCACTCAGCACCACCTTGTAACCAGCGCCATGCAGACGCCGGGCAATATGATTGCCCAGCCCCTGGGCAGCACCGGTCACCAGGGCAACCTGAGTCGTTACAGAATCCGTCATGGAGTTATCCTTTCGCGGTTACCGATCGATCGTTAGAAAATAAAGCTGACTGTGCGCAAGAAGCCGTCGGCATGCAGCAGCTTCACAACTTTCTGGTCGATATAAAAGCCATCACTGGTGGGCTTCAGGCGGTACTCAATGTTGGCCGGGTAAGTCACCAGCTTGCCGTGACGCAGCTCGTTCAGCGTCATGGCACAGCGGACAACCACCTGGTTTTCGTCGGCTTCGAGAACACGAATACGGGACATCATGCGCACGGTGTAACCCACCGCATCAGCCGAAACCGATTCACCATTTTCCAGCCGCGCCACTCGCATACGGCGCATGTCGGCGTCGTCCAGTGCCAGATTCAGGCTGTTGAGATAGTCGCTTTCGTTCAGGTCAGTGGGCACGATATACAGACCGCTATCCGTCCACAGCGACAACCATTCCTGATAGCCCTTGTGATCCAGCAAATCCGCTTCATAGCCGATAAATTCAGTGACCTTGGCCAGCAACTCGGTATTGGATTTCATGATTTATTACTCCCCTGGCTGTGCGGTTACGCTGGCGGCGGACATGACTTTCTTGTACTGCCGATACGCCGCTCGCATGCCGGTTTCAGAACACACCGCCCCTTGTGGATTACCGTCGGCGGAAGTCCGCAAGCGGGTCATACCCCGGTTCACCAGAATCCAGCCATCGTTACCCGCCATGGAGCCTTTTTGTACCCGTTCCCAGGCTTCGCCATCGTCCGGCGTACCAAAGCCCATTGGCCCCTGAAAATGTTCGTGCAGGCGCATACGCTTGCGATTAAAGGCTTGCGGGGCACCGTCGCCACCCAGCGCTACGTGCTGAATTTCGGTTTCATTCACACTGACCGGGCGCAACACGCGGAAGAAGGCCATCGAGCAGGAAACGTTCGGGAACAGGTTGAGGTTAAAGCCAGTACCGTGGGCAGCACGCACCAGTTTTTTTACTTCATCATCGCTTCGGCCTTCGTCACGCAGGGCTTGAGCCAAGGCTTCAAAGCGCGCTGGAATCGGCTGGTCAAGATCCGCTTCAAGGTCAACCAGCTCCGGGATCATCACCATGACGCTGTGGCCGTGGCCGAGGTCTTCAACAAACCCTTCGCCGTCGAGGAAGTCAAAAATATCCGCCGTGGCATCATCCAGGGAGCTGACAAATGACTTGTGAACGATCGGAAAATGGTAGGCGTCGGTGGTATTTTCCAGCTGGATTTTCCAGTTACCCGGAAAGTTGAAGCGGTGCTCACCCAGTACTTTCATCGGATAGCCGCCGCCTTGCTTGGCAAACAGATCAATCCATTTTTTGGCGCCACCAAGAAAGTCGAGCAGAGGTTCGATGTCGTTGTTAAACGTCGCGAACACCATGCCCTGATAGGTGTCGAAGCGCAGGCTTTCCAGCGACATGTCTTTTTTGTCGAACACGCCGTCGTATTCTTCCGGCTTCGGCAATGCCCGTAATGAGCCGTCGAGGCCATAACCCCAGCCATGGTAAGGACAGGTGAGCGCTTTGGTTTTACCCTTGCGGCCTTCACACACCGTGGCCCCACGGTGACGGCAGCGGTTTTGCAATACGTGCAGATTACCCTTGCGGTCGCGGGTCAGAATCACCGGATGCCGACCGACAAACGAGGTTTTGAAGCTGCCCGAGTCTGGCACTTCACTGTCATGCCCGACAAACACCCAGGTGTTGTTGAACACTTTATCCAGTTCTTCTTCGAAGATTGCCGGGTCGGAGTACAGCGACTTGTGGACGCGTCCTTCTTCGACCATCTCAGCCGCTTTCAGACTGATGTTGGCTAACTCTATCAATTCGCTCATGGTGCTTGTCTCTTGTTAATGGCCGGTGTTGGCAGGCAGTCAGGTGAACGGCGGAACCGGGTTACTTGTCCGGCACCGGCAGCGGTTCATCGCTTTGCCAATGGCTCACCGGGCGGCTGAACAGGTTGCGAGTCTGGAAGTGGGCAATGCGCCACTGACCCAGCTCCTTGCAAAAATCGATTTCGAGTCGAGCGCTGTTAAGGTGCGAACCACCGGCGCTGAACGTGGATACCTGAATCATGTTCCAGCTGCCGTGGGCCTGATCGCCATCCACCACAATCAGCTCGGAACTGAGGTAGTGGACGTTGAGAGCAAAATGCGGCGGTTCCACGCAATACTTGCCCAGCATCGCCACAATCGCGTCACGGCCCTGATGGCCACCAAAACTGTTGGCATAACGCCCACCCTTGCCTTCCCAGATGGCATCTTCGCTGAACAGATCCGCCAGCTGGGCCAGTGGTGTACTGCTATCCAGCACATCACACAGATCCATGTAGCGGTTGATACAGCTCCGAATGGCCTGCTCATCTTCCAGGGCAATCAGGCGTTGCCGGATCTCGGCAAACTCGGTGCGCTCGATCTCGTTCATCCCGGTATCCTCAACTGCGTTGGACGATCAGTTCACGACCGGTACGCGCTTCTACTTTGGCGTAGCGCCATAACTTGTACGGGGTCGCGCCAACGGCGGTGCTGCGGAACAGGTTGCAGCAGGCCACTACGGTGTCGTAATCGGCAACGTCGGCCATCAGGTAGGTGGTCCACGGATAGCCGGAAGAGGGGCCGACCATGCTTTGATCGTCGTCCATATTGCCGATCACGGTCACACCATCCATATCGTGAATAGCGTTCCACATCTCGCCAAAGGCCGCCCAGACATCAAGCTGTTCTTCCCGTGGGGCATCCATAAAGTTCTGGTTAATGCCCATGCAGAACAGTACGCGCAGGGGTTTCTTGTCAGTCATGGTGATATCTCCAGTCCGGTATCAGAGGTAGCCAGGCAGCGGATCATGTCCAAAAAACATGGCCCCGGCGTTTTTGTAGGTAATGGCACCCATAAAGGCGTGCTGGGTGGCCATCATCGAATCACGCACAATGCGCGACAGCGGATGGTCGTTGTAGGTGCTGGTCATGCCCGCGACCTGATAGGCAATACGAATCGCCTCGGCGCATTCATGCGTCAAGTTGCTGGTCGCCAGGCGAATCAGGCTGACCTGCTCACGAGACGGTTTTTCAGCGCCCCGGATCGTCTTCCAGGCGTCTTCAGTGACCTGATAGAAAAAGGCCCGTGATGAGCGTAATTTGGCTTCGGCCTTGGCGATCTCAATCTGGACATATTCACGCTCGCCCAGATTCGGCGCACCGGTTACTGACTGGCGGCCAGCGGCCATGCCCTGAACCACGTCCAGAGCCTCACGCGCCAGGCCAGCCGTGGTGACAGACAACACCTGGGCCGCAAACGAAAGACTCGGATAAGTGAAAAAATCGGACTCGATATTAGGTTTGCCACCGCGCACAAACGTCCAGTCTTCTGGTACAAATACCTCATCCACCACCATGTCGTGAGAGCCGGTTCCGACCATGCCGATAACGTCCCAATTGGGTTCAATAGTGACCTGATCAGCAGGCATGACTGCCATCCGTGGCAGAGGCTCACCAGACTCCGGCTGGATGCCGACTCCGATCAGCGACGCCCCCATCGAACCGCTGCCAAATTTCCAGCGCCCACTGACGATATAACCGCCCGCTACTCGCCGCGCCGGCTGGGTCGGAAAAATCCCCCCCGCAAACACCACATCCGGGCCGTCGGCCCACACCTTGTCGATGGTCGCTACCGGCAGCGCGGCCAAATAAGCCGGGTTCATGCCAAAGCTGGCAACCCATCCGGCCGACCCGTCCGCAGCGGCGATGGCTTCCACCATTTGCAAAAATTCAAGCGGGCTGCGCTCGTCGCCTCCCAGCGCTTTTGGCACCATGGCGCGGTAAACGCCAATCTGGCGAAAACGTTCAACGATGTCCTGAGAGAGATAACGCTGACTCTCGAACTCATGTCGGCGCTGACGCACCTCGTCCAACAAGGCGTCAAATGCCGCCCCACCCCAGAGGGATTTATCGATCTGATATCCAGACATGACTCTCTGGTCTCCTGTTACTGTTCGTTGTTTCGAGTGGCTATCTGACTGGCTATCCGACTGGCTATCAGCGCTGCCACTGCACACAGCAGTTCGTCAGCTCCCCTGGCGGCCACCAGCTGTAAACCCACCGGCAGTCCGTCCTCACTGAGCAAGGGAATATTGATGGCCGGGTGGCCACTGAGATTAAAAGGTCGTACAAAAGCAGTCATACCCAGTAACGCTCGCGTATCGGCAGCGTTTTCTATCGATACCGGGCAATCCGGCATGGTGGGTAATGCCAACACCGGGCAATCGGTCAACAAGGCGTCAACCGCAGCCGAAAATTCAGTTCGAACCTGCTCTGCCAGAGCCAATTCCTGATCCGTGGTCTGACCCGCTGCCAGCAAACGCTGGGCGACGTCGTCCCCGATCAGGCCAGACGCCAGCAAATGCTGGCAGGCGCGCCAGCTTTCACGATTGATAATGCTCATACCGGCCTGATAGGCCTGCTCCATACCTGGCAAAGTGACCAGATGAAGCGGCAGGTCCGTCGCCGCTATAGCGGCCTCAACGGTGTGCTTTACCGCTGCGCTGGCATTGAGCTCAACCACCATGCCCAAACGCAGATTAGCCAACGCGGGGGCGTCGGGTTGCAGTGCCACAAAATCACAACAGATCGCTTCCATAACGGCCGTCAATGTTGGCATGTCCCGCGCCAGAGGGCCTACGCAATCCAGGGTTGACTCGGCAGGCATAACCCCGGCTCTGCTGACGCGACCATAACTGGGCTTGAGACCAAACACACCGCAACAAGCCGCTGGAATACGAACCGAGCCGCCGGTATCCGTACCCAGCCCGGCAGCGCTCAACCCGGCAGCCACGGCGGCGGCAGAACCGCTGGAAGAGCCACCGGGAATCAGGCCGGGAAAGCGTGGATTATTTGCTGTTCCGGTCCAGTGGTTCACACCGGTGGTACCGAATGCCAGCTCATGCAGGTTGGCCTTGCCGTTAATCTTCCAGCCGTTAGCCAGCAGCCGATCAACCACCTCAGCATGCTGCTGTGCTACGGGTGCCAGCTCCAGTGCCCGACTGCCTGCCCTGGTCGGGTAACCGGCGATATCGATCGTGTCCTTGACCACAACCGTCGGAGCCGCAGCAAAGCGATCAGCCGAGGTGAGGTTCAAAGCAGCAATCAGTATTGACATGAGATGTACCCTTGGTGAGTTAACCGGGGAGGCTGAAGTCTGTCTTCATGCTCCCCTGTTGCCTTTATAAAATCACCAAATTTAAAATTTATGTCAATTGAAAATTCAATTATTTTATCAAGAATCAACAAGGTGCAGAAAAACTTCAAATGTATCATTTTGGTGCATTTTAAATCTCTTGAAAAACAATCCTACAAATCCCAATGAAATATATAACTTATTGATTTATAAGTTATTTTTTAAACAAAAAGAGAATATCCAACTTTTTGAAGATCCTGAAACACCAACCAGCAATCGCCATTAAAGCTTGGTAAAACTTTACTTTCTCAAAAAAATTTGTCACCTTTTACGTCATTAAAAACAATAAAAACAAGCGTCAGAGGATCAATTACCGATGCCACCTAAACGCCCGTATTTACTCGAATTTTCTACTAAAAAACATGCCAGCATGCCCTCAGACCAATACCCGGCCATACTGACAACAGGCCCGATGGCGACGCTGAAACAGGCCGCACCAAAATTTTCTGGCACACATGCTGCTATGAGATACTCGCCCCCTCTCGACACTGAGGGGTCTATTTACCCAGCTCGCAAGGCACTGAAACAACACCGCGCAACTCTGCATACAGAATCAGGGTCGCGACCTACAACGAAACAACCTTGCCATCCTATGGAGATCGTCATGCTGTCGAAGAAACTGCTAACCACTCTGGTACTCGCTTCCTCTTTGGGCTGTTCTATTGCCCAGGCGGAAATCAAGATCGGGGTCGTTACCTCAGCCACCGGTCCGATTGCACTGGTGGGGATCCCGCAGAAAAACACCGTCGCCCTGCTGCCAGATTCCGCTGGCGGCGAACGCATCCGCTACATTCCCCTGGATGACGGCAGCGACCCAACCGCCACCGTAAAAGCCTTCAAAAAGCTGATCGATGATGAACATGTGGATGCCATCATTGGCCCAAGCGGCTCCGGCAACGCCATGGGGGTTATCCAGTTTGCTGCCGAATCCGGTACGCCGATGCTGGCTCCGGTCGGTACTGCCGCAGTTGTGCTGCCAATGACGGAACAAAAAAAATGGGTTTTCAAAACCACCCAGAATGACGATCTGATCGCTGCCGCACTGGTCGATCACATGAAAAAGACCGGCGTCAAAACCATCGGCATGATCGGCACCGCCGACCCCTTTGGTGAAAACTGGTCAAAGGTTATGAAAGGCCTGACGGATGCTGCTGGCATCAAGATCGTTGCCAACGAACACTTCCAGCGTCAGGACACCTCCATCACAGGCCAATGCCTGAAAGTCCTGATGACCAACCCGGATGCCGTGCTGATTGCCGCGCCGGGCAGCTCGTCGGTGATGCCGCAAACCACGCTCAAGGATCAGGGTTACAAGGGCCAGATTTACCAGACTCACGGTGCTGCCCTGGATCCATTCCTGCGCCTCGGAGGCAAAGCGGTTGAGGGCACCATTCTGGCCGCCAGCCTGATGCTGGTTCTGGATGAAGTACCAGACAGCCCATCAAAAACAATCGCCCAGAAATATGTCTCCGACTACGAGCGTATTTATGGCAATAGCCCGGCGACCTTTGGCGGTAACGTCTATGACGCCGGTTTGCTGCTGCAGCATGCCATTCCGACAGCACTCAAGTCGGGCAAACCCGGCACCGCCGAGTTTCGTGCCGCTCTGCGTGACACCCTCGAAAAAACCACCGAAATGGCTGCTACCCAGGGGGTGTACAACATCACTCCGGCAGACCACAGTGGCTTTGATGAGCGTGGCCGTGAACTGATTATCGTCAAGGACGGTGATTGGAAACTGGTCAAGTAAGGCTGCGTGCTCCCGGCGCAAACGTTTCATCGTTTGCGCCTGAACGACCCCATACCTAAAAAAATACTGCTGTTGGCCCGCCCGCCAGGCCATGTTTTCTCAGTAACTCAAGGACTCAGAAGCAATGAATTTTCAGATCGCCGTTTTGCTGGGGCAGGATGGCTTAACCAATGGGGCTATTTATGCCTTGCTGGCACTGTCGATTTTGCTGGTGTTTACCGTCACCCGCATCCTGCTGATACCGCTAGGTGAATTTGTCACCTTCGGTGCACTTACCATGGCCGCCATTCAATTGGGCAAAACACCCTCCGTCGAATGGCTGCTGCTGGCATTGATGCTGGTCAGTTGCGGCATGGATCTTTATGACCAGCTGCGCACCCGCATCAATAGCCGCAAAATCCAGCACATGGTGCTCAAGGTCGGTTACGCCGTGGTAATGGTGATTCTGATGCAAACCCTGCCGCTGGCTGAACTGCCGATGGCATTCCAGGCGTTGCTCACCCTGGCGTTAATGGTGCCTCTTGGCCCCATCATGTACCGGATATTTTTTCAGCCGCTGGCCGACGCGCCGTCGCTGGTGCTGTTGATTGTGTCGATTGCTGTTCACGTCTCCATGGTAGGCGTGGGCCTGCTGTTGTTTGGCCCGGAGGGCGCTCGTACCCAGCCATTTTCCGACAGCAGTTTTGCGCTTGGCCCGGTGATGCTGAAAAGCCAGACACTCTGGGTCATCCTGGTATCCATCCTGCTGATCATTACCCTGTTTGTGGCCTTTGAACGCACGCTCTATGGCAAGGCATTACGGGCAACAGCGGTGAACCGTACCGGTGCCCGTCTGCTCGGTATTTCCCCGGTTTTTGCAGGCAAGGCTACCTTCGCCCTGGCGGCGTTTATCGGTGCTCTTTCCGGCATTCTGATTGCGCCGATCACCACCCTCTACTTCGACTCCGGTTTCATCATCAGCCTGAAAGGGTTTGTGGGTGCCATTATTGGCGGACTGGTGAGTTATCCGATCGCCGCCATTGGTGCGGTTGCGGTTGGCATGATTGAAGCGTTTTCCATGTTCTGGGCCAGCACCTATAAGGAAATTATTGTATTCACCCTGATTATTCCATTCCTGATCTGGCGCTCGATGACCAGCCACCACGTGGAGGACGACGAATGATCAAGCCACGCAATATGATGCTGGTGGGACTGGTACTGTTGATTCTGTCACCGCTGGTTTTACCTTCGTACCAGATTACCCTGCTGAACTACATCGGCCTGTATGCCCTGGTTGTACTCGGACTGGTGCTGCTCACGGGCGTCGGCGGTATGACCAGCTTTGGTCAGGCCGCGTTTGTCGGCCTCGGGGCTTACACCACTGCCTATCTGACCACCACCCAGCAGCTGCCGGAGTGGCTGGCATGGACCGCCGGTTCTCCCTGGATCGCCCTGGTGTTTGGCTTGCTGCTAACCGCTGTGGTAGCACTGCTGCTTGGCGCGCTCACTTTGAAGCTCTCTGGCCACTATCTGCCGTTAGGTACAATTGCCTGGGGTATTTCACTCTATTACCTGTTTGGCACCCTCTCCTCCATGGGTGGCCATACCGGCGTCAGTGGCCTGCCGTCACTGCAGCTGTTCGGTATCAGCCTCGACAAGGGAGAGAAGATTTTCTACCTGATCTGGGCGGCAGTAACAGGCGCCATTCTGATCAGCCGCAACTTGCTGAATTCACGGGAAGGACGTGCCATTCGTGCCCTTAAAGGCGGCCAGCTGATGGCGGAATCGATGGGAGTGAACACCTTCCGTTCCAAAATGGCGGTTTTCCTTATTTCAGCGTTATTTGCAGGCTTGTCCGGTTGGCTCTATGCCCACACCCAACGCTTTGTAAACCCGACCCCCTTCGGCCTGAGCATGGGTATCGACTACCTGTTTATGGCCCTGATTGGTGGTGTTGGCAGTGTCTGGGGAGCCTTGCTGGGTGCCGGTGTGCTCACCATGCTGAAACAATGGCTGCAAGATCTGCTACCCATACTGTTGGGCAGTGACGGTCAATACGAAAGCATTGTGTTTGGCTTGCTGATTGTATTCATGATGCAACGCGCCCCCGGCGGACTGTGGTCTCTGATCATCCGCCTGATACCGGCCCGCTATCAGGCCGATACCCGCCTCGTCGTCAATGAAGCCGCCGCCGATTTACCCCGACGACCGTTGCCAGCCCAGGGCACCCTGGTACTGGAAGCCATGAATGTCACACGCCGTTTTGGTGGCCTGGTGGCAAACAACAAGATGAACCTGCAACTGCATGCCGGAGAAGTACTTGCCCTGATCGGCCCGAACGGTGCCGGCAAGAGCACCATGTTCAACCAGCTGTCGTCGGTCGACACCCCAACCGAGGGTGAAGTCCGCTTCCTTGGCCAAAGTCTGAAAGGCAAAAATTCCCGTGCCGTCGCCGCGATGGGCATGAGCCGTACCTTCCAGCACGTCAAGCTGCTACCGGCCATGTCAGCGTTGGAAAACGTTGCCCTGGGTGCCCATATGCGAGGCAACCAAGGAGTGATCAGCGCCTCTCTGCATCTGGAGCGAGAAGAAGAGCAACGGCTGTTAAAAGAGGCCAAACATCAGCTGGAACGCGTTGGTCTTGGCGCGTATCTCTACGAGGAAGCCGGCAGTCTGGCACTGGGCCAGCAACGTATTCTCGAAATTGCCCGCGCACTCTGCGCCGATCCCTGCGTGCTGTTGCTGGATGAGCCCGCCGCCGGTTTACGCTTTCAGGAGAAGCAGGCGTTGTCGGAGTTGATCAAGAAGCTGAAGACCGAAGGCATCGCCATCCTGCTGGTTGAACACGACATGGACTTTGTGATGGGACTGGTTGACCGCATTGTGGTGATGGAATTTGGCGAAAAAATTGCCGAGGGGCTACCAGAAGAAATTCAGACCAACCCCGCAGTATTGGAAGCCTATCTGGGAGGTGCAGAATGAAAACGTCCCGCCGCACCTCGACTGCCACCAGCCACCCTCAGGAGCATGCCAACACCATGACTGATTCTACCGCGCTGCTTGATGTACGTGGTTTACGTGTTGCCTATGGCAAGGTGGAAGCCCTCACCGGCATCGACCTGACTTTGAAAGAAGGCCAGCTGGTGACCGTGATTGGCCCCAACGGGGCCGGTAAAACCACCCTGCTGTCTGCCATCATCGGCATGCTGCCCTCCAAGGGTAATATCCACTTTGATGGTCAGGACTACGTCAGCCCTGAAATCGAAACCCTGGTCGGACGCGGCCTGGGCCTGGTACCGGAAAAACGCGAGCTGTTCAACACCATGAGTGTCGAGGACAACCTGTTGCTCGGTGCCTTCCTGCGCTATCGCAATGGTGACGACAGCTACGAACAAACCCTGGCCGAAGTCTACAGCCTGTTTCCTCGACTATGGGAGCGCCGCCAGCAACAGGCTGGCACGCTGTCCGGTGGCGAACGCCAGATGCTGGCGATTGGCCGCGCCATGATGGGCAAACCGAGGCTATTGATGCTGGACGAACCCAGCCTTGGGCTAGCCCCCCTGATTACGCGAGAAATCTTCCGCATCTTTGCCGACCTGCGCCGCCAGGGAGTGTCGATCCTGCTGGTTGAACAGAATGCCCGCGCTGCCCTCAAAGTGGCCGACTACGCCTACGTGCTGGAAGGTGGTCAGGTTGCCATGCAGGGGCCAGCGGCTGAACTGGCCAACGACCCCAGGGTCATCGAAGCGTATCTGGGTCTGGCCAGCAAACACCAGGAGTTGCTCTCCAGCTAATCCGGGCAACTTGACCAGACAACCCATCTGGATAACCAATCCGGATAAAGACAGCACCCGCCCAGGCGGGGACTACCCACTTTTATCGGAAGATATGTTATGCGCATCTGTATTGCTGGTGCCGGGGCGATCGGCTGCACGCTCGCCGCCCGTCTGGCCGCATCAGGACAGCCCGTTAATGTACTGGCACGGGGAGCGACCCTGAAGCAGCTGCAACACCACGGTGTGCAACTGACCGATCTCGACGGCCAGCATCAGGTCGCCGTCAATGCCAGTCATTCTGCCCAGGCGCTTGGCCCCCAGGATCTGATCCTGGTGTGCACCAAAGCCCCTGCCCTGCAGGCCATATTTGAACAGATACAGCCAATGATACATGCCGACACCGTGGTCATTCCCGTCGTGAACGGACTGCCCTGGTGGTATTTTCGTGGTATCGACAGCCGTTTTGCCAACGACCGGATTGATGCCATCGATCCCGACGGCGAATTGAATCGACTGGTGCCCGAACAACATCTGATCGGCTGTGTGGTGTTTATCACGGCGACCCGCAAGGCTCCGGGAATTGTTGTTGCGAGCAACCCGCATCTGATGATTATGGGGGAGATTACCCACCAGCTGACAGACCGGCTGGAACAGGTGCGGCGGGTGATTGAACAGGCCGGTATTGAAGCCCGCGCCAGTGACACTATCCGTGACCAGATCTGGACCAAGGTAATCGCCAAC
The DNA here is from genome assembly GCA_913061185.1 of uncultured Oceanobacter sp. GTDB lineage: Bacteria > Pseudomonadota > Gammaproteobacteria > Pseudomonadales > Oceanobacteraceae > Oceanobacter > Oceanobacter antarcticus. Next base: position 75,164 of record CAJXTI010000009.1, read on the forward strand.
CTGACCTCCAATCCCTTGTCCGTCGTCAGCGGTGCAACGCTGGAACAGCTCTACTCCGATCCGCATCTGCAACCACTGGTGCGTCGCATGCTGGACGAAACCTTGTTGGCAGCCGCCTCCCATGGTGCTCGCATTCGTTTTGACCCAGCCACGATTATGGCCATGGGAACCAGCATGGGCAGCGTCAAAACTTCCATGCTACAAGACTTTGAAGCCGGCGCTCCGCTGGAGCTGGCGACCATTGGTCACGCCGTGGTCGAGCTGGCCGAAAAAAATGGCATTGCCATGCCGACCACACGACACGTTCTGGCATTGGCCGAATTCCTGTCGCGCACAGCGTCTCAGACCAACCCCAACCCTATTCAGAACACCGCACAGTAAAAGGAACATCCCATGCAACAGACCATCGCCCGCCCGGATAACTGCAGTGAAGAGGAATGGGCACTGCGTATCAAACTTGCCCACTGTTACCACCTGATCGATTTTTTTGGTTGGACTGAAACCATTTTCAACCATATCTCAGCCCGTCTGCCAGCCCAGGGCGATCAGTACCTGGTCAATCCATTTGGTCTCAATTACACCGAAATAACGCCGGCCAATCTGCTCAAGGTCGACGTTGATGGCCACAAGCTGGATGATTCACCCTACGATGCCAACCCGGCCGGATTCGCCCTGCACGGTGCCATCCATGCAGCACGTGCAGACATCCACTGCGTGATTCACACGCACACCAATGAAGTCTCTGCCATAGCGCAGAAAAAAATCGGTTTTACCCACAACGACTTTTACGGTGCCCAGCTGTTCGGGCGCGTGGGCTACCATGCGTTTGAAGGCATTACCCTGTTCCAGGAAGAGAAACAGCGCATGCTCGCCAGCCTGGGCGACAAGCATATTCTGGTACTGCGGAATCACGGCATTGCCGTTGGTGAAATGGACATTGAACGCACCCTGTTCCTGCTCTGGACTGTCCAGCGCGCGGCCGAAATCCAGGTCACGGCTGGCGCCCTGGGTGGTGAAGACAACCTGTTGGAAGAAGCCATCAGTCAGCGCTGTGCCGACCTGACCCAGATGCTGATCAAAGACAGTGGTTTCGCCAACAAATTTTTTAACGCCATGGTACGCAAAATGGAATCGGAGAAAGGCCCGAGCTGGTAATACATGCTGGCCGCACGGTTTTGGTAATACGGTTTTGGAAGCATCACTGCGGTGAAAGGCTGACACTGGTCACTTTTCACCCAGCACCCCTCCCCCACCCTTCATCGGTTACCGGGTGATCGGCGGTGCTTCCCTTTTTATTTACCGGTGCCCGGCTGAGGAGGAAGTCACCAGGGTAGCCGGCAATGCTTACCCGCGTATCGTCGCGAGCAGCGGTTTTAAGGGGCACCCTTGAGCCGGTTTCATTGACTGTGCATGTAAAACTTTTGTACAGTTTCTGCAGACCCCACGCCTGAGAGCCGGAATGACCAAGCCCATCCGATCACCCCGCAGTCAACGCTACAACCCCGCCAGTGAAGACTTTCATAAAGAAGATTTCCCTTTTTACTGGCTGGCCCGGGTTCACGGCCGCTATGTACTGGCCATGGAAAAGTCCCTGAAGAAGATCAATCTGGATATTCCACGTTGGCGCATCCTGTTTATTCTCAAGGAAGAAGGCATATCGAGCATTACCGAAATCGCTATTCATGCGGTTGCCAAATTGCCAACCGTGACCAAAACCGTCTATCGCATGAAGGACGACGGACTGGTCGACACCCGCCAGAAAAGTGATGATGGTCGGGTAACAGAAGTTATTATTACCGACGCCGGTCGCGAAGCCATTAGCAAAATCCAGCTGGTCACCCACGACCTGTTCCGTGAAAGCTTCAAAGGTATGAGTGATGCCCAGATCAAACGCCTGAACAAGCTGCTGGAAACCCTGTTCCACAACTTGCCAGAGCACTGATACCATCGCAGGCCACCGGTATTACACCAGTGGCTGCAACGCCCAAACCGTCTCATGCGCCGTCAACCGGTTTTTCATCACCCCTGCCACGTCCTGGGTTTCCAGCAGTGACAAGCGGTAATAGTCATCGTAGTGCTGATGTACTTCTTCACTGGCAACAGAGAAAGGCGGGCCATTCCGCTGCTCCTGATCGTATTCGTAACAAATCACCAGCTGCCTGGCGGTGGCGGTAATCGTTCGAAGATGCACGGTATATTGCTGACGCAGAGCGGGCGGCAAGGCAACCAGTGCGGCGCGGTCGTAAATGGCATCAACCGCTCCCAGCACATCGGCGCTGAGATCAAAAATATCGCCCACAAAAATATCAAGCGCTTCTGCCTGGTAAAGCAATAGAGACCCGACCTGGCGAATATCCGGCTCCACTCCCAGCTCATGGAACAGCCCCTGAATGGCTTTCTCACTCAGTTCCGCCCCGACGACCCGAAGGCCCTTGTCCAGCAACCAAGCGATATCCAGGGTTTTACCACACAAAGGCAAGAACACCCGTTGCCCTTGCTCCAGACCCAGATGGTCGTAACATCGAACCAGTGCAGGGTTGGCTTCACTGTTGTGAAAACCAATTTCTCCCCGCTCCCATTTTGCATGCCAGAAACTTGCGTCCATCCTGTTGCTCCCAAACGGTTATGTCACATCACCAGCGCATACGCGGTAGCGATGACTCATGCTGTAGCATACAAGTTCAGGCCGACGTCAGGTCAAGGGACTGCTAAAAATAGCATCAACAGAGTATCAACCTAGCATCAACATTGGCGTGAGGCGTGAGGCGCGAGACGTGAGACGCGAGACGTGAGGCGTGAGGCGTGAGGCGCGAGGCGCGAGGCGCGAGGCGCGAGGCGCGAGGCGCGAGGCGTGAGGCGTGAGGCGTGAGGCGTGAGGCGTGAGGCGTGAGGCGTGAGACGTGAGACGTGAGACGTGAGAGATATCAGGAAAGGAGATGGGAAAATAAGGCAAAAATTGGCGAACCAAGCGTATACACACCGAGCAAGTGGCTGCTCCCGGTGCGCAGTGTGGTCCGTTTTTCCTGCGGTCATATCCTGTTGGCAATCCCCGTACCGTTCAGGCAGAGGTTGCCACGACTGACCGCTCAGTTATCAGCTATCAGCAATCTCTTCGTACATGCCAGTGATGTTGTCCATTTTTTCCAGCACCGCATCGGTAACCTGGTAGACATTTTGTGGTATGCAAGACCCTGAACAAGCGGCATTACACTGGGGCCGATAACTTTTCCAGCGATTGGAGGCCTGCTCCAGCGCCAGTGCAACTCTGGGAGAATTAAAACGAGAAGACATCAAGCTGTCCATCGACTCATCAAACATTTTGATGGCCGAGCGAAATTCCTGGTGAACGTCATCCGAACCCAAACCCCAGTGAATGGCGACACAGTTTTTGGCGATCCGTTGGGACAACATGCGCTGACGCCCGGCCACATTCACCAGACCGGTGAGTTTTTTATGTGACGCATGCGCAATGCCGTTAACCAGGTCATCACACATTTCCAGTAAGTCGTTGTTTTCACGTAGCAAGCTGACGGCTTTACGCTTGTCCGGCGTTCCCAGCAAACGCACGCGATGCGCTGTCCATTCTTGCTCCACACGCTTGGTCAGGTACTTGATTTCCTCTGACGGGGCGTATTTTTTCAGCAATTCCAGACGCTTATCAAACAACTTGATGGCAGCTTCAAGTTGTGACATCGCGGTATCAGGATTCAGGTTCGCACCCACCATCAAATGGCATTTCATACAACGCTGCGTCAACATCCGCAAACTACCGGCGGTATTCACCGCCTTTGCATCCGTCATAGCAGCAGAAGACTTAGCCTTCTTATAGAGCACATTATAAAACATGAAATACAAAATCACCGCAGCGACCGCGATAGGCAGCATACGTTCTCCTTGGCAAAGCGCCGGTCCGTCGAGCTAACTCGCGGGCCTGTTTCCCGGAATGAGAAACGACCCAAAACATTAGTTGCATTTAATAGGCGTCAAAATACAGCCGCTAATGCTGACGATCAATGTAAGATTGTCTATCAATACAAACGAAAATAAAAAAACCTCGAACCGCACACAAAAATGACGCCAATCAACTAAAAATGGCACAAATTGGTTGCATTTATCTGCGTCAAGACACTTCAACTTACATACCGCTGTTATATAGATGACAACAACGCTCTTTAAATTCTGCCAATAAAAAATGTAAGTTATTGATTAATATATATTTTTTAATAAAAAATACGCGACAGGCCAGATTGACCTGCGGAGGCAGATAAAAAGAGCCGAGCAACACATGGTGTAACGGATGTCATGAACACCCGCACAGAAGAGACAGAACCACGACGCCGCTGGTGCAATCGCGCTGGCAATCGTGGTGGTCTAGTGGCGCTATTGTGACCGTACCTATCAGGCAGGAAGAGGAGCCGCGGCCTGCTGCTGGCTAGCATCCCGTTGTTGCTGGTAACTCACCAGCCGCTCACACAGGTATTCGGCATCCTGACGAACTCCTGAAAAACGACCAGATCCCCAAGTGTGTAACCATGGCAAGCCGATAAAATACAAACCTGGTTGTAGCGTCACGCCGCGTTCGTGTTTCGGATGACCCTGGCCATTAAAGACCGCAGCATCAAGCCAGCTGAATTCCGGGCGGAAACCAATACACCAGATGATGGTCGAGATGCCAGAGTCGGCCAGATTCAAGCGGGTGCGCTCTTCAGGCAACTGCCAGACCGGGCGGTACACCGACGGGCCAATATCGGTCTCGATACCCTGCTTCTCGATCCAGGCGTCAATCCGTGTATTGATATTGTTGTAGGTATCGTCGGCGCTTTGCAGATTGTGATTCAGATTCGGTTCAAATATCAGCTGCGTACCATCCCAGCCGGTCATTAACCCGTACAGCTCCATACCTTCAATGGCAAATTGACGCAGATCGATATCCCGACCGCCATCACGACCAGTGACATAGTGGTTGGTGTTCTGCCGTACATTGCTACCCAACGGGTGCTCATTCACCGATATCTGGTAATAGCCCATGTCATCAAGCCACTCCACCACGTCTTTGCCTCGGTAAAAACGGGCCACACGGGGGGCATCGCCAGTAGCCAGAAACACCTGGCGACCTTCCAGATGCAGGTCTTCTGCAATCTGAGCACCGGACTGACCCGACCCCACCACCAGCACACCGCCATCAGGCAACTCGGCGGCATGTTTGTACTGGGCAGAATGGATCTGGTGCACCGTTTCCGGCAGACGTTCTGCCATCCGCGGAATCACCGGAATGTGGTAACCCCCGGACGATACCACCACCTGATCAGCGGTATAGTCTCCGTCACTGGTGGCGATGTGATACAGGCCCTGCTCGTCGGTGACCACCTGTTTAACCGTTACGCCTTCCCGTACGGGCGCATTCACCTTGCTGGCGAAGCGTTCCAGATAGGCCACCAGCTCTTGTCCTTTCATAAACCCGTGGGGATCGTCACCGTCATAAGGCAGAGCGGGCAAATCGCACTGCCAGTTTGGCGTGACCAAGGTAAAAGAATCCCAACGCTCGTGTTTCCAGCCATGCAGGATGGTGTTCTTTTCCAAGACGATATGGTTCAAACCTGCCTGCTGCAGGACATAACTCATCGATAAACCCGCCTGGCCGCCACCAATAACGACGACCTCGACATGCTGTTTGCTTGCTGTACTCATAACGATCTCTCTGTGCTGTTGCTCTGTTTGGCCCTGCTCTGCTTGGTTCTGCTCTGCTTGGTTCTGCTCTGCTTGGTTCTGCTCTGCTTGGTTCTGCGTCTTGACTGCTGGAACCATTACGACGCCCCCAACTCCCGGATCGCCGTGATTTCAATGCTGCCCTGCTGATCAGGGTAGCTCGCGGCCCGACGCTGGATCACTGCTAACTGGTCAGCGGCGCTGGAGCAGTAATAACCGTACTTGCTTGCCACTCGCTCGCTGGCTTGTCTCAGTGCCTGATCGGCACGCCGCACAAATTCCGCCAGCGTCATGGTGTCGCCCGGCTGGAAGTACTGCTGCAAGACGGTGGATGGTGAATAGCATTGTTCTTCCTGGCCATCCGGCCAGCGCACATAAAAATGAACGGCAGGCATATAGCCCTCCTTAAAAAAACGTCTGTCGAAAACGCATGTCGATAGTCTGCTGATAACAGCTAACGGCCAGGAGTCTGTCAGGCTCCTAGAAACCCGTGAGCGGTTGTTGCGTCAGGTCGTAAAAAATATCGTGTTGCTGATTAAAATCGACCATTAACTGGCCACCTTCGGTCAGCCTGCCAATCGCCGCAGCGGCAATATCACGACGATGAAAGCAGGCCAATAATTCGGCCAGCTGATCGGCTGTGGTGGTCAGCACATAGCCATAGCTGGGAAAGGCGCATAGCCAGTCTTGCCAGCACACTGACGCTGGTTTCGGAATCGACGCCAGATCAATCACCGCTCCGCAACGAGCGCTTTCCAACAGCATGGTGCAGGTACCGAGCAAACCGGCCTGACTGATGTCCTTGGCAGCTACGGCCAGTCCGGCGTCGGCAATGTCCGCCAATAACGCCAGATCCCCTTGCAGTCGCTCCGCCGGAGCGGACGTTGCTGCATTCCAGTTCAGGCTGTTGCCCCGAAAGCTGCCACGCTGATCAATTGCCGCCACCAGGATCTGGCCCGGACGAGCAGCAAAACTGCTCAACAGCCGATTGGCATGGCCAACAATGGCGACCGCCAGGTTGGCGTGAGCGGCGCGTACGTTGGTGTGTCCGCCAACGATATGCACGCCGAGATGTAATGCCGCAGCACGCATGCCGCGAATCACTTCCTCCACGACACCAGGTTCTGCCGAACTCCAGGTGGCATTAACCACGGCTGTCGGGCGTCCACCCATGGCGGCAATATCACTGCAATTGACCATCACACCGCACCAGCCAGCAAACCAGGGATCCCGTTCCACCAGCTCCCCCTGCATCCCTTCAATCGCCAGCAACTGATATCCCCGACCGCCATTGGCTGCCAGAGGGATCGCGGCGGTATCGTCACCATTGGGATGCCAGTCGGCGGGTAAATCCGGCAACTGCGCACTGACGCGACGGATATCCTGCTTCATTCCCAGCCCGCTACGCTGGCGTACCACTTCCAGCAGCGCTGGCAAGGCCGGTGCATCCGTGAAAGTAAACGACTCCGTTAGCCGCGACATTATCTGGCCTCCTGTAAAGTGGCGCTGCCACTGGCAGGCATGCCCAGCAGCCCGGCCCAGCATTCGCTATTGCGCGGTTGGCGACGAGCGCGCAAAACAAACCCGCTGTTCGGAGTGTGGCAAGGCGGATACGCCGCCAGGTCCGCTTCCATCACTGCGTGCCGCTGCCCGAACAACAATGCGTAATGTCGGGTTGCCCAGTTCAGCCGCTGGAACAGAGCTTCATTCTGCTGCTGCACCGTTGCCATAAAACACTGGCAGCCCAGTGCGTGGGCACTGCTGACCGCCAACCGGATCAAGGTTGTACCGAGCTGTCCCTGACTGCGAAAAACCGGATCGACCGCCAACCGGGAGCCGTACCAAAGCCCCTCACCTTGGTGGTGAATCCGTACGGTGCCCACCACTTGCTGGTGCCAGCCGCCATAACTGCCCAATGCCACCAGCAGGTGTGCATGATCATCGGTGGCGTCGCGATCATCTTTTTCAAACAACTGCTGTTCTTCACAGAACACCTGACGCCGCAAGGCATGGGCTTGCTCAACTTCCCAGGGAAGGGTTGCCCATTTGATGGTGTAGTCGGAATAGTCGGGATAGGTCATGGGGTACTCCTCACTGCGGGTGACAGATGACGGATGAATTCAGATCAGCTGCACGTACCGGAAAACAACAAGGGCTGTGCTGCCACTGTGGCCGGTTGCAACAACGCTTGCTCATAACCGGACAAGGTTGAGCAGGCACCGCAACGGCCACAACCCGCCTTGATATCGGCGGCCAGCAGATTGCTCTGGTACAGACGCTGGCCCAGCGGTTTGAGGATGGATTCCATAAACTCCGCACTGGGCGGCGTATGGTCTTCCATCGGTGTGCCGCGAATCGGTACAAACGGCACCACAAACGGATACACCCCGATCTCTATCAGGCGATAGCTGATATCGATAATGGCATTGGTGCTGTCACCCAGTCCCGCCAGAATGTAGGTGCTGACCTGACCGCGACCAAACACCGCCACGGCGTCTTTAAATGCCTGCATATACTGGGTGAGGTTGATCTCGGCCTTGCCCGGCATGATGCGCTGCCGCAGTTCCGGCGTGACGACCTCCAGGTGCATTCCCAGAGAGTCGATGCCAGCGTCTTTCATCCGCTGATACCAGGCCGGATCGTCCGGTGGCTCACACTGGCCCTGAATCGGCAAATCAACGGCGGCTTTGATCGCACGGGCGCTGTCGCACAAGACGCTGGCCCCACGGTCGGCTGTCGCCGGAGTGCCTGTGGTCATCACCATGTGTTTGACGCCATCCAGTTCAACCGCCGCCTTGGCCACTTCGGCCAGTTGTTGCGGCGTTTTGTGGGCAATGGTGCGTCCGGCCTGCAGTGATTGGCCAATCGAACAGAACTTGCAGGCCTTGCGGCGACTTTCGTAACGAATGCAGGTTTGCAATACCGTTGTGGCCAGCACATCGCGGCTGTGCAACGTGGCAATCTGTGAGTACGGAATGCCATCGGCAGTCACCCCGGAATAAAACCCCGGCGAGCTGGCAAAGGTGACGTCTGCAAGCGTTATCTGCTGACCGTCCTGCTGACGGATGATTTGCTCACCCTGCTCCAGACTGGCGACCGCAAACGGCGACTCCCAGGCCGACTCACTGTAAATCGGCACCATCAGCGTGGTGCCATTGATGGTCACCGCCTGATGATCCGACGGCCCGGCACCGCCCCGGCGGCTGACGTGGCGTTGATCCGGGTGCGTCAGGCGTAATCCACGAGTTTGCAGTTCGGTCAGCAAGTGCTGCTGCGATTCAGTTGAGGCATTCATCATGATCTCCCGGAACAAGAACAGCAGCAGACGTCAGCGCGGGTGCGGGTGCGGCGAGTGGCTGGCGATACTGCGCAGGCTGGTCGTTAATGGCGAGGCTGAGTAACTCTGGACGGGCGTAATGCCCAACCGAGTCCATCATGCGTTTACGTTTGGTAATCAGGGCAAAGTCGAGATCGGCGACCACCATGCCTTCACCGCTGGTCAGCGGTGCAGCCAGATGCTTGCCTTCCGGGGAAATAATCGCCGTGTTGCAGCCACCCCGTAACGCCTGTTGCAGTTTTTCGTCCGGGGTAATCGACTCAATTTGCTCGTCGGTCAGCCAGCCCGTGGCATTCACCACAAAGCAGCCCGACTCCAGCGCGTGATGGCGGATAGTCACTTCAATCTGGTCGGCAAACACCGGGCCGACCAGCGAGCCAGGAAACTGGCTGCAATGAATCTGCTCGTGCTGGGTCATCAGCGCATAGCGGGCCAGCGGGTTGTAATGCTCCCAGCAAGCCAATGCGCCGACCCGACCAGCGGCGGTTGCAGCCACTGCCAGTCCGGCTGCATCCCCTTGCCCCCAGATCATGCGTTCATGGTAGGTCGGCGTAATCTTGCGCCGTTTCAGCAATAGCTGACCGTCAGCATCAAAAATCAGCTGGGTGTTATACAGACTGCCGTAATCGCGCTCATTGACACCCAGTACCACCACCATGCTGTGCTTGCGGGCACGCGCTGCGACGGCATCGGTGACCGGGCCGGGAACCACCACCGCTTCGTCATACAGCCGCAGGTGTTCAGCACCACAGGCCACCGCCGGATACACAAAGGAGAAATACGGGTAATAGGGTAAAAAGGTTTCCGGAAACACGATCAGCTCCACACCGCATGCTGCCGCCTCATCCATCGCATCCAATACCTTGGCCAGCGTACCGTCAAGGCTCCGGAGATCCGGAGCGATCTGAACGGCCGCGGCCCTTACCACCTGTTGATGGGTCGTCATGGCCGCGTTACTCCTACAAAGTCCAGGTATCGACAATCACCGCGTTGTCACGCATGTGCAGCAACTTCAGATCCATCACATCGAGCGGATTAATCGGCACGATACCTTCGATCAGGGATGGCTCGCCGTGGCCATACAGGGCTTGCAGGGCAAACCGGCAGCAATAGACCTTGCCACCTTCGGACATGAATTTTTTCAGCTGGCTGGCGTAGTTCAGATGACCCGGAAAGGCTTCATCACCCAGGGTCGGAAAACCCCGTTGCAACCCCAGCGTGACACCTGGGCCGTACAGCAAAATGGACGTTTCATAACCTTTGCGCAGCAAGCGGGTTGCTTGCAGCATGTTCACCAGGCCAATGGAGCCTTCGAACGCAACGGTGTGGAAAGTGACCAGGGCTTTCTCACCTTCTCGTGCCTTGACGTCTTCGAATACCTTTTCTTCGTAATCAACAAAAAAATCACCGTCTTTGTGTTTTGGCTGAGTCACTTTTGGCATTGTCATGCTCCTGTTAGATATAAGAATCAGATCGCTACCCTGTCGGCTTATGCGATCAATTAATGCAATCAAACTAGAGCAATCAGCTTGCCAATATCGCTAACATTGATTGCAATCAAGATACAATCAAACGTTAATAGCCTCCCTTCAAAAAGCGCTAAATTTTTTCTGACCCGGTTTTATGCGATCAATAAGCCATCAATTATTGTGCTTAAATTATGAATAAATGCCCGAAATAAGGGCCAAAAAAACGGAGATAGCACCAAAATGACACCATCAATATCATTACAAAGCAATATTCCAGCTCTGATCAAAAGCTGTGATACGATCACTTCAAATTGATTGGATCTATTGCGATGAACAATACCGAATTGCAACGCTGGACACGCCGACTCAGAAACAGCAAGGGCCAACCAGCCTACCGCTTGATTGCCGACCTGATCGCTGAAGATGTCGACAGCGGCCGGTTGCAGGCACGAGACCGGCTGCCAACCCTGCGCGATCTCGCCGCCGCGACCGGTATTAACTACACCACCGCCGCCCGCGCTTATGCGGAAGCCAAAAATCGCGGCCTGATTGACTCCCATCCCGGCTCCGGCACCTTTGTCAAAGGCAAGACCGCCAGTGTCCGCCCCAGTCTCGGCAGCTACGAGATGACCATGAACCTGATGATCGAACCGGCGATTCCGACCCTGATCGAGCAGGTGCGCGACAGCGCCATCAGTGTTCTGGCACAAAAGGATTTGTACTCCATGCTGCGCTATCAGGCGTTTGGAGGCACCCAGGAAAACAAAGAGGCCGCGCTGATCTGGCTGGACAAGCGTCTGCCCGACGCCAGCGCCGAACGGCTGTTGATTTGCCCTGGCATCCATTCGGCACTGGTCGGCCTGATGAGCACCCTGATCGACCCCGGCATGGAGCTCTGTGTCGAAAGCCTGGCGTATCCCGGAATCAAGGCCATTGCCGCGCAATTTGGCATCAAGCTGCATTCCCTGGAACGCGATAGCGATGGCCCGCTGGTACGCCCGTTTGAGGATGCCTGCAAGCAGGGCACCGTCGGGGCTATTTACCTCAACCCGACCATCCAGAACCCGACCACCTGCACCATGAGTCAAAGCCGCCGCGAAGTCCTGGCGGACGTGGCGTTACGCTATTCGATTGCGATTATTGAAGACGATGCCTACACCATGCTGGCAGACAGTCCGCCCACCAGCTTTGCCGAACTGGCACCGGAGTTGACCTGGTACATTACCGGCACCTCCAAGTGTTTTGGCCCTGGCGTTCGATCTGCCTTTTTGCACACACCGAGCAAGCGGCATTCCCAACGGGTGGCGGCGGCAATGCGGGCAATTAATGTGATGTCCAGCCCACTCACGGATGCATTGGTCAGCCGTTGGATTCTCGATGGCACCGCCGACGCCATGTTGAAGGCAACCCGTCGCGAGGCGATTGCCCGCTTGCGGATCGCTGAAGAACAATTGGGCATGCAGCGTATTGTGGCAGCCGAAGGCGCATTCCATCTCTGGTTAAAATTGCCCAAGGCCTCCGGCTGGAACCCTTCCGAGCTGGCGGTTCAGCTACGCCAGCTGGGCGTCAGCGCGGTCTCCAGCGCCGCCTTTTCAACCGACAACAACCCTCCAGATGCGGTGCGTTTATGTTTTGGTGGCCCCATCGGCCGCGATCAGTGGCAAGAAAGCCTGCACCAGGTGACCGATCTGATTGACCAACCGGCCTACCTGGCAACCGGTATGCATTAATCTTCCGCAGCGGCCGCAAAACTCTGTGACCCAAAACTCTGTGACCCAAAACTCTGTGACCCAAAACGCTGCCACCAAAGACCGCTCTGGCTCAGTAGAACACGACTCTGTCGCCTACTCTGTCTCCTACTATGGGCCACTACTCTGGCGGCAACAATTCCGTACCATAGGCGGATCAGGAGCCTGTCGGACTTAGGCGTTCGTCGCGAGGGAAAGACTGGCTTGAGCAATTTTTGCGCAAATTTGAGGCGAATTGAGGCGAATTGAGGCGAATTGAGGCGAATAGTGGTTCTATTTAACAATAATTTGCTCAAAAAAGAGCCAAATTCAGCTTTCCACAGTAGAGCAGCCCGAAGCCCGACCTAGCTGCGCTGCCAGTCAATACACCCTTCAGGAAGCTTGCATGGATCAGATTGCCACAACGATTCTCGCCTCTGGCAAGTCTGCCGTCGAGCTGGCGTTATTCGTCTTACTGCCGATTATGATTGTGATGCTGAGCCTGATGCGTTGGATGGAATCCAATGGCTGGCTTAACCGGATTGTCACGCTGACCGCGCCCTTGCTGAAGCCGTTTGGCCTGACCGGGCTCGGCGTATTTGCGCTGATTCAGGTAATGATGGTGAGTTTTGCAGCGCCACTGGCAACGCTGGCGGTAATGGCCCGTACGGGTTCTGCACCGCGCCATATCGCGGCGACATTAGCCATGGTACTGGCGCTGGCGCAAGCCAACGTGGTGTTCCCGATGGCGGCTGCCGGGCTGAATATCCCGGTGACTCTGCTGATTGCCCTTGGTGGTGGCCTGCTGGCGGCAGCGGCGACGTATTACGTCTTTGGCCGACACCTGAGTCTGGTGGAACTGAATAACGATCAGGAACTGATGCCCGAGACGGAACCGCCAAGGGGCATGATGGCGGTGATTCGCCGTGCTGGCAGCGACGCCTGGGAGATAGCCATTGGCGCCTTGCCGTTACTGGTGGTGGCTCTGGTTGCCGTCAATCTGGTGCGCCTGACCGGCGTGATTGAGCTACTGGAAGCGGCTCTGGCTCCCGCCTTTCTGACGCTGGGCTACCCGCCAGAAACCCTGTTACTGGCGATCACCAAATACGTCGCCGGTGGTACGGCGATGATGGGTATTGCCATGGATCAGTTTGCCAACGGCCTGATCGGGCCGCAACAAATCAACCTGCTCGCCGGGCTACTGCTCTGCCCGCTCGATGTCGCCGGTGTGGCGATTTTGTTATCGGCGGGCAAGCCTGTTGCTGCGGTTGCCAAACCGGCAATTTATGGCGCACTGGTTGGTGTCGCCTTTCGGGTTGTCTGTCACGGGCTGCTGTATCTGTAACTCCTAGCAGGCTGTTGAAATTCTTATTCGCTTCGCCGACAGAAGCTTTTCAACCCGATAATTCACGCTTATCTGGTTGTTTTTTGAGTGGTTTTTCCGCTGGAAGCAGGATTCTCCACCCTGTTTCCGATCTTCAGACGGATTGACCCTGTAACTTTGCCATTCGCACCAGGTTGTAGGCCATCATG